>NZ_JBIVLA010000003.1:815921-988265 GCF_044751065.1 Streptomyces sp. NPDC088746
CTGAAGACCACGGCGGAGTCGCACCAGCGGGTGCTGATCGTCGAGGTCATGGGCCGCCACACCGGCTGGATCGCGCTGCACTCGGGCATGGCGGCCGGCGCGCACGCCATCGTCGTACCCGAGCGGCCCTTCGACATCGACGAGCTGACCGCACTGGTCGGCAAGCGCTTCTCGGACGGCAAGAAGTTCGCGATCGTCGTCGTCGCGGAGGGTGCGAAGCCGCGGGAGGGCTCCATGGAGTTCAACCAGGGCAAGAAGGACATCTACGGCCATGAGCGCTTCGCCGGCGTGGCGACGCAGCTCTCCGGCGAGCTGGAGCAGCGCCTCGGCAAGGAGGCCCGCCCGGTGATCCTCGGCCATGTGCAGCGCGGTGGCACCCCGACCGCGTACGACCGCGTCCTGGCCACCCGCTTCGGCTGGCACGCGGTGGAGGCCGCTCACCGCGGCGAGTTCGGCATGATGACGGCGCTGCGCGGCACGGACATCACGATGGTCCCCCTGGCGGCCGCGGTGGAGACCCTGAAGACGGTCCCTGCCGAGCGCTACGCCGAGGCGCAGGTCGTGCTCTGACCGTCACGACACCCGATGAACCGCCCCCGGCCGCACCCGCGGCCGGGGGCGGTTCTAGTCTGGACCGGACAACCGGCACGAAACGGGGACGTCCCCAGCGGGAGTGAACAGATGGATCACGGCGGGCACGGCATGAACATGGATCTGCCGCCGTTCACGCTGGGACGCGGGCTCGAGTTCTCCGCGGACCCGTTCTTCCTGGTCGGCTGCGTCGCCGCCCTCGCCCTGTACGGCTACGGGGTCGCGCGGCTGCGCGCCCGGGGCGACGGCTGGCCGGTGAACCGGATCGTGTTCTTCGTCATCGGTGTGCTGTCCATCGCCCTGGTGATGTGTACGGGACTGAACGACTACGGCATGGTCATGTTCAGCGTGCACATGGTGCAGCACATGGTGATCAGCATGGTGTCGCCGATCCTGATGCTGCTGGGCGCCCCGGTGACGCTGGCGCTGCGGGCACTGCCCGTGGCCGGGCGGGACCGCACAGGACCTCGCGAGCTGCTGCTCAAGCTGCTCCACAGCCGCTACATGAAGATCATCACGCATCCGGTCTTCACGATCCCGCTCTTCATCGCAAGCCTGTACGGGCTCTACTTCACTCCGCTGTTCGACTTCCTCATGGGGTCGAAGACGGGCCACATCGCGATGATGGTGCACTTCCTGGCGGTCGGCCTGGTGTTCTTCTGGCCGATCATGGGCATCGACCCCGGCCCGCACCGGCCCGGTTACGTGATGCGGATGCTGGAGCTCTTCGCGGGCATGCCGTTCCACGCGTTCTTCGGGATCGCGCTGATGATGGCGAGCCAGCCGATGGTGAAGGCGTACGAGAACCCTCCGGCCTCGCTCGGTATCGACGCCCTGGGCGACCAGTCCGCGGCCGGCGGGATCGCCTGGGCCTTCAGCGAGATCCCGTCCGTGCTGGTGCTGATCGCGCTGGTCTTCCAGTGGTACCGCTCCGAGCAGCGGACGGCCAAGCGCTCCGACCGTGCCGCCGACCGGGACGGCGACCAGGAACTGAAGGCGTACAACGCCTATCTCGCGTCATTGCAGGCGCGCGGCCAGTAGCGGTGGGTGCCCCCGAGGGGTGACCATGGCTTCACCGGCCGTGCGGCCGGGTGAGGAGCGTGCGCTCATGCCTGGATCCACGAAAACCATGGGAGTGCTCACGGTCGGCGCGCTGGTCGCGGTGTCGGCGTACACGGTGGCACTGGGGAGCAACGGCTGGCTCTGGTTCGGCTGGGTGGTCCTCGGGCTCGCCACTCTGGGGATGCTCGCCACCCGCGACACCTGAGGAGAAGAGCGGCCGGCCCGCTGCCACGCATCCCACCGCCGGCGCGGGCGGGCCTGCGACCCAGATGATCACGCCGCTGAACCCGTACGGATCGCGCTGGGTGTCTTCTGCGGCTTCGACCTGCCTCTCGGCCCGGGTGCGGACATCCACCGGGACTGACCTGGCACGAGAGCAGCGAGGGGCACGTCCGGGAGGGTCCTCCGACAGGTTCGGAGGGCCCTTCCGCGGGCTCCCGCCACGTCACGACGCCGGGGAAGAGGCGGGTGCCTGTCCGCCCCCGTTCCGCGGGACTTCCCGGAAGCGCCCTGAACGGGGCTACGATCTCCGCCGGAGAGAAGCGACGGATCCGTACGCACCATCGACTGATGAGGCGTCAGGTGAGGCGGCGAGAAGCGGGTACCAGTCGGAAGAGGCCGGTCCGCCGTCAGCCGCGCCGACGAGTCGGCCACACGAGTGACAACATCATGCGTGACCTGGCAGAACGCGGCCAACAGCCCGGTCCGGAAGGCTAGGAGAGAAGCTGTGTTCTATTACGTCCTGAAGTATGTCGTGCTGGGACCACTGCTCCGGCTGGTGTTCCGGCCCCGCATCGAGGGGCTGGAACACATTCCCGACGACGGCGCGGCCATCGTCGCGGGCAACCACCTCTCCTTCTCCGACCACTTCCTGATGCCCGCCATCCTCCGGCGCCGCATCACGTTCCTCGCGAAGGCCGAGTACTTCACCGGCCCCGGCATCAAGGGCAAGCTGACCGCGGCGTTCTTCCACAGCATCGGGCAGATCCCCGTGGACCGGTCCGGCAAGGAGGCCGGGCAGGCGGCCATCCGCGAGGGGCTGGGGGTGCTCAGCAAGGGGGAACTGCTCGGCATCTACCCGGAGGGCACCCGCTCGCACGACGGGCGGCTGTACAAGGGCAAGGTCGGGGTCGCGGTGATGGCGATCAGGGCGGGTGTACCGGTCATCCCCTGTGCGATGGTCGGCACGTTCGAGATCCAGCCGCCCGGCCAGAAGGTGCCCAGCATCAAGCGGGTCACGATCCGGTTCGGGGAGCCGCTGGACTTCTCCCGCTACGCCGGCCTGGAGGACCAGAAGGCGGCGATCCGGGCCGTCACGGACGAGATCATGTACGCCATTCTCGGCCTCTCCGGTCAGGAGTACGTCGACGAGTACGCGGTCAAGGCGAAGGCGGCGCAGGCCGAGGAGACCAAGAAGTTCCCACGTCGGCCACGCTGAGCGGGGAATCTGCTGAGGGCCGATTTTGCTGGTCCGGCCGCTGAGGCCGCCGTAGCGTTTCCCGCATGAGCAGAGGACGAGCGTTCGTGCTGGGAGCCACGGGACAGATCGGCCGTCCCGCGGTGCGGGCTCTGGCCGAGGACGGCTGGGAGGTGATCGCGGCCTCACGCGGAGGCGGCCGGGACATCGGCTGGGACGAGGGGGTCCGCGCCGTCGCGGTGGACCGCGAGAAGGAGGGGGCGCTGGAGGGGGCGCTGGGCGACGGCTGTGACGTCCTGGTCGACATGGTCGCCTTCGGCCGGGACCACGCCACGCAGCTCGCCGGGCTCGCGGGCCGGGTCGGGTCCGCGGTCGTGATATCCAGCGGCGCGGTGTACGAGGACGACCGGGGCCGCGGTTTCGACACACAGGGCGAGCCGGACGGCTTCCCGGAGTATCCCGTGCCGGTCCCGGAGACCCAGCGCACGGTCGCCCCGGGGGACGCGACGTACGGGACGCGGAAGATCGCGCTGGAGCGGGAGCTGCTCGCGGCCGGTGACGCGTTGCCGGTGACGCTGCTCCGGGCGGGCGCGATCCACGGGACGCACTGCCGGACGCCGCGTGAGCTGTATTTCGTCAAGCGGCTGGTGGACGGGCGCCGGCGGAGGGTCCTCGCGTACGACGGGGCGAGCCGCTTCCATCCGGCCCATGTGTCCAACATCGCCGAGCTGATACGCCTCGCCGCTGCGCGCCCGGCTTCCCGGGTGCTCAACGCGGCGGACCCGGAGGCACCGACCGTCGCCGAGATCGGCGCGGCCGTCGACGAAGTGCTCGGTGTGGAGACCGAGACGGTACTGGTGGCGGGTGCGGCGCCCGAGGGCGGTATCGGGGAGACGCCGTGGAGTGGTGCGCATCCCGTCGTGTACGACATGGCCGCTGCCGAACGGGAGCTGGGCTACCGGCCGGTCACGGGGTATGCCGAGTCGCTGCCGCAGACCGTCGAATGGCTGGTCGCAGAGCTCGACGGACGCGACTGGAAGCAGGCCTTTCCGAAGATGGCCCGCAACTACGGCGAGGCGCTCTTCGACTACGCGGCGGAGGACGCCTGGCTGGAGCGGTACGACCGGGGGGCATGAGCGGCACCGCACCGGCCCGAGGGGGGTGAGCGGGCGGCCGCCGGATGACATCGGCCGCCCGCTCACGTCAGGTGGTGATCACGGAGTCGGTGTGGCGTGCGGGGTGCACGTCACATCGCGCCGGTCGGTCTTCCCCGTGAGCAGGTAGGTGTCCACCCGCTCGTTGACGCAGGGGTTGACCAGGCCCGTGACACCGTGCGAACCGGCGCCCTTCTCGGTGATGAGACGGGAGCCCTTGAAGCGCTTGTGCAGCTCGACGGCGCCCTCGTACGGGGTGGCGGCGTCGCGGGTGGACTGCACGATCAGTACCGGAGGCAGGCCCTTGCCGGTGCGGACGTCCAGCGGAGTCTGCTGCTTGGACGGCCAGGTCGCACACGGCAGGTTCATCCAGGCGTTGGCCCAGGTCATGAACGGGTGGTCCTTGTGCAGCCGGGTGTTGTCGCGGTCCCACTTCTTCCAGCTGGTGGGCCACTTGGCGTCCGCGCACTCGACCGCCGTGTACACGGCGTTGCTGTTCTCCGAGCTGATGTTGCCGGCGGTGTCCGACAGGTCGGGTGCCGCGGCGTCGATCAGCGCCTGGGTGTCGCCGCCCAGGTAGTCGCTCCAGACCTGGGCGGTGGGCGCCCAGGCGGAGTCGTAGTACGGGGCGCCCTGGAAGAAACCGATGAGTTCGGCGGGGCCGAGGACGCCGCCGATCGGGTTCTTCTTGGCCGCGGCGCGCAGGGTCAGCCACGCCTGCTCGACCTTCTCGGGCGTGTCACCGATGTGGTAGGCAGCGTCGTTCTCGGCGACCCATGCCTTCCAGTCGTTCCAGCGGGTCTGGAAGGCGATGTCCTGGTTGAGGTTGGCCTCGTACCAGATGTTGTCCTTCGCCGGGTTGACCACGCTGTCGACGACCATGCGGCGTACGTGCGACGGGAAGAGCGTGCCGTAGACCGCGCCCAGGTAGGTGCCGTAGGAGACACCCAGGAAGTTGAGCTTCCGCTCACCGAGCGCGGCGCGGATGACATCCAGGTCGCGTGCGGTGTTGGGCGTCGTCATGTGCGGCAGCATGTCGCCGCTGCGCTCGGCGCAGCCGTCGGCGTACTCGGCGGCCAGCTTGCGCTGGGCCCGCTTGTCGGCCTCGCTGTCCGGCACCGGATCGGCCTTCGGGGCCTTCACGAACTCCTGGGGATCGATGCAGGAGATCGGCGCGGAGTGGCCGACGCCGCGCGGGTCGAAGCCGACGAAGTCGTACGCCTTCGCGGTCTTCGTCCAGAGCGGGTTCTTGGTGACGATGCGCTTCGGGAACGCCATGCCCGAGCCGCCGGGGCCTCCGGGGTTGTAGACGAGCGCGCCCTGGCGTTCGTCCTTCGTGCCCGTGCTGACGTGCCGGTCGACGGCGAGCTTGATCTGCTTGCCGTCCGGCTTGGCGTAGTCGAGCGGGACGCTCACCCAGCCGCACTGGATGGGTGCGGCGATCGCCCAGTCGGCCGGACAGTCCGCCCAGTCGATTCCGGCCTTCGCGGCCCGGGCCGCCGCGATCTGGACACCGCGCGCCTCCTGGCCGCCGTGGTGCCGGCTGCTGTCGGCACCGGCGGCCGGTGCGGCTATCGCCCCCGCTATGAGCGTGCCCGCGATCAGAGTGCCGGCCGAACCGAGCACCGCTGTGCGTCTCAAGTGGAACCTCCCCCTGCGTGATGCGCCGCCGGTCGCGGCGCGCTGGTTCACATGTCCAGGAGGATCCTGTCGTCTGTGAGGTTGCTGAGAACAGGGCGTACGCATGTTTCTTTACCGAACCAATAACCGGTGCCCTCTGTCCCGCTGAGCGAACTCACGGCTCCCGAAGGGCCTTTGCCTCCTTCAGCAGACCCTCGAGCGCCTCGTCCAGCACCGCGCGCAGCAGCCGTGCGTCAGCGGCGAGCGCGGTCACCAGGACGGCGGGCCCGGCCAGTGGGGTGAGCGCCGCGGTGGGGCCGAGCAGCCGCGGTGCGGGAAGGCCGTCGTCGAAGGCGGGATCGACGACGAGCAGCTGCCCGACGGCGCGGTGACCGCCCAGGACGGCCGCGCCGTCCCAGCCTCCTGGCGCTCCGGGGCCGTAGGACAGTTGCTGGTCGAGCAGCGGGCGGCCGGCTCGACGCACGGTCAGACGCGTCGAGAGGCGTCCGGTGGGTTCACCGTGTCTGCCCAGGATCTGTTCCTCTCGGAGCACCAGGCGGGCGCTGCCGGCGAGTTCGGCCCGGGTGGTCATGCCGAGATCGCTGCCGTGGGCGGAGACGATCTGTTCGGGGAGCCAGTGGAGTTCGGCCCCCTCCCCCACACTCAGCCGCACGTCGTACGAGGCCGGGCGGGCGTCCCGGCCGGCCCCGGGGAGCGCCACGGTGGCCGCGGCGGAGTCCACGGTCACCCGGGCGCCGTCCTCGGCCCTCGTCTCGATCGTGAGCCGGTCCCCGCCGAGGGGCGCGCTCATCGCGCCGACGACGGTGACCCGTGTGTGCGTGGGATCCGGGGATCTGGTCCGGCGCAGGGCGAGCGGGCCCTCGCTCTCGAGGACCGGCAGAACGGTGGATCCGCGTCCGTCGGCGCACGCCGTGATCCGGGCTGTTGCCGTGACGCTCATGCGGTCCAGTCCGCGAGCCGGGCCCGCACCCAGTCGGCGACGGGACCGACACCGTCGGTGCCGGTCAGGGAGGTGAACACCACGGGGAGGTCACCGCGCTGCTCCGCGGCGTCGCGGGCCATCCTGCCCAGGTCGGAGCCGACGTAGGGGGCGAGGTCGGTCTTGTTGATGACGAGCAGGTCGGCGGTGGTGACACCGGGACCGCCCTTGCGGGGGATGTCGTCGCCGCCCGCGACGTCGATCACGAACACCTGCGCGTCGACGAGGCCCTTGGAGAAGGTCGCGGTGAGGTTGTCGCCGCCCGACTCGACGAGGATGAGGTCGAGGGGGCCCACGGAGGCCTCCAGATCCTCGACCGCCTCGAGGTTGGCCGAGATGTCGTCGCGGATCGCGGTGTGCGGGCAGGCGCCGGTCTCGACGGCCTGGATGCGCTCGGGCGGCAGCACCGCGTTGCGAAGCAGGAAGGTGGCGTCCTCGCGGGTGTAGATGTCGTTGGTGACGACCGCGATGGAGATCCGGTCGCGCAGTGCGCGGCAGAGGGCGGCGACGGTGGCCGTCTTGCCCGATCCGACCGGTCCTCCCAGGCCGATCCGAAGCGCGCGGCGGGTGCCGTCGGGGCGGGTGGAATCGGCGCTGACGGCGGCCGGGCCGTTGTGCGCGTGGTCGAGGTGCATGGGTGCGGCTCCTGGTGATGACGGTGAGCTGAGGTTCGCGGTGTTCAGGACGCGAACAGGCGGACGGGCCAGGCCGCGTGGGCCTCGGCGGTGATGTCGAGCAGCGGGGCGGAGGCGGCGGGCAGGGCGTCGATGCCGTGCAGGGCCGCGTCGGCGGCCTGCTCGGCGACCCGGTCGAGGTCGGGCGCGAGCCGGGCGAGGACCGCGGTGGCCTCGAAGGGGTCCAGGGACAGCAGACGGACCACCGCCGTGGCCGGGCCGCTGACCGCTTCGTAGGCGGCGCAGTGTGCGGCGTCGGCGGGGTCGAGGCCGGCTGCCCGCGCCGTGAGTCCGAGGACGACGGGCTGGTGGGCGCCGCGCGGCCGGGCCTCGGCGAGCGCGGCCAGTTCGGCGCTCGGCCAGGTGGCTCGCGCCGCTCTCATCAGCTGCCGGCCGAGCTTGCGGGCGACGTTCCTGAGTGCCGGCGAGGGCGTCCGGGCGTCGGCGGCCTCGTCGAGGGCGAGCGGGTCCAGGCCGTGGGCGGCCGCGGCGGCCAGGGCGGCGGAGGTGAGCCCGGTGGTGTGAAGCCGGCCCAGGCAGAAGTCCGCCAGGTCCTCCGCGTTCCGGATGCGTCCCGCCTTGACGGCCGGCTCGGCTCCGCCGGAGTGGGCGTGCCCACCTGCGGGGAACCGGCCGTCCGCGAGCACGAGCAGGGCTGCGCGCGTTGTCATGAAGTGCTGTCCCGCCCTCAGAAGAGGAAGTAACGCTGGGCCATGGGGAGCTCCGCGGCGGGGGCGGGTTCGACCGGATCCCCGTCGATGGTGACGGCGAAGCTGTCGGGGTCGACCTGGACCCGGGGCAGGGCGTCGTTCTCCCGCATGTCCGCCTTGGTGACGCCTCGGGTGCTGGTGATCGGCACGAACTCCTTGCCGAGCCCCAGACGTTCCGGCAGCCCGGCCTCGACGGCGGCCGAGGAGACGAAGTTGAGGGAGTTGGCAGAGGGTGCGCGGCCCACGGCGCCGAACATCGGGCGCGGCATGACCGGCTGCGGGGTGGGGATCGACGCGTTGGCATCGCCCATCTGCGCGTAGGCGATCTGGCCCCCCTTGATGACGGTCTGCGGTTTGACGCCGAAGAACACCGGGTCCCACAGCACGAGATCGGCGAGCTTTCCGGTCTCGACGGACCCGATCTCCCGGTCCAGTCCCTGCGCCACCGCGGGATTGATCGTGTATTTGGCGACATAGCGACGTGCCCGGTGGTTGTCGGCGTGACCGTCCCCCGGCAGGGCTCCGCGCCGCCGCTTCATCACATGGGCGGTCTGCCAGGTGCGCAGGATCACCTCGCCGATGCGGCCCATCGCCTGGGAGTCCGAGGAGATGATCGAGATGGCTCCGAGGTCGTGGAGGATGTCCTCGGCCGCGATGGTCGAGGGCCGGATCCGGGACTCGGCGAAGGCGAGGTCCTCCGGCACCGTGGGGTTGAGGTGGTGGCAGACCATCAGCATGTCGAGGTGTTCCTCGATGGTGTTGACGGTGTGCGGCCGGGTCGGGTTGGTGGAGCTGGGCAGGACGTAGGGCTCCGAGACCACGCTGATGATGTCGGGAGCGTGCCCGCCGCCCGCGCCTTCGGTGTGGTACGCGTGGATGGAGCGCCCCGCGATGGCGGCCAGCGTGTCGGCGACGAACCCGGCCTCGTTGAGCGTGTCCGTGTGGATGGCGAGCTGGGCGCCGGTCTCCTCGCACACGCTCAGGCAGGCGTCGATGACGGCGGGGGTCGCTCCCCAGTCCTCATGGATCTTGAACCCCAGCGCACCCGCACGGAGTTGGGAGTGCATGGCCTCCCGGGACATCGTGTTGCCCTTGCCGAGCAGACCGATGTTGACCGGGTAGGCCTCGAGTGCCTCGAACATCCGGGCAAGGTGCCAGGGGCCCGGGGTGATCGTCGTGGCCTTGGTCCCCTCGGCCGGGCCCGTGCCTCCGCCGACGAGGGTGGTGATCCCGGAGGAGAGAGCCTGGTCGACGAGGGTCGGCGAGATGAAGTGGACATGCGCGTCGATGGCACCGGCGGTGACGAACTTGCCGTTGCCCGCGATGATCTCGGTCTCGGGGCCGATGACCAGCTCGGGGTGGACGCCGTCCATCGTGTCCGGGTTGCCTGCCTTCCCGATCCCGGTGATCCGGCCGTCACGGATGCCGATGTCGGCCTTGACGATTCCCCAGTGGTCGATGATGACGGCGCCGGTGATGACGGTGTCGGGTGCTCCTTCGGCGCGGGTGGTCCGCGCCTGCCCCATGGATTCGCGGATCACCTTGCCACCGCCGAACACCGCCTCGTCACCGGCCCGTCCGGGGCCGCCGGAGCGGTCTTCCTCGATCTCGACGACGAGATCGGTGTCGGCGAGCCGGATGCGGTCGCCGGTGGTGGGCCCGAACAGGTCGGCGTACACGGGGCGGCTGAGCTCAGGCATCGAGGGAACCTCCGGTGTCGCCGCGCAGTCCGGGGACGATGCGCAGACCTGCGAGCGGAACGAGTTCGACATCGACGGGGATGCCGGGCTCGAAGCGCACAGCGGTTCCGGCGGCGATGTTCAGCCGCAGCCCGTGGGCGGCGCGGCGGTCGAAGTCCAGGCCGGGGTTGGCCTCGGCGAAGTGGTAGTGAGAGCCGACCTGGACGGGCCGGTCAGCGGCGTTGAGGACGGTGAGACGGGTGGCGGGGCGCCCCTCGTTGAGCGCGATCCGCCCCTCCGCGAACAGGATCTCTCCGGGAATCATGGGTCGGTCCCCCGTCAGACGATCGGTTCGTGGACGGTGACGAGCTTGGTGCCGTCCGGGAAGGTGGCCTCCACCTGGACGTCGTGGATCATCTCGGGGATGCCGTCCATGACGTCGTCGCGGGTGAGGACCTTCCTGCCGGAGGCCATCAGTTCGGCCACGGTCCGGCCGTCGCGGGCGCCTTCCAGGAGGTGCGACGTGATCAGCGCGATCGCCTCGGGGTGATTCAAGCGCAGTCCGCGCGCCCTGCGCTTCTCGGCGACATCGGCCGCCACGTGAATGAGCAGGCGTTCCTGTTCGTGCGGAGTCAGTTGCACGCTTCCACCCTCTTCGTCTCCCGCCCGGTACCTGCCCCGGACGCAGCGGGACCCTATCCCGCCTTCAACACTCTGTTGAACGATGAAGAGGATTCCGCGACCAGGTATTGCACGTTAGGGCGGAAGTTTTTCCGTCGCGTTAACTGATCTTTGACTGGTCCATGGACATCAGCCCCCGCAACCCGTTCTCCAGGACGGCGGGGTCGACTCCCCCGAACAGGGCCTCCTGCGCCATGAACCCCTGAGCGGTTGCGATCATGGTGCGGGCGACGTCGTCGGCCGGTACGTCGGAGTGCATGATGCCGGCCGCGCGGTACGCGTCCACCAGCTTCGACCAGGCCGCGCGCATGCCGGCGTAGCCGTCCCCGAGCGTCCGCGCCAACTGGTCGTTGCGCAGCGTCTCGGCCCACACCTGGACGATGAGCGCGGCGCACGCGCGGCGCTCCATCCCGTACATCTGCTCCTCGAAGACCCCGCGCAGCACCCTGCCGAGCAGCACGTCGGGCATGGGGGGCGGTGTGAGCTCCGCAGCCTCCTCGAAGGCGCTCCGGATGGAGCGGAACGCTTCGTCGGCGATGGCCGCGATCAGGTCCTCCTTGCCCGCGAAGTAGCGGTAGACGGCTCCGGCCGACAGTCCGGCCTCCTTCAGCACGTCCTGCATGGAGGTGCCGTGGAAGCCGTTGCGGGCGAAGCAGCGCGCGGCGCCGGCGAGGATCTGCCGGCGGCGGGCGTCGAGGTGCTCCTGGGATACACGTGCCATGACCCCAACTTAAAACGAACGTTCCTTCTTGACAAGCATCCGGGCCGGGGAGACAGTGGCGGTACTTAAAACGAACGATCCTTCTCTTTGAATTGAGGCAGTCGTCATGCCTGCTGCGCCGAACCGCCGCGCGGTCGCGGTCATCCTCCTCGTCCCGCTGATCGTGACACTCAGCCTCTGGGCGTTCTCCTGGCCCGCCGCCCGGATGGCCCCGCGTGACCTGCCCGTGGGCGTCGCGGGCGCCGCACCGGCGGCCGACCAGCTGCAGAGGCAGTTCGAACAGCGTGCGGGAGCCTTCGAGATCCACCGTTACGACGACGAGGCAGCGGCCCGCGACGCGATCGAGGACCGGGTCGTATACGGCGCCGTCGTCGTCACCGAGGAGGGCCCACGGCTGCTCACCGCCTCGGCGGCGAGCCCCGTCGTCTCCCAGCTGCTGACCGAGGCGGCCAAGGGGGCGGCTCCGTCGGGGACAGCCGTACCGGTCACGGATGTCGTCGCCGCACCCGCGACGGATCCACGCGGCGCGGCGCTCGGCGCGAGTATCCTCCCGCTGGCACTCGCCGGTGTCGCCGCGGGGGCGATGGTGACCGTCATGAGACTGCGCGGCGCCAGGGCGGCCGTGACCCTGGTCGGCGCGGCGGGACTGGTGGGCATCGCCGCCACGGCCGTCGCCCACAGCTGGCTGGGCGTGGTGACAGGTGACTGGTGGACGGAAGCCGGCGTCGTCGGGCTCACCGTGCTGGCCATCGCCTCCGGCGTCGGAGGGCTCGCGGCACTGCTCGGCTCGAAGGGCATCGGCGTGGGCGCGCTGCTGATGGTGCTGCTCGGCAACTCCTTCTCGGGCGTCACGAGCGCGCCTGAAATGCTCCCCGAACCTGTCGGCGCGATCGGCCAGTGGCTCCCGCCGGGCGCGGGTGGCTCACTGCTGAGGTCGGTGGCCTTCTTCGACGGCGCCGCGGCGGGCGGGGCCGCGCTGACCCTGACGGTCTGGGCCGTACTCGGCCTTGCGGCCGTGCTGTTCGGCGGCCGTCGGGAGCCGGAAGCGGGCAGCCCCGCCGAACTCCCCGGCCGGCGCCGGGAACCGGTCCTCACGGACTGACGGACGCCTCCGGATGAGCCGAGCCCCCGCCAGGACAGGCGAGGGCTCGGCTTTTCGCGGTTCGGCGGCAGACAGGGGCGCGGGGTTCCGCGGACGGCGTCAGCGGTCCCGGTCCTCGTGGCCGCGGTACTCCGCCGCGAGCCCGAATCGGTGCTGTTCGCCTTCAGCAGACGACACGGAGCGGAACGAGGAGACCGAACTGATCACCTGCTCCTCGGCCGCCACCTCCTGCGCCGCAGCCTCACCGCTCTCGAGTCGTTGCAGGTCAGCGGCCGAAACCAGGGCCACCAGGGGCTTTCCGTGCCGCGTCACCACGACCCGTTCACCCCCGTAGACGACGCGGTTGATCAGTTCGGCGAGCTCCGCCCGGGCTTGCGTCACCGGAATCTCGTAGGCCATAGCCCCATCTTAACCTCCTGTACGTCCTGTACATTTTTTACGTACTGCGATTCGCTGTGGTCCGAGGAGAGGCATCGCCATGTTCCGTCCCGCCGCCCGCTACGTCCTGCCCGAGTTCACCGAGCGCACCGCCTACGGCTCCCGGAGCATGGATCCGTACTCGAAGCTGCTGTCCGAGCGGATCGTCTTTCTCGGCACGCCGGTCGACGACACCGCGGCGACCGACCTGATCGCGCAGTTCATGTATCTGGAGCACGCGGACCCCGACCGGCCCCTGTCCCTCTACATCAACTCGCCCGGCGGCTCCTTCAACGCCATGACCGCGATCTACGACACCATGCACTTCCTGGCCTGCGAGGTGGAGACCTTCTGCCTCGGCCAGGCGGGTTCGAGCGCCGCGGTGCTGCTCGCGGCCGGCGCGCCCGGACGCCGACATGCCCTGCCTGGCGCCCGGGTAGTCATTCAGCAACCCGCCCTGGAAGAGCCGGTGCAGGGCCAGCCCTCCGATCTCGAGATCCAGGCCCGCGAGTTGGAGCGTGAGCGCGAGATGCTCACGGCCATGCTGGCCCGTCACACAGGGCGTTCCACACGGGAGATCAGCGCAGACATCGAACGGGACACCATCCTCGACGCCCCGGCCGCCCTGGCGTTCGGACTGGTGGACCACGTCGTGGAGAACCGCACACCGTCCCAGCCGCCGCATCCCGCGAGGTGAACGCCCGATGCTCTCACCCCAGTTCCCGCCGCTGCCCGCCCTGACCCGCGCCGAGGCCGAGTACATCGACTGCTACCTGGAGGTGCTCGACCAGCTCGGCCGCATCAACCCCGCCCGCGGCAGCGACACGTACGGGGCGCTCCGGGCGGCTCAGGCCCTCGCGTCCCGGGCCACCGCCCTCCGCGACGCACTCGTGTTGATGCACGAGCGGGGCGAGTCACAGATCCACGCGGACACTCTCGCCAGGGCACTGCGGCTGCTGGACGGCGAGCGTCGCGCCGGACGGGTCGCCGTGCCTCCCGCGTCGTCGAGTTGAGAGCCGCGGCGCCCGACTCGGCTGCCGCACCCGCCTTTCGGCGCCTCTTTTCGACACGCCCGGCGACCTGACGAGTTTTCCTCGCTCGATCGGCGTAGGAGGTCCCCCGCCCGAGGGACAGCCCAACTTGCGCGACAGGCGCGGACACTGAACGGAATTCGTTGTTCCGCCGCTGGTGCGCGCCTGGTCCGGCGCGGTCGCCCCGACTCCGGGCCGGCCGCGTCCACCCGATCGGATCAGTCGTGACGACTCTCACATATCGCCACTTCAGCGAGGAAATCCGGCGGCGTGTGCGTAAAGATCCCTGGGACGACAAGCCCCCGCCACCGCGGCGGGGCGGTCCGGGCGGACGCCGAGTCCTGCCGCCGTCCGGATGCCTGGTCGACAGGAGTGGATCGGCAGGAGTGGAGGACCCGAGCACAACGGGCCGACCGAAGTTCCGGACGGCCCTCGGGGTGAAGCCGCTTCGCGCGGCCGGGCAACTTCGCCAGCCCGAACCCGACAGGTCATCCTTCACAGGCGGCTGACGAAGGGTTGCGCATGACTGCGCAGGTTCATGTCCCGTCTCTGTTCGCCCGGGTCGGTACGGCCTCGGTTCTGACATTCGCCGTAGGCACCACCATGATGGCCCCTGGCCTCGTGAACGACGCCGAGGCCGCCGCCCACTCGGCGACCGCACTCAAGATCGCGGCCTCGAAGAAGGGCGCGCCCTACAGATGGGGCGCCACGGGCCCCCACAGGTTCGACTGCTCAGGGCTCACGCTCTACTCGTTCAAGAAGGCCGGCAAGAAACTGCCCCGCACGGCTCAGCAGCAGTACAACAAGACCCGCCATATCTCCAGGTCGCAGCGGAAACGCGGCGACCTGGTCTTCTTCCACGCGGGCCGCAGCGTGTACCACGTCGGCATCTACGCCGGCAGCGGGAAGATCTGGCATTCGCCGAAGACCGGTGCCGTGGTCCGGCTGGAGAAGATCTGGTCCGGCAACGTTCTGTACGGGAGGGTCCGCTGAGGTCCCTCCCTTCGCCGTTCAGTGCAGCAGGGGGCCCGTCACCAGTACGAGTCCCAACGCGGTGAGCGCCGTGCCGCTGCCCCCCTCGATCACCCGGGTGGCACGCGGCCGGCGCAGCCACCGGCCCATGCGGTCCACCAGCAGGGCGACGGCCGGGAACCAGACGAGCGCGAGCAGGACGACCACCGAGGCCAGCAGCAGTGTCCTGGGCAGCGGTGGCTGCCCCTCGGGGACGAACTGGGGCAGCAGGCTGAGGAAGAGCACGGGCGCCTTCGGATTGAGGGCGTTGGTGAGGAAGCCCTGGCGCAGTGACCTTCCGGCCCCCGACTGCGTCCTGCCCCCGCTCTCCTCCTCGGCAGCGGTGCCGGCGGTGGCCCGCCGGCGCATCGCGTACAGGCCGCTCAGCCCGAGGTAGAGCACGTACGCGCCGCCGAGCAGCTGAACGGTGCGGAACAGGGCGGGCATCGTCACGAGCACGGCGGCGAGTCCGGCCGCGGCCAGCGCGGTGTGCACCACCAGCCCTCCGGCGACCCCCATGGCGGTGGCGAGCCCGGACCGCCGGGATGTGAGCGCGTTGCGTACGACCACGGTGAAGTCGGCGCCGGGAAGGGCCACCATTCCCGCGGCCACGGCGACGAAGGCAAGCAGTTGTGCGTCCATGGGTCCACCCTGACCGATCGCAGCCCTTAGCATGTACTTGCAATCTTCTGGGTCTGCCAAAAGGAACGCTTAATGTACGACCCGACACGGCTGGCCGCGCTGGTGGCGGTTTCCGAGGCCGGATCGATCACGCGTGCAGCGGCGCGGCTGGGGTACACCGCGCCCGCCCTTTCGCAGCAGCTGGCCAAGCTGGAGAAGGAGACCGGAGCCGCACTCCTCGTCCGTCGCCACCGAGGGGCACGGCTGACGGCCGCCGGTGAGCTGCTGGCAGGACGGGCCAGACGCATCCTCGACGAGATGGACCAGGCGCGGCACGAGCTGGCCGGACTGGCAGGGCTGTCGGGCGGCCGGCTGCGGGTCGGCACGTTCGTGACGGCCGGGATCCATCTGCTGCCGCCGGTACTCACCGCGTTCCGGCGCGCCCACCCCGACGTGGAACTTGCCGTCACGGACTACGAGCCGCCCGCCGGCGTCGCCGCCGTGGCGGCCGGTGACGTGGACCTGGCGCTGACCCACGCGTACGAACCCGCCGCCGCCGAGCCGCTCCCGGCGGGGGTGTCCGCCGAGCCGCTGCTCGTCGAGGAACTGGTGCTGGTCACCGCGCTCGGGCAGATGCTGTCCGAGGGCAGCGGCCCGCTGCCCGTGGCCGGACTCGCGGGCCGCCCGCTGATCAGCAGCGCACCCGACCATCCGCCGCGTCGCGGGGTGGAGCGTGCGCTGGCGGAGGCGGGGGCCACCCCCGCCGTGGTGTGCGAGTCGCCCGGCTACGCGCTGGTGTGTGCCCTGGTCAGCGCGGGGATCGGCGTGGCGGTGGTGCCGGAGATGGTGGCCGCTATGTCCCCCGCGCCGCTCGCCGTCCGGCGCCTGGAACCCGCCGCCTTCCGGCGCACGATCTCCGTGGTGCACCGGGGGGACCGGAACACCGCGGCCGCGACGACGCTGATGGCCCTGTTGCGCAGCGGCTTCGGCCGGGCCTCCGCCGTGTGAGGACGGCCCGCCACACGGCCCGGACCGCTCGGCCCGCACCACCGGCCCGCCCGCACCACCGCTCGGCCCGCACCGCCGCCCCGCCCGCGCCGCCGGGGGGGCTGCCCGACGGCGTCAGGCCTGGGCGGGAACCGGCCAAGGTAGGGCGATCGACACGGTCTTGCCCCCGTCCGGGGTGGGACTGACGCTGAGCCGCCCGCCGTGCTCCTTCGTCAGGGCCCGGATGATCACCATGCCGCGGCCGTTGTCCTGCCTGACCGCGGCGGGCAGCCGCTGGGGCCAGCGGGGGTGACTGTCCGTCACGCCCAGATAGAACTCCACGTCCCGGTCGAGACGGAGGTCCACCGTGAAGGTGGGTGACTGCCCGAAGGTGTGCTGGACGGCGTTGGTGGCCAGTTCCGAGACGATCAGCCGAATGGCGTCAGCGGTGTCGCCGTCCTCGGACAGGCCCCATTCGGCGAGCACCCGGGCCACGTGTCTCCGGGCTGCGGAGACCGAGGCCGGATCGCTCGGCAGAGTGACGGTTGCTTCCTGATGGTCTGCCATGGCGACGCCGTCCCTTTCCCGCCCTGACCGGCCCGTGGCCGGCCTGGATTGTGCTTCGCGCCAGACTGCCACCGATGCCGGCCTCCATGACGGCGATCCACCAAGATATGCATATATCTGTCCCTCATTACGGTGAACTCCGTCTCCTGAGCCGTGTACGGGCGTAACACTGGCCCCTTTCCGAGCCGGATCCGCCCGGGACGGCTCTCCGCACAACGGGAGGAGACCGCCATGCGAAACGGCCCAGCGGTACGCCGTCGCAAGCTCGGGGAGGAGCTGCGCAGCCTGCGTCACACATCGGGACTCACGAGCCGGGACGCCGCCGGAATGCTGGGCTGGCACCAGTCGAAGGTGAGCCGGATCGAGACGGGGGCGAGCGGCGTGACGCCCGGTGACGTGACCCGCCTGCTGGACGCCTACGGCGTGGACGACCGGCAACTACGCTCCCTGCTCCAGACGCTCGCCGGCTCGGCGGGCGGAGGCGGAAGCGGGTGGTGGCACGCCTATCGCGGGCTCATCCCGCCCCAGTACCGCGACTTCATCAGCCTGGAGTCCCAGGCCGACGCCGCCCGCACGCTGGAGACCTCCGTGGTGCCGGGCCTGCTGCAGACCGCCGACTACGCGCGGGCGGTGACCCGTTCCTCGCTGGACGGACTGCCGCCCGCACAGCTCGATTCCCTGGTGGAGGTCAGACTCGCCCGGCAGAGCGTCCTCCACGCGTCCCGGCCGCTGCGGCTCAGCGCCGTACTCGACGAAGCCGTGTTACGGCGAGTGGTCGGCGGCCCCCGGGTCATGGAGGAACAGCTCCTCCATCTGTCACAGGTCGCGCAACTTCCGCACGTGACGCTCCAGTTACTGCCGTTCGAGGCCGGGAGCTACATCGGCCTCACAGGCTCGTTCGTTATTTTTTCATTTCCGACCACTTCTGATCTAGACGTGGTCGTTCTTGACCACTTGACGAGTAGTCTCTATCTGGAGCGGAAAGAAGACCTTGAGGCGTACAGCTCGGCCTTCCGCACGATGCAGGCTCACGCGCTGTCGCCCGAGCGTTCGCTGGACCTCATCGCCGCACTAGGCCGCGGTGATCAGACGGAACCTTCAGACTGCCCGAGGGGGCCACGATGTCCGACCGTCTCGCACAGCCCGCACCCAGGTGGCGGCGCAGCAGCCGCAGTACCGGAATGAACAACTGCGTGGAAACCGCGCCGGCCGGCGACGAAGAACTCGCCGTGCGGGACTCCAAGGACACGTCCCTGCCGCCGCTTCGCTTCTCCGCGACGGCATGGACGTCCTTCGTCGCCGGACTGGACTCCCGCCGGGTCAGCTGACGGGCCCCGGCGCGGTGGAGAGGACCGTGCCCACCGCTGTCGCGACCTGCTCCTGCGTCAGGTCCGCCCGGGCTGTCAGCCTCAGCCGGGAGATCCCGTCCGGCACCGACGGAGGCCGGAAGCATCCCACCGCGAGGCCGGCCGCGCGGCAGTCGGCCGCCCACCGCACCGCGGACTCCGCCGAGGGCGCGCGGACCGATACGACGGCGGCGTCGGGGCGCACGGCGGTCAGCCCCGCCGCCGTCAGCCGGCCGTACAGCTCGACGGCGACCGCGCCGGCCCTCGCCGCGCGTCCGGGTTCGCGGCGCAGCAGCCGCAGAGCGCCCAGGGCCGCGCCGACGGCGGCCGGCGCGAGACCGGTGTCGAAGATGAACGTACGGGCCGTGTTGACCAGGTGGCGGATGACCCGGGCGGGGCCGAGCACCGCTCCTCCCTGGCTGCCGAGCGACTTGGAGAGGGTGAGCGTGGCGACGACCCCCTCGCCGCCCGCCAGTCCGGCGGCCGCGAGCGCGCCGCGCCCGCCCTCGCCCAGGACACCCAGTCCGTGCGCGTCGTCCACGAGGAGGGCAGCGCCTGCTTCGCGGCAGACCCCGGCGAGTGCTGCCAGCGGAGCGGCGTCCCCGTCCACCGAGAAGACGGAGTCGGTCACGGCCAGAGCCCGTCCGGGGTGGTCGTGGAGCGCCTTTCGCACCGCCTCGGGGTCAGCGTGCGGCACGACGGCGGTGGCGGCCCGGGCGAGCCGGCAGCCGTCCACGATCGAGGCGTGGTTGCCCGCGTCGGACACGATCAGCGACTCGTGTCCGGTGAGCGCCGTGAGGGCGGCGAGGTTGGCCGCATAGCCGGACGAGAACACCAGGGCGGCTTCGAATCCGCAGAAGTCGGCGAGTTCGCGTTCGAGTTCGGCGTGCAGCGCGGTGGATCCGGTGACGAGCCGTGAGCCGGTGGCACCTCCGCCCCATGTCCGTGCCGCCTCGGCGGCTGCCGAGGTGACCTCGGGGTGCCGGCTCAGACCCAGGTAGTCGTTGCTCGCGAGGTCCATCAGTTCCGTGTCGGCGGGCCGGGGGCGCAGCGTCCGGACGAGTCCGGCGCCGGCACGGCGCCGGGCCTCGTCGTCGATCCAGTCGAACGGGGCGTAGGACATGAGCGGTCCCTTTTTGTAGGCAGCTCACAGACCCTAACCGGGTGCGCAACAGGCCAGGGTGTGGCAATACACACAGTGTCGACGGGCTCTACTGTCCGGTTCCTCCTTGGCCGATCACGGTGCCGTACGTCAGGATCAAGGCCATGGACCTGCTGAATACGCTGGTGGACAAGGGGCTGCGGCGCGAACTGCCGACCCGTGAAGAAGCGCTCGCCGTGCTGGCGACGTCCGACGACGAACTGCTCGACGTGGTGGCCGCGGCCGGAAAGGTACGCCGTCAGTGGTTCGGGCGGCGCGTGAAGCTCAACTATCTGGTGAACCTGAAGTCCGGGCTCTGCCCCGAGGACTGCTCGTACTGTTCGCAGCGGCTCGGTTCCGAGGCGGGCATCCTCAAGTACACCTGGCTGAAACCGGACGAGGCCACGAAGGCCGCCGCCGCCGGGGTGGCGGGCGGCGCGAAGCGGGTCTGCCTGGTGGCGAGCGGCCGGGGGCCGACGGACCGGGACGTCGACCGGGTGTCGCAGACCATCGAGGCGATCAAGGAGCAGCACGAGGACGTCGAGGTGTGTGCGTGCCTCGGCCTGCTCTCGCAGGGCCAGGCCGACCGGCTGAAGTCGGCGGGCGCGGACGCGTACAACCACAACCTCAACACCTCGGAGGGGACGTACGGGCAGATCACGACCACCCACACGTACGCCGACCGGGTGGACACCGTGCAGCAGGCCCAGGCCGCCGGCCTCTCGGCGTGCTCGGGGCTGATCGCCGGGATGGGTGAGAGCGACGCCGATCTGGTGGACGTCGTGTTCTCGCTGCGTGACCTGGACCCCGACTCGGTGCCGGTGAACTTCCTGATCCCCATCGAGGGCACCCCGCTCGCCAAGGAGTGGCACCTCACTCCCCAGCGGTGCCTGCGCATCCTGGCGATGGTCCGGTTCGTCTGCCCGGACGTCGAGGTGCGGCTCGCGGGCGGCCGTGAGGTCCATCTGCGGTCGATGCAGCCGCTCGCACTGAACCTGGTCAACTCGATCTTCCTGGGTGACTACCTGACCACAGAGGGCCAGTCGGGCCAGTCCGACCTCGACATGATCGCGGACGCCGGATTCGAAGTGGAGGGGGCGGACACCACGACGCTTCCCGGACACCGCGCCCCGACGGGCGGCGGCTGCGGCTCGCACGAAGGCGGCTGCGCTCCGTGCGGCGAGACTCCCCAGGCCGCTCCGGAGCCGTCCGAGGTCCTGGCGGCGCGTACGGATCTGGTGACGGTCCGCCGTCGCGGTACCGGGACGGACCTCGCGCCCAATGCCTGATCCGCTCCGCCCGGCCGAACTCCGCGCCCTGGACCGGGCCCACGTCTGGCACCCCTACGGCCCGATGCCCGGCCGGCAGGAGCCGCTCGTCGTGGAGTCCGCGTCCGGGGTCCGTCTCCGCCTCGCCGAACCCGCACACGGCCGACGCGAGTTGGTGGACGGCATGTCGTCCTGGTGGTCCGCGGTCCACGGCTACAACCATCCGGTGCTCAACGAGGCCGCCCGTGGCCAGCTGGACCGGATGAGTCATGTGATGTTCGGCGGGCTCACGCACGAGCCCGCCGTCCGGCTGGCGACCCGGCTGGTGGAGATCACTCCGGAGCCGCTGCAGCACGTCTTCCTCGCCGATTCGGGGTCGGTCTCCGTAGAGGTCGCGGTGAAGATGTGCCTGCAGTACTGGCGTTCGGCGGGGCGGCCCGCCAAGCAACGGCTGCTGACCTGGCGCGGCGGCTATCACGGTGACACCTGGCAGCCGATGTCGGTGTGCGATCCCGAGGGCGGGATGCACGAGCTGTGGTCGGGGTCCCTCCCCCGGCAGATCTTCGCGGACGCCCCTCCGGACGGTTTCGACGCCGAGCCCGACGACACCTACGTGAGGCATCTGCGCGAGCTGGTGGCCGCGCACGCGGACGAGACGGCTGCGGTGATCGTGGAGCCCGTGGTGCAGGGGGCGGGCGGGATGCGCTTCCACTCCCCCGCGTATCTGCGGGTGCTCCGCGAGGCGTGCGACGCGAATGACGTGCTTCTGGTGTTCGACGAGATCGCGACGGGGTTCGGCCGTACCGGACAGCTGTTCGCCGCGGGGCACGCCGGGGTCTCCCCGGATGTCATGTGTGTCGGCAAGGCGCTGACCGGGGGCTACCTGACGCTCGCTGCGACGCTGTGCACCTCGCGGGTGGCGGAGGGCATCTCGAGCGGGGATGTGCCGGTGCTCGCGCACGGGCCGACGTTCATGGGCAATCCACTCGCCTCGGCGGTGGCCTGCGCCTCCGTCGATCTCCTGCTGGGCCAGGACTGGGAGCTGGAGGTGAAGCGGATCGGCACGGGACTGCGCCAGGGGCTGGCGGAGGCCGCCGGTACGCCGGGCGTACGGGATGTCCGGGTGCTGGGTGCGATCGGGGTCGTGCAGCTCGATCACGAGGTCGACATGGAGGCCGCCACACGGGCCGCGGTGCGCGAGGGCGTCTGGCTGCGCCCGTTCCGCGATCTCGTGTACACCATGCCGCCGTACGTGACCGGTGACGACGATGTGGCAAGGATCTGCCGGGCCGTGTGCGCGGCGGCGAGGGAGGGCTGAGATGACGATTCTCGTGGTGACCGGCACGGGCACCGAGATCGGCAAGACGATCGTGACCGCGGCGGTCGCGGCCGCTTACCGGGACCGCCGGATCGCGGTCCTCAAGCCCGCCCAGACGGGTCTCGCACCGGGCGAGCCGGGGGACGCCGCCGAGGTGGCACGGCTGGCCGGAGCTCATGTGACGGCCGTCGAACTGGCCCGTTTCCCGGAGCCGTTGGCACCGGAGACAGCCGCACGCCGGGCAGGCCTCACCCCCGTACGCCCGTACGAGATCGCCGAGGCCGCCCAGAAGCTGGCGACGGAGCACGACCTGGTGCTGGTCGAGGGCGCGGGCGGGCTGCTCGTCCGCTACGACGAGCAGGGGGGCACGCTCGCGGACGCCGCGCGGTTGATGGCGGCGCCCGTGCTGGTGGTGGCACCGGCGGGCCTGGGCACGCTCAACGCCACCGCCCTGACGACGGAGGCGCTGCGGGCGCGAGGACTCACGTGTCCCGGAGTGGTGGTGGGGAGCATGCCGGCCGATCCGGACCTGGCCTCGCGCTGCAACATCGACGACCTCCCGGTCAGCGCGGGCGCCCCGCTGCTCGGCGCGGTGCCGGCCGGCTCCGGGGCGCTCGAACCGGCCGACTTCCGGGCGCGGGCGGCGGGTTGGCTGGCACCGGAGCTCGGCGGTCACCGTATGAGCGGCTGAGCGGGGGCCGTACGGGGGAGAATCGAAGGAGAGCGGTATCCACGTGCCCTCCGAGGAGGCCCGATCATGCGTCGACGCAGCACACCTGTCCCCCGTGACGCGGTGCACCACCCGGTCTTCGCCCGCTTCTACGCCAGGATGAGCGTGGCGGCCGACCTCAAGGGGGGTGTGGCGGACCGTCGCGACGAGCTTCTCGCGGGTCTTTCCGGTCGTGTCATCGAGATCGGCGCGGGCAACGGGCTCAACTTCGCGCACTACCCGGGAGCCGTGTCCGAAGTCGTCGCGATCGAACCCGAGCGCGGCTTGCGGCAGCTGGCGGCCGGTGCGGCGCTGCGCGCGGAGGTGCCGGTCGACGTGGTGCCGGGCACGGCCGAGGCGCTGCCGGTCAAGAGTGAGGCGTTCGACGCGGCGGTGGCCTCACTGGTCCTGTGCACCGTGCGGGACCTGCCCCGGGCGCTGGCGGAGATCAAGCGGGTGCTGAGGCCGGGCGGTGAGCTGCGCTTCTTCGAGCACACCCTGGCCCCGGGCCGGGGGCTGGCGGCCGCACAGCGGGCGGCGGACCGCACGCTCTGGCCACTGCTCTTCGGGGGCTGTCACACCGCGCGGGACACGGTGGCGGCCATCGAGGAGGCCGGCTTCGAGCTGGGCATGTGCCGCAGGTTCCGTATCCCGGACAAAGGCGTTCAGCTGCCGAGCTCGCCGTGTGTGCTCGGCGTGGCCCGCCGGTCGGCGGTGGTGGACCGCGCGGCGGAGGCAGGGTGAGGAACGCCGTTCACAGGCTCCACCGGCGGAGCTCTTCGGCGATGGTCCGGACGTCGGCCTTGCCCTCCTTCACCAGCCGCGCGAGATCGCGCACCTGCTCGGGAGAGGTGATGACCTTCAGCCCCGAGGCGACGAGATAGCCGTAGGCGACGGCGGAGGCGAACATGGCGTTGGAGTGCTCGAGCGCGGGCACGTGCAGGAGCAGCTGGAGCAGGGCGGCCGCCCGGGAGTGCGGGTCGCTGTAGACGGGGCTGCCGAAGATCTCCGCCTCGTGCCGGCTGACTGCGGCGACGAGCGCACCCCAGTCGACGACCTGCGGATCACCGGGCGTCTTGTGCTCGGCGACCATGAGCAGCCAGGAGAGGTCGATCTGCAGGTTCAACGGGTGCCTTCGCGCTCCGGGCCGAACTCATCGGCGAACACCGACTCGTACTGCTTCATGAAGTCGGCCGCGGCCTCGACGAAGGTGTGTCCCACCTCGCCCGCATCCTGTTTGACGAGCTCCTCTATGTAGCGGTTCACGCTCATCCCCCGCTGGAGGGCGCGCTGTCGCGCCGCCTCGGCGGTGGCCTCGTCCACTCGAACGTTCAGCTGAGTCTTGGGCACGCCATCACGCTAGCGCGTGCGCGCTAGCACTCGCAAGAGGAGCGGGCGGGACGGCGCACCCGGCAGGGCCCGGGACGAAACAGTTCGCCCTTCCCCCGGACGCTCTGATTGGCTCTGGCCATGACCGATCTCGACATCCGCTGCGCGGCCCTCTCAGACATCGACGACGTGCTGCGGTTCTGGCGCGAGGCAGCGGAGGGCACCAGCATCACCGACGACCACGACGGGGTCGCCCGGCTGATCACACGGGACCCCGAGGCCCTGCTCCTCGCGGAACGCGACGGCCGGATCGCCGGGACCGTCATAGCCGGCTTCGACGGATGGCGATGTTCCGCGTACCGGCTCGCCGTGCACCCCGCCTGCCGCCGGCAGGGCGTCGCGACCGCGCTGCTGGAAGCCGCGGAACGACGATTCATGGCCCTGGGCGGCCGCCGGGTCGATGCCATGGTGCTGGAATCCAACGAACGGGCCCATCACGCGTGGGGCGCGGCTGGCTACCATCGCGAGGACCACTGGCGGCGCTGGGTCAAGTCACTCTGACCGCACCCGGAACCGCCGAACACCCCTGAGCGGGGCGCGAGCCGTCCGCCCGTACAGGGCATTTTGCCGATCCTTTACCATGTACTCTCGACCGTCCGACCCTTTCGAAAGGTGTGAGCGTCCGCCCATGGGCGAGCCCCCCAGTAGTAGACACTGCCGACATCGCGCGAACCTTCCGCCCCTGCCCGATCATGGGACGGAGGTGAACCGATGACCGAAGTGCTCCTGCTCCTCGTGGCGGTGCTGCTCTCCCTCGCCTGCGGAGCGTTCGTGGCGGCTGAGTTCTCCCTGACCACCGTGGAGCGCGGCGATCTCGAACGGGCCGTCGAGCGAGGGGACCGGGGTGCGGCCGGAGCACTCAAGGCCGTACGCAGCCTCACCTACCAGCTCTCCGGCGCACAGCTCGGCATCACCGTCACCAACCTGATCGTGGGCATGCTCTCCGAGCCGTCCATCTCCAAGCTGATCAGGGGGCCGGTGGAAGCGACGGGGCTGTCGCCCGGTGTGTCCTCCTCGCTGGCGCTCGTCATCGGCACGGCGCTGTCCACCGTCGTCCTGATGGTGGTCGGTGAGCTCGTCCCGAAGAACTGGGCGATCTCCTCCCCCCTGGCCGTCGCCCGGACGGTCGCAGCGCCGCAGCGCGCGTTCACGGCGGTCTTCCGGCCCTTCATCAGCCACCTCAACAACACCGCCAACCGGATCGTGCGGCGCTTCGGCCTCGAGCCGGCCGAGGAGCTGGCCTCGGCCCGCAGCCCGCAGGAACTGGTGGCCCTGGCGCGCCACTCCGCCAAGGAGGGCGCGCTGGAGGCGGACACCGCCGAACTCTTCGTACGCACCCTCAACCTGTCCGAACTGACCGCGGAGAATGTGATGACCCCCCGCGTCCAGGTCACCGCCCTCGAGGTCCAGGCAACCGCCGAGGACGTCGCGAACGCCACCCGGGCGACCGGCCTGTCCCGGTTCCCCGTCTACCGGGGCAGCCTGGACACGGTCGTCGGCGTCGCCCACATCAAGGACGTGCTGGCCGTACCCGCGGACCAGCGGCCCCGTAAGCGGGTGTCCGACATGCTGCGCGAACCACTGCTCGTGCCGGAGACACTCACCGTCGACCGCCTGCTGGACCGGCTCTCCGGAAAGCTGGCCATGGCCGTCGTCATCGACGAGTACGGCGGCACGGCGGGAGTCGTGACGCTGGAGGACATCGTGGAGGAAGTGGTCGGCGAGGTGCGGGACGAGCACGACCCGCACGAGACCCCCGACCTGGCCGCCGCGGGCGAGGACGCGGACGGACGCACCCTGTGGTCCGCCGACGGAGCGGCCCGCACGGACCAGCTCCGCACGATCGGGCTGCGGGTGCCGGACGGACCGTACGAGACACTGGCCGGTCTGATCGCGACGGAGGTGGGCCGCATCCCGGTGGTCGGCGACACCGTCGAGCTCGCCGGGTGGCGCATCGACGTGGTGGACGCTTCGGGGCATCGCGCCGCGCGTGCGCTGCTGCACGCCCCGCTGCCCGGCAGCGACGAGACGGCGGAGGACGAACGATGATCGCCGTCCAGCTCTTCATCGGCCTGCTGACCCTGGTCGTCAACGCCTTCTTCGTCGGCGCGGAGTTCGCGCTGATCTCCGTACGCCGCAGTCAGATCGAGCCCGAGGCCGAAGCCGGGAACCGGCGGGCCCGCAGTGTCATCTGGGGGCTCGAGCACGTGTCGGCGCTCCTCGCCGCGGCGCAGCTGGGCATCACGCTCTGCACCCTGGTGCTGGGCATCGTCGCCGAGCCCGCCATCGCCCATCTGCTGGAGCCCGTCTTCGACGGGGTGGGGGTGCCGCACGGGCTGGTTCACCCGATCTCGTTCGTCATCGCCCTGGCCGTGGCGACGTATCTGCACATGCTGCTGGGCGAGATGGTGCCGAAGAACATCGCGCTGGCCGAGCCGGTCCGCACGGCGCTGCTGCTCGGACCGCCGCTGGTCACGCTCGCGAGGGCGCTGAAGCCGGTGATCTTCGCGATCAACGCCTTCGCGAACGCGCTGCTCAAGCTGCTGCGGGTGGAGACCAAGGACGAGGTCTCCGCGACCTTCTCCGACGACGAACTGGCGCGCCTCGTCAAGGACGCCGAGGATTCCGGGCTCGTCGACGACCGCTCGGCCGACCGTCTGCGCCACGCGCTGGAACTGGGCCGGCGCCCGGTCCAGGACGTGCTCCTCCCTGTCGACCGGGTGCTCTACACCAGGGTCGGCACGACCCCGGAGGAGCTGGAGCGGCTCTCCCACGAATCCGGCTTCTCGCGCTTCCCCGTGATGGACAGCGAGCAGCGCATCATCGGGTACCTCCACGTGAAGGACGCTCTGGACGCCACGCCGCGCGATGTGCCCTTCCCGGTGACGGCTCTGCGGCCGATCGCCCGGGTGCGTGCGGCGACGCCTCTGGACGACGTGCTGACCGCGCTGCGGCGCAGCCGTACGCATCTGGCGGCCGTGCTCGACGAGGACGGCCGGCTGGCCGGCATGATCACGATGGAGGACGTACTCCGTGAGCTGGTGGGCAGGCCGCAGCCCCGCTGACGGTCGCGTCGGCGTCGGGTGACGGCACGGGGAGGGGCGGGGCTGCGGCCGCGCCCCTCTTCCGTGCTCCTGCGGCCCCTGGTGAGAGGCCGGGGTCGCGGTACGATCGGCAGCGCCATGGAATTGAATGCCTCCTACACCAGTCTTGTCGCGGTCGGCGACTCGTTCACCGAGGGCATGTCGGATCTGCTCCCCGACGGGTCCTACCGCGGCTGGGCCGACGTCCTCGCCGCCCGTCTCGCGGCACGCGCGCCCGGCTTCCGGTACGCCAATCTCGCCGTACGGGGAAAGCTCATCGGCCAGATCGTGGACGAGCAGGTCGCGGTCGCCGCCGCACTGCAGCCGGATGTGATCACGCTCGTCGGCGGGCTCAACGACACCTTGCGGCCGAAGTGCGACATGGGCATGGTCCGCGGCCGGCTGGAGGAGGCGGTGGAGCGACTCGCGCCGGCGTGCAAGACCTTGGTGCTGATGCGCAGCCCGGGCCGGAACGGTCCGGTGATGGAACGCTTCCGTCCGCGTATGGAGGAGCTGTTCTCGCTGGTCGGCGACTTGGCCGAGCGCCATGGCGCGGTGGTGACCGACCTGTACGGAGCGCCGTCGCTGGGAGATCCGCGGATGTGGGACGTGGACCGGCTGCATCTGACGGCCGAGGGGCACCGCAGGGTCGCGGAGGCGGTCTGGCAGACGCTGGGGCTGCCTGCGGAGAGCGACTGGCAGACCCCGATGCCGGTGTCCGCGCCCGCGCGGTGGGCGCAGCGGAGGATCGACGACGTACGGTTCGCCCGGCACCATCTGATGCCCTGGATCGGACGGCGCCTCACCGGGCGCTCGTCCGGGGACGGCCGGGCAGGGGCGCAGTTCGACTCGGAGCTGGGCAGGGCGTACTGGATCACTCCCGCGGACCCGGTGAGCCCGGGGCCGGTGACCGGCTGGCGCCGGCTGGACGGCTGACCGGTCGGCGTCGAGTGGACGGCTGGCCGGTTCACGCCGCCTGGACTGCTGACCGGTTGGCGCAGTTGTTCCTGTTGCGTATGTGACCGGTGGGGCAGCATGGGCGTTCAGCGCGCAGGAACACCCTGGGCGCCGGAGCGGGGAGTGCCCATGAGCGGCGTACCGGACGTCCAGGAACCGGCGGACGGGATCGACACCGGCACGCCTCACTCGGCACGGGTCTGGAACTACTGGCTGGGCGGCAAGGACAACTACGAAGTGGACCGTCGGCTCGGCGCGACGATGGAAGAGCTCTATCCGCAGATCATCGACATCGCCCGGGCTTCCCGCCGCTTCCAGGCCCGGGCGGTGCGTCATCTGGCCGAGGAGGCGGGGATCCGGCAGTTCCTCGATCTCGGCACCGGCCTGCCGACCGCGAACGCGACGCACGAGGTCGCGCAGGCTGTCGCACCGGCGTCGCGCGTGGTGTACGTGGACCACGACCCGATCGTGCTGGCGCACGCACGCGCACTGCTGACAAGCAGCCCCGAGGGCGCCACGAACTACGTGCACGCGGATCTCAGGGACACGGACGCCGTGCTTCGGGAGGCCGCCCGGACCCTGGATCTCCGGCAGCCGGTGGCGCTGATGGTGCTCTCCACCTTGGGACACATCGCCGACCCGGGTGAGGCTGCCGCCCTCCTGCGCGGCTACCTCGACGCGGTCCCCGCGGGAAGCTTCCTGATGCTGTGCGACACCATCGAGACCGAGGAGACCCGGGCGGCTTCGAACGAGTACGCCGACGGTGGTGCCATGCCGTACATCTCGCGCCCCAAGGAGATCGTGCGTTCCTTCGCGGACGGGCTCGATCTCGTCGAACCCGGATTCGGGTCGATCAGCCTGTGGCGCCCCGAGGAGCCTCCGGCGGGTGAGCCCGTGGACCAGTGGGGCTTCGTGGCCGCCAAGCCCTGAAAAGCCGGCGGACCGGCGACCGGTTCCGTCCTCGTAGGAAGCCACATACCGGCCCGCGGCGCGGACCTGCAGAAACCGCCAGTAGAATCCGGACACGTGACTGCTGTGTCTGCGAAGCCTCGCATCCCCAATGTCCTGGCCGGCCGCTATGCCTCTACGGAGCTGGCCGTCCTCTGGTCCCCCGAGCAGAAGGTGAAGCTGGAACGCCAGCTGTGGCTGGCGGTGCTGCGCGCTCAGAAGGACCTCGGGATCGAGGTACCCGACGCGGCCGTGGCCGACTACGAGCGCGTGATCGACCAGGTCGACCTCGCCTCGATCGCCGAGCGCGAGAAGGTCACCCGGCATGACGTGAAGGCGCGGATCGAGGAGTTCAACGCTCTCGCCGGCCATGAGCAGGTCCACAAGGGCATGACCTCCCGTGACCTCACCGAGAACGTCGAGCAGCTGCAGATCCGGCTCTCGCTGGAGCTGATGCGCGACCGCACGGTGGCGGTTCTGGCGCGGCTGGGCAAGCTGGCGGCGGAGTACAGCGAGCTGGTCATCGCGGGGCGCTCGCACAACGTCGCCGCGCAGGCGACCACGCTCGGCAAGCGCTTCGCCACCGCCGCGGACGAGCTGCTCGTGGCGTACGGACGCCTGGAGGACCTGCTGGGCCGCTACCCGCTGCGCGGCATCAAGGGCCCCGTCGGGACGGCGCAGGACATGCTGGACCTGCTGGGCGGAGACGCGAGCAAGCTCGCCGACCTGGAGCAGCGCGTCGCCGGTCACCTCGGTTTCGCGCACGCCTTCACCTCCGTCGGCCAGGTCTATCCCCGTTCCCTCGATTACGACGTGGTCACCGCGCTGGTGCAGCTGGCGGCCGCGCCGTCCTCGGTCGCCAAGACCATCCGGCTGATGGCCGGACACGAGTTGGTGACGGAGGGCTTCAAGCCGGGCCAGGTCGGCTCGTCGGCGATGCCGCACAAGATGAACACGCGCTCCTGCGAGCGGGTCAACGGGCTGATGGTGATCCTGCGTGGCTACGCGTCGATGACGGGCGAGCTGGCGGGCGACCAGTGGAACGAGGGCGACGTGTCCTGTTCCGTGGTCCGCCGGGTCGCGCTGCCGGATGCCTTCTTCGCATTCGACGGTCTGCTGGAGACGTTCCTCACCGTGCTCGACGAGTTCGGCGCGTTCCCCGCGGTCGTCGCGCGTGAGCTGGACCGCTACCTCCCCTTCCTCGCCACGACCAAGGTGCTGATGGGCTCGGTGCGGGCGGGGGTCGGCCGCGAGGTCGCGCACGAGGCCATCAAGGAGAACGCGGTCGCCTCGGCTCTCGCCATGCGGGAGCAGGGCGCGGAGCGCAACGAGCTGCTGGACAAGCTGGCCGCCGACGATCGCATCCCGCTCGACCGCGGTGAGCTCGACGCGCTCATGGCGGACAAGCTCTCGTTCACCGGCGCGGCGGGCGATCAGGTCGCCGTTCTGGTGTCCAGGATCGAGGAGATCGCCAAGCAGCACCCGGAGGCCGCGGCGTACACCCCCGGCTCCATTCTCTGACGGCCGGCTCCACAGCCGTATGACACCCGATGAGCTGCTCGCCGCCCGCGACCGCGTCGTACCCGATGTGGTCGCGGGCGGTCTGCGTGTGCTGTTCTGCGGAATCAACCCGAGTCTGATGACCGCGGCTACGGGGCACCATTTCGCTCATCCCGGCAATCGGTTCTGGCCGGTGCTGCATCTGTCGGGTTTCACACCCAGGCAACTGAAACCGTCGGAACAGGATCAGCTGCTGGGCTACGGCCTGGGCATCACCAATGTGGTGTCCAGAGCCACCGCACGGGCGGACGAGCTGAGGCCGGAAGAATTCCGTGCGGGCGGAGAAGTGCTGTCGGCCAAGGTGGAAGCGCTGGGCCCGTTGTGGCTGGCCGTGGTCGGGGTGACCGCTTACCGCTCGGCCTTCGGCGACCGTCGTGCCCGGATCGGCCCGCAGGAGCGGACCATCGGCGGCGCGCGCGTCTGGGCGCTGCCCAACCCGAGCGGCCTGAACGCACACTGGACCGTGCGCACCATGGCGGACGAGTACGCCCGCCTGTCGGCGGCGGCTGAGCAGGACGGCTCGTAGCAGGCACGCGACGGGCCCGTGGCGAGTCACGTGACAGGGCTTCGTGCGCGGGCGCCGGCTTCCGCGCCGTACGCCACGGGCACGCGGGCGACATGCGGGCGCGTACGGACAGCGCGCTTGCAGCTTCGCAGATGGGTCAGGGCGGGTCGACCACCGTGACCAGTACGCCCAACTCGCAGCCCGGTCCGTCGTCCTCCAGATGGAGCAGGACGGCGATCCACCGGTCTTCCGCGCGCCACAGCTGAAGATGCTCACAACTCGCGACGGGGTCGGCCCAGGGCTCGGGTATCACCTCCCCCGCCATCATCCGTTCCTGCGCGCTCCACAGGCTGACGAGCTGCGGTTCCCCCCAGCGCACGGTGAGCAGTGCGAGCAGGGCGTCGTGTTCCGCCAGGCATTGCGCGCGGAGTTCGAGGCGGTCCGCCTCGTCCCCGTCTCCGTGGTCGTCCTCGCTGAGGAGGAGCGCTGTGTGGTAGCCAGGTCCGCTGATTCCCGAGCCCGTCGGGACGCGCTGCAGGGGGAAGTCCCTGGTGCGCATCCCGTCGATGAGGCGGAGATGATGTGCGGTGGTCATACCGTCAGTAAACCGCCCCGCACTGACACATGGCGTCAGACCGCCCCTCCCCCGCCTTTCCCAGGTGAAGGAAGCCGGCCTCCTGGCACCTCGTTGGCCGGGCTGTCGCACCCCCTCTTACCGCACCCTCAGGCGTCTCGCGTCCGGAGTCTCCACCAGCCGGCGAGCAGTGCGGTACCGGCCCATACCGCGGTCACCGCCAGACCCGCCCACGGCCCGAGACTTCCGTCCGGATTCTGGTGGAGCACCAATTGCCCTGCCTGATCAGGCAGATATCGGGCGATGCCCCCCGCGATGTCGCCGACAACGAAGGAGACGATCAGCAGGAAGGGGATGAGCGTGCTGAGCACGGCAACAGCACTGCGCAGCAACGCCGTCAGTCCTGCGGCGAACAGGGCGATCAGCGCGAGATAGATCCCGCCTCCGAACGACGCGCGGAGCGCCCCGGGGTCCCCCAGCGCGATGGCGTACTCACCCATGAACATCTGTCCCACCAGAAACGTGGCGAAGCTGGTGACCATCCCCATGGCGAGGGCGAGACCGCCGACCACCGACATCTTCGCGGCGTAGAGAATGCCTCGTCGGGGGACGGCCGACAGGGATATACGCAGAGCCCCGTTCAGGAACTCGGAGGACAGAGCCGTCGCCCCGAAGCTGATGGCCGCGATCTGGCCGAAGTTCAGTGCGTAGAAGGCCGAGAGCAGCAGATCGTGGCCGGCGTCGTCAGCCTCCGTCTGCCCCACGGTGGCAAACGCGAGCACCGTGACGGCCAGCGTGGCAGCGAACACCGCTATCAGTGAGAACAGTACGGACCGCACCGATTTGATCTTGATCCATTCGGAGCGCAGTACCGCCGTGGCCGGAGTCGTCACGATGATCAGACCTCCCGGCCTGGGCGTGGGGCGGGCGATGCGGCCGCCGCGAATTCTGAGTCGTCCGTGGTGAGATCGAGGTAGGCCTCTTCCAAGGTCGGCCGCCGGTCGATGAGTTCGAGCAGAGGGATGCCTTCGTCCGCGGCTGCGGCGCCGACCTCCTCCGCCTTGGCCCCGTCGACGGTCCAGCGTCCGTCGTCCTCCTGCACCGGCGTGTATCCCTGGCGGATCAGTACCTCGCAAAGCCGGGTGGCATCGGTGGTGCGGAGCCGGACCCCGGGCCGGCCGCGGGATTCGAGGAACTCCTGCATCGGCAGATCCGCGAGGAGCCGTCCTCGGCCGAGGACGATCAGATGGTCGGCGAACGAGGAAGTCTCATTCATCAAGTGGCTGGAGACCAGGACGGTGCGGCCCTCTCGGGCCATGGTGCGCATCAGTTCACGGATCCAGATGATGCCCTCCGGATCCAGCCCGTTCGACGGTTCGTCCAGCATCACCACGTCCGGGTCACCGAGCAGCGCTCCCGCGATCCCGAGGCGTTGTCGCATTCCGAGGGAGAACGTCTTGATCCTCCGTCTCGCGACCGCTGCGAGGCCCGTTTCCTCCAGGACCTCGTCGGCCCTGCTCCCGGCTATGCCGTTGCTCACCGCGAGCGCGAGCAAGTGGTCGCGCGCGGTGCGTGAGCCGTGGGCTGCCTGGGCGTCGAGCAGGGCGCCCACCCGGCGCAGCGGACTTCCCAGCGAGGCGTACGGCAGCCCCCCGATGGTGGCGGTACCGGCTGTGGGCCGGTCCAGGCCGAGGACGAGTCGCATGGTGGTGGACTTGCCCGCGCCGTTGGGCCCGAGAAAGCCTGTCACGCGGCCCGGTCTCACGCTGAACGTGAGCTGGTCCACAGCGCGAGTGGGGCCGTAGTCCTTGGTGAGTTCGTGGACGTCGATGCTGGTCATGTGCCAAGCCTGGCTGCCTGCCGCCGGCTGCGGCCTCCCCCGCCAGGGTGGTTCGTCTCCCTCGCTCGGGGGAGCCCTCCGTAGCCGTGCGCTGAGACGATGGCGGCATGCGCCACTTCCTCGGGCCGCTGGCCGCGCCCGTCACGTACAGCCGCTGGCTGCATCTCCTCATTCCGTCCGCGGTCGTCAGCCTGTGGATGTTCATCGCCATCGACACTCCGTGGGTGCCGATGCCCTTCGTCTTCGCGGTTCCGGTCGGGCTGCTGCCCGCGATGCGCCTTGCCGAAGGGATACAGGCGCAGCTCCTCCTCACACCCGGGGAGCGCGGCCGGCCGGACCCCACCATCTCCGCCGCACCCGCGGGCACGTGGGGAGACCGCTGGCGCACCGTGGCCTGGCTCGAGGTCAGGCTGCTGCTCACGGCGGCGGTGGGCTTCGCCACCGTATGGCTGTCGACGACCACGTTCGACCTCATCAGTGTCTCGGTGGGTGCGCATCCGAGCGTGCACTGGCTGACGGACGTCCTCGAAGTGCGGTGGCTGTGCGGGCTGCTGGCGCCGCTGCCGGTCCTGATACTTCTCGGATGGGTCGTCCTGTGCGGTGAGGTGGCCACCGCAGCCGCCCGCGGGCTGCTGGGGCCCTCGCCGACGGAGCGGCTGACCGCTCTGGAGGAGCGCACCGAGCAGCTTCTGGAGCGGAACCGCATAGCCCGCGAGCTTCATGATTCGATCGGACACGCGCTGACGGTCGCGGTCGTGCAGGCGGGGGCTGCCAGGACGGCGGGCAATCCGGAGTTCACCGCGCGGGCCCTCGCCGCCATCGAGGAGACGGGGCGCCAGGCACTGGACGATCTGGAGCGTGTCCTGCGCGTGTTGAGGGAGTCGGACCCTCCCGCCGGGGCTCGCCCGACCCTGGTCGAAGCCGACCGGCTGCTGGATTCGGCCCGTGGCTCCGGCGTGAAGATGGACGTGGAAATGACCGGGCCGCTGGATCTGGTCCCCGGCCCTGTGTCCCGTGAGGGCTACCGGATTCTGCAGGAGTCGCTCACCAATGTGCTGCGTCATGCCGGCGCCGTTCCCGTACGGGTGAGGATCGCCGTGGCGAAGGAGAGGCTGGAGCTGGAGGTGGCCAACCCGTTCGCGGCATCGGCCCGTGCCCCGAGCAGCGGCAGCGGGCTGCGGGGTATACGGGAAAGGGCCGCCCTGCTGGGTGGCCAGGCCAGAACGGGCCCGCACGAAGGGGAATGGATCGTGCACGCGAGCCTTCCGCTGGACCGCATACGCTGACCGGATGCCGGTCACCGTACTTCTCGTCGACGACGAACCCCTGGTGCGCGCGGGGCTCCGCGCGGTCCTGGAAGCGCAGGACGACATCGAGGTGGTGGGTGAGGCCGCCGACGGTGCGGCCGTTATCCCTCTCGTCAGCAGCCTCCGGCCCGACGTCGTGGCCATGGATGTGCGTATGCCCCTGATGGACGGCATCGAGGCGACCCGGCTGGTGCTGCGCACCGTCGCCGATCCGCCGAAGATCTTGGTGGTGACCACGTTCGAGAACGACGAATACGTCTACGAGGCTCTGCGGGCAGGGGCGGACGGGTTTCTGCTCAAGCGGGCCCGGCCCGCGGAGATCGTTCACGCGGTGAGGCTGGTTGCCGAGGGGGAGTCGCTGCTGTTCCCCGCCGCGGTCCGGCAGCTCGCCGCGGACTACGGCACGAGCAAGGCGCGGGACGCGATGGTCCGGGCTGCGCTCACCGACCGCGAGGCGGCAGTGCTCCGCCTCATGGCACGGGGCCGGTCCAACGCGGAGATCGCCGCCGAACTCGTCGTGGGCGTGGAGACCGTGAAGTCACATGTCAGCGCCGTGCTGGCGAAGTTGGGTGCCAGGGATCGCACACAAGCAGTGATCGCAGCCTACGAGTCGGGCTTCGTAGCTCCCCGCTGACCTTCGGTGCTCCTGCTGCGCCCTTCCACGGCCCGGACCGGTTCCGGTTGTCTCTCTCCGGGTGCTGGTCGCCGAGGTCGGGGTCAACGAGTACGATCCGGCAGACATGGGGCACGACCTGGGAGGACACACGGTGGGCAGGCTGACCGGTGGGGACCCGTCTCTGCTGCGGAGGATCAATTCCGCGGTGGTGCTGCATGCCCTGCGAGGGGCGGATTCGCCCACGCTCACGGACCTGACCCGCATCACGGGTCTGTCGCGCCCCACGGTCGAAGGTGTCGTCGAGGGGCTCTTCGCGGCGGGCCTGGTGGTGGAGGCACTGCCTGACGAGAGCGGAACCAGGCGCCAGGGCCGACCTGCCAGGCGATTCAGGTTCCGTGCCGAGGCCGGGTACCTGCTGGGCATCGAGATAGGCCCGCACCGGGTCTCCGCGCTGCTGTCCGGGCTGGACGGCCGGATCGTCGGCGCAGGCTCACGGGATGTCTCCGAAACGGCGTGTGCGGATGACAGACTCGACCAGGTCAGAGGCATGATCGCCGATGTGCTGCGCCGCACCGGCGTGCAGCGGAGCAGCTTGCGCGCGGTCGGCGTGGGCAGCCCGGGCATCGTGGAGGCCGACGGCACGGTCCGGCTGGGCACCGCTCTGCCGGACTGGACCGGTCTCGCGCTCGGCGAGAGACTGCGGCGTTCCTTCCGGTGCCCCGTCCTGGTGGAGAACGACGCCAACGCGGCCGCGGTGGCCGAACACTGGAAAGGCGCGGCGACCGAGTCGGACGACATCGTCTTCGTCCTGGCGGGCTTGAGCCCGGGCGCCGGGTCGCTGATCGGCGGGCGGCTGCACCGCGGGTTCGGTGGTGCGGCCGGTGAGATCGGCGCACTGCATCTGCTCGGCCGTGATGTCACACCGGAGCACCTGCTCTCCACGACGGACACCCCGCTGGACCCCCTGGACGAGCACGCCGTCGCCGCGGTCTTCGCCAAGGCCAGGCAAGGCGACGCCGGGGCCCAGGCCGCGGTCGCACGGTTCATCCAGCGTCTGGTGCACGATGTCGCGGCTCTGGTGCTGGCGCTCGATCCGGAGCTCGTGGTCATCGGCGGTTGGGCCGCCGGCCTGGACGGTGTTCTCGACCCGCTCCGCGACGAGCTCGCCCGCTACTGCCTGCGGCCGCCGCGGGTGACCCTCTCCCTCCTCGGGGAGGCAGCTGTCGCCACGGGCGCGCTGCGGCTGGCCCTGGACCATGTGGAGGAACAGCTCTTCGCCGTGGAAGGAACGGTGACGGCCCGCCGCTGACAGCGACGGGCCGTGCAGAAGCGGGATCGGACCGCTGCACCCGGGCAGGACGTCCGGGGCGGGCCCTTGTCCGGAAGTCCGGGGCGGGCCCTTGTCCGGAAGTCCGGGGCGAGCCCCCCTTACGGACGTCCGTGACGGAAATCGGTAACGGAAGTCCGTGACGGAACCCTGGCCGGGAAGCAGGCTCCCGGAGACGTCGGGGCAGGTCTCCCGAACGTCAGGAGGCTTTGCGCTCCTGCTCGTCGTGGCTGATCTCCAGCGCGCCGGAATCCCCGAAGGTGAGCCGGCAGGTGTCGGCCCTGTATGTCGCTACAGAGACCGCTGCCGTGCCTGCGGCGGCGAAATGCCGGGTGGTGACCACGAGAACCGGGGCGCCGGGGAGGCGGTCGAGCTCCTTCGCGTCGTCCGCGCGGGCCGAACCGAGTTCGACCGAGCGGTCCTGGCCGTCGAGGTCGAGGCGGTGCAGTTCCCGCAGGACCTTGCGGGCCCGGGCAGGCCCTGACGGCGCTTCGATGGCCGACAGCTCGGGCACGGACGACGTCGGCACGTAGAGGAGTTCGGCCGCCACGGCCTGCCCCTGGGCGACCCGGATACGGCGCACCACATGCACAGGTTCCCCGGCGTCCGTACCGAGCAGCGCGGCGACCGCGGCAGGAGCCGTGTCCGTGCCGCACTCGATGGGCTGCCACGCCTCGTCCGTGTCGCCGCCCGCCCAGCCCTGCTGTGCGGTGGCAACAGCCACCCCGACCCGGGGCGGGGCGACGGTGGTGCCCACGCCGCGGCGCCGCTGCAGCCTGCCTTCGAGTTCGAGCTGCTCCAGCGCCTGGCGGAGAGTGGCCCTGGCTACGCCGAAGCGCGCCGCGAGGTCCCGCTCGTTGGGCAGGACCTCCCCCACCGCGAAGTCCGAGTCGAGTGCCTCACTGAGCACGGTCTTGAGGTGCCAGTACTTCGGCTCCTGCACCGATTCCAGCTGCGTGGTCCCCACCCTGTCCTCCGCATCCGCCCGGTGGCTTGTATTCCGCGACGTTATTTATTAAAGGTTCCTGCCTTATCGTTCAGACCTTAGGACGGCGAACCACCTTGGTCAAGACCAATCCTCGCGCCGTGACACAGCGAAACGATCCCCTGCCGCAGAGCGTTCACGGGACGTTCGTGTGGCGACGGGCGCAGGCAACACGAAGCCCCACGGCCGACACCATCGGGTGAGGGTCGTGGGGCTGGGTGGAACGCGTGTGTCCCCGGGCCGGGTCTACCGCCCGCGCTGCTTAACCCGCGCGCACCGCTGCCAGTTTCTCCGGATTGCGGATGACGTAGACGCACTGGATGACTCCGTCGCCGACCTCGGCCTGGAACACCGTGTCCACCTCTCCCTCCACACTGAACACCAGGGCGGGGCCGCCGTTGAGTTCCAGGATGCGGACCTCCGTCGCGGCCGACCGGTCCTGGCCCACCGCGATGAGGAAGCGGCCGACCTTGTCAGCCGTCTCGATGATCCGCCGCGGGGCCTTCGCCTTGCCTCCGCTGTCGCTGACGAGGCGCACGTCGGGAGCCAGCAGGGCGAGCAGTTGCTCCAGGTCCCCGCCCGAAGCGGCGGCGAGGAAGCGTTCGGTGAGATCGCGCCGCACGGCCGGGTCCACGTCGTAGCGCGGTTTGCGCTCCTCGACGTGGCGCTTGGCACGGCCGGCCAGCTGCCGCACCGCCGCCTCCGACCGGTCGAGAGCGGCGCCGATCTCCGCATACGGGAAACCGAAGGCCTCGCGCAGGACGAAGACGGCGCGCTCCAGCGGGGAAAGGGTCTCGAGGACGACCAGCACGGCGAGGGACACGGAGTCGGCGAGCACGACGCGCTCGGCGGAGTCGGGGACGGCCGGACCGAATTCGGTGACCACGGGTTCGGGCAGCCACGGCCCCACGTACGCCTCGCGCCGGGACTTCAGGTGGCGCAGCCGGTCGATGGCCAGACGCGTGGTGATACGGACGAGAAAGGCTCGCGGCTCCCGCACATCCTCACGCTCCGCCGAAGACCAGCGCAGCCACGCCTCCTGCACCACGTCCTCGGCGTCGGCGACGCGGCCGAGCATGCGGTAGGCGACCCCGGTGAGGAAGGGCCGGTGTTCTTCGAAGGGGTCGGTCACGGTGTTGGCAGTCACTCATCCATCCCAGCCGACGCGCCTGAGGGTGTCCAGCGGGAATCGCACTCGCCCCTTGAACTACGCGCTACCCGGCGGTAATCATTGTTGACGGGGCGTCTCATTCCTTCCGCCCCGTCCCGCCCCGCCCCGCCCCGCCCCGCCCCGGCAGGCTCGTCCCGAGGAGCAGCATGGCCGACACGATCTCGTTCGCAGTGGGCTCCCCCGTCGGCCGGCGTACGGTCGACGTGTCGTACGAAAGGACCGGGTCGGGCGAACCGTTGGTGCTGCTGCACGGCATCGGTCATCACCGTCAGGCGTGGGATCCGGTCGTGCGCATCCTGGCGGCCGAGCGGGACGTCATAGCGGTCGACCTGCCCGGCTTCGGCGCCTCACCGGCGCTGCCGCAAGGGCTGGACCATGACCTGCGGACCATGGTTCCGGTACTCGGCTCGTTCTTCGACGCGATCGGTGTGGCGCGGCCGCATGTGGCCGGGAACTCTCTGGGAGGCCTGCTGGCCCTGGAGTTGGGCCGCGAGAAGCTGGTTCGTTCGGTGACGGCGCTGTCCCCCGCCGGTTTCTGGACCCGGAGCGAGCGCCGCTACGCCTTCGGGGTGCTGCGGGCGATGCGCGGAGCGGCCCTCTCGATGCCGATGCCGCTGATCGAGCGGCTGTCGCGGAGCTCACCCGGCCGGGCCGCACTGACCAGCACCATCTACGCGCGCCCCGGCCGCCGTTCACCGGGCGCGGTCGTGTCGGAGACCGTCGCCCTGCGCGAGGCCACCGGTTTCCGGCAGACTCTGGAGGCCGGTCTGACCGTCGCGTTCACCGACGACGTACCTGACATCCCCGTCAGCATCGCCTGGGGCGACAAGGACCGGCTGCTCCTGCGCCGGCAGGGCGTCAGGGCCAAGCACGTGATACCGGACGCGCGCCTCGTGCGGCTTCCGGATTGCGGCCATGTCCCGATGAACGACGATCCGGCCGCCGTCGCGCGCGTCATCCTCGACACGAGCCGCCGGCGCACCGGTGCCGCCGCGTCCCAGAACGCCTGAGCCCAGCGCGACCCCCAGACCCACCAGAAGGCTTCCCACGCCCTGACCCACGCCGTACGTCCCCGTACCGACCAGCGGTGCGGTCAGCGCGGCCGATACGGGGATCAGTCCGGAGAAGAGCGTGGCCCGCTCGGCCCCGATGCGCCGCATGCCGCTGTACCAGCACACGAAGCCGATGACGGTGACCACCGCCGCCTGCCAGAGCAACGCCAGGGCCTCCCCCACGGTGGGCACCCGCAGGAGGTCTCCTCCGTCGAGCAGGAAGCCGAGCACCGCGGATTCCACGGCCGCCACGGCGCACACGACCGCCGACAGCAGTTTCGGTCCGAGGGGCCGCAGCACCGGCACGGCCAGTACCGCGAAGCCGACCTCACCACCGAGTGCGCCCACCGAGTAGAGGACGCCCGCCAGGTCGGTCCGGCCCCAGCCCTGGACGGTGAACGCGCCGACGGCCACGAGACCCGCCGCGCACAGGACCGCCCGGGCGGGGCGGCGCCCTTCCAAGGCCGGTACGAGGACGCCGACGACGATCGGCGCGCACCCGACGAGCACTCCCGGTACAGCCGGTTCGGCCGTACGTTCCGCCGCCAGGACGGCGAGGTTGAAGCCGACCATCCCGATGGCGGCGAGAGCCCCCAGGCGGCCCCACTGCCCCCGGGTGAGTGTCCTCAGGACCCCGACGGGCCGGGGACCGCCGCCGGAGCGCAGCAACGGCAGGAGCAGCAGGGCGGCCAGGCCGTACCGCACTGCCTGCCCGCCTGCGTACGGGTAGTCGCCGAGGACGCTGTTCGCTGTGAAGGAGGCGCCTACGAGGGTGCAGGCGAAGGCCGCGAGGAGGGCCCCGCGCAGGGGAGTTGCGTTCATGAGGGCGACGCTAGGTACCGTGGCGGTCCCGTTTAAGGTCCACTTCCATGACTTCTTCGGGGACCAATCCACCGCCCGGTCCGGCGTCGCCCGACGGGGGCGGGGCCGCTTCAGCCGCCTGGGAACTGCTGCTCCCGGCCGCCTCCGCCCCCGCGCGCCGGCGGGGACGCGCACTGCAGGCGGCCCTGCGGGACGCCGTGCGTTCGGGCCGTCTGCCGGCAGGCACCCGGCTGCCGGCCAGCCGTGAGCTCGCCGCCGATCTCGGGGTGTCGCGCGGCCTGGTGACCGAGGCGTACGAGCAGCTGACGGCGGAGAGTTACCTCCGCGCCGGCCGGGGCGCGGGCACCTGGGTGAGCGGAGCGGTGCGCCCCGCCGCGCAGGGGACGCGGGATCTGTCACCGCGGGCGCCCGGCCCCCGGGTGGACTTCCGTCCGGGCACCCCGGACCTCGCGCTCTTCCCGCGGACCGCCTGGGCGGCGGCTCATCGCACGGTCCTGGACCGGCTGCCGCACAGCTCCCTCGGCTACCCGGATCCGCGCGGCCTGCCGGAGCTGCGCGTGGCGCTGGCCTCCCTGCTCACCAGGCGCCGTGGCGTGGTGGCCGATCCGGAGCGGCTGGTGGTGTGCTCGGGGGTGGCCCAGGCCACGACCCTGCTGGGGTTCGTCCTGCGCGAGCGCGGCGAAACAGCGGTCGGTGTCGAGGATCCCGGCAGCCCCGAGCACGCCTCGTTGTTCGCCTCCACCGGCCTGAGGACGCTTCCGCTGCCGCTCGACGACGAAGGGCTGGCGACGGAACCGCTGCTGCGCTCCGGTGTGCGCGCGGTGGTCACGACCCCGGCTCACCAGTTCCCCACCGGCATCGCGTACTCCTCCGGGCGGCGCGGCGAACTGCTCGACTGGGCCCGGCGCACCTCGGGCGTGATCATGGAGGACGACTACGACGGCGACTTCCGCTACGACCGGGCGCCGGTCGGGGCCCTGCAGGGTCTGGACCCGGAACATGTCGTGTACACCGGCTCGGTGAGCAAGTCCCTGGCTCCCGGCCTGCGGCTCGGCTGGCTCATCGCCCCCGCCTCGATGACCGACTCCATCGTCGCCCGCAAGCGCACGATGGACCTGGGCAACCCGTCGGTCGACCAGGCGGTACTGGCGGACTTCGTCGCCGGCGGCGGCTACGACCGGCAGCTGCGCCGCTGTCAGCGCGCGTACCGGGAGCGCCGCGACGCCCTGACGGGAGCCCTGTCCAGGCACTTCCCCGGGGCGGAGGTCAGCGGGATCTCCGCGGGTCTGCACATCATCGCCCGGCTGCCGGAACGATTCGGCCCGCAGGACGAGTTCCTGCGACGGGCCGCGGCCGCCGGCGTCGCGCTGCGGCCGCTGAGCGACTGCACGGCGGGCGGGGCGCGGGACAGCACGGTCCGTCTGGTGCTCGGTTACGCGCACCTGACGCCCGCCGTCGTGGAGCACGGTGTCCGGCGCCTGGCCGAGGCGGTCCGACACGGCCGGACGCCCCAGGCCCCGGCGGTCGGGGCATAGGGCGGGGGCGGAGGGGCGGACCGACCGGTTGTTCATCTGTGGTTGGCGTGCCCGCCGCCACCAGGTACTAGGCATAGGGATGCAGTCAGCCTGTACGCCCCCGCTGTCCCGGCAGCCCTCTCGCCCATGGAGGCGCATCGATGTCGAACCGTCCCCTCGTCCCGGCCCCCGGCCGCCGCACCGTGCTGCGTGGCTCGCTCCTGGCCTCGGCGGCGGTCGCCGTGCCCGCCGCGGTCACTACGGCTCCCGCCTTCGCGCTGTCGGGCCGGCCGAGTGCGTCCTGGGGCGTGCAGGTCGGTGATGTCACGGCGTCGTCCGCCCTGGTCTGGGTCCGTTCGGACCGCCCCGCGCAGATGGTGGTGGAGACCTCCGCGACCGAGTCCTTCCGCCGCGCCCGCACGTGGCACGGCCCGCTGGTCGACGCACGTACGGACTTCACCGGCACGACCCCGCTGTACGGCCTGCCGGCCGGCGAGCAGGTGCACTATCGCGTCACGCTCGCGGACCCGCACGACCCGCGTCGCACGGGAAAGCCGGTGTACGGAACCTTCCGCACGGCACCTGCGCGCCGGCGTGACGGGGTGCGATTCCTCTGGTCCGGCGACATCGCGGGCCAGGGCTGGGGCATCAACCCCGACATCGGCGGCTACCGGGTGTACGACGAAATGCGCCGCCTGGACCCGGACTTCTTCCTCTGCAGCGGCGACAACATCTATGCCGACGGAGTGATCGAGCCCAGCGTGACGCTGCCCGACGGACGAATCTGGCGCAACATCACGACCCCGGAGAAGTCGAAGGTCGCCGAGACCCTGGACGAGTACCGCGGGAACTTCCGGTACAACCTGCTCGACGACAATCTGCGGGCGTTCAACGCGCAGGTCCCCTCCGTCATCCAGTGGGACGACCACGAGGTGCGGAACAACTGGTACCCGGGGCAGATCCTCGACGACGCCCGCTACACGGAGAAGAACGTGGGCGTCCTCGCGACGCGCTCGATGCGGGCGTTCCGCGAGTACTTCCCGGTCACGACGCTCCAGGGATCGCCGGACGAGCGGCGCATGCACCGCGTCGTGCGGCACGGTCCGCTGCTCGATGTGTTCGTGCTGGACATGCGGTCCTTCCGCGACGCCAACTCCCCCGGCAGGCAGCCCGACGACACCCAGGGCATCCTCGGCGCCGAGCAGCTGCGCTGGCTCCAGCGCGAGCTGTCACGGTCCCGTGCGGTGTGGAAGGTGATCGCCGCCGACATGCCGCTGGGGCTGGTGGTCCCCGACGGAGCCACGGACTTCGAGGCGGTCGCCCAGGGAGACCCGGGCGCGCCGCTGGGGCGCGAACTGCAGATCGCGGAGCTGCTGCGCTACATCAAGCACCGGCGTATCACCGGTACCGTCTGGCTGACGGCCGACGTGCACTACACCTCCGCCCAGCACTACGCCCCCGAGCGCGCGGCCTTCAAGGACTTCGCGCCGTTCTGGGAGTTCGTCTCGGGCCCGCTGGCCGCGGGCAGCTTCCCCGCCAACGCGCTGGACGGGACGTTCGGCCCGGAGCGGGTCTTCGTCCGGGCCCCCGACCGGCAGAACGTCTCCCCCATGGAGCAGCCGCAGTTCTTCGGAGAGGTCGACATCGACGGCGGGAGCGGGGAGCTGACCGTGCGGCTTAGGGCGCAGGGAGGCACGGTCCTGTTCAGCAAGGTGCTGCAGCCCGGACGCACCGGGCAGTGAGCGCCCCGGCCTGATGGACACCGGGGCCCGGACGGGCTCGTCGGCGGTGCGAGGACGAGGACACGAAAAAGGTGCTGAAGGCGACCAGATCCACACGTAACCCATCAGTCACAATGCGTTCGCGATCAGGCAACACCGTTCGGTCACAGTGAAGGCATGACTGATGTGACATCCGCGAAGAGCGCCCGCCGTCCGCACCACTGGCGGCGGGACCTGATCGAGCTGGCCGCCCTCTTCACGGCCGTAGCCGTGGCCGACGCGATCGCCAACCTGATCGGGCACCAGCCCGACGGGCCCTACCTGCTCATGGCGTCGGCCGTGGCTCTGGTCGCCACGGCCGCCTTCCACACGTGGTGGGCGCGACGGCACAGCCACGCACCGCCCCCGGACACCGATACCGGCCCGGGACGTCTCGCCGCCGACGTCGAGGAGGCCGTGGAGACCGACGAGCCTGCCGAGACGGTGCTCTGGCGGATGCGGACGACCGTGCGGGACGCGCCGGGTGCCCTGGCCGCCCTCTGCATCGCCCTGGCCCGTCACCGGATCGACATCCTGACCCTGCAGACCCACCCGCTGGCCGAGGGCACCGTCGACGAGTTCCTGCTGCGGGCGCCCGCGTCGCTGCCGGCCCAGCAGCTCACCCGGGAGATCTCCGCCGCCGGCGGGTCCGCCACCTGGATCGAGCGCGCGGACGCCCACGACCTGGTGGACACGCCCACCCGGGTTCTGGGCCTCGCCACCCGCACCGCGCTGGACGCGGCCGAACTCCCGCTGGCCCTGCGCCAGCTCCTGGGCCGGTGCACCATCCACTCGCTGCCCGCCCTGTCCATCACCGGCCGCCCCACCGGGGAGAGCGCACCGGTGGAAGGGGTCCTCGAGGAGACCGTGATGAGGCTGCGCGATCCGTCGGGCGGTGCCATCACCGTGGAGCGGCCCTACCTCCCCTTCACCCCGACGGAGTTCGCCCGCGCCCGTGCGCTGGTCGAGCTCGACGCGCGGCTCGGCCCGCGCGTCCCGCGCAGCGAGGACGTCCTCACCCTGCCGGAGGGCAACGAGATCACCGTGCGCCGGGCGGACCGCGGTGACCTCGACGCGGCCCTCGCCATGCACGGACGCTGCTCCGAGCACACCCTGGGCCTGCGCTACCACGGTCCGGTCCGTGATGCCGACCGGTATCTGGACCACCTGCTCAGTCCCCGTTTCGGCCGCACACTCGCCGTGCAGACGGCCTCCGGCCGTCTGGTGGCGCTCGGCCATCTGCTCTGGGACGGGGACGAGACCGAGGTCGCCCTCCTCGTCGAGGACGACTGGCAGCGCCGCGGCATCGGCTCCGAGCTCCTCGGCCGGCTGGTGGCCCTGGCCGTCGAGGCGGGCTGCGAGAGCGTCTACGCGGTGACGCAGGCCCACAACACGGGGATGGTGGCCGCCATGCGGGCGCTCTCGCTGCCTCTCGACTACCAGATCGAGGAAGGCACCCTGGTCATCACCGCGCGGCTGGCCGCGGTTCCTGCCGAGCAGTTCGCACCGCCTGCGGAGCAGCGCTTCCCTCACTGAGCGCCTGGCACAGATCCGCCCAGAGGTCCTCGACGTCCTCGAGGCCGACGGACATGCGCAGCAGACGGTCACCGACACCGGCGGCCCTCCGGTCTCCCTCACCCACGATGCGGTGGCTGATGGAGGCCGGATGCTGGATGAGGGTGTCCACGCTGCCGAGGCTCACGGCGGGCGTGATCAGCCGGACCCCCGCGATGACCCTGTGCGGGTCCCCGAACACCTCGAAGGACACCATCGCGCCGCCCACCTCCGGGTAGTGCACGCGGGCGACGCGGGGGTCGGCCGAGAGCCTGCGGGTCAGTTCGGCGGCGGAGGCCGACGCGGCCCGGATCCGTACCGGCAGGGTGGACAGCCCACGCAGCAGCAGATAGCCGGCCATCGGATGCAGCACGCCGCCGGTGGCGAACCGCACCTGCCGCAGGGTCGCGGCGAACTCCTCGTCGCAGGCGACGACTCCGCCCATCACATCGCCGTGACCGCCCAGGTACTTGGTGGCACTGTGCAGCACGATCCGGGCCCCGTGTTCGAGGGGCCGCTGCAGCACGGGCGTGGCGAAGGTGTTGTCGACGAGGAGCGGCACGGAGCCGCAGGAGTGCGCCACGGCCCTGATGTCGATCTCGGCCAGCGTCGGATTGGCGGGCGTCTCCACCATCACGAGGCCGGTGTCCGGGCGGATCGCGTCGGCGATGCCCGCCGGATCCGTCCAGGTCACCTCGGTGCCCAGCAGCCCGGCGCTCAGAAGGTGGTCGCTGCAGCCGTAGAGGGGCCGCACCGCGACCACATGACGCAGCCCCAGGCTCGCGCGGGCCAGCAGGACAGCGGTGAGCGCCGCCATCCCGCTGGCGAACGCGACTGCGCCCGCCGCTCCTTCCAGCCGGGCAAGTGCGGTCTCGAAGCGGCCCGTCGTCGGGTTGTCGAGCCGTGCGTAGACGGGCGGACCGTCGGGCCTGGCCCCGGTGGTGGCGAAGGCGTCGATGCGCGCGGCCTCGCCCCGGGAGTCGTACGAGGGATAGGTGGTGGACAGGTCGATCGGCGCGGCGTGCAGGCCGAGAGAGGCGAGGTCGTCGCGTCCGGCGTGCACGGCTTCGGTGGCGAGCGCCCTGGACCGGAAGGAGGGCCGGGATGTCAGCGAGGAGGCTTCGGTGTCCATGTCACCAGCCTGAACAGCAACCGGCCTGGAGCACCGGTACGCCGTGCTACGTTCGCCCGATGTCTGAATCCGTCGTTCTCGATCCGGTTGATCTGCACATTCTGCGGCTGCTGCAGAACGATGCGCGGACGACGTACAGGGAGCTCGCCGCGGAAGTCGGAGTGGCCCCGTCCACGTGTCTGGACCGTGTGGCACGGCTGCGCCGGTCCGGTGTGATCCTCGGACACCGGCTGCGGCTCGATCCGGCGCGGCTCGGCAGGGGCCTGGAGGCGCTCCTGCTGGTTCAGGTCCGGCCGCACCGCAGGGAACTCATCGGCCCCTTCGTCGAACGGATCAGGGCGTTGCCCGAGTCCAGGGCGTTCTTCCACCTCACCGGTCCCGACGACTATCTGGTGCATGTGGCCGTCGCCGACCCGACGGACCTGCAGCGCCTGGTGCTGGACGAGTTCACCTCACGCCGCGAGGTGGCACGCGTGGAGACCCGGCTGATCTTCCAGCAGTGGGAGTGCGGCCCTCTGATGCCGCCGGTGACCGGCGTGTGATCCCGAAGTCCTGTTCCCCGTGACGCGGAGGCCTTCTCCGTACGAGGATGTCCCACATGTCAGACACATCGAGCAGCGCACTGCCGCGCCAGGTCGCCGACGCCTACGTCGACGCATACATCGAACTCGACCCGATCACAGGTACCTATCTCGGTGTCGCGGAAAGCTCCCGCCGGCTGCCCGATTTCTCGCCCGCCGGCCAGGCCGCCATGGCCGGACTCATCCGCAGCACCCTCGGTGAACTCGACGCCGCCGAGCAGGTGCCGGGCGCGGACACCGACGAGGAGAGGCGGTGCGCGCGCCTGCTGCGGGAGCGCCTGACGGCCGAACTCGCCGTCCACGAGGCCGAGGAGGGACTGCGGGCCGTCTCCAACATCCACTCCCCCGCGCACAGCCTCCGCGACGTGTTCTCGGCGACGCCGACGGCGACGGACGAGGACTGGGCCGCGGTCGTGGACCGGCTGCGGGCGGTACCGGCGGCTCTGGAGGGGTACCGCGCGTCGCTCGCCCTCGGTCTGGAGCGCAAGCTGTACGGCGGCCCCCGTCCGGCCGCGACGTTCATCGGCCAGCTGGGGACCTGGGCCGGGGAGGACGGCGGGCCCGGATTCTTCCAGGACTTCGTGGCCGGGGGACCCGCGTCACTGCGCCCGGAGCTGGACGAAGCGGCCGGGCAGGCCGCCGCGTCCCTGGTCGCCCTGCGGGACTGGATGAGGGATGTCTACGCCCCCGCGATCGAGGGCGCCCCCGACACGGTGGGCCGCGAGCGCTACGCCCGCTGGGCACGCCAGTTCAACGGCACGGATCTGGATCTCGACGAGGCGTACGCCTACGGCTGGTCCGAATACCACCGGCTGCTGGCCGAGATGAAGACCGAGGCGGACAAGATCCTCCCCGGCGCGGGCCCCTGGGAGGCGCTCGCCCATCTCGACGTGCACGGTAAGCACATCGAGGGCGTGGAGGAGGTCCGTGTCTGGTTGCAGAGCCTGATGGACGAGGCCATCGAGGCGCTCGACGGGACCCACTTCGAACTCGCCGAGCGCGTCCGGAAGGTGGAGTCCCGGATCGCTCCCGCCGGCGGTGCCGCGGCTCCATACTACACCGGGCCGTCCGAGGACTTCTCGCGGCCGGGCCGCACGTGGCTCCCCACCATGGGCGAGACCCGGTTCCCCGTGTACGACCTGGTGTCCACCTGGTACCACGAGGGTGTGCCCGGCCATCACCTGCAGATCGCGCAGTGGACGCACGTCGCGGACAGCCTCTCCCGCTACCAGGCGTCGGTCGGCCAGGTCAGCGCCAACGCGGAGGGCTGGGCGCTGTACGCCGAGCGGCTCATGGACGAACTGGGCTTCCTGCCCGACGCCGAGCGCCGCCTCGGCTATCTGGACGCGCAGATGATGCGCGCCTGCCGGGTGATCGTCGACATCGGCATGCATCTGGAGCTGGAGATCCCCGGCGATTCCCCGTTCCATCCCGGTGAGCGGTGGACGCCGGCTCTGGCCGAGGAGTTCTTCGGCAGCCACAGCGGCCGGCCCGCCGACTTCGTGGAGAGCGAGCTGACCCGCTACCTCTCCATGCCGGGGCAGGCCATCGGCTACAAGCTGGGCGAGCGTGCCTGGCTGCTGGGCCGGGAGAACGCGCGGAAGGCACACGGCGACGCGTTCGATCTCAAGGCCTGGCACATGGCGGCCCTGTCGCAGGGGTCGCTCGGCCTGGACGACCTCGTGGAAGAGCTGTCCAGGCTCTGATCCCGGCGGTGCGGGGCCGGTGCGCGCCACCGGCCCCCGCACGCCTCCCTCCCCCGCCGACAGCCTGAAGGATGATGTCTACGTGCCTGCGCCCGGCTTCCTGTTCTGCCGCGACCCCCTGCGGCCGCGGCACCCTGATCCGGCGTTCGCCGAGGAGGCGTCCGCGGCGCGGCGCGCAGGCGCGCGGACCGTCCTGGTCGACCACGACGCGCTGCTCGCCGGGGACCCGGAGACGGCCGTCGGCCCGGTGCCGCGGGACTCGGGGCCGTACTGGTACCGGGGCTGGATGATTCCGCCCGCCCGCTACGGGGAGCTGGAGCACGCCCTCGCCGCCCGTGGCTGCTCACTGCTCACCGACGCCTCCGCCTATCGCACCGCGCATGAACTCCCCGGCTGGTACGACGTGTTCGCCGAACTCACCCCCCTCAGCGTCTGGCGTGCCGTGGCCGCCGGTGAGGCGCTGCCGGAGCCGTCCGTGTGGTCGGGCCTCGCCCGGAGTCTCGGTTCCGGCCCGGGAATCGTCAAGGACTTCGTGAAGTCCCGTAAGCACGAATGGGATGAGGCGTGCTTCGTCCCGGAGCTGGGGGACGAGGAACGACTGGCACGCGTCGTAGGCCGGTTCGTCGAACTGCAGGGGGACTTCCTGGCCGGCGGTGTGGTGCTGCGCGCGTACGAACCGTTCGTGCCGGGCGGGGAGGCACGGGTGTGGTGGGTGGACGGCGAGGCGGTGCGGGTGACGGCTCATCCGGACACGCCCGGCCTGCTCCCGGCTCCCGCCCTCGACACCGTCGGCGAGGCCGTGCGCGCTCTCGGCTGCCGGTGGGTGACCACCGACATGGCGCTGCGGGAGGACGGGGCCTGGCGGGTGGTGGAGGTCGGTGACGGTCAGGTCAGCGGCCTCCCCGCGGGGGACGACGGCGAGGGCCTGTTCGAAGCCCTCACCGCGGCCTGACGGCACCCGGGGCCGGCCCCCCTTCAGCACCCGCAGTCGTCGGCGCCGACGGGCGCGGTGAGGGGGTCGGCATCGCGCCGCTCCGGCCCCTCCCAGGTCTCGAACGCGAACCCCTCTCGCACCCAGTACTCGAATCCGCCGAGCATCTCCTTGACCTGGTAGCCGAGTTCGGCGAGCGCCAGGGCGGCCCGGGTGGCGCCGTTGCAGCCCGGCCCCCAGCAGTACGTGACCACGGGGACGGCCGGGTCGAGGAGTCCGGCGGCCTGCTCCGCGACGAGGGCGGTCGGCAGGTGCACCGCGCCGGGGACGTGCCCCTGGTCCCAGGACGCGGTGGACCGGGAGTCCAGGACGACGAATCCGGGGTCGCCGCCGGCCTCCAGGGCGGCGGCGACGTCGGACACGTCGGCGTGGAACGCGAGTGAGGCGCCGAAGTACGCGGCGGCGGCCGCCGGGGAGGCGGGGGGTATACGGAGGACGGGGTTGCCGGTGGCGAGTATCCCTGAGGTCATGGCCAGAAATCTACGGCCGGTCCACCGCCGTCGGAAGCGGTGATCCCCGGCACATCACTTGATCCGCGGGGCATTCCCCTGTTGTCTGACCCCATGACCGAGTATTCCCCGGACGCCACGGACTGGCGCATCCTCGACGTCCTGCAACGCGACGGACGCGCGACCTTCGCCGAACTGGCCCGCGCGGTGGCGATGTCCCCGAGCGCCGTCACGGAGCGAGTACGCCGCCTGGAGGAGGCGGGGGTGATCAGCGGGTACGCCGCGGTGGTGGACCCGGAACGGCTGGGCCTGCCGATCCTCGCCCTCGTACGGCTGCGCTATCCGAACGGCAACTACAAGCCGTTCCACGATCTGACGGACACGACACCGGAGATCGTGGAGGCCCACCATGTGACCGGGGACGACTGCTTCGTACTGAAGGTGACCGCGAGGTCGATGCGTCATCTGGAGGAGGTCACGGGGAGGATCGGCACCCTCGGCTCCGTGACCACCAGCATCGTGTACTCCTCGCCCCTCCCCCGTCGGGCGATCAGCCGCTGAGCGTGCCGGCCGCCCGGTGGACCACCGCCGATCCGTGCCGCTCCTTCACCACCTCGAGCTGGGCGGGGATGCGACGGCGCAGGTCGGCCACGTGGCTGACGATGCCGACACTGCGGTCGCGTTCGCGCAGCGAGTCCAGGACGTCGAGCACTTCGTCCAGCGTCTGGTCGTCCAGGCTGCCGAAGCCCTCGTCGATGAAGAGCGTGTCCAGGCGCACTCCGCCCGCCTCGTCCGTCACGACGTCGGCGAGGCCGAGCGCCAGCGCGAGCGAGGCGAAGAAGGTCTCCCCGCCGGACAGTGTGGCCGTGTCGCGCTCCCGGCCCGTCCAGGAGTCGACGACATGCAGTCCGAGCCCCGCCCTGCGGCCCCCGCTGCGCTCGTCGGAGTGGACCAGCGTGTAGCGGCCGGCCGACATCCGCTGGAGACGGGCGGTCGCCGCGGCGGCCACCTGTTCGAGGCGCGCCGCCAGTACGTACGCCTCCAGCCGCATCTTGCGCTCGTTGTCCGCGGAGGTGCCCGCGGTCAGACCGGCGAGCCGAGCGACTCTCTCGTGCTCCTGGCGCAGGGGGCCCAGGGCGCGGACCTCTTCCTCCGTACGACGGGAGAGCCGGCCCAGCTCCGCGCCGCGTTCCTCGGCGGCGGCATGAGTCGCGGCGCCGGCGCGCAGCACCTGCGCGGACCGGTCGTACGCCTCCTGGGCGGCGTCCGGCTCCGCGGGCGGCCGGTCCGCGGCGGCCCGGGCGTCCTCCTCGGCCAGCCGGTCGGCGACCGTGGCGGCCTCCGTCTGCCAGGCGTCGACGCGGTGCTGCAACTCCCGCTGCGCGGTGTCGCCCAGGAGCTTCGCGGCGGCGGCCTCCGGGGTGGCGAAACCGGCCCTGAAGGCGGCGTCGGCGAGCCTGCCGTCGGCCTCCTTGAGCCGCTCGGCCGCGTCCTGCTCCGCACGGAGTGCCTCGGCGGCGTCGGCCAGCAGCCCGGCACGGCGCTCCAGAAGCCGGGCGTGTTCGGCCACGGAGTCACAGGCTCCCCGCGCCTTCACCAACTCGGCTTCCAAAGCGGACTGTTCACGGTCCAGCGCCTCCCGCTGCGAGGTGCGGGCGGCTCCACGCCGCTCGGCCCGCTGCTGGTCCTCGATGCGGCCGAGGTGCTCACGCTCGGCGGCGGCGAGTGCTTCCCGCGCCGCGTGCGTCCCCGCGGCCAGGCGGTGCGCGTCCGCGTGCTCACGGCTCAGCCGGTCGACGACGTCCTGCAGTGCGGCCACGGAGGCGTGGGACCGGCCGGCCTGCCCCGTGGCCCCGTGCACGTCCTCCGGGTCCGCCGCCTCCGCCCGGGCCGCGGCGAGGCGTTCGCGCACCACCCCGAGCTCGTTCTCCGCCTCGGCGCGGTCCCGGTCCGCCCGCTGGTGGGCGGCGAGCGCCGCCTCCTCCGTGGCCCGGTCCACGTGGCCGGCCTCCGCGCGGGCCGGATCCGGGTGCTCCGCCGAGCCGCACACCGTACAGGCGACGCCTTCGACGAGCTGAGCCGCCAGTTCCGCCGCGATGCCCCGCAGCCGCTGCTCCCGCAGCGCCAGCCACTTCTCGTGCGCCTCCACGGCACGCTCGCGGGCCGCGGTCAGGGCCGCCGCCGCGGTCCGCTCCCGGACGCCGAGGGCGTCACGGCGGCGTGCCGCCTCCAGCCTCCTGCGCGCGGGGTCGAGGCGGCCGGCCAGCTGTTCCGCGCGGGTCGCGGCCTCCTGAGCCGTCTCGACGCGCTCCCTGAGGCTCCGGTGGGTGGCGTTCCATCCGGCCAGCCACTGCGCCGCCTCCTGGACCAGTTCGTCGTCGGAGCGGGACTGCCTCTCCAGGCCGGAGCGTTCGGCGTCGATCTCCCGGCTGCGCCGCTCGGCCCGGCGTGCGGCGTCGAGCGCGCCCAGCTCCGCCCGCAGTCCGCGTTCCGTGCCGGACAGCTGCTCGAAGCCCGCTTCGGCCAGTTCGGGAGGCAGCGTCGCGCGGGTCCGCTCGCGAGCCCCGACAGCCGTGCGATGGGCCCGCTCCGCCTCGTCGCGCAGGTCGAGCGCCGGCGCGACCAGGTCCGCCTTGCGCGCTTGGGCCAGCTGTTCGTGGCAGCGGTCGCGTTCCGCGCGGCGGTCCTCCAGCCCTGCGGCACGGCGCCGGGTCTCCTCGTAGCGCTGCTGGAGCCGGGCGAGTTCACGCTCGGCTTCGAGTGCGCGGCGCGCGGCGGCGGCCCGGGCCTCGGCCCCGGCCAGGACGCACCGGGCGATGTCGGTCCGTTCACCGGCTCCGCTGCGCGCGACGGCGGCCCACTCCAGGACCCCTTCGGCGAGGCCCGGCTCGCCCGGCCTCGCGTCCGGCAGCGGAATCTCGTCCGCCGCCGGACCGGCCGCCTGGGCGATGCGCTGGGCCAGGGCGAGGATCTGCTCGTCCCCCGTCTTGACCCGGGCTTCGGCCGCCCGTCGCAGTTCGGCCAGGCGCTCCTCGACGGCGGCGAAGCGGCGGGTGTCGAAGAGCCGGCCGAGCAGCTTTCCGCGCGCTTCGGCGTCGGCCCGCAGGAACCGCGCGAAGTCCCCCTGCGGCAGGAGTACCACCTGGCAGAACTGATCCCGGCTCATCCCGATGAGGCCGCCGATCTCCTCGCCGATCTCCTGGTGGGAGCGGCTGAGAGCCTTCCAGCCGTGTTCCGGGTCGTACTCGCGCAGCCAGCTCTGCGCCTTCTCGGTCGTGAAGCCGCCGCCCCTCTTCTTGGGGCGGGGCTGGGCGGGCCGCCTGGTGATCTCCAGGCGGCGTCCTCCGACGGTCAGCTCCAGGCACACCTCGGTCGGCAGGTCCACCGGGGCGTGGTCACTGCGCAGCGAGGTGCCGGGGCTCTGCCGGGCGCCGGGCACCGCCCCGTACAGGCCGTAGCAGACGGCGTCGAGAACGGAGGTCTTGCCCGCGCCGGTGGGGCCGTGCAGCAGGAAGATCCCGGCCGAGGACAGTGCGTCGAAGTCGACCTCCTGAGGGGCGCCGAAGGGTCCGAACGCGGTCAGGGTGAGCTTGTGCAGCCTCAACGGGACACCTCGTCCACTCCGTCGCCCACCCGTACGTCGTCGAAGACGGCGCGCAGCACCGTCCGCTCGTGTGCGCTGGGTCCGCTTCCGCCGCGTACATGGGCCACGAAGTCCTCCGCCACCTGCTGGTCGTCACGCCCCCGCAGCCGCTGGGCATACGAAGCGAGGGGGTCCTGAGGGGGGCGCTCGGGGTCGAAGACCAGGCTGAGGGTGTGCGGGAAGCGCTCCGTCAGGCGGGCCATCGGCTCGTCCGGCCGCGCCGGGTCCGTGAGCGTGGCCTCCACCCAGGACTCCCGGTGCCGGTCGAGGGCCGGATCCTCGAGCAGCGGGCCGAGGCGTCCGCGCAGCCGTGCCAGCGGGCGCGGCGCCGGGCAGTCGACGCGCTCGGCGGCCAGGTCCCCGCCGGGACCGAGGTCGATGAGCCACATCGTCTTGCGGTGCGTGTGCTCGGAGAAGGAGTAGGCGAGAGGCGAGCCCGAGTAGCGCACGCGCTCCGTGACCGTCTGACAGCCGTGCAGGTGGCCGAGTGCGACGTAGTCGACGCCGTCGAAGACTCCTGCGGGGACGGCGGCGACACCGCCGACGGTGATGTCGCGTTCGCTGTCGCTGGGTTCGCCGCCCGCCACGAACGCGTGGGCGAGAACCACGGACCGGGTACCGTCCGGCCGGGCGGCGAGGTCGGTCCGCACCCGGTCCATCGCCGCGGTCAGGACGGCTTCGTGCCCCGCCTTCGAGGCACCCAGGCTGTCCTTGACGAGTGCGGGCTCCAGATAGGGGAGGCCGTAGAACGCCACGTCGCCGTGCGTGTCGCGCAGCACGACCGGGGTGGCGCAGTCGGCGGGGTCGGTGCGCAGATGGATCCCGGCCCGGGCGATCAGCCCCGCGCCGACGCCGAGCCTGCGGGCCGAGTCGTGGTTCCCGGAGATCATGACGGTCGGTACGCCGGCGGCGGCGAGCCGGTGCAGTGCGTCGTCGAAGAGCTGGACCGCCGGGAGCGGCGGCACGGCCCTGTCGTAGACGTCGCCCGCCACGACGACCACGTCGACGGAGTGCTCGCGCACCGTCCCGACGAGGTGGTCGAGATAGGCGGCCTGGGCGTCGAGCATGGAGACGCGGTGGAAGGAGCGCCCCAGATGCCAGTCCGAGGTGTGCAGAATTCTCATGGCATCACTCCGACTGCTCCGACCCGCATGTTCCACTTCCTCCGCCCCCGGGACCGGACCGGTCCGCACTCCGCCCGCCGCGGATTTCCGCGGCCGGCCCGACCACGCTAATGCCGCGCGGTCCCGGACCCCTCATCCGCCCGGGACGTCCCCGTACGCCTCACCACCCAGTTCGAGCGTCGCGGAGCCCGCGGTGGCGTCGGCCAGCCATGCCCTGAAGCCGTCGACGTCGGCGTCCGGCACCCCGACGGCGATGGTCACGGCCTCCGCGTAGGCCACGTCGCGGACGTCCACTCCGGTGGCCCGCAGATCGTTCTCCAGCTTGCCCGCCCGCTGGTGGTCGACGGTGACGGTGGCGAGGCGGAACCGGCGGCGGGTGGTCGTGCCCAGCGCGTCGAGCGCTTCGCCGACCGCCCCTCCGTACGCCCGGATCAGTCCGCCCGCTCCGAGCTTGACGCCGCCGAAGTAGCGGGTGACCACGGCGACGGCGTACCGCACCTCCCTGCGCATGAGCATCTGCAGCATGGGGACGCCCGCCGTCCCACCGGGCTCCCCGTCGTCACCGGCCTTCTGCACGGAGGCGTCGGCGCCGATGACGTAGGCGAAGCAGTTGTGGTTGGCGGTGGGGTGTTCCTTGCGGACGCGCGCGATGAACTCCTGCGCCTCCTGCTCGGTGGCGGCGGGGGCGAGCGCGCAGAGGAAGCGCGATCGGCTGACCTCGGTCTCGTGCACGCCCGCGCGGGCGATTGTCCGGTACTGCTCCTGCATCGGACCACCCTATGCGCCGGGCCGCCCCGCACTTTCACCCTCCCGTGGGGAATGGTCCGGCGGGACCGTCCGTTGTCCGGGCATGTACGCAGACGACGAGACGGTTCGCAGGATTCTCCAGGACACGGGTGACACGTGGGCGGTGGTCGGCCTGTCCACCAACCGCTCCCGCGCGGCCTACGGGGTGGCGGAGGTCCTCAAACGCTTCGGCAAGAGGGTGGTGCCCGTCCACCCCAAGGCGGAGCCGGTCCACGGCGAACAGGGATACGCCTCGCTGGCGGACATACCCTTCCCCGTCGACGTGGTGGATGTCTTCGTCAACAGCGACCTGGCGGGCGGTGTCGCCGACGAGGCGGTTGCGGTGGGCGCGAAGGCGGTCTGGTTCCAGCTCGGCGTGATCGACGAGGAGGCGTACGCCCGCACGCGCGCCGCCGGTCTCGCCATGGTGATGGACCGCTGCCCCGCGATCGAGATACCCCGCCTGGACCCTCGCCGCTGAAGCCTGCCTCGGGGCCGCCTCCGGCGCGCCCGGCGCCCGCCGTGCGGAGGCGTGGTGTCGTGGGAGGCCTCCGGCGGGGAGAATGTGCGCTGTGACACAGCATCTCCTCCTCGGCGGTGAGCGCGCCGCCACCCAGCTGTACGAGCTCGGCGTGCGGCGGGGCGGCGTCCTGCTGGCGCATGCCTCGATGCGCTCCGCGGGCGGTGACGCGGAAGGCATGGCCGATGCGCTGCGCCGGACTCTGGGCCCGGACGGGACGCTGGTCGTCCCTGCCTTCACCCCGGAGAATTCCGACACCTCGCGCTCCTACCTCGACCGGGTCCGCGGCCTGAGCGACGAGGCCCGCGCCGAGGTGCGTGCGTCGATGCCTGCGTTCGACCCGGCGACGTCTCCGGCACCTGGCATGGGCGCGCTCGCCGAGTGGGTGCGGCTGGCCCCGGGCGCACTGCGCAGCACCCATCCGCAGACCTCGTTCGCCGCCCTCGGCCCGGCCGCGGAGGAGCTGCTGTCGGGCCACCGCCAGGACTGCCACCTGGGCGAGGACTCCCCCCTCGCCCGGCTGTACGAGGCGGACGCACAGGTCCTGCTGCTGGGCACGGGCTTCGACAGCTGCACCGCCTTCCACCTGGCGGAGTACCGCCGCCCCGCGCCGCCCCGCCGTCTCTACCGCTGCGTGGTGGCGTCGGAGGGCGGACGCCGCTGGTGGGAGTACGAGGACATCGCTCTGGACGACAGCGACTTCGCCGCACTCGGGGCCGACTTCGTCCGTGCGCGGGCCGGAGTGGCCGGCAACGGGCGGGTGGGGGCGGCGCGGAGCCACCTGTTCCCTCTCCGCGCGGCTGTGGACTTCGCTGCGGAATGGCTCAGGGACCGTCGGCCCAGCGGCTGTTGAGCGTCCCCGTCGGCCGTCGCTCTCTCAAACGCCGAGGCCCTCCAGCACGAGTGCTCCCGGCAGGGCGGCCAGTGCCTTGCCCGGGACGATCAGCTTGCCGCGGCGGCTGCCGCTGCCGATCAGGACCCACTCCTCGTCCGCCACCGCGGGGTCGACCAGGAGTGGCCAGGCCGCCGGGAGGCCGATGGGGGTGATCCCTCCGTACTCCATGCCTGTCTCGCCCACGGCCACGTCCATCGGGGCGAAGGACGCCTTACGGGTCCCGAGGTGCTTGCGCACCACTCCGTTCACGTCGACCCGGGCACGCGACAGCACCACACACGCGGCGAGGGTCGTGTCACCGCCCCGCTTGCCCGCAACCACCACGCAGTTGGCCGACGTGTCGAGCAGCTCGGGGCCGTAGCGCTCGGCGAACACGGCGGTGTCGGCGATCTCGGGGTCGGTGTCGACGTGGAGGACCGACTCGGCCGGGATGCCGCCCCAGCCGGTCTCCACCGCTGCCGCGACGGGAGGGACGAGCAGGTCCAGCCGGTCGGCGGCGGGGGCGGCATCGCTGAAGATTGCCAGGAGTGAGCGCATGCCGCTCACGCTAACAGCCCTCATGTGCTGCTCACTTGCCCTCTCGGCGGACCGGCGGGATCGAGACCGCCATGGTCAGGTCGACCGGCTCGGGACCGTCGTTGCGGTAGCTGTGCGGCACGTGCGCCTCGAACGTCGCGGAGGTGCCGGCGGGCACCACATGGGCCTCACCGTCGACGACCAGGGTCAGTTCGCCCGTCGTGACGTGCAGGAGCTCCACCGTCCCCTCGGGGTGCGGATCGGAGGCGCTGCTGTCGCCGGGCATCAGGTGCCAGGACCAGAGTTCGATCGGTCCCCCGGCCTCCGTGCCCACCAGGAGCGTGGTCGAGCTGCCCGCCTCCGTCGACCACATGCGCACGGCCTGGTCCTCCGGCACCAGCCGTACCTGCGACCCCTGCTCGTAGTCGAGCAGGGTGGTGATGCTGACGCCCAGCGCGTCGGCCAGCTTGACCGTGGTGCCGACGCTCGGGTTCGTACGGGCCTGCTCGATCTGGATGATCATGCCGCGGCTGACCCCCGCCCGTGCCGCGAGAGCGTCCAGGGTGAAACCGCGCTCGCCCCGCCAGCGCTTGAGGTTGCGGGCGAGCGACTGCGTCAGCTGATCGAGGTCAGACACATTCCGTCCAATATTCTGGATGACAGAGTCGAAGATACTGCACTACCGTGTGGTGTCCCCACCGGACCACCAGACTGTACTGCGAGGCGCCCGATGACAGCACTGTTCGCCCTGGCCACGAGCCTGCTGTGGGGGTTGGCCGATTTCGGCGGCGGCCTGCTGACCCGGCGCACGCCTGCCCTCACCGTGGTCGTCGTGTCGCAGTGCATCGCCGCCGTCGTCCTCGGGACCCTCGTGATCGCGACCGGCGGCTGGAGCGAGGCCGGCGGCCGCCTCTGGTTCGCGGTCGCGGCGGGGGCCGTCGGCCCGGTCGCGATGCTGAGCTTCTACAAGGCCCTGGCGCTGGGCCCGATGGGCGTGGTCTCCCCGCTCGGCTCCCTCGGAGTGGCGGTCCCGGTGGGAGTGGGGCTGCTGGTCGGCGAGCGGCCCGGGCTGCTGCAGTTCGCCGGGGTCGCGGTCGCCGTGGCCGGGGTCGTCATGGCCGGTGGGCCGCAGCTGCGCGGTGCGCCGGTGCAGCGCCAGACGGTCGTACTGACCCTGCTGGCCGCTTTCGGCTTCGGTGCGGTGATGGCCCTGATCGCGGAGGCCTCCACCACCGTGACCGGTCTCTTCCTCGCCCTCTTCGTCCAGCGGCTCACGAACATCGCGGTCGGCGGAACGGCCCTGTACGTCTCCGTACGCCGGGGCGGCCGCGCGCTGCCCGAGGACGGCGGGGCGGCCGTCGTCCGGGCCGCGCTCCCCGCGCTGGCCTTCGTCGGGCTCGCCGATGTCGCGGCCAACGGCACGTATGCGATCGCCGCCCAGCACGGCCCGGTGACCGTGGCCGCCGTCCTGGCCTCGCTGTATCCGGTGGTGACGGCGCTCGCGGCGCGAGGCGTGCTGGGTGAGCGACTGCGCGGGGTCCAGGCGGCGGGCGCGGGGCTGGCCCTGCTCGGAACACTCCTGCTGGCGACAGGCTGAGGGGCTCCCGGGAGAGGGCGGGCGGGAGCGGAGGGAGTCAGGCCCCCTCGGCCACGTCATCCAGCAGCAGCGCCACAGCGGCCAGTTGCTCGGACGTGACCCCGTCGGGGATCGGCACCGGCGCGGGAGTACGCAGCGGCGGCTGCCAGCCCTTCTCCGGATCCCAGCTCCGCACCACCCGGGCGGGCGCGCCCGCCACCACCGCACGGTCGGGGACCTCTCCGCGTACGACGGCTCCTGCCGCGACCACCACGTTGCGGCCGAGCCTGGCCCCCGGGAGGATCACCGCCCCGGTGCCGATCCAGCAGCCCGGCCCGATCTCGACCGGCTCCATGCGCGGCCACTGCTTGCCGACCGGCTCGTGGGGATCGTCGTAACTGTGGTTGGTGGAGGTGATGTAGACGTACGGACCGCAGTAGGTGTCCGAGCCGATCGAGACGCTGGTGTCGGCGATGACATGACTGCCCCGGCCCAGCACCACACCGTCGCCCAGGGTCAGGACGGTCTCGGTCCCCAGATCCAGATCGGGCATCAGGCCGGCTGTGAGCGTCACCTGTTCACCGATGATGCAGTGGTCGCCCAGTTCGATCCACGGCTCCCCGAAGACGGTGCCCTGCGGGAAGGCGAGCCGGGTTCCCGTGCCGATACGGCGGAACCGGAGGCGCCCGGGGTGCTGCGCGGTGACCGCTCCGGTCTCCTGCACCCAGGCCCAGACGCGATGGACGGCGCGGGACGCGAGGCCACGCCGCCGGAGGGCCAGGGAGGAGAACGAGTTCCGGTTCTTCGGCACCCGCTCACGGTAGTCCGCCCGGGCGGAGCGGGTCCGCGCGACGGGCTGTGATGTTCACCCCACCTGTCCGGGGCGCCGGGACCGTCCATTACGGTTCGTGCGGAGCAAGGGGCCCCGACGCACCACACCCCACCGGAGGAGCAGGCGATGGCATTGCAGGCATTGGTCACCGGTATCGGCGGCAGGGAGCCGGACATCGATCCGGCCGCCTTCCTCGCCCCGACCTCCGTCGTGATCGGCGATGTGTCGATGGCCGCGGGCTCCAGCGTCTGGTACCACGCGGTGCTGCGCGCCGACGCCGGCCCGATCTCCCTCGGCCCGGACAGCAACATCCAGGACAACTGCAGCGTGCACACGGACCCCGGCTTCCCGCTGACGGTGGGCGCGAGGGTCTCCGTCGGTCACAACGCCGTACTCCACGGCTGCGTCATCGAGGACGACGTTTTGGTCGGCATGGGTGCCACCGTGCTCAACGGCGCACACATCGGAGCGGGTTCCCTGATCGCCGCACAGGCACTCGTGCCGCAGGGGATGCGGGTGCCGCCGGGATCCCTCGTCGCCGGGGTGCCCGCGAAGGTCAGGCGGGAGCTGACCGCCGAGGAACGCGAGGGCATCGCCTTCAACGCGGCAGGTTACGTGGAGCTGGCGAAGGCCCACCGCGCGGCGCACCAGGAGGACTGACGGCGGCGGGCCCCGCGAGGGGCCCACGCCAGGTCAGTCGGCCGGGACCGGGTCCGGGTCGGGTGCCGGCACCGGGTGGTCGGCCTGCTCCGCGGCCTTCTTGGCGCGGCTCTTCAGCACCAGCATCGAGACCAGGCCGATCAGCACGGCGGCCAGCAGTCCCAGCCACGAGAAGCGCTTGAGCCACGCCTCGGCGACGACGCCCACCGAGTAGATGACGGCCGTGGTACCGCCGGCCCAGACGATTCCGCCGAGCACGTTGGCGACGAGGAACTTCCAGTACGGCATGTGCAGGACACCGGCCAGCGGTCCCGCGAAGATCCGCAGCAGGGCGACGAAGCGGCCGAAGAAGACCGCCCACATGCCCCACTTCTCGAACGACCGCTCCGCCATGGCGATCTGGGGCGCCCCGAAGTGCTTGGGGAACTTTCCGCCGAGCCAGGCGAGCAGGGGTCGCCCTCCCTTGCGGCCGATGGCATACCCGATGGAGTCGCCGATGATCGCTCCGGCGGACGCACAGGCGCCGAGCACCACGGGGTCGATGTCGCCGTGCTGGGAGGCGAGGAGCGCCGAACTCACGAGGATGATCTCGCCGGGCAGCGGAATGCCCAGACTCTCGAGTCCGATGACGACCCCCACCAGGAGGTAAATGCTGACCGCGGGGACGGTCTCGAGCCACTCCTGGACGTGCAACGCGGGGTCCTTCCCGTAAGAGATCTGCGGCCGTGCACCCACGGGTGGTGCACGGCGGGCAGCCTACCGGGCCGGACGGCCGGAGCGGCCCCCGCGGCCCCCGACCGGGGCGTGCGGGGGCCCGGCGGCGGTCAGCGGTTCGGACGCAGTGTCCAGACCACGCTCATCTCGCTGGTGACGGCGCCGTCGGCGCGCCGGATCTCGACACTCACGGGAAACTCCGGGCGCTTCCCCTCGTCGAGTTCGGCGACGACCTCGGCCGCCGGGCGGCCCAGCACCGCCGTCGCGGTGAGTTCGCCCATGGCCACCTTCCTGAAGGCCATCTCCGTGGTGACGGGCAGCGGCACGGCCCGGGCCATCTGGTCGCCGAACGCGGCGACGACGATCGCGCCGCTCGCCGACTCGGCGAGCGTGAACATCGCTCCGGCGTGGGGGCCGCCGAGGTGGTTGTGGTATTCGGCCCGGTCGGGGAGCGAGAGGACAGCGCGCTCCGCGGTCGTCTCGAGGTACGTGATGCCGAGGGTCCGGACCATCGGGACGCTCGCGGACAGGATGTCGCCGACTGTCATCTCTTCTGTGCTCATGGCCGCGATGTTACTAGCGGGTAGCACTCTTTGACCATCCCCTCACAGGGGCGCCCGTGGCAGAGGGCTCCCCGCCCCTCTATGGTTACTGGCCATGTGGCCAGGACAGCAGCCGCCCGGGGGCGAGCAGAACCCGCAGGACCAGAATCAGAACCCGTACCAGCAGCCGGGGTACCAACAGCCGAATCCCTATCAGCAGCCGGGATACCAACAGCAGGGTCAGCCGGGCTATCCGCAGCCCAACCCGTACCAGCAGCCCACGGTGCCGCAGTACGCCGTACCGGGCGGGCCGGGCGGGCCCCGGCCGGACGACAAGAAGAAGACGACCATCGTCGCCGTGGTCGCGGCCACCGCGGTCGTCGTCGCGGCGGTCGTCACCGGTGTCGTCGTGATGAACAAGGACGACGACAAGGGCGGCTCGGACGTGGCCGGCGGCAAGGCGTCCTCGTCGCCGTCCGCGAAGGCGTCCGAGTCGGCGTCGTCCTCCCCCGCGGCCAACCCGCGGGGCGGCGAGGACGCGGCGCCCACGGTTCCGGGCTGGAAGGTCGTGACCAACCCCAAGTGGGGCACGCAGTTCGACGTGCCCGGCGACTGGGAGGTCTCGGGCACCGGCGTGATCTCGGGCTTCGAGGACGTGAAGAACCCCACGGGTCCTCCGGCGGTCGGCTTCTCCGCGCCCGCGCACTACAAGACCAAGTGGTGCACCGACGACCCGGACAAGGACGGCACCACGGACGACACCAGCCTGGCCGGCGTCGGCACCAAGGGCGGGCAGGGCGCCAAGAACACGGACGAGGCGGCCACGAACGAGGCCGCCAACTGGGTCTGGGCCGCCTATGCGCAGGAGGACCCGAAGGACAAGGTGAAGATCGGCAAGCCCAAGCCGTACACGACCAAGTCGGGCCTCTCGGGCAGCGTCGTGACGGCCACCGCCACGGGGCTGGCCAACAAGAACAAGTGCGACACCGACGGCAAGTCGATCGCGTTCACCTTCAAGAACGCCAAGGACGAGTACTCGTCCTGGATCCTCTACGCGAACGCGGGGATCGACGACGAACTCCCGGACGCCACCATCCAGAAGATCCTCAGCACCGTGCGTCTGGCGGAGGGCGCGGAGACCGCGTCCTGAGCCTCCGGCGCACACCGCCGGGACGATCCATTTGGCGGGAGGGGGACGGGCCGGGGATAGTCCCTTGGTGACTTCCGCCGCCCCCTCACCGTCCCCCGCCCTCCGCTCCCTGCCGGAAGGCCGCAATTTCGGTCTGCTGACCGCCGCCGCGATCATCACGAGCCTGGGCACCAACGGCGCTCTGATCGCGGCGGCGTTCGCGGTTCTGGAGTCGGGCGGCGACGGCGGCGACGTCGGCCTGGTCGCGGCCGCGCGTACGGCGCCGCTGGTGCTCTTCCTGCTGATCGGCGGAGCGGTGGCGGACCGGCTGCCGCGTCACCGGGTGATGGTGGCCGCGAACACGCTCAACTGTGTCTCGCAGGCGGTTTTCGCCTGGCTGGTGCTGACCGGCGGCGCCGAGCTCTGGCACATGATGCTGCTGACGGCGCTCTGCGGCACCGGGCAGGCCTTCTTCGGCCCGGCGGCCGAGGGCATGCTGATGTCCAGCGTCAGCGGTGAACAGGCGGCCCGCGCCTTCGCCTTCTTCCGGATGTCGATGCACGGCGCCGCGATCGGCGGCGCGGCACTCGGCGGAGCCATGATCGCGGCCATGGACCCGGGCTGGGTGCTGGCGGTCGACGCCGCCGCGTTCGCCGTCGCCGGTGTCCTCCGGGGCTTCCTGGACGTGAGCCACATCCCCGCGCGCGCACCTGGCGGCGGGCTGCTCGCCGATCTCCGTGACGGCTGGCAGGAGGTCGTCGGGCGCCCCTGGCTCTGGGCCGTCGTGCTGCAGTTCTCCGTGGTCGTGGCCGTCGTCGGGGCCGCCGAGGCGGTGTACGGACCGCTCGTGGCGCGGGACGAGCTCGGGGGTGCCCGCCCCTGGGGATTCGCTCTCGCGGCGTTCGGGGTCGGCACGCTGGGCGGGGCGCTGCTGATGATGCGGTGGAAACCCAGGCGGCTGCTGCTGGCCGGGACGCTCTGTGTGTTCCCGCTGGCCCTGCCGTCCGCGGGGCTGGCGATCCCGCTGCCGGTGGCAGGCCTCTGCGCGGTGATGTTCGTGACCGGGGTCGCCATCGAGGTGTTCGGGGTCTCCTGGATGACGGCCCTTCACCAGGAGATCCCGGAGGAGAAGCTCTCCCGGGTCGCGGCGTACGACTGGTTCGGCTCGGTGGCGATGGTGCCGCTGGCCACGGCCGCGGCCGGCCCCGTCGAGACGCTCGTCGGGCGCAGCCAGGCCCTCTGGGGCTGTGCCGCTCTGATCGTGCTGGTGACGGCGGGCGTGCTGTTCGTCCCGGATGTCAGGAATCTGACGCGCCGCACCTCGGTGAAGCAGGTCAGCGTCCCGGAGCGGTCCCGGGAGTCAGCCGATGCTGAAGGCGCCGTCCGGGGGCTCGGGTGAGGCCACGGCCTCGCTGTCCCGCACCGGCTTCGCGCCGCGCATGAACCGGGTGAGGGCCGCACCGTACTCGACCCGCGCGGGGAACGCGTCGGCGGCGCACAGCCGGGTGAGCGGCGCGATGTCGATCGGGGCGCGGGAGGCGAGCAGCACGGCGTTCCCGAAGCGCCGGCCGCGCAGGACGGCCGGTTCGGCGATGAGGGCGAGCTCGTCGAAGACTTCCGCGAAGTTGGCCAGTTGCGACCGCAGGAAGGTGAAGGGAGCGCTGTCGGCCAGGTTGGCCGCGTAGACGCCGTCCTTCCGCAGGACGCGTCCGGCGGCACGCGCGTACTCCACGGAGGTCAGGTGCGCGGGCACCCGCGCCCCGCCGAAGACATCGGCGATCAACAGGTCGGCGGAGTCCTCCGGCGCCTCCTCCAGCCAGCCCCGGGCGTCGGTGCCGTGCACGGTGACGCCTGTGTCCCGGGGCAGCGGCAGGTGCTCGCGGACCAGGTCGACGAGCCCCCGGTCCGCCTCGGCCACCTGCTGCCGCGAGCCGGGGCGGGTGGCCGCGACGTACCGCGGCAGCGTGAGCGCGCCGCCGCCGAGATGCACGGCGTCCAGCGGCGTTCCCGGTGCGCCCGCCCGGTCCACGACATGGCCGAGCCGGCGTACGTACTCGAATTCGAGGTGCTCCGGCGCGTCGAGATCGACGTAGGACTGCGGGGCCCCGTCGACCGTGAGCAGCCAGGCCCGGTCCCGGTCGACGTCGGGCAGCAGCCTGGCGGTGCCGCGGTCGGTGTCGCGGATGACGGGTATCGGCTCGTTCACCCCTCCATTGTGACGGGCGCCGAGCCCCTGTGGTGACGGGCGCCGGCTCCTCTCGCCCGCAGGGTCAGCCGTTCCACACCGCGGCGACCGCCTCGGTGTGGGCGGCGGACTGGGCGAGGCCGGCCCTGGCCGCCGCGGCCCGGCGTGCGGGGTCGAGGGAGTTGCGGCCGATGGCCTTCCGGGTGCCGGCGTCCGGGGTGATGACCTCGACGCGGGCGCCCGCGGCCTCCAGTTCGGCGGCCTGTGCGCGGGGGGAGGCGATCACCTTGTTGCCGCTCGCGGTGGGTGCGATCACGACGACGCGTCCGTAACCGGAAGCGAGGTGGGCGTTGGCCGGGGAGTGCACGCCCCCGTCGATCCAGCTCCCGCCGCCGGCGCTGACCACGGGCCAGACCGCCGGGACCGCGCAGCTCGCGGTGACGGCGTCGGTGAGCGCGACCGCGCCCGTCCTGTCGAAGGTGTGCAGTGCGCCCGTCAGCGCGTCCACGGCGGTGATCAGCAGGTGCCGTTCGGGCCATTCGGGCGACGGGAGCCTGCTCGCGATCGACTCGCGCCGTTCGTCCGCGGTCGCCGCGAGGCGGCTGTCCCGGGCCAGGGCGCCCAGTCTGCGTCCGTACTCGTCGGGTGTGCGGGAGGAGAGCACTGCTCTCGCGTACCGCAGGATGGTGACGGGCCCGAGCCGGCCGGCCGCTCCCTTCTCGTTCTCCGGGGAGGCCAACTGCCGCTCGTAGAGGTCGTCGATGCCGGCGAGGCCGAATGCGAGCTGCGCCCCGACGATGGCCCCCGCCGAGCTTCCGACGATCAGATCGGCGGTGGAGAGGTCGACACCCGCCTTGGCGAGGCCGTGGAGAATGCCGGTTTCCCAGGCGGTGCCGGTGACGCCTCCGGCACCCAGTACGAGAGCTGTGTCTGCCATGGCACCCAGTCTGATGCACGGCGCGCGACCCGCCTCCCCGGGGTGGGGAGACGGGCGCGCCCGGGCCGTCAGAGCAGACCGGTGACCGTACCGGCGCCGACCGTGCGGCCGCCCTCGCGGATCGCGAAGCCGAGGCCGGACTCCAGGGGGACGTCACGGCCGAGCTCGACGGTCATGGTGACCGTGTCGCCGGGCCGTGCCACCGCCGCCTCGCCGAGGTCGACGTCACCGACGACGTCCGCCGTACGGATGTAGAACTGCGGCCGGTATCCCGTGGCTACCGGGGTGGTCCGGCCCCCTTCCCGAGCCGAGAGGACGTACACCTGCGCGGTGAAACGCCTGCTCGGCGTCACACTGCCGGGCGCCGCGACCACATGGCCGCGGCGGACACGGTCGCGCTCGACGCCACGCAGCAGCAGCGCGACGTTGTCGCCGGCCTCGGCGGACTCCATCGGCTTCCCGAAGGTCTCCAGACCGGTGACGACCGTCTCGACGTCCGCGCCGAGCACCGACACCCGGTCCCCGACGCGCACCGTCCCGCGCTCCACGGCTCCGGTGACGACGGTGCCGCGGCCGGTGATGGTGAGCACGTTCTCCACCGACAGGAGGAACGGCGCGTCGGTGTAGCGCACCGGCATCGGTACGTACGTGTCGACCGCGTCCAGGAGCCCCTCGATGGACGCCGTCCAGCGTGGGTCCCCCTGGAGCGCGCCGAGCCCCGACACCCGCACGACGGGCACGGTGTCCCCGCCGTAACCGTGCGCGGAGAGCAGCTCACGGACCTCCAGCTCGACCAGGTCGGTGAGCTCGGGGTCACCGGCGTCGGCCTTGTTGAGGGCGACGACGATGTGGTCGACGCCGACCTGACGGGCCAGCAGGACGTGCTCCGCGGTCTGCGGCATGATGCCGTCGAGCGCGGAGACGACGAGGATCGCCCCGTCGAGCTGCGCCGCCCCGGTGACCATGTTCTTGATGTAGTCGGCGTGTCCGGGCATGTCGACGTGCGCGTAGTGGCGGGTGTCCGTCTCGTACTCGACGTGCGCGATGTTGATGGTGATGCCGCGCTGGGCCTCCTCCGGGGCCCGGTCGATCTGGTCGAACGGCACGAAGGTGCCGGTGCCGCGGTCGCTGAGCACCTTGGTGATGGCGGCGGTCAGGGTGGTCTTGCCGTGGTCGACGTGGCCCATGGTGCCGATGTTGAGGTGCGGCTTGGTGCGCACGTATGCCGTCTTGGGCATGGCTCGTTCCTTGGATTTCGAAGCTGAGAAGAGAAGACCCCAGGGCCCCGCCGACCCTCCCCTTGCGGGGTCCGCCGGACTGTCGGGGGAGGGTCAGCTTCGGGCGCCGCCGAAGGGCGCTGCGGCAGCGGCGAACGCTGCGTCAGTTGCTGCTGCGACTGCTGCGTCGCATGCGGCCGCGAGGTTCACGGCAGCCTTCGGCGCGTCCGCGACTGCGGACTGCGCTGCGAGGAAGGCGTACCGGAACATGCCCTGATCATGGCGGAGCGGCGGCACGGCGTCGAATGATTTTCGCGCCGCCCGGACCCGCCTGCCGCGCCGCACTGTGGAGGGAACCGGTTGATCCGACGGCGCGTCACACGCAAGATCGATCATCGGAAGATCGCAGCGCGAACGGGTACGGGTCTGTTGCGTCGTGGGTTACATGGAGCAGGCGGCCGTATCGGACGGTCGGAAGGAATGGCGATGATTCTGGAACTGCTCCCGGAGGTCGGGGTAGCCACGCTCAGGCTCGGCATGTCGGCCGACGAGGCGGTCGGGGCCGCACGCGAACTGGGCTTCGCACCGTCCGACCCGGACCACGGCGACGCGCCCGGACAGGTGCTCTGCGAGCACGGGGAGTCCCGGACGGTGTTCAATCTCGGCTTCACCAAGGGCGCGCTGACCGACATCCATATGTATCGGTTCCAGATCGAGGACGCCGATGTCGCGGTCGTCCTCGACGGGCTCGACGTCTTCCGGACTCCCGCCGACGAGCTGCTGGAGCGCCTCGGGGAACGGGGCCACACCGTCGAGCAGAACGACGGCGGTGTGGACACACTTCCCCGCCTCAAGGTGATCCTGTCCAACGAGAGCAGCTTCGAATACCCGATGGACGAGGAGGGGGACCCGATCTACTTCGACTACGCCCTCGTCACCTCGGTGGACTTCCGGGGTCCGCGCGGCGACTGACCGCGGCCTGCCGCACCTCGGAGAACGGGAGTTCCGTGCTCCGGAGCGCTCGCGGCCGGCGCGGAACAGGGGCCACCGCGCCTTGTTCCGGGCCGGCCGGGCCCGGGGTCACCACCCGGAGGGAGCAAAGTGCGTGACGAGTGACTCCTCGCCCTCGCACGGACATTACGGCGATCACACACCTGTTTCGGTTAGGCTCCCCAGATGTTCGACCCCGTCCCCGCAACACGGCCCTCCGGTGGCCTCGCAGTGCGCTGTACGAGGGCGCTGCTGTCCCCCTGGTCCCGGTTCTCCCTGCTCGTGGCGGTCCTGCTGGCCGCCGCGACCACCATGCTGCTGTTCGAACCACAGCGGTTGCTGGCCTCCGGCTGGCCACCGCAACTCACGGGTTCCGCCGCGGCGATGCTGTTCGGGCTCGCGTACGGCGTGTGCACCGTGGCCTTCGTACCGCGTCCACTGCTCAACCTGGCCGCCGGTGCGCTGTTCGGCGCCCAGGCCGGACTCGCTGCGGCTCTGGCCGGAACCGTCCTCGGTGCAGGCGTCTCCTTCCTGCTCGGCAGAGTGCTGGGGCAGGACGCACTCCGGACCCTGTTGCGCGGCAAGTACCTCAAGGCGGCGGACGGTCTGCTGAGCCGTCACGGGTTCAGGTCGATGCTGGCGCTGCGGCTCTTCCCCGGGGTGCCGTTCGCCGCGGCCAATTACTGCGCGGCGACCTCCCGCATGGGCTATCCGCCGTTCCTGCTGGCCACCGGGCTCGGCTCGATCCCGAACACGGCCGCGTACGTCATCGCGGGCAGCTCGGCCTCCTCCCCCACGTCGCCGGTGTTCCTGGCCGCGATGGGCTTCATCGTGCTGTCCGGGGCGGGTGCGGCGCTCGTGGCCTGGCGCAGGCGGCACAAGCTGGGCGGCACGGACGGTGCGCCGTCGCCCGGGGCGGGAGACGCGGCGTAGCCAGGGGCAGTCGGGAGTCCGTTCACCTGTAGGCGATACGCTGCGCGCAACCGACAGAGGATGTCCGGGGCCGTGGCGTCCCGTCCCCTTTTCTGACCGCATCCGCACGCCGCCGACGGCCTTCGCGTCCGTCGGCCGTTGCATGAGTACCTCCGGGATGGCCTAAGCCCCATGAGCTGGTTCGAATCATTCGTCCTGGGCCTCGTTCAGGGACTGACCGAGTTCCTGCCGATCTCCTCCAGCGCGCATCTGCGGCTGACCGCGGCGTTCGCGGGCTGGCACGACCCGGGCGCCGCGTTCACCGCGATCACGCAGATCGGCACGGAGGCCGCGGTCCTCATCTACTTCCGCAAGGACATCGCCCGGATCATCTCGGCCTGGTTCCGCTCTCTGACCAATTCCTCGATGCGCGGCGACCATGACGCCCAGATGGGCTGGCTGGTGATCATCGGATCGATCCCCATCGGTGTGCTCGGGGTGACCTTCAAGGACCAGATCGAGGGCCCGTTCCGTGATCTGCGCCTGATCGCGACCACGCTGATCGTCATGGGCATCGTCCTCGGCATCGCGGACCGGCTCGCGGCCCGCGACGAGACCGGCGGCAAGCACCGGGCCATCAAGGAGCGCAAGTCCCTGAAGGAACTGGGCGTCAGGGACGGCCTGATCTTCGGCGTCTGCCAGGCGATGGCCCTGATCCCGGGTGTCTCCCGCTCGGGCGCGACGATCAGCGGCGGCCTGCTCATGGGGTACACCCGTGAGGCGGCCGCTCGCTACTCCTTCCTGCTGGCGATCCCGGCGGTGCTGGCCTCGGGCGCGTTCGAGCTGAAGGACGCGGGCGAGGGGCATGTCTCCTGGGGGCCGACGATCTTCGCGACGATCATCGCGTTCGCCGTCGGTTATGTCGTCATCGCCTGGTTCATGAAGTTCATCACGACGAAGAGTTTCATGCCGTTCGTCATCTACCGCGTGATCCTGGGCATCGTGCTGTTCATCCTGGTCGGAGCGGGTGCGCTGAGCCCGCACGCGGGCGAGTCCGCCGGCTGAGGGGGCCCTCGCAGCTCCGGATGGCATCGGCCTGCGGCCGTGGGCCGGTTCACTCAAAGCCGATCCGTCCGTCGGCTGGTTCGATGACGGTCCTGCGACGCTACGGTGCCGGACGGGCGCGAGGGCAGTTCATTGCGACGTCAGGTGGCGCCGGCTCCGGAAGCGCAGAGATCCAGGGGAGCGGGCCGGCTCCATTCAGAGAGAAGTAGGCGCAGGAGGCACTCATGGGTGCTCCGGCCTCCTGCGCTTTGCTACTCCTTGACCCGCAGGGCCCACTCCGGGCGGAAGCCGGAGTTCCCGGAGAAGTGCGTGGCAAGCTGGCGGAGGGCGGCGGAGCAGTCGTCCCTATCCTCGGCCGACCCGGCTCCAGACATGTAGTACTCGCAGGGGTCGACGATCCACTGCGCACACAAGACCGGACCGTCATGGTCCGCTTGCGCATCCCAGCCGTCGAGCCCAGTGCGCGTGAAGGCCAGCAGCTCCCGCCAATCGTCGCGCACGCGCTCATCGGCATCGCGCGCCAGCCCCATGGCGTAGCCCGACAGCTTCAACTGGCGCGCCAGAGCCCGCACGCCTGCGACCATGCTGCGATCACCTTCTGGAACCTCGGCGAGGTCGATGTCTTCGAGCGTCTGATACACGACCTGGACGGCTCCGGAGAAGGGTCCGTCGTCGAGGTAAATGCGCTGGCCTTGATAGAAACTGTCGGCGGCCCTAAGTGCCTGCTCGAACTCGTCCCGGATGCGGTGGTCACCGAAGAGGTCTGCGACACGGTCGGGGATCTTGAACATGGTTGGTCCGTTCGTTTGGCCCCGCGCCGCTTACAGAGTACGCGAGTTGGGTGAGCGGCGCCCCATCCTGTGGCAGGGCTCGTACACTACGCCCCCACCGTTTGGTCACAACTCCGTCACCACCGGAACATCCCGCTCCCCCGCGGCATAGCGCCCGGCTACGGTCATGCCCTCACGAAACGCTCTTGGGGGACAACTTGAACACCCGCACTCTGATCGCCGCTCTCGCCTGCCTTGCCGCAGGCACTCTCGTCGGCTGCGAACCAGCGACGACCACCGACTCGAAGCCTGCCGCGCCGGCGACCACCGAGCCGAGCACTCCCACCCCTTCCACGGCGCCGTCCGAGAAGGAAGAGGAGCCCGTCGAGTCGAAGGCCGTTCTCAACTTCGTTGGCATGGGCCTGCAGTCCGCACAGGACAAGGCGCAGGCGGAAGGCTTCTACCTGCTCACGTCCCACGACAGTGCTGGCCGCGACAGGCTTCAGGCCCTGGACCGAATTTGGAAGGTCTGCTCCCAGAGCGTCAAGGCAGGCAAGACGGTACCGACCGATACCGAGCTGGTCTTCGGCACAGTCAAGCTTGAGGAGGCCTGCCCCTCGAACGACGCCAAAGCCCCCCAGAAGGCGGGAGCGTCGATGCCGAACCTCGTCGGGAAGTCGGTCAAGGCGGCCCGCGGCGCCCTGGACGCAGGTACGTCGATCACAACGACCGATGCCGCGGAAGGGCGCATGGTTCTGCTGGAGAGCAACTGGCAGGTGTGCACCCAGTCGCCCTCGCCTGGGACTGCGTTGAACGGTCAGCCTGTCGAGTTCACTGCGGTGAAGTTCGAGGAGAGTTGCTGATGCGCACCCGTACCACTGCTGCCGTCACCCTGTTGCTCGCCTGTTCGCTTGCGGCCTGCGGTGGTGCTGATAAGCCGGTCGCACCGAAGTCCGCGGTGAAGGCGTCGACCCCGGTGCATGAGGTCGACTGTTCCGACAAGTCGCTAAGCCAGGCGGACTGGGTGGAGGCCTGCTCGGGTGAGGACGCGGGGACCGGCGGGGATGGCGGGCCGAGTACTGGCCTGGAGTTCGGGAAGCCCTACGCGTGGGAGGACGGCCTGGAGGTCACCGTCGTGGAAGCGGCTGTGTTCTCGGACTGGGGTGAATACGAGGAGCCGGACCCGAAGAACACTGAGTTCCGGGTCCAGTTGAAGCTCGACAACAAGAGCCGCCAGACCATCAACCTGAGCTACATCTCGATCCTCGTGGACGGTGCGACGAACGGCGGCACCGCGTCCAACTCGACGTTCGAGAAGGGCAGCGCCCCGTTGGAGGGCAGGCTGGCTCCGGGGGTGTCTGCGGTGAAGACCGACGACAATGCCCTGGAGAAGCGGTACGGGAAGGACATTGTCGTCACGGTGCAGCGGACAAGCGATGACGGCTTCGACGCGTTCCCGGAGTTCGCCGGCACGATCGAGTAACGCCCGTACTGGCTACTACTCCCCCGCCCTCTCGCGTCCTTGCTCGTGGATCACCATGCGGGTGCGCTGTGTCATGAGGATCGACATCGCGAGGAGCACAGCTGGGCGGATGGCCCTGAGGATGGTCGCTACGCAACCCGTCGCCGCCCCTGCCAACGCCCTTGCTGGAGGCGCCGCATCACCATCCCCACCACCGGGCTGCCGATCACCCCCGAGCAGCGGGTTGCCGCGAACGTGAAGTCGATCCGCAGCCAGCGCGACCTTGCCGACCGCCTCGGTTCGAAGGGGCCAACGCCGTTGGTCGATGGAAGTCGGCAGGCGCCGCATCACAGTCAACGACCTGGTCTCGATCGCTGAGGCGCTGGGCGTCGCCCCTCAAGCTCTGGTGGCCGACGGCCCTGAGCCGGAGACGGTGGGTCCGCTCCATGAAGTGGCTTTGGACGGCGGCGGAGGAGATGCGACGTCTGACTGCCTCCATCGATCGGGTCCGCGCCCTGCACCGCCCGGTGCAGGCATCGTGCTGTTCATCCTGGTCGGAGCGGGTGCGCTGAGCCCCCACGCGGGCGAGTCCGCCGGCTGACGGGGTTCTGGCGGCTCCGGGAGGGTGCTGGGCGGTGCAGGCCGCGAGGCCGAGGGCAGCGCCGTAGCAGCTCGCCGGGGGACGGGTCATTTCGCCGATGACGCAGGCGCGCCGGGGCGGGAGGTTGGGCGTGGTCACGGCCGTCCGCCTCGCGCGGCAGCCGTGCGCCGGCCGCGTTCCCTCCCACACCACGGAGAACCCATGCCCCTCCCCCGTACCGCCGGTGCCGCACTGCTGGCCCTCGCGATCGCTTCGGTCACCCCGTCCACCGCCGCAGCCGCCCCGGAGGCCGCCGAGGTGAACTACGTGGCCCTCGGCGACTCGTACGCCTCCGGCACCGGCGCCGGCAGCTACTCCGACGTCGCGTGCACCCGGAGCCGTAACGCCTACCCCGCTCTCTGGGCCGAGGCCAACGACCCGGCCTCGTTCTCGTTCGCCGCCTGCGGTGGTGCGAAGATCCCCGACGTGCTCGGCGACCAGGTGGATGAGCTGGACGAGGACACCACGCTGGTCAGTCTGAGCATCGGGGGCAACGACTCCGGCTTCGCCTCGACCATGCTCAGCTGTCAGTACTCCACGCAGTCGGCCTGCGAGCGGGCCCTGGAGACGGCCGGGGAGTACGTCGTGAACGAGCTGCCGGGCGAGCTGGACAGCCTCTACGCGACCGTCCGCGCCCGGGCGCCCCACGCCCAGGTCGTCGTCATCGGTTACCCGTACCTCTACAAGGAGGGCGGCCTCTGCCTCGGCGGGCTCAGCTCCGCCAAGCGCACGGCCGTCAACCAGGGTTCGGATCTGCTCAACGAGACGATCGAGGGCCGCGCGGCGGCGGCCGGGTTCGCGTTCGCGGACGGCCGGCCCGCGTTCGCCGGGCACGAGATCTGCACGAGCGACGCCTGGATCAGCAGCTCGAACGTCCACCCGACGGCCGAGGGCCACGAGTCCGCGTATCTGCCGGCCTTCAGCGCCGCCGTGCCGGGGAACTGAGCTCAGTACACGTCGCGCACATACCGTTTGTCGGCGGCGAGCTGCTTGACGTACGCGGCGGCGGCGTCCTCCTGGAGTCCGCCGTGGGCCATGGCGATGTCCCGCAGCGCCCGGTCCACGTCCTTCGCCATCCGGGAGGCGTCGCCGCAGACGTAGAAGTGGGCGCCGTCCTGGAGCCAGGACCAGAGCTGGGCACCGTGCTCCCGCATCCGGTCCTGTACGTAGATCTTGGCCCGCTGGTCGCGGGAGAAGGCGGTGTCCAGCCGGGTGAGGGTGGAGTCGCGGCGCAGGGAGTCGAGTTCGTCGCGGTAGTAGAAGTCGGTCGCCTCGCGCTGCTCGCCGAAGAACAGCCAGTTCGCGGCGCGGTGGCCGAGGGCGCGGCGTTCGTCGAGGAACCCGACGAACGGGGCGACCCCGGTGCCGGGACCGACCATCACCATGGGGGTGGCCGGGTCGGCCGGCGGGCGGAAGTGCGGGGCGCGCTGGACGAACACGGGGACGGAGCTGCCCGGTTCCGCGTCGGCGAGGAAAGTGGAGGCCACGCCCTTGCGGACGGCGCCGTGCCGGTTCTCGTAGCGGACGACGGAGACGGTGAGACTCACGAGGCCGGGGTCGGTGAGCGGGCTGGACGATATGGAGTAGAGCCTCGGCCGGAGGCGCGTGAGGGCCCCGGCCCACTCGGCCGCGGAGGCGCGGGCGGAGTGCTCGGCGATGACGTCGACGGCCTGCCGGCCCCAGGTCCACTGGGCGAGTTCGCCCTTGTTGTCCGGGCGCAGGAGCTTCTTGAGGGTGCGGTCGTGGGTGCGTTCGGCGACCAGCCGCAGCAGCCCGGGGGTGATCCGGGCGATGTCCAGGTGACGGTGGAGAGCCTCGCCCAGGGGCACGGGCCCGACGCCTGACACCTCGACGGTGTCCGTGGGGTCCAGGCCGGTCACCGCCAGCCATTCCGCCACCAGTTCCGGGCAGTTGAGCGCCTCCACGCCGAGTGCGTCACCCGCCTCGTACGTGAGCGGTACGGGGCTGTCCTGCGTGGCGAAGGTGAACCGGCGCACTTCCTTGGTGGCGCCGGGAAGGCTGAGCAACTGGTTGCCCACGAGCCGCCCGGTCGCCGTCCTGGTGGAACGGGCCGGCGCCGGAGGGGCGGCGGGAGCCGTGGGTCCGGCGGGGACGGACGGGGCGCCCAGGGCGGCGAACACCTCGTCGAGCCACCGCCCGGCCGGCTCCTCGTAGTCCGGTTCGCAGTCCGTACGCGGGACGAGCCGCACGGCACCCAGCTCACCGAACCGCTCGTCGAGCCGCCTGCCGTGCCCGCAGAAGTCGTCGTACGAGGAGTCCCCGAGGGCGAGTACGGCGTAGCGGACCCCGTCCAGCCGGGGCGTGCCGGGTGCGTTGAGCGACTCCCAGAATCCGGTGCCGTTGTCCGGCGCGTCCCCGTCGCCGAACGTGCTGGTGACGACCAGCAGATCGGCTGTGCGCGGCAGGCTGTCCAGGGGGCTGTCGTCCATCCCCAGGAGGGTCGCCGTCCGGCCTTCGGCGGTCAGCCGCCGGGCCGCGGCCGCGGCGACCTCCTCGGCGTTGCCGGTCTGCGAGGCCCACAGGACGACGACCTGCCGGTCCGGTGCGGCGCCGGCCCCCGGGGCCGTCCCGACGGACTCCGGGGCGCGGGAGGCATCGCCGGGCGCGCGCGAGAACATGCCGGCCAGTACGCCGTTGACCCACAGGGCACGGCCGGGTTCGAACGGCGCGTGCACCGGCAGTACGGGGGTGCCCGCAGGCTGTGTGCCGAGTCCCGCGAGGAATCCGGACAGATAGCGGCGCTCGTGGTCGGCCAGTACGGGCGGGGCCGTGTCCGCGATCCCGAACACCCCGGCGAGGGCGGCGGCGGGGCCGTCCACGGCAGCCGGGACAGGGACGGCGGGGGCCGGCGCGGCGTCCGGCACGACGGCGGCGACCTTCACGAGCGTCACCGCGCAGACCTTGAACTCGGGCTGGAAGGAGACCGGGTCGACGGCGTCGTTGGTGACGGCGTTGACGCTGAGGTACTCGCCGAAGAGATCGTTCCAGTGGAACGGCGCGAAGCAGTCGCCGGGCCGCACCCGGTCGGTCACGACGGCCGGCAGCACGGCCCGGCCGCGCCGCGAGGCGACCTCGACCGGGTCGCCCTCCGTGATCGAGAGGGCCGCCGCGTCCCGCGGGTTGATCTCCACGAAGGGGCCGGGGTTCAGCCTGTTGAGCTTGGCGACCTTCCCCGTCTTCGTGAGGGTGTGCCACTGGTGCTGGAGGCGGCCGGTGTTGAGCACGAAGGGGAAGTCGTCGTCGGGCATCTCGGCCGGCGGCATGTGCGGACGGGCGAAGAACACCGCCCGCCCGCTCGGGGTGGGGAACACGAGCCGTGGCACGCTCCCGTCGGCGCGTACGACCCGGTTTCGGCTGACACCGTCGTTGAGGTAGCGGACCGGGTTGCGCGCCGGGCCGTCGGGGGCGGCGCTGGGCCACTGGACGGGGGTGCGTCGCAGCCGCTCGTAGGTGACTCCGCGCAGGTCGTAGCCGGTCCCCGGGTTGTGGGCCCGCTTGATCTCCTCGAAGACCTCCTCGGCGCTGCTGTAGCCGAAGGCCTCCTCGTACCCCATCTCGTAGGCGATCCGCGCGATGATCCGCCAGTCCGGCCAGGCCTCCCCCGGCGGATCGGCGGCCTGTACGGCGAGCGTGAGGTTCCGTTCCGAGTTGATCATGACGCCCTCGGCCTCGCCCCACAGCGCGGCGGGCAGGGCGACATCGGCGTACGCGTTGGTCTCGGTGTCGGCGAACACGTCCTGGGTGACCACGAACTCCGCGGACTCGAGCCCTTCGATGACCGTTCGGCGGTTGGCCACGGATGCCACCGGATTGGTGCAGATGATCCAGCAGGCCTTGATCGCGCCGTCCGACATGTGCCGGAACATGTCGACGGTCCCGATGCCCGCGGCGTCCGTGCGCAGGGTCCCGGGGGCGACGCCCCACAGCTCCTCGGTGAAGGCGCGGTCCTCGTCGGACTGCAGGCCACGCTGCCCGGGCAGGCCGGGGCCCATGTAGCCCATCTCGCGGCCGCCCATGGCGTTGGGCTGGCCGGTGAGCGAGAAGGGGCCGCTGCCGGGGCGGCAGACGGCTCCGGTGGCCAGATGCAGATTGATCAGGGCGTTGGTGTTCCAGGTGCCGTGGGTGCTCTGGTTGAGGCCCATGGTCCAGCAGCTCATCCACTCGCCCGCCTCGCCGATCCAGCGGGCGGCCAGCCGGATGTCCGCCTCGGGGATGCCGGTGATCTCCGCGACCGCGGCGGGCGCGTAGTCCCGCAGGAAGCCGGGCATCGCCTCCCAGCCCTCGGTGTGCTCGGCGATGAACTCCGGGTCGGTGTGGCCGTTCTCCACGAGGAGGTGCATGAGACCGTTGAGCAGGGCGAGGTCCGTGCCCGGGCGTATCTGAAGGAACAGGTCGGCCTTGGCGGCGGTGGCGTTGCGCCGGGGGTCGACGACGATGAGTTTCGCGCCGGCCTTCACCCTCTCCATGAGGCGGAGGAAGAGGATGGGGTGGCAGTCGGCCATGTTGGAGCCGATGACGAAGAACGTGTCGGCGTGGTCGAAGTCCTCGTACGACCCGGGTGGGCCGTCGGCGCCCAGCGAGAGTTTGTAGCCGCTGCCCGCACTGGCCATGCAGAGCCGGGAGTTGGACTCGATCCAGCTCGTGCGGACGAAACCCTTGGCCAGCTTGTTGGCGAGGTACTGCGCCTCCAGCGTCATCTGTCCGGAGACGTAGAGGGCGAGCGCGTCGGGTCCGTGCTCGTCCACGACCGCGCGCAGCCGTCGCGCGGTCTCCTTGACGGCTGCTTCCATGGGCAGCGGCGCGGGCTCCTCGCTGCGGTCGGCCCGGACCAGGGCCGTCGTCAGCCGGCCCGGTGCGGCCAGCATCTCCGCGCTCGTCGCCCCCTTGGTGCAGAGCCGCCCGCCGTTCGTGGGGTGCGCCTTGTCCCCCGTGGCCTTGAGGACGGTGCGCCGGCCGTCGGGGCCCATCCCGACGTCCAGGACCATCCCGCACCCGACACCGCAGTACGAGCAGACCGTCCGCACCTGGGCGGGAGTGTCCGGCTGCGGGTTCGGCACGGTCATGGACGGCCTTTCATGGGGGACGCTGATGTCGCGACGGTACGAAACGCCCGTTTCCCGGGTGTCACGCCGGACGATCAGGCGTGGTTACGTCCGCTGCACAGTGCCACGCGTACGCCGGTGAGGGCCCGCCGGGCCCCCCGCGCCCGGCCGGGTCATAATCACGATTCGGGGCTGCCCCGCCCCGCCCGGAAGCTCTCCGACCCCGTGGAGGCGTGCATGACCGCCGACGACCTTCCCGTGATCGCCGCCGTGGACGGTTCCGCCCACAGCTGGGAGGCGCTCGACTGGGCGGCCGCCGAGGCGGTGCGCACCGGTCTTCCGTTGCTGATCGTGCATGTCAGGCCGCCCACCCGGCGTGCGGAGGAGGAGAGAGGGCTGCGGGAGGCCGAGGAACTGCTGGCGCAGGCCGCGCTGCGGACCTCCCGGCTCGCCCCCGAGCTGCCCACCTCGACGCTGGCGCCGCTGGACTTTCCCTCGGCGGCGCTGACCTCGCTCAGCCGTGACGCCTCGCTGGTGGTCGTCGGTTCGCGTGGTCTCGGCGGATTCCGCTCGCTGATGATCGGATCCAACAGCCTGGCCACCGCCTCGATGGCGCACTGTCCGGTCGTCGTCGCCCACACCGGCAGGACGGACGAGGGCGGGGTGGAGCCGCCGGACGCCTTCCCGGACGTGGTCGCGGGGGTCGCCGCCGACGACAGCAGCGGCACGGTCCTCGATTTCGCCTACGCGGCCGCCTCCGCCAGGCCGGGTGCACGGCTGCGGCTGGTGCACGGGTGGACGATGTTCTCCTCGATGCTGTCCGGCGGCCCGGTGTTCGACAGCGAAGCGGCGGCGGAGTCGGCCGAGCGGGTGCTCGCCGAACTCACGGCGGGCCGGCGCGAGAGGTACCCGCGGGTGGAGGTCGTGCGCGAACCGGTCCGGGGTTCGGCGTCCCGCACCCTGGTCACGGCATCGGCCACCGCCGCGCTGACCGTGGTCGGGCGGCGCAGGGGCGGCGAGGCCCTCGGGCTGGGCCTCTCCCCCGTCGCGCAGACGACGGTGACGCACGCCCTCGGCCCGGTGGCCGTCGTCCCCACGTGACGCGTGTCCCCGGCCTGGGCCGAGATGCCGTGCCCGGGCCCTTGGCGTGCGGCGTGCGACGGCCGAGACTTGGGCGATGACACAGCGCGTGGCTCTCGCGACGGTGATGGACCGGCTCTCCATCGATGCAGTGATCACCGACTACGCCGTGGCATGGGGTGACGGGGCCTGGGAGGACTACGGCGCCCTGTTCACGCCGGACGGACACGCCGACTACCGCGGTGCGGGCGGTGCCGAAGGGCCGGCCGCCGAGGCCGCGGGGTGGCTGGCGGAGAGCCTGCGGCCTCACCCCGCCCGCCAGCACCTGATCGTCAACAGGCGCCTCGATCTCCAGGATCTGGGCGGCTACCCCGGTGACCGGGCGCAGGTGCGGGCCGACTACCTCAGCCCGACGGGCCCGGCGGCCTGGGAGGGGGAGACGGCTCCGGCCCAGGTCACCGGCGGCGGGTACGACTTCGAGCTGGTGCGTACGGAACCGGGCTGGCGGATCCGGACCGTCACGGCGCACCGGAAGTGGCGGTACGCGCCGGGGGCGGTCGCCGGCTGATCCGCTGCCGTCGGGGGCGCCCGTCCGGTGGCCGCGGCACGCCCCCTGTGCGCTGCTGATCTTCTGCACCACACTGGGATCAGGCGCACGACCGGCGAGGAGGGCATGTATGCCGATGCTGCGCGGGCGGCTTCGCGACGAACCGGCCGGTGACGAAGGCGCACGGCCGTACGAGCGGCTGCTGCGGTCCAGGACGGGGCGTGGCGCCGTGGCCCTGTGCGCGGGCGCCCTGCCCGCCCTGACGTTTCCCGCCCCCTCACTCTGGTGGCTCGCCTACGTCGCCCTGGTGCCCTGGCTGCTGCTGATCCGCTCGGCGGCCACGGACCGCCGTGCGGCGGTCGACGGCTGGCTCGGCGGTACGGGCTTCATGCTCGCCGCGCACCATTGGCTGATGCCGAGCCTCCATGTCTTCATTCTGCTGCTCGCCGCCCTGCTGGGGCTGCTCTGGGCTCCCTGGGGCGTGCTCGTGGCCCGGCTTCTGGGGGGCTCACCGTCCGTCCGGCGTTCGGTGGCCGCGGTGGCCGTGGTGCCCTCCGGATGGCTGATGATCGAACTGGTCCGCTCCTGGGAAGGGCTCGGCGGCCCCTGGGGGCTGCTGGGTGCCGGCCAGTGGGACGTCCCGCCGGCGCTGCGCGTCGCCTCGGTGGGGGGTGTGTGGCTGGTGAGTCTGGGACTCGTGGCCGTGAACACGGCCGTCGTGCTGCTGCTGGCCGTGCCGGCGGCCCGTACGGCCGGGGCCGCGTGTCTGGTGGCGGGGGCGCTGGGTGTGGGCGCGACGGTGCTCTGGGCGCCGCTGCCCGACGAGACCGGGACGGCCCGGATCGCCGTCGTGCAGCCGGGTGTCGTCGAGGGTCCCGGCAGCATCGAACGCCGCTTCGCGCGTGGCGAGGAACTGACCCGGGGCCTCGCGGGCCGGGACGTGGACCTGGTGGTGTGGGGCGAGAGCAGCGTGGCCGTCGATCTGTCGCGGAGCAGGGCGACGGCGGACCGTGTCGCCGCGCTGTCCCGTCTGGTCGGGGCAGATGTGCTGGTCAACATGGACGCCCGGCGCACGGACGGCCCCGCCCGCGCCGGAATCTTCAAGTCCGCGGTGCTGGTGGGTCCGGACGGCCCGACCGGGGACCGCTACGACAAGATGCGCCTGGTGCCGTTCGGTGAGTACGTCCCGGCCCGCGCGCTCCTCGGCTGGGCGACCTCGGTGGGCAAGGCCGCGGGTGAGGACCGGCTGCGGGGAAGTGAGCCCGTGGTGATGGAGCTGCCGGACGGGCTGCGGGTGGGCCCCCTGGTGTGCTTCGAGTCGGCGTTCCCCGACATGAGCCGGCAGCTGACGAAGGACGGCGCCCAGCTGATCGTCGCCCAGTCCTCCACCTCGACGTTCCAGCGGAGCTGGGCCCCCGAGCAGCACGCCTCGCTGGGGGCGCTGCGGGCGGCGGAGACGGGCCGCCCGATGGTGCACGCCACGCTGACGGGCGTGAGCACGGCGTACGGCCCCCGGGGTGAGCGGGTGGGAGCACCGCTGGGTACGGACACGAGCGGGGCCGCCGTCTACGACGTACCGCTCACCCAGGGCACCACCCTCTACGTCCGGCTGGGGGCCTGGCCCGTGTACGGCGCGCTGGCGGTGCTGGCCGTCTTCTTCGGTGCGGCGGGGCTGCGGTCCCTCAGGACGCCTGCTCCGCGGCGTCCAGGACCACCCGCTCGCACAGCCGGTGGGTCTCCAGGGCGTCCCGCGCGCTGAGCACCTCGCCGGACCGCACCGCGTCCAGGAAGGACAGCACGCTCTGCTCGATTCCGCGCTGGCGGGCGACCGGCACCCAGTCCCCGCGCCGCCGCAGGGTCGGCTGCCCCTTGTGGTCCACGACGTCGGCGAGGTTGAGGATTTGCCGCTTGGTGTCCTGCCCCGAGACCTCCAGGATCTCCTCCGTGGATCCGTTGAGCCGGTTCATCATGCCGATGGCGGTGAATCCGTCGCCGGACAGCTGGAGCACCACGTGGTGCATGAGCCCTTCGGCGATCCGTGCCCGCACGACGACGTTCGACACGGGGCCGGGAACCAGGAAGCGCAGGGTGTCGACGACGTGGATGAAGTCGTCCAGCACCATGGTGCGCGGGTCCTCGGGCAGGCCCACCCTGTTCTTCTGCAGGAGGATCAGCTCCCGCGGGTGCTCGGCGCACTGCGCGTACGACGGGGCGAGCCTGCGGTTGAACCCGACCGCGAGGGAGACACGGCGCTCCTCGGCGAGGGACACCAGCCGCTCGGACTCCGCGAGTTCGTAGGAGAGGGGTTTGTCGACGTAGGTGGGGACGCCCGCTTCGAGCAGCCGGCCCACGATCTCCGCGTGCGCGGCGGTCGGCGCGTGCACGAACGCGGCGTCCAGCCCCACGTCGAGCAGCGAGCCGAGGTCCTCGTGGCACTGCGGCCCGGGAATCCGGTGGGCCCCGGCGACAGCCGCCAGCGTGGCCGGGGTGCGGGTCTGCAGATGCAGTTCGACGCCGGGCAGAGTCGTCAGTACCGGCAGATACGCCTTCTGCGCGATGTCGCCGAGCCCGATGCAGCCGACCTTCACGAAGTTCTCCCTGTCGCCTTGACCAGGGCCTTGTCACGGTCGCGTCGTCTGTCCTTCCCTGGTCCCGGCAGCATACGTGCGCCGGGGCGGCTGCCAGTCGCAGATCCCGTCGAACGTGCGCAGGACGAGCCCCGGGCCCAGACGGGAGACGGCGGACATCAGCGCGTTCCGGAGGGCGACGGCCGGCGCAGCGGACAGCCCTGTCATCCGGGACACCTGCGCCGCCTTGCGGACCATGGCGGTCGTACGGGGGTGCCTGGCCGCGCTGTAGGCGGCCACACCCGCTCCCAGGTCACCGTCCGGTGTGACGTGGTGGGCGAGCACGACGGCGTCCTCGATGGCCTGGTTACCGCCCTGGCCGAGGAAGGGCACCATGGCGTGCGCCGAGTCGCCGACGAGGACGGTGCGCCCCCGGTGGAACGACGGCAGCGGATCGGCCAGCTGGTACACGTCGTGGCGCAGGACATGGTCGGGCTCGACGGCGTCGATGATCGCGGGGATCGGGTCGTGCCAGTCGCCGTACCGGCGCAGCAGCTCGGCCTTCTCGTCGTCGGCGGCCCGGGCTCCGGCGGGGACCGCTGCCGCGGCGTAGGCGTAGATCCCGCCGTTCTTCAGGGGGTGGCTGCCCCAGAGTGCGCCGCGGCCCCAGGTCTCGTGCGAGCTGAAGGCGCGGCCCAGCCCGGGGGCGAGGACGCGCCAGGTGGTGAAGCCGCTGTACGAGGGACCGGGATGACTGGGGAACAGCTCGGTGCGCACGGCCGAGCCGATGCCGTCGGCACCGACCACCAGTTCGGCCTCGATGTCACCGGCGGCCGTCCTGACGAGGGCCGGGCTTCCGCCCGCCCGGCCCGGATCCACGAGTCGCGCCGGTGTCCCGGTGCGCACGGCGCCCTCGGGGAGCCGTGCGCGCAGCAGGTCGACGAGCGCCGAGCGGTGCAGCAGGACGAGCGGCCCGCCGAAGCGCTCCGCCGCGGCGGCGCTGTCCGTGCGGGCGAGCCAGCGTCCCGACGGTGTGCGCATGCCGCCGTCCCCCTGCCAGGCCGCGAGGGATCTGACCTCGTCACCGAGTTCGATGACGTCGAGAGCGCGCTGGGAGTTGGGGGCGAGGCTGATGCCCGCGCCGACGGGTTCCAGTGAGGCGGCGCGCTCGAGCACGGTGACCTGCCACCCGCTCCGGTGCAGTGCCGCCGCGGCGGTGAGTCCGCCGATTCCGCTGCCGATGACCACCGCACGGGACGTCGTCATGACCGACTCCTCCTCGGAACTACATCTGTAGTAGGTGAGCTCTACCGTACTACAGGTGTAGTGGAGGCGGTAGATTGGTTCCATGCCCACACGCTCCACGCCCCCGGCGGCCGCCCCCGCCGACGCCGCCCGGCCGTCCGCACCCTCCCGCGCCGAACTGATCGCCGACACCGCTCTCACCCTTCTCGCCGAGCGGGGGATGAGAGGCCTGACCCATCGGGCGGTGGACGAGCGGGCCGGACTCCCCCAGGGGTCGACGTCCAACCACGCCCGCACCCGGCAGGCCCTGCTGGAAGCCGCCGTCCGCCGCCTGGCCGAGCTGGAGGCGCGGGTGCTCGCGCCGGGCGAACTGCTCACGAGCAGCGATCCGGCCGGAGCCGCCGCCGGGCTGGCACACGCGCTGCACCGCTATCTGACCGGCTCCACCGAGCTCCTCGTCTGCCGCTACGAACTCGCCCTGGAGGCCACCCGGCGCCCGGACCTCAGGGCGTTCTACGACGACGCGGGCCGACGGTTCCGCGACCCATTGGTGGCCCTCATGACCGCGGCGGGATCGTCCGAACCGGAGCGCCACGCGCTGTCCGTCGTGGCCTGGGCGGAGGGGATGATGTTCGCGTGCGCCGTGGGCTCGTACCACCGGGCCGTGCCGGCCGAGGAGGAGCTGCGCAGGGGCTGCGCCGAACTGCTGCGGGGGATGCTCGGCACCGGGGCCGCCGGCTGAGCGACGGCACGACCGGCGCCTGACCGGCCCGGAGCGGGGCCGCCGGGGGTGGGCCGGCCCGCGTCACTCCCCCGCCGCGTTGCCCCGCATGCGCTGCTCCAACCGCCCGATGGCGGCGCGGATCCCTCCGCCGTATCCGTCGTCCTCCAGCACCCCCACGGCGTCCCAGGCACGGTCCAGATGGACCCGGGCGGACTCGAAGCGCTGGAGCTTCAGATAGTCCGCCGCCAGATTGAGATGCAGGGAGGGGACGAGGGCCCGCACGGCGGTCACCTCCCGGCGCTCACCGCCCGGGCCCGGGTCCGTGCCGGTGTCCGCGTCCGGGTCCGTGCCGGTGTCGGTGTCCGCGTCCGGGGCCGCGCTCGGGCCCGGGTCCGTGGCCACCGCCCCGGTCAGGCCTTCCGCGGCTGTCAGCGCCCGGAGGTCCCAGGCGAGCTCGTCCCCGGGATCGTCCTGGGTGTCGGCCATGTAGTGGGCGAGGGTGCAGCGGTGCAGGGCGGCACCGCGCTCGCCGATCTCCGACCAGAGGATCCCGAACCGGTTGCGGGCCTCCTCCCTGTCCCCCGCGTGGAGCAGCATGATCGCCTGGCCGATCCTGGTCATGACGGCGTCCCCCGGCACTTCCCGCTGCTCCACTACAGAGGTCTCCCCTGATCACCGCCCGGCCTGTTCCGGTGGCTCAGACGCTAGCGGCAGCCATGGGCAATCACGCTCAGGCGCGTGCCCCGGCGGTCGGCCGGGTCGTCCCGAGGCCCAGGTCCGGGATCCGCCAGTCGACGGGCTCGTGGCCCTGCGCGGCCACGGCCTCGTTGATCTGCGTGAAGGGGCGGGAGCCGAACCACTTCTTGGCGGAGAGCGGCGAGGGATGCGCGCCCTTGACGACCACATGGCGGTCCTGGTCGATCAGCGGGATCTTCTTCTGGGCGTAGTTGCCCCAGAGGACGAATACGGCCGGGTCCGGCCGCTCGGCCACGGCGCGAATCACCGCGTCGGTGACCTTCTCCCAGCCCTTGGCCTTGTGCGAATTCGCCTCGCCGCCGCGGACCGTCAGCACCGCGTTGAGCAGCAGGACGCCCTGCTCGGCCCACGGCATCAGATATCCGTTGTCCGGGACCGGCAGGCCGAGCTCGTCGTTCATCTCCTTGTAGATGTTGCGCAGCGAGGGGGGCGTCTTCACGCCCGGCCGGACCGAGAAGCAGAGGCCGTGGCCCTGCCCCTCGCCGTGGTAGGGGTCCTGGCCGAGGATGAGCACCTTCACCCGGTCGTACGGCGTGGCCTCCAGGGCGGCGAAGACCTGTTCGCGCGGCGGATACACCGGCCCCCTGGCCCGCTCCTCCTCGACGAAGTCCATGAGCTCCTTGAAGTAGGGCTTCTGCAGCTCTTCGCCGAGGACGCCGCGCCAGGACTCGGGCAGCAGGTCGGTGTCGGTCACGTCCACAACCTCCGGTAAGCAATCGGTTCTTGACCACAGAACCTACCGGGGCCCACTGACAACCGGCCCGCCGAGCCCGCTGTCGCCCTCCTACCAGCTGGCCTTGCGGTACAGCTCCCACATCTGCATGACCGTCTGCGGGTCGAGCGCGCGCTCGCCTCCGCCGATGTCCTCACCCGCGGCGACGTAGAGCTTGCCCTGCCACAGGGGCAGCAGCCGCACGTCCTTCACGAGGATCTCCTGGGCCCGCTTGAACTGGTCGGAGACCGCACCGCGGTCGCTCTCCTTGCGGGAGGAGGGCAGCAGGTCCTGGGTGATCTCGTTCGCCAGATACGGGGTTCCGGTGACGCTGTCCTCGCCGACGAAGGGCGCCACGAAGTTGTCCGGGTCCGGGAAGTCGGGGAACCAGCCACGGCCGAAGACCGGGTAGTCACCCTTGGTGAACCCTTCCTGGAAGGATTTCCACGGCGCGCTCTTCAGCGTGATCCGGAACAGGCCGGACGCCTCCAGCTGGCGCTTCAGCTCGGCGAACTCGGGAGCGGTGGAGGAACCGTAGCGGTCCGTGGTGTACCAGAAGGTCATCTCGACCGGCTCGGTGATACCCGCCTGGGAGAGTATCGCCCTGGCCTCGGCGACATCCGGGTCGCCGAAGGAGTCGAAGAAGCTGGTGGCGTGACCGGCGATGCCCTTCGGAACCATGGAGTAGAGCGGTTCCGCGGTGCCCCGGTAGACCTTGGCGACGAGGGCGTCCCGGTCCACGATCTGGGCGATGGCCCTCCGGACGGGGAGCTTCCCCGCCGCCGGGTCCTTGGGGTTGAAGACGAGGAAGCGGATGTCGGCGCCGACCGACTCCACGATCTGCAGGCCGTCGTTGTCCTTCTTGTTGTCCTCGAGACCGATGACCTCCTCGGCGGTGAGGCCGCGGTAGGTGGCGTCGATCTCCTTGTCCTTCAACGCCTTCACCATGGGGGTGGAGTCGGTGAAGTAGCGGATCGTGACCGCGTCGTTCTTCCGGTCGGCGAACCCCTTGTAACTGGGGTTCTTGGTCAGCTCGGCCTTCTTGCCCGGCTCGTACGCATCCATGACGTACGGCCCCGAACCCGTGACCTTGCCGTCGTCGCGGATGCTGTCCTCGGGGTAGTCACCGGGGGCGACGATCGACATGGCCGGTGTGGCCAGGATGAACGGGAAGGTCGCGTCCGCCCTGCTGAGGTGGAAGACGACCGTGTCGTCACCCTTGGTCTCGACCCGGTCGAGGGACCCCAGGAGGCCGGCCGGGCCGCCCTTGACCTTGATCTTCGTGATCCGGTCGATGGAGTACTTCACGGCCTCGGCGTCGATCTTCTCGCCGTTGGAGAACGTCAGGCCGGAACGCAGGGTGCACCGGTAGGCCATGCTCGTGGCGTCGGTGAACCGGCACTCCTTCGCCGCGTCCGGCTCGGGGCTGGTGCTGCCGGTCGGGAAGCTCACCAGGGTCTGGAAGACGTTCCTCATCAGCTCCCAGGAGCCGTCCCACGCGGCCGCGGGATCGAGGGTCGAGGGCGAGCTCGTCGTTCCGACCGATATCTGCTGGTCCGTTTCCGAACTGCTGTCGGACAGCAGACCGCAGCCGGCCAGCACAGAAAGGGAAGCAAGGGCTGCAGCGGCCTGCAGACTGGCCCGGTAGAACACGTGCACGCTCCTCGATCAGCCTTGGGGTCGGCAGACCATACCGCAGCGCCCCACCGGGACAATCCGCTGGCCCGGCGGGGCACTTGAGTCAATCAGGGCCAAACCGGCGCAGGCCTGTCTCAGGCCACGCCCGCATTCAGGAAAATACCGCCGTCGACCACGAGAGTCTGCCCCGTGACCCAGGCGGACTGCTCGGACGTGAGGAACGCCGCCGCTCCGCCGATGTCCTCCGGAACGCCGAGACGGCCCAGCGGGTAGGCCGCAGCGGCCTCGGCCTCACGGCCCTCGTACAGCGCCTCCGCGAACTTGGTCTTCACCACGGCGGGGGCGATCGCGTTGACCCGCACGACCGGCGCGAACTCGTGCGCCAGCTGGAGGGTCAGGTTGACCATCGCGGCCTTGCTCATGCCGTAGGCGCCGATGAACGGGGACGCGGAGACACCGGCGACCGAGGCGATGTTGACGATCGCCCCGCCGTTGTCCCGCTGCCACGCCTTCCAGGTCTGCTGGGCGAATCCGAGCGCCGAGATCACATTGGTCTCGTAGACCTTGCGGGCGACGTTGAGATCGAGCTCGGCCATCGGCCCGAAGACGGGGTTCGTACCGGCGTTGTTGACCAGGTAGTCGACCCGGCCGAAGGCCTCCATGGCACGCTCGACGGCCGCGGCCTGGTGCGCCTCGTCGTGCGCCTTGCCCGCGATGCCGACGGCCCGGTCGGCGCCGAGCTTCTCCACGGCCTCCTTCAGGGCGTCCTCGCCACGGCCGGTGATGACGACCCGGTCGCCCCGGGCGACGAGAGCCTCCGCGATGCCGTAGCCGATGCCCCGGCTCGCGCCCGTGATGAGCGCGACCTTGCCACTGTCCTGCACAGTCATGGTGTCCGTTGCCCTTCCGGGGTCAGTTGAGCGGTCCGCCGGCGACGTACATGACCTGGCCGGACACGAAGCCCGCGTCATCGCCGGTGAAGAAGGCGATCGCGTTGGCGATGTCCTCGGGGCGCCCCACGCGCTGCACGGGGATCTGCGTCGCGGCGGCGGCCTGGAACTCCTCGAAGCCCATGCCGACCCGCGCGGCCGTCTGGGCGGTCATCTCGGTGACGATGAATCCGGGGGCGACGGCGTTGGCGGTCACGCCGAACTTGCCGAGCTCCTTGGCGAGCGTCTTGGTGAAGCCCTGGAGACCGGCCTTGACCGCGGAGTAGTTGGCCTGACCCCGGTTGCCCAGCGCCGAGGAGGAGGAGAGCGAGACGATGCGGCCGAACTTGGCCTCCACCATGTGCGACTGGACGGCCTTGGCCATCAGGAACGCGCCCTTGAGGTGGACGTTCATCACGAGGTCCCAGTCGGACTCGCTCATCTTGAAGAGCAGGTTGTCGCGGAGCACGCCCGCGTTGTTGACGAGGATCGTCGGGGCGCCCAGCTCGGCGGCGACACGCGCGACGGCGGCTTCCACCTGCGCGCTGTCCGACACATCGCAGCCGACGGCGAGGGCCTTGCCCCCGGCGGCGGTGATCTTCTCGACCGTGTCCTTGCACGCCGCCTCGTCGAGGTCGAGTACGGCGACGGCGCGGCCCTCGGCCGCCAGGCGTACGGCGGTGGCGGCGCCGATGCCCCGTGCCGCTCCCGTCACGATGGCGACGCGCTGCTCGGTGGTGGACATGCTTGGTTCTCCTCGCCCTTGGATCGCGGCTCAGCGGACGTCAGGAAGTTCCCGATAACTGAGCAACCGCTTAGTACCTTCAGCAGACGAGACGCTAGAAGCCCCGGCACCCGGTGTCAACGGCACACGGAGGCCCGGGCGCATGTCACACCGGGCGGTGCCGCCGCCCGGTGGCTCCCGGACGGCGGCACCGCCCCGGAATCAGCGCACCAGCAGATCGAGCAGCCGCTCGACCTCGGCGGCCGGGTCCGTGGTCAGGCCGCTGTGCACGACGCCCGGCTGGACGACCGTGGAGCGGGGCGCGATCAGCCAGCGGAAGCGCCGCCCCGGATCGTCACCGGCCGCCTGGCCCGCGGCCTCGCCACCGCCGCACACCCCTTCGACCGCCCGCAGTGCGGCCCGTACACCGAGTACGTCGGCACGCGGGTCCAGCGCCTTGAGCTTGCGCTCGTCCAGGTGCGTCCGCGCGGCGACGAACGACTTGGCCCGGCAGTACACCAGCACGCCCGCGTTGAAGCACTCACCGCGCTCCACGCGCGGCACGACGCGCAGGACCGCGTACTCGAAGACATCGCGCTCGCTCATCGGCCGCCGTCCTTGCTGTTCCCGGCGCCCGCCTGCGCGTCCCGGTCCTTCTTGGTGGGATGCGGCCAAGGGGTCAGGCGTTCGGTGAGCCACCCGGGGGCCTGACTGGGCCGGGTCTTCGTGGGCCCCTCCATGAGGATGCGTTCATGGATGCTGCCGGCACGCGCCAGCAGCGGCTCCACGTACGCCCGGCGCAGCTGGTCCGTGGTCTCGAAGCCGGGTTCGTCCGCCAGCCACTCGTCCGGCACCTCGGCCGCGACCTCGGTGAGGAGCTCCTCCGTGACCAGCGGGGCGAGCTCGGCGGCCGCAGTGGCGATGTCCGGACCGAAGGGTGCGAGGACATGGTCGGAGGCGTTGTACGGCTTGGCCGCGGAGGCCTGCGCGCCCGGCCAGTTGTGGTGCCAGATCATGGTGGCCCCGTGGTCGATCAGCCACGGCTCCCCGTGCCAGACGAGCATGTTGGGGTTCCGCCACGACCGGTCCACGTTGTTGATCAGCGCGTCGAACCAGACGACCTTCCCGGCCTCCGCCGCACCCACCTCGTACGCGAGCGGGTCGAATCCGAGCGAGCCGGGCAGAAAGTCCATCCCGAGGTTCAGCCCGGCGCTGGCCTTGAGGAGCTCCTGCACCTCCTGGTCCGGCTCGGCGAGACCGATGACGGGGTCGAGCTGAATGGTCACCAGCTCCGGCACCCGCAGCCCCAGCCGCCTGCCGAGCTCTCCGCAGATGACCTCCGCGACCAGGGTCTTGCGGCCCTGTCCGGCACCGGTGAACTTCATGACGTACGTGCCGAGATCGTCCGCCTCGACGATCCCGGGGAGCGAACCGCCTTCACGCAGGGGCGTGACATAGCGGGTCGCGGTTACCTCTGTCAGCACTATCCCAGGCCACCCATCTATTCAACCTCGTAATCCACGGTAAGCCCTGGAGGGATGCAACAGTGGGAATCACCCGTCAACGGGCCTGGGGAGAATCTGGGGAGTCTCAGCCGGCCTCCCGATCTTCTCGTCCCCGAGCAGTCCGTCGATGGCAGTGCGCCCCTTGCTTCCGGCCTCCGGCATGAAGTGTGCATAGTAACCGAGGGTGATCGCGGGCGAGGAGTGCCCGGCTCGACCCCAACGGCCACGGGCTCATACCAGCCGCACCCGGGTGCCACCGGTTCGCTCCGTCTCCAGCACCCACACCTCGTTGTCCCCGGGACGGAGTACGGGACCGGGGACGTACAGGGCGGTCTGCGGGCCCGCAGACCAGTACCGCCCCAGGCAGAAGCCGTTGATCCAGGCGAAGCCCCTTCCCCAGCCGGGGAGTTCCAGCATCGCGTCCCCGGGGCCCGGTACGTCGACGCTGCCCCGGTAGAGGCCCGGCTCGCCCCGCTCCGGCAGGCGGGACGGCAGCCCGGCGACCGCCTTCCCGTCGTCGAACGCGTCCAGCCGCAGGCCTCGTGCGCTCACACCGTGCACGTACTGCCGCTCGTGCAGGATCCCGCCGGTCGGCCCCTTGGTCTCCCCCAGGCGGGGCCCGTAGTTGACGCGCCCCAGGGACTCCACCCATAGCTCCAGCTCGGCGGGACCGGCGACCGCCGCACCTACCGGGGTCTCGACGCCGTCGACGGACAGCCGGACCAGGTCCCGTACGCCGGGCAGGGACAGCGGCAGTGGTGGGCGGGGGCCGGGAAGGCGGGCACGGTAGCGCGCCAGGCCCCGGTCGACATCGAGCTCCTCGAAAGTCGGCGCCATCCCGAAGGCACCCTCCGTTCCGCCGAGCGTGTCCATCACCTCGTCCAGCGGCGTCCACGCGTCGAGCACGGCCGTGGCCGGTGCTGTGAGGACCGGCCAGGCGGCCGGCACAGGAGGCGGCGGGGTGTCGGCGAAGTCGGCCAGTACCTCGCGGAAGCGCCGGAACAGTTCCGTGGGCCTGCCCCGTTCGTCGACGGGGGCACCGTAGTCGTAGGAGGTCACCGTCGGCTGGAAGGCGCCGTCGTGGAGGCCGCCCGCGCGGTTGGCGCCCGCCCAGCCGCCGAAGCTCGTCCCGCCGTGTGCCATGTAGACGTTCACCGACGCCCCGCACTCCAGGATCTCGCGCAGTACCGCCGCCGCGTCCCCGGCTTCGCGCGGCTCGGGCTCACCGGCGCCCCAGTGGGCGAACCAGCCGCACCAGAACTCCATGCACATCAGCGGCCCGGTGGGCTGGTGCCGGCGCAGCGTGCGGAAGGCACCGGCCGCGTCCGAGCCGAAGTTCACGGTGGCCAGGACACCGGACAGCGAACCGCCGGTGAGCATGTGGTCCTCGGGCCCGTCGGAGGTGAACAGTGGCACCGTCACCCCGCCGTCGCGCAGGATTTCGGCCAGCTCGCGCAGGTACTCCTGGTCGGAGCCGTAACTGCCGTACTCGTTCTCGACCTGCACCATGACCACCGGGCCGCCGTGGTGGACCTGGCGCTCCACGACCTGGGGCAGCAGACGGCCGAACCAGCGGCGCACCGGCTCCAGGTACGCCCGGTTCCTGGTGCGGACCTGCCCTGCCACGGTGCCGGTGAGCCACTGCGGCAGCCCGCCGTTCTCCCATTCGGCGCAGATGTACGGACCGGGCCGGACGACGGCCCACAGGCCCGCCGCGTGTGCCGCGTCCAGGAACCTGCCCAGCGCCTCCGCGTCCCGGTACTGTCCGGGAAACGGCTCGTGCAGGTTCCACGGCACATACGTCTCGACGCAGTTGAGCCCCATCGCCCGCAGCGTTTCCAGCCGGTGCGCCCACTGGGCCTCGTGCACCCGGAAGTAGTGCAGGGCGCCCGACAGCAGCCGTACCGGCCGGCCGTCCAGGGCGAATCCGCTGTCGGTCACGGTGAAAACGCCGTCCGCCGGTCGTTCGGTCATCGACGGTCACCTCTGTCTCTCTCGTCGTGCACGGCAGGTCAACCGACGTCCGCGTAGGTGGTGCCCACCCGCAGCCGGTCCAGTCGGTTCACGACGTCGCTCTGTGGGGTGTCCCGGTCGTAGACGCCCCACTTGGGTTCGTTGGCGCTGTCCCAGGTGCGTGCCGCGTAGCGGGGGCCGCCGCCGGTGAAGGTCTGCCGGGTCCCGTTGAAGGACAGCTCCACCCAGCCTGATCCGGCCGAGGCGGAGGTGTGGATGCCAAGGGCGAATCGGTTCCATGCCCCGGCCGAGACCGGCGCCGACCAGATCAGGTGCCACGTGGCGTCCGTACCGACGTGGAAAAGGCGCACCGAGCCGTCCTTGACGGTCATGATCAGCGGGTAGTTCTGCTCCGCGTTGGGATACGACTTCCACTGCCACACCACGAAGTCCCCGCTGACGGTGGACAGCTGGGACTCCCAGCCCAGCCAGTAGGTGGAGCCGGGCGCGAAGGCGTACCGGGTACCGCCCACCGCGATGCCCCGGGACTCGCAGCGGATGAGACCGCCGGGCTTGGTGAACCGGAAGACGGTCCCGTGGCCGTCCTGGTTGGCGGCGGTGACCAGACTGCCGGGCTCGTCGCACTCCACGCTGCCGAACACTCCGGCGCCCCGTGCCGCGTCACCGTCCCAGACGGTCGCTGCGCGCGCCGGGGTGGCGGGAGCGAGGAAGCAGGCCAAACCCGCCAGCACGGCGGTGGTACGTCGTGCCGTCGCCGTCATGCTGTCCTCACCGTGATCTTCTGGGTGGCGCCTGCCTCGGCGGTGAGATCTCCGAAGGTGACGGTCAGGTCCCGTCCGGGTATGGCCTGTTCGACCGTGGCGGGGCGGGAGACGACCGCGGTGGTCCGGTGCCGCCACGTCACGGTGAGCGTGGTGAGGGTGCGGGTCGGGTCGGAGACACAGACGACCGCGGTGCCGTCGTTCCGGTGTCGTATCAGCACCGAGCAGGGGGCGCTCACGGTGAGGTCGCCGACCGTTCCGGCCGCCCAGAAGTTGACAGCGGTGACGCCGAGGGAGGGGACGTGGACGCCCTGGGCCCGTGACGTGTTGGCGAGTGTTCCGAGCAGTCCCCGGGCGCCCGCGGCATGGGCCGCGGTGCGGGCGGCACTGGCGCCGGGCAGCAGGACGTAGGCGTAGGCGCCGTCGGCCGGGTCGACGCCGTGGTCGACGTACAGGGTGAGGTAGCGGTCGGTGAGGGGGGCGGTGGACGAGCCGGTTCTGATGTCGCTCCATCGGCCGGTGCGCTCCTCGCGCAGCGCCGTGATGCGGCCGCCCGCCGGAAAGACGTAGCCGCCGTGGCCGGCGATGTGCGCCCAGCCCGGGTCGCTCAGCGTCTCGGTCCAGCCCGGGGTGCCGGGCTTGCGGTGGCGGTCCACGGTCAGGGCGTGGGTGCCGCTGGGGCCGAGGCGGCGGTTGTCGATCACGGTGTCGACCGCCTCGCCGTCCGTGGCGGTGATGCCGGCGCCCAGACAGACGATGCCCTCGTCCAGGAAGAACCAGGATTTTCGTGCCTCCAGTGTCGAGGCCAGACCCTTGAGATGCTGGCCCACCGCGGCGTACGTGCCGTCGGTCGTGCCGCCCACCCATTTCGCCGCGGGGCGTTCGGCGCCCCACTGGCCGCCCTGGCCGTCGGCGAGCTCCTTCCTGGAAGCGGTGATCCCGGGCAGTCGATTGGGGTCCACGGTGGCCCAGAAGGTCTGCGAGTACTGCTCGTTGGCGTAGTCGTCCCCCCACCAGGACAGCCAGCCGGCCCCGGTGTGGTAGCCGCGCAGGTTCTCCCCGTTGCCCCACTCGTAGTGCGCGATCCGGTCGGAGGCCATGGACAGGCAGGCCGCCCACCCCCGGCGGCGGTGCACCGCCCGGTCCTGGGACGGGAAGAGCCGGTGTGCGACCGGCTCGGGCAGGGGTTTGACCGAGGTGTCGTCCACGACGCTCTGGAGCTGGGCGAGCTTGTAGACGCCGAGCATGGGGTTGGTGTGCGGAGGGCTGAAGTACGCCCGCTGGATCCATCCCTTGGCCAGGGCGCGCCAGCGCGCGTTCTGCTCGGGGCTCGCGGCGCGGCCCAGGGCGACGATCGAGGCGATGATCGAGTGGCCGCGCAGATGGTCGTCGTTGGCGCCACCGGGATCGCCGGGCGGCAGGCCCCGTGCGACGGCGCGTCCGGAGACGGCGTCCATGCACAGGCCGTTGTAGAGGAAGGGGGCCCAGGCCCGTTCGACGGCGTCGAAGTAGTTCTCCCGCGCCGGATCGGTGATCTCCCACGGGGAGCCGGCGAGCAGCGCGCACAGCAGGCTGAGGCCGGTGAACAGATCCGCGCCGTACGACCCGGCGTAGGGCACCCACGTGTGCTGGACGAAGGAGCCGTCACGGTAGAGGCCGTCCCCGGACGTCACGTAGGGGAAGACCGGGGACAGGGCCCCGGACGCGAGAGCGAGCCGGTCCGCGTCCTCGCCGACCAGGCCGCTGAGCGCGATCGTCCGGCACAGGTCGACGCGGTTGGCGCCGGTCGAGGTGCCCGTGTACGAGGCCACCGCGCTGTCCGGTACGAACGCGCGGACGGCTTCCGTGATCGTGGCGATCAGCTCGGCGTCCAGGTGGTCGTAGAGGATGGTCGCCGCGTCCAGCAGCGCGTGGGGCCCGCCGATCTGCCAGTTGTACCAGTTGCCGTAGCGGGCTCGGCCCGCGTGGTAGACGTCGGTGACCACGTGCCGGATGCCGGTCACGACATCGTGAGCGAAGGCGTCGTCCCCGGTCAGGCCGGTGCCGGGCTGGGCATACGCCTCCGCCATGGAACGCAGCCGCTGGAAGGTGAGCTGGATCTGCGCGGAGTAGGTGTACGACTCGGTGTCCGTGTCGGGATCCGGGTCCAGCCACACCATGCCCGGCCACAGGGAGCCCGGCGCGGGCCGCATCGTGGTCCGCCAGCCGGTGGCGTTGGTGCCCAACTGGACGAGCTTGGAGGCGAACGGCTCCGCGGTAGGGCTGAAGCCGGAGCCGAGTATCAGGCCGCGCCAGGTGGCTCTGAGGCTTTCGAACTCGACGGACGCGGTCGGCGCGGCGTGGGCGGGAGTGGTCGGGATCGCCGCCGAGGCGGTTCCGGTGAGACCCAGCGCGGCAGCGGCACCTCCCGTCGCCTTGACGAATCCGCGGCGGGACCAGGGTGTGGGCATGGCGTCTCCAAAGACGGAGGGAGGAAGACCGAGGAGGAACGCGGGAGGGAGAGGCGCGAGTGCGGGTGGTGGATTTCTAGCACGGGGGACGCAAGATGCTCAATACGTAAGGTTCGTAAGAATCGATCATTGGAGTACGGTGGAACGTGCACCAATCGGGGGAATCATCAGGAGGACGACGGATGCGGTCGCATGTCAATCAGCGCCACGAACGGGTGCTGGAGATCGTGTGCAGGCGAGGCGAACTGCGGGTCACGGAGCTGGCGGAGGAGTTGGGGGTCTCCGCCGTCACCGTGCGGCGCGATGTCGAGACGCTGGCCGAACAGGGGCGGCTGGTACGGCTGCACGGCTCGGTCACGTGCCCCGAGCCGCCTGTGCAGCCCGCGCAGCCCGTGCAGCCCGTGCAGCCCGGCCCCGTCCCGGTCGCAGCGGCCGCCGGGACGGTCCTGGGCATGGTGGTGCCCAGCATGGAGCACTATTTCGCGGAGCTGGTCAGGGGTGCTCAGGACGCGGTCGCGGCGCGCGGCGGCCGACTTGTGCTCGGGATCGCCCACTGGCGGTCCGAGGAGGACACCGCACAGATCGGACGGATGCTCGACGGCGGCGTCGACGGCCTGCTGATTCAGCCCAGTTGGGAACGCGGGGTGCCCAGCCCCGAACAGGAGCAACAGCTGCTGGCGCTCCGGGTCCCGGCCGTTCTGGTGGACCGGCGCGTCCCCCTCGGGGGCAGGCTGGCCGGACTGGACAGCGCGCGCTCCGACCATGCACTCGGGGGCGCCGCCGCCGTCCACCACCTCGCCGGGCTGGGCCATGAGCGGATCGCCCTGCTCGCTCAGGACAACCCGACGTCACCGCAGGTCCGGGAGGGGTACGAGGCCGCCATGGCGGCGCGAGGCCTCTCGGCGTCGCAGCCCGTGACCGTCGATCCGGAGGACCCGGCCGGCCTGGAGGCGGCGGCCCGGTCGTTGTACCGGTCGGTGGCGGAGGGCGGGGTCACCGCCGCGATCGTCCACAACGACCAGACCGCGATCGGCGTGGTGCAACGGCTGCGCGAACGCGGCCTTTCCCTCCCGGGCGACATGTCGCTGGTGGCGTACGAGGACGAGATGGCGGCGCTGGCCGACGTGCCGCTGACCGCTGTGGCACCGCCGCGGCAGGCCGTGGGGGAGACCGCCGTCGAGATGATGTTCGCCAGGCTCGGAGCGGGGCCCGGTACATCGGCGCCGAGCCGGCACATCTCGCTGGTGCCCCGGCTCACCGTGCGGGCGTCCTGCGCTCCACCGCGCTGATCCCGGGCGCAGCAGTTGATTGTTTTGATCGAATTGGTTGTTTGCTCTTGACGGGCGATCGTTCTGCGCAAAAGATGAGCGGAATCGCCTCCGGTCGCTGAGGCGCCTTGCTCATCGAGGAGCCAGTGCAGATGAAGCCCGCCCACCGCATACCCCGCCTCGCCCTCACAGCCGCCCTGGGCTGTCTGGCCCTCCTCGTCACCGCCTGCGGCGGCGAGGGCGGCGGTACATCCGGGGCCTCGGACGGCAAGCCGGTCACCCTCACCATGTGGTCCTGGATGGTCGGCACCAAAGACGTCGTCGAGGAGTTCAACGCCACCCACGAGGACATCAAGGTCGAGTACACCGAAATCACCGCCGGCGCCGACGGCTACTCCAAGATCGACAGTGCGATCAAGGGCGGCAACGCACCGGACGTCGTGGGCATGGAGTACGCGATGCTCCCCGAGTTCGCCAGCCAGGGGAACCTGGAGGACCTGACCGGACACTCCGGGAAACTGGTCAAGTCATTCCCCGAGAGCCTCCAGTCGCTGGTCACCCCCGGCGGCCGCACGTGGGGCGTCCCCTTCGACGTCACCCCGCAACTTCTCTACTACCGCACCGACCTGTTCGAGAAGGCAGGCGTGGAAGTCCCGGCCACCTGGGCCGAGTTCGAGAAGGCGGCGAAGAAGATCAAGGCCGCGGACAAGGGGGCCCGCATCCTCAACATCCCCAAGGGCGGCGACATCCCGTTCATCAACGGACTGGCCTGGCAGGCCGGTTCGCAGGGCTTCGGCGTCGAGGGCGACGCCTGGACGGTGCACATCGACGACGAGCCAGCCCTGAAGGTCGCCGGGTTCTGGGACGGCTTGGTGCGCGACGGCCTGGTGTTCAACCACCCCGCCTGGAGCGAGGAGGAGAGCACCGCCAAGAAGAAGAATCAAGTCGCCGCGTTCATCGGCGCCCCCTGGAGCGGAGCCGGCCTGATATCCCAGACACCCGAACAGAAGAAGAAGTGGGCCGTGGCTCCGCTGCCCACATGGGACGGCACACCGGCCACCGGAACCTGGGGCGGCACCTCCTTCGCCGTACCCAAGGGCAGCGACCACATCGAGGGCGCGGCCGAGTTCATCGAGTGGCTCACCACCGATCCGGCCGCGATGAAGGCCCGGCTCGCGGACGCCGAGGCACCGAGCAGTGTCCTGCCCGCCGACCCCGGCATGCAGAAGGTCGCGGCGACGGAGTTCACCCGAGCCGCCGGCGGCTACTTCGCCAACGACCTCTACCAGGTCGCCGCCGACCAGGTGGACACCATCGGCGACGGCTGGACCTGGGGTCCGGTGCAGGGTTCGGTGAACGAGGCGTTCGAGAGCACCGTGGCCAAGGGCGGCTGGGAGGCCGGGTTCGAGGCGGCCCAGCGTGCGGCGCTGAAGGCGCTCGACGACCGGGGACTGAAGACCGCCGGCTGACCCCACGCCCGGCGGACCCGCGACATACCAGCCGCGCCCCGGCCCGGCCTGGTGCGGCGGCCACTCGCCGCGGATGGGTCCCGCAGAGGTGCCTGACCTGGTGGGCCGGCCCGGGTGGCGCGAGCGCCGCGGAAGCCCGGCTCGCCGCACGTCGACGCGCCACGAAGGCCGCCGATCCCGCCATCTCAGGCACGTCGGCCCCGCGGCACACCACCTCGGCCCGCCCCATCCGGTCGCCTAGGGTCTTTCGTTTGGATCAGGCTGGATCAGGGAGCGGGGTCTGGTGCCGTGCATCGCAAGGCGGAGGAGGGAGTCAACGCGGAGCGTTGCCGACTGACGACAACGCCGCGAGGTGCGGTGCCAGGGCGCGCGAGCCCAGCATGATCCAAACGAGAGGCCCTAGCCCCCTGATCCACCACTGTTCCGGCCCCGCTGCCCCGGGTGCCACGGTCAGGAGAACTTCATGACAGTTCCGGCCCCAGCCCCTGTTCGCCCCTCGGCCGGACGCGCCCGACAGCGTGCCGCCGCGGCCTACCTCGTACCTTTCTTCGTCCTCTTCACGCTCGTCATGGTCGCCCCCATCGGCTACGCGCTCTGGACCAGCCTGTTCAAGGAGGAGTCCTCCGGTCTCGGCTTCGGCGGCACCGAGAGCGTCTTCGTCGGCCTCGGCAACTACGCCGACGCACTCGGCGACACGGCACTGCGCGCCTCGTTCCTGAACGTCGCCGCCTACGTGGCGATCTACATCCCGCTCATGACCTGCACGGCGCTGTTGCTCGCCCTCCTGCTGGATTCGACCGTCGCACGGGCCAAGCGGCTGTTCCAGCTCGCCCTCTTCCTGCCCTACACGGTGCCTACCGTCATCGCGGCGATCATCTGGGTCTACCTGTACTCCCCCAGCCTCAGCCCGGTCATGGACTGGCTCGGCTCCGCAGGCATCAGCGTGGACTTCTTCTCCTCGCCGCTGGCCGTCCCCTCGGTCGTCAACATCGTGACCTGGCACTACGTCGGATACAACATGGTGATCCTCTACGCGGCGCTCCAGGCGATCCCCCGGGAGACGCTCGAAGCGGCCATGATGGACGGCGCCGGGGCAATCCGCACCGCGCTGCGGATCAAGGTGCCACACATCCGTTCCGCCCTGGTCCTTAGCCTCCTGTTCACCTGCGTCGGCGCCATCCAGCTCTTCAACGAGCCCTACATGCTCACGACCCAGTCGGAGGCCATCAACCGCGACTGGTCACCCGTGATGTACGTGCACAAGGCGGCGTTCGTCGATCACCAGCCCGGCCTCGCCTCCGCGGCGGCGATCCTGATCGCTCTCCTGGCCGGCCTTCTGTCCTACGCAGTCACCAAGCTCGGCAACCGCTGGAAGGCAGCATGACCACGCACACCGTCACCGGGCAGCCCACCCCCCGCACGGCCGGCGAGGGGAGCGGACCCACGCGAACCCGGCCGCCCGGCCCCCGCCCGGGCGGCCGGGGCCACGCCCGCCCGAGCCGCTCGTGGACCTCCAAGGCCGTCGTCAACGGCCTCCTCGCCCTCTTCGCCTGTTACACCCTGATGCCCCTGACGTGGCTGTTCGTCGCCAGTACGAAGGACCACGGTGATCTCGTCGGCACCGGCGGATTCACCTTCGCCGACTTCAACCTCTTCGCCAACCTCGGTGACCTGTTCACCTACGGCGACGGAATCTACGGGCGTTGGCTGCTCAACAGCATCCTCTACTTCGGCCTGGGCTGCCTGGCCTCCACCCTCGTCAGCACGGCCGTCGGCTACGCCTTCGACAAGTACGACTTCCCGCACAAGGAGAAGCTGTTCGGCATCGTGCTGCTGGGCGTCCTCGTGCCGAGTGCCGTCCTCGTGCTGCCCCAGTACCTGCTGGCCGGCAAGGCGGGCCTGGACAACACCTACTGGGCCGTCCTGGTCCCCCTGCTGGTCAACCCCTTCGGCGTCTACCTCGCCCGGGTCTTCTCAGAGGGGTACATCCCCGACGAGGTGATCGAGGCCGCCCGGATGGACGGCGCGGGAGAGTGGCGCGTCTTCCGCTCGGTGGGCCTGCCGATGATCGCGCCCGGCTTCGTCACCCTGTTCCTCTTCACCTTCACCTCGAGCTGGAACAACTTCGTCCTGCCCCTGTACATGCTGAGCGACGACAAGCTCTACCCCGTCACCCTCGGCCTGGCGATCTGGAGCAAGTCCTCCCAGCAGAACCCGGAGTTCTACATGCTGACGATCGTGGGGGCGCTGGTCTCGGTCCTTCCCCTGATCATCGCCTTCGTCTGTCTCCAGCGCTTCTGGCGCGCCGGGCTCACCGCGGGCGCGGTGAAGTGACGATGACCGCACGGCACACCACGGCGCCGGCCGCCGAGGTCCTTCCCCCGCTCGCACCCGGCCCCCGTCCGCGGCGTCCCCGCACCGCCCTCGCGATGTCGCGGGAGACCCGCGACGCCCTGCGTGACGAGGGTGCCATCGACCTGCTCCGCGAGGTGGCCGACCTCGATCCGGACCTGCTGGTCACCGACTTCGCGGACCCCTCAGCCGCCAAGGCCCTCGGCCGGACAGAGGTGCTGCTCACCCACTGGGGATGTCCGCCACTGACGGAGCGGGCGCTCGCGGCAATGCCCCGGCTACGGGCCGTCGTCCACGCCGCAGGGTCCGTCAAGCACCATGTGACCGACGCCGTGTGGGAGCGCGGCATCACCGTCTCCAGCGCCGCGGCGGCCAACGCGCTGCCGGTCGCCGAGTACACGTTGGCCGCGATCCTCCTCACCGGCAAGCGGATCCTGGAGAGCGCAGGTGCCTACCGTGATCGGCGCGCCCCGTACCCGCTGCTGCCCTACTTCGCCGGTCACGGCAACTACCGGCGGGTCGTCGGCATCGTCGGCGCCTCGCGCACCGGCCGGCGCGTGATCGAACTACTGCGGCCGTTCGATTTCACCATCCTGGTCCACGACCCCTATCTGGACGACGCCGGTGCCGCCCGCCTCGGGGCACGGTCCGTCGGCCTCGACGAACTGACCCGGCTCAGTCAGGTCATCTCCATCCATGCCCCTCAACTACCCGAAACGCACCACATGTTCGATGCCAGGCGGCTGGCCCTGCTGTCCGACGGGGCCACACTGATCAACACCGCACGCGGCTCCCTGGTCGACACGGACGCGCTCATCGTCCACCTGACGTCCGGACGCATCCAGGCAGTGCTCGACGTCACCGACCCCGAGACACTGCCCGTCGAATCACCACTGTTCCGGCTGCCGAACGTGCTCCTGACCCCGCACATCGCCGGCTCGCTGGGCAGCGAGCTGGGCCGCATGACCGACTACGCATCCGCCGAGATCACCCGCTACGCCCGGGGCATGCCCTTCGCCCACAGTGTGGAGCCCCAGGACCTGGCTCGGACAGCGTGACGGTAATCGGAAGCGGTCGCCGTACCGGTTGCGCGCGCCGGGCGCCGTGACCGTGGCCCGTACGGATGCGGAGGCAGCCTGCGGTGGCCGCCCCGTCCTCCGTGTTCCGTCGCCCGCCGGGTGGCCGGCCGCACGCAGCGGCCGTCCGCCGACAGGCCCTGGGGGCACAGGAGTTCGCGGTGCGCCGGGACGCCGTCCCGGACAGGCCGAGGAGATCGCCCCGGCGGCCCCGGCCTACCCTGGGTGACCGACGACGCCTTCGTTGCGGAGCACCCGATGCCTGGCTCACCTGAAATCGCCGACCGCTCCTCCCGGGTGGTCGTCGCCGTACCGCCGCACCTGCGCGCCCAGTTCTTCACCCCCGAGGTGTGGCGGGAGCTGGAACGCTTCGCGCGGATCACGGTCGTCGACGAGCACACCGACCGGGCGGCGGTGGCGGCCGCACTGCCCGGCGCCCGTGCGCTGATCCTCTCGTGGCGGGCGCCCAAGGTGGATGCCGAGCTCCTGTCCCACGCCGACCGGTTGGAGCTGGTGGCGCACACCGGCTCGGCGGTCGCCCCCTATGTCACCGAGGACGTGTTCCGTCGGGGCATCCTCGTCACCCAGGCCGGTGACGAGATGGCCCGCCCGGTCGCCGAGGTGGCGCTCGCCTTCACCCTCTCGCTGCTCCATCGCATCCAGCGCTTCGACCACTCCCTTCGCGGCGGGCTGGACTGGGCCACGGCGAGCGAGGCACCGCCGCGCCACGAGATCCACGGCAGCGACATCGGGGTGATCGGCGCCTCCCGCACCGGCCGGGCCTACATCCGGATGGCCCGGGCGATGGGAGCACGGGTACGCGTCACCGACCCGTACCTCTCCGACGCCGACGCCCGGGAGCTCGGCGTGGAATCCGTTCCGCTGGAGACACTGCTCACGGGAAGCCGGATCGTCGCCGTGCACGCCCCGGTCACCGAGGAGACCCACCGGATGCTCGGCGCCGAGCAGCTGGCACTGATGCCTGACGGGGCAGGTCTGGTGAACACCGCCCGCGCGTGGCTGGTCGACCAGGACGCGCTCCTCGCCGAACTGACCAGCGGCCGGCTGGACGCGGCGCTCGATGTCTTCGACGCCGAGCCGCTGCCGGTCGGCCACCCCTTCCGCTCCCTGCCGAACGTGCTGCTCACCCCGCACCAGGGGGCCGGCAGCGTCGAGTGCAGGCAGCGGCTCGGCGCCAGCGCCGTCAACGAGGTGCTGCGCCTGCTCGCGGGGCGTCCGCCGGTCCATGCCGTCACCGCCGAAGCCCTCGTCCGGCTGCGCTGAGCGTCGTATCCGTACGCGTCCCCGGCAGGAGACCAGGCCCTTCCTACGGACGGCGGCCGTCAGGGGCGAATGACGATCTTTCCCACGTGTTCCCTGCGGGCGAGCTGTTCCTGCGCCCGCGCGGCCTGGTCCAGCGGGAACGTCGCGGCGACCACGGGCTGGATCGCGGCCTGGCGGGCGAGCTCCATGAGGAGGCCGAAGTGCGTGGGCGTGTGCATCGCCGAGCCGATCAACTGCGCGTTGTGCAGGTAGAGGCGGCGCACGTCGAAAGCCACGTCGAACCCGCCGAGCGCGCCGGCGACGACCCATCGGCCGCCCTCGCGCAACAGCGGCAGGCACTCGCTCACCAGGTCCCCGGCGACCACGTCGAGTGCGACGTCGATGCCTTCCGGGGCGGCGGCGCGGATCTGCCCGGCGACGTCGTGCGCACGGTCGACGACGTCGTGTGCGCCCGCCTCGCGCACCGCGTCGATCTTGGATCCGCTGCTGACGGCGAGCACCCGCGCCCCGCGCGCGCGGGCGATCTGGATCAGCGCGAGGCCGACACCGCCGGACGCTCCGGACACCAGGACGGTCTCCCCCTCCCGCAGCCGGCCCCGCTCGATCATGCCAAGCGCCGTGCCGTAGGCCGTCGGCAGCGTCGCGAGCTGTTCGTCGGTGAGCGGGGATTCCGTCACGTCGTGCACCTGCGCGGCCGGCGCGGTCACGTACTCGGCGTAGCCGCCGTCGCGTTCGCTCCCCATCAGGCCCACCGGGTTCGCGTCCGGGCCTTCGGTGTCGTAGATCGCCGGGTCGACGACCACGCGTCGGCCGACCAGGCCGCCGTCCACGTCGGCACCGACCGCCACGACCCGGCCTGCCACGTCGGCGCCCTGGATGCGCGGGAAGGCGATCGGGCCCCGCCAGCCCGACAGCGCCTTCGGGTCTCCCGGGCGGCCGTAGGCGCCCTCCCGGGTCCACAGGTCGGTGTTGTTCAGCGCTACGGCGCTCACCCGGACCAGCACCTCCCCCGCCCGCGGGGACGGCACGGCCACCTCTGTCAGTTCGAGAACCTCCGGCCCTCCGTGCTCCGCGATCCGCACCGCCCGCATGGTCTCCGGGACACCCATCGTTCGAACCTCCTCACAGGTATACTGATCTGTATACCTCACCCACCCTACACCGATCAGTGAAGAGGCGCCCGATGCCGGAAGCACAGTCCATGACACCGGCAGGCCGCCGCATCGTGGCGGCCGCCGAGGAGCTGTTCTACAACCGCGGGATCACGGCCGTGGGCGTGGATCTGATCGCTGCGCACTCAGGCGTGACCAAGAGGACCCTTTACAACCGGTTCGGTTCGAAGGATCACCTGGTGGCCGCCTACCTCGCGGAGCGTGACCGGCGGTGGCGGTCACTCGTCCGCGCCGCCGTCGACGCCTCCGACAGCCCCGTCGAGGCCGTCACCGCGCCCTTCGACGTGCTGCGGACCTGGAGCGGGACCAACAGCCGCGGATGCGCGTTCATCAACGCGCTGGCCGAGCTCCCGGACCCGTCGCATCCCGCGCACCGCATCGCCGCGGACCAGAAACTCTGGCTGCTGAACCTGTTCGGCGAGCTGGCCACCGCGGCGGGCTGCCCGGAGCCCGCCGTTCTCGCCACCCGGCTCCTCCTGCTCCACGAGGGCGCTCTCGCCACGCAGCCGCTCCTCCTCGAAACCCTTTCGGCGAGCGTCGACCTGGCTCGAGCCCTGGTCCGGGCCGGTGCGCCCGGGAGCCGCTGACCAAGGCCCTTGGCCGTCGGGGGATCAGGCAGGACCGTCGTCGGAGGATGAGGCGGGACCGTCCCGGTGGATCAGGTGGGACCGTCGTCGGAGGAGAGCCCGACGATCGCTTCCGCGACCTCTCGCACGACCGCACGGGTGTCGGATTCCGTCGCCAGCCAGGTCGTCATGATCAGCGGCATGTCGACCAGCTGCCCCCAGCACCATGCCGGCAGCTGGGCCGCCGCGGTGTGGGCGGCCACCAGCACCGCGTCGGAACCGGTCGCGTAGGCGTGGGCGAGGGCGTGTTCGGTGAACCGGGAGAAGTGCCAGTGAGGCCGGATGCCGGCGGCCTGCGCGGCCGCGATGAGCCCGTGCTGCTGGGCCGGAACCTGGTCCTGGGAGTGCAGGAGGGTCCGCAGGCCGTCGAGGTCGCTCAGCCGGTACGTTTCCTCGGCTGCCAGGGGATGGTCCGGCCGGACGGCGATTCCGAGCGGGTCCCGCCGCACGCTCCGCACCGTGTGCCCTTCGGGCGGAGGCTGGTGCACGAGGCAGATGTCCAGCCGTCCCTGTCCGAACAGCCGGAGCTGTTCGAAACTGCCGGCTTCGACGTAGTCCGGTTCCGCGCGGGGGGCCCGGGCCCGGACGGCGTCGACGATGTCCATCAGCCAGGAGCCTTCGGTTCCCGGTGGGACGCCGACGGTGACCGCCTGACGGACGGCCTTCGCACCGGCCACCGTCTCCCGGGTCGCGTCGGCCATCGCAAGCAATTGGTGGGCATGCGGCAGCAGGGCCTGGCCGGCCGGTGTGAGCTCGACGCCCCGTGAGGTCCGCTGCAGCAATCGCTGCCCGAGCTCCCGCTCGAGATGAATGATCTGACGGCTGAGGGAGGGCTGGGAGAGCAGCAGGCGCTGTGCCGCACGGTTCAGCGACCCCTCTTCGGCGGCCACCACGAAGTACCGCAGGTGACGCAGTTCCATCCGGTCTCCCGAACACCTCTCGGTAATGCCTCGCGAGCATATCCGGTCTGCCGCGAAGGACTTGGACCGAGGCGGGGGCAGCGGTCTCTAATGGAGCGGACCGTGCGACACGAGGCGGGTCCGGAGCGCCGGGCGAGTCTGAGAAGCGAAGAGCGGGTCTCCGCTGCGGAGGAACGGGCCGGTCCGGTCCCGGGGCCCGACAGTCCACCGTTCCGCGCGCGAGGCGGGAGCATACGTGATGCCGTTCATCGATCTGCCCGACGTGACGCTGTTCCACATCGACCGGCTCCCCCCGGCCGGCGTCCCTCACCTTGGTGCCCTCGGCCTGCCGACCGTGCTGATCCACGGCCTGTGGGGCAGCGCCGACACCTGGACCCACCAGCTCCCCCGTCTGCGGACCCGGTGCCGCACGCTCGCCGTCGACCTGCGCGGGCACGGCCGCACCGGGCCGTCCGCCGGCGGGTACTCGACGGACCGTCATGCTGCGGACGTCGAAGCCTTCGTCGAACGGCTCGCGCTCGGCCCGGTGGTCCTGATCGGACATTCGATGGGCGCATCCGTGGCAGCCGTACTGGCGGCCCGCCGGCCCGACCTGGTGCACGCCCTGGTGTCGGTCGACCCGGACTACGCCGGCACCGACGACAGCCGGGCCGGCCTGCGGGCGCTGGCCGACGAACTCGACGGCCCCTCGGCCGAGGCCGCCGCGTCGAGGATCGTCACCACCCTGGCCCAAGGACCTGACACGCCCGCGCACATCGTCGAACAGCAACGGGTGGCCGCCATGCGGCTGTCGCCGGAGACCCGGGCGCGCCTCTTCCGTGACAACGCCTTCCACCCGGGCAGCATCCGGTTCCGGCCCGAAGCCGACGCTCTGCTCCGCCGGCGGCTTCAGCCGGTGCTGGCCCTGCACCGCGACACGGCCCGGATGCGCGCCGATGAACAGTCCTTCACCCACCCGGGCAGCAAGGCCGTCGCCGTCCAGGGCGCCGGGCACTTCTTCCACCAGGAGATTCCCGCGTACGTGAACTCCGAGATCGACCGCTGGCTGGCCACGCTGCCCCCGCTGCCCTCCTGAGCTCGACGCGGGGACGACACGCCCACACCCCGGGCCGTGAGCGCGGCGAGGGCGTGCCGTGGTGGTCGCCGGCAGGCGCGCCCGCGTCCCGCCGTCACGCCTCGTGCAACCCGAGGGCGTCGAGGACCACTTCGGCGACCTCCTCGGAACTGCGGGCGTCGGTGGCCACCACGACCCGGGCCACCTCGGCGTACAGGGGGCGGCGGGCCTCCATCAGTTCGCGCCAGCGCCGACGCGGGCTGTCGCCCAGCAGCGGCCTGGGGGTGTCCAGCCCGGTGCGCCGCATGGCCTCGGCATGCTCCACCGTGAGGTGGACGACGGGGTGGCGGAGCAACAGGGCACGGGTCGAGGCGTCCAGGACGGCGCCGCCGCCGAGCGCGAGCACCCCGCCGTGTCCGGCGACCGCGTCCCTCACCGCCCGCTTCTCCAGGTCACGGAAGTACGGTTCACCCTCTTCGGTGAAAATGTCTCTGACCGACCGGCCATGGGCGGCCACGATGTCCTCGTCGGTGTCCCGGAATCCGCAGCGGAGTCTCCCGGCCAGCAGCCTGCCGACCGTGGACTTCCCCACACCCATGGGGCCGACCAGGACGACGCGCGGCCCGCTCATCGGACCCACGGAGGCTCGGTGACCGTCGCGCGTTCAGCCAGGATCGTCATGACACCCCTTCTGAATTCCGGTCGGCCGGAATTGTTCATCGACATGTCTCCCGCGCATCCGGCCGACCGGAGGAACTCAAGTCTCAACCGCGCTACTTCCTTTCGGCATCGGCCTTTCGACCAGTCTGCCACTGGTCTCAGGACCAGGTCCACGTACGGCATTTCGCCCTGCACCACAGCCGGCCCCCGAATTGCCTCTCCGGCCGACCGGTGTGGGTTAACATTTTTGACAGTCGCCGCTTCATGCCCGCGATTTCCGCTCTGGAACACCTTTCTCGAACTCAACGCGTCGCCCTGGCGATCGCGCACGAAAGGCTCACCATGACCGCATTCTCTTCCTCCGATTCCGCCCATGTCGTGAAGGAGGCCCGCGCCGCCCTCGATGCCTTTCTCGACGGGCTCAACAGCCATGATCTGGAGAAATGGACCAGCACGCTTCATTTCCCCCAGGTCCGTATCCACGAAGGGGCTGTGACGCTCTGGCAGAATCCCGAGGAGTACATACGGAGTTCGCAGGCGGAACTGGAGGCGCTGCTCGCGTCGGGCTGGCACCACAGCGCCTGGGCCGAGGTGGAGTTCCCGCAGGTCTCCGCCGATCAGGTGCACGCCCAGGTGCGGTTCAGCCGGCATGACGCCGAGGGGCGTCCGCTCGGCGTCTTCGACTCGGTCTACGTCGTGACGCGGCAGGGCGAACGGTGGGGCGTGCTCGCCCGGATCGGTTACGAGGCCGCCTGAGCACAAGGAGACCCGCGGTGGCGGGCGGGCCGGGGGATGTACCCGTCCGCCACCGCGGGTGGTTCGTGGCGACCCCGGCCGGGGTCAGGGACCGACCGGCGCCAGGGTCTCGCGCAACGCGGAACCGATCCTCGCGGCCAGGACGTGCTCGCCGGCCGCCGTCGGATGCAGGCCGTCGGCGAAGACCTCGGCCGCCTCGGCCACCGGGACGACGGAGAGTCCGTCCACGGTACGGAGGTTCTTGTCACCGAGCCCTTCGAGCACCCGCACCGCCTCCTCGGTGTACGCACGCACCTGCTCGAGCGTCAACCCGACGTTGTTCGCCGCCTGTTCGCGCTCCGGTGACGACAGGGGGGTGATCACCGCGATCGGTACGTCGGGATGACCGTCCCGGATGGTCTCGATGAAACCGCAGACCGCGGGGGCCCAGCTGCGCACCGAGAACGTGTCCCGCGTGTAGACGTTGATCCCCAGTTCCAGCGAGATCAGGTCGGCGGGCAGGGTCCTGATCGTCCGCGCGACCACCGGATCGAGGTGCGCCTCGCCGGCGAAGCCGAGGTTGTGCAGCCGCCAGCCCTGCTCCGCCGCGACGAGCGCGGTCCAGGTCTCCGACGGCCCCGAGGCGAACATGCTGTGCGTGAGGGAGCTCCCGTACGTGACCCAGCGCGGGCCGGTGCGCTCCGCGGGCAGCACCGTGCCCTGCCCGCGGAAGCCGATCCCTCCGACGAGCGCGCGGCCCAGGTTCGGCAGCCACACCTCCACGTCCCGGAGCCCGCCGTCGGCCGACGGGGCGGCGCCGGGGGTCAGTGGGACGGCGACCTCCCGCTCGCCGGAGATCTCGACCCGGCGTTCCAGGGCTCCGTCGACCCGGATGTCCACCGGTGCGCTGCCCGCTTCCCCGATCAGCCGCAGCCGCAGCTCCTCCGCGTCCGTGCGGACACCGCACCGGATGCCGGCGGGCATCGCCGCGAGGCGCGCGAAGTTGGGCGACAGCGTGGTGGCGAGCCGGTCCCCGGGGATCCGCCGGGGCAGCCACGCCCCCTGGGACCATTCCGCCTGCGCGACCCCGTCCCAGGAGAGCCTGGGATCGTCGGGCGACAGCCACTCGGTGGCGCCGTCCCCCGCCCCGGGCCCCGCGGGCCCGCTCATGCGCGCCCGCCCTCGAGTCCGGCTTTCGGCTGGGGCTGCACGGCCTCACCGGCACTCGGCTCCTCTTCGGCGCCCCCGGCCGGGCCGGAGGCGCCGAGACCCACGGCCGAGGCGGCCGCGCCCACGAGCGAGAAGATGCCGACCGCGAGGAAGGCGTGGTGGTACGTGCTCACCTCGCCCGCCGACCCGGCGGCCAGGACGGCCGCACCGACCGCGACACCGAGGCCGCCGCCCAGCTGCACGGCCGACTGGATCAGCGAAGCCGCGAGGCCCTGCTTGTCGTCGGCGACCCCGCCGACGCCCGCGATGTTGAAGCCCAGGAAGCTCGTGCCGTTGCCCAGACCGTGGATGATCAGCGCCGGCAGCAGCACGGTGACGTAGGAGGCGTTCTCGTCCGCGCGCAGGAAGAGGAGGATGCCCAGACCCTGGAGCAGCAGACCGACCACGGCGGGGATGCGCAGACCGACCTTCCCGATGAGGCGGGGGGCGATGTTCACCGCGACCAGGATGGAGACGGCCATCGGCACGATCGCCATACCGGCCTTCAGGGCGCTGTAGCCGAGCGTGTTCTGCAGGTAGAGCAGGGCGATGAACTGCCAGCCGATGGTGGCGCAGGCCCAGGCGATACCCACGATGTTGGCGGTGGACAGGGTGCGTGAGCGGAAGATCGAGAGGTCGACCAGGGGGTCCGTACGCCGGCTCTGGATCACGACGAAGACGACGAGCAGCACCACGGACGCCACCAGGCCGCCCACGGTGGCGGCGGAGCCCCAGCCCACCTCGGGGGCCCGGGTCAGCGCGAAGACGAGCAGCAGGACACCACCGGTGGCGGTGACGGCGCCGGAGACGTCGAAGCTGGGGCGCCGTCCGGTCCGCTCACCGTCGGGAGCGATCACACCGCGCACCGACAGCAGGACGACGGCCGCCACGACGAACGGCACGAAGAAGGTGAGCCGCCAGCTCAGCGAGGTGAGGAGTCCGGAGAAGACCAGGCCCGCCGCGTAGCCGCTGGCGCCGGTGAGGCCGAACATGCCCATCGCCCGGTTGCGCTCCGGGCCTTCGGGGAACGTCGTCGTGATGATCGAGAGCGCTGCCGGCGCGATGAACGCCGCGGCGATGCCCTTGACGACGCGCGTAATGATCAGCAGCCACCCGTCCGTGACCAGGCCGCCGGCGAGACTCACGACGGCGAACACCGCCGTGGCCCAGAAGAAGATCCGGCGCCGCCCGAACAGGTCGGCCGCCCGTCCTCCCAGGAGCAGGAACCCGCCGTAGGCGACGGCGTATCCCGAGATGACCCACTGCAACTGCTCGGCGCTGAGCCCCATGTCGTCCTGCATCTCGGGGAGGGCGACCCCCATCAGCGAGACATCCATGGAGTCCAGGAAGAGCTGCGCGCACAACACCAGGAGTACGAGGTTCTTGCGCGCGCTCGTCCCCGGCGACGCCGCTAATGCTTCCGACTGCCGATCCGACATCTTCCCCGCCATTTCGTCTTGCAGACATCAATCTGCACGCCAACGATTGGCCATAAACGTAGCAGCGCAATCATCTTCAGTCAAACGATATGAGCGCCGCCTTTCGGCCTCCGTCGCGAACGAACGAGGGCCGGCGTCGCGTCGGGGCTGCACGCCCCGGCACGACGCCGGCCACCGGTCGGTACCGCGGTCAGCTCTCCTGTTTCCGTCCCCATGCCGTGAACACCGCGAGGGAGAGGTCATGGAAGCCCGGGTCGCTCAACTCCCGGTAGGCGGCCTCGAAGTCCTCGGCCGCCGCGAGGCCTTCGGCGACCACGGCCTCCCGCGTCTGCTCCAGCGTCAGCCGCCACCACTCGGCCTCGTCGTCGCCGCCCGCTATCCGCTGGAAGCGAGCGTCGTAGCCGATGTCGTCGAGCCCCTTGTCCCGCAGGGGCACCGGAAGGCTGCGCGCCCACTCCGTGTCCGTGCCCACGGCGCTCTCCAGGTGGCTGCGGAAGGCCCGCATCACCTTGCGGTACGCCGGGTGCGGGGAGTCCTTGATGGGGAAGAACGAGGGTTCTTCGAGCAGCAGGACGCCGCCGGGCTTGAGCCATCGGGTGAGCCGGGCCACCGCCTTCTCCGGGTCCGGCAGATGGATGACGACGTAGCGGGTGTGGATGAAGTCGAAGGTGCCCTCGGGGAAGTCCTCCGTGTAGACGTCGTGCCGCAGCACCTCGACCCCCGCCTCGGACAGCTCGTCGAGGTAGGTGGTGTCGAGGTCGGTGACGGTCACCTCGGCGCCCTCTCCGGCCAGCCAGCGCGCGACCGACCCGCCGCCGCCGCCCACCTCCAGGACACGGTGTCCCGACGCCAGGCCCTGCCGCCGGAAGTGGCCACGGGTGTGCTCGTCCAGGACGGACTCCAGCAGCCGCAGCCGCTCCCGTTCGGTGGACACGGCGTGACTGAACACCCCGTCCCTGTACCGCTCCTCGTTCCACTCCCAGCGTTCCCTGGACGGCCCGTCCGCGGGGGCCGCCGTGCCGGTTGATGCGGTCATCTGCGTTCTCCTTGATCGGTTCGAACTCGGCAGTGCGAGAGCCCGTGCGGGGCGCTCATACGAAAGTCGGCGGACGGATGGCTCCAGGAGCACACACGGCGAACCGCCCCCTCAGTCGATGAGGGCCTGGTTGACCAGCTGACGCAGACGGCTGTGCAGCGGATGGACGCTGGACGGCATGAGCTGGGTGAAGAACAGGACGGTCAGCTGCTCCACGGGATCCACCCAGAAGATCGTCCCGGCCGCGCTGTGCCAGGCGTACTCACCCGCACCGGCGGGCACTCCGGCCGCCGCCGGGTCCTCGACCACGGCGAATCCCAGCCCGAAGCCGACGCCCGCGGTCGGCATCTCCGAGAAGACCGGACGGCCCACCGAGTGCAGGTCGCCTCCGCCGGGCAGGTGATTGCGCAGCATGTGGCGCACGGTGCGCGGGCCCAGGATCCGCTCGCCCTCGAAGACGCCTTCCCCGAGGAGCATCTGGGTGAAGCGGTGGTAGTCGCCGAGCGTGGTGACCAGCCCGGCACTGCCGGACAGGCAGGCGGGCGGGTGCAGCGCGCCGGCTCCGAGCTGGTCGGCCCTGGCCGCGCGCCCGGTGGCCGGGTCCGCCGTGTAGAAGGCGGCGAGGCGGTCCGCCTTCTCCTGCGGTACGTGGAAGGCGGTGTCGGCCATCCCGAGCGGTCCCAGGACCCGTTCGGCGAAGAACGCGTCGAGGCTCTTGCCGGACGCCACTTCGATCACACGGCCGAGCACATCGCTGGAGACGCCGTAGTTCCAGGCGGTGCCCGGTTCGAAGAGCAGCGGGAAGCCGGCCCACTGCTCGCAGCAGGCGGCCAGGTCCAGCCCGGGCGGCGTGGCCCATTCGAAGCCGGCCGCCGTGTAGATCTCGTCGACCGGGTGGGCCCGGTGGAAGCCGTAGGTGAGACCCGAGGTGTGGCTGAGGAGGTGCTGGATCCGCATGGGGTTCGCGGCCGCGGTGGTGACCGGGCGCGCCGCGGGGCCCCGCTGGTAGACCCGTACGTCCTCGAACGCGGGGATGTAGCGGCTGACGGGGTCCTGGAGGCCGATCGTGCCGTCCTCGACCAGGGTCATCGCGGCGACGGAGGTGACCGGTTTGGTCATCGACCAGGCGCGGTAGATGGTGTCACCCTCGCTCGGCAGGTCGTTCTCCACATCGCGCCTGCCGTACTCCGCGAGGTGTGCCACCTTCCCCCTGCGCGTCACGGCGACCTGCCAGCCGGGCAGCCGGCCGTCGTCCACGTAGGAGGCCAGATAACGGTCGATCCTCCGTAAGCGGCCGGCATCCAGCCCGACCTCCGCCGGGTCGACCTCGATCTTGAGCTCGGGCACCTTGTCTCCTCGTGATCTCGCGATACCTGACCGACGGTTCGATAGTTCGCAACTCTTAGAACTATAGAAGAGGCTTCCCCGGGACAACAAGTGCTTCCCGAGGCCGAGTTGGCACGAATGCCGCCTCCGCGCCTCCTCACGAGGGGGACACCGGCACGCTGCCCACCGTCACGGTGTTGCCCTCTCTGATGTATCCCCTGGGGTCGCGCAGGGGATGGCCGGCGCCGTCCGGGTCGAGGAAGGCCGTCCATGCCTCGTCGGATCCCCCGGCCGCCGCCATGCCGGCCACCCGGGCGCAGGCACGCGTGTAGAAGCGCAGCACGGCCTCGGACATCGGTGCGAAATGCTCGATCAGCACCGTGTGCTGGCGCACCCCGCTCAGCCCGGCCTCACCCAGCCACCGGTACAGCTCCCCGGTGCGGAGCAACTGCCGTGCGTATCCCGGAGTCGCGGCCGCGTCACGGAAGAAGTCCGTGAACCGGAAGGGGTCTCCGGGGCGTACGGCGATCAGGGCCGCGTCGAGGTCCTTGACCGCCACGGTCCCGCCCGGGCGCACGACACGGCGGAACTCCGCCAGGGCGCGGGGCAGTTCCTCGTCGCTCAGGTACTGCGTGGTGTTGGCACACCAGACCGCGTCGAACGAGTCGTCGGGGTACGGCAGTTGCAGGATGTCGCCCTGCCGGACGTCCGGCTCCCACGGCATGCCGGTGGTCCGCATGCGAGCTGTCGCGCGTTCGGTGTTCTCCTCGGCGAGGTCGAGGGCGGAGACCCGCCCCTCGGGGCCGACCGCGTCCGCCAGCCAGGGCAGAAAGGCGCCGGTGCCGCATCCGGCGTCGAGCACGCGCCACCCTGGTTGGATGCCGGCCGCCTCCAACGTCGCACGGTACGGGCCGGCACAGGCGTCGAAGTGGGCGTCGACGATGTCCTCGTGGGTGAACCCGAGTCCGGTGGAGGCCGTGTAGCCCCATGAGCTGTGGTCCGTCGTGAGCATCTCTACCGTCCTCCTCCTGCGGTGCGCGGCACCGCTGCGGCGTCCTCGTGCAGCGCGGCGAGCAGTTCCGTGGTCGGACCGGGGGCTTCGAGCGGCGGGAGGTGGCCGGCACCGGGCAGGACGACGAGCGTCCCGCGCGGCAGGGCCTCCGCCGCCGCACGGCCTTCGGCGACCGAGACGAGTTCGTCCTCGTCGCCCACGACGACCAGTGCCGGCACGTCGGTCGCGCGCAGGACCTCCAGCGAGTCCGGCCGCGAGGCGATGGCCCGCTGCGCCCAGGCGACCGCCTCGGGGCCGGCGGTCCGCGCGGTCGCGAGGAGCCCGGCGAGCATCGTGGGGTGCCGGCCCCGGCTGGTGGCGCCGAGGAGCGCGGGCGTGGTGGCCTCGACGAGCCGGTCACGCGTGGCGTCGCCCTCCATTCCGTCGGCGAAGGCACGGCGCCGGGATGCCGCCTCGGGGCTGTCGGCCGTGGCGCGGGCGGACAGCAGGGCGAGGGCGCGGACCCGTCCGGGGTGGCGGCGCAGGAACGCCATCGCCGCATAACCGCCCATGGAACAGCCGGCGAGAACCACGTGGCCGATGCCCCGCCGGTCCAGTGCGGCGGCGAGGTCGTCGGCCACGACGTCGAGGGAGGGCGGCGACGAGCCCAACGGCTCCTGCCCGAAGCCTCGTTGGTCGAGAGCCAGGACCGTGTGCCCGCGGGCGGTCAGGGCCTGGGTCTGGGCCCTCCACATCGAGGAGTCCAGGGGCAGTGCGTGCAGAAGGACGATCGGCGTCCCGCCGGAAGGGCTCACCGGCCCGCGCTCCGTTCGACGGCCGCGAGGAACGCGGCGACTTCCGGAGGCGGCGGGGTGTGCAGCAGCCGGGCGAGGGAGACCGGGGCGGGCGGGAGGTCCGGCACGGGGACGACCCTGATCCCGGGCGGCACGATCGCCTCCAGCGACCGGAACGACAGGTGCAGGGCGTCCGAGCCCCCGAGGATCTCCACCATGTCGGCGACGCTGCCCATGGGATGGACCCGGCGGATCGGCGCTCCCTCCGGCGTGCGGGGCGGCACGACCTGGTCCCAGACGTAGGGAGGGAAGTCGCCGGGGCAGCGGAAGGCGTCGTAGGCGGTGAGGTCCTCGATCGACACGGACGCGTGGCCGGCCAGCGGATGGCCCGTCCGGACCAGGACGGCCCTGCCGTCGAGAGCGACCGTCCCGCCGGTGACGATGTCCGGCTCGTTCAGCGCGAACTTCACGAGTACGACGTCCAGTTCACCGGCGCGCAGCAGCCGGAACGGCTCCCGTACGTCGTAGGGCACGTAGCTCACCCGCTCCTCCTCGTACCCGGCCGCGGCGACGATCTGCCGGGCCTGGTGGGGCGAGCCGTGGACTCCGATGCGGATCGGGCGGGCGACGGTTACGGGCGGGGCCTTCGGCACTTCGGTTCTCCTCGGAGGCGTCAGTCCGGCGTATGCCCGGAGTTCGTAGGGGTTGCGGCCGTCGGAGTCCACACGCAGGGCCGCGTAGGGCGTGGGCAGTTCCGTCAGGCGTGGTACCGAACGCAGGGTCAGCCGGTCGCCGGGTCCGACCGTGCCGTCGATGACCGCCTCGGCCAGCAGGTGTCCGAGGTGGACCAGCGCGTCGGAGACGGTGAGGTGCTCCGTGGCGAGGTACAGGTCGCGGTGGACCGGCTCACGGCCGGGGTCGTGTGCCGCGCCCGGGACGTCGATGGTGACGGGCCGCCAGGCCGTCAGCGGACGTAGCCCGCTGAACGTCTTCAGCAGCCTGCGCAGGCCGGTCGTGGCCTCGTCCGGCAGCGGCCCGGCCCAGGCCGCCGACCCGTCGGCGGCGATGTGCGTGAAGGTGAACCGCCGGCTCAGGTTGTCGGGGCGCCCGGCCAGATAGACGGTCCGGGTCAGGGAGCGGCGCCAGGCGTCGGCCTGCTCCGGCGGCAGGGACAGCACGAACGCGCAGGTCTCCGCCGCCCAGGAGGCGAGCCGGAGGTCGCGGACGACGGCGACCGCCGACACCCCGCCGGTGCGGCCGAGCGCGGCGTCGTCCTGGATCCGCTCCTTCGCCGCGAGCAGGGAGTGCGGGGTGACCGGGTTCACGCGGGCCGACAGGTCGGGACGTGCGGCCCGGAGGCGCTCGCCCGCGACGGTCAGCAGCAGGTCCGGGGGAAGGGTCATAGGTACACCGTGGAGAGGAGGTCGCGGGGGACGGTGGGGCGGGCCCGGGCCGTCAGGGACGAGGTGAGGCGGTAGGGATCGACGTGGGTGTGATCACGCCGGTGCCGGCGAAGGTCGTCCACGAGCGCCGGACCCCCGGACCCGCGCTCGCCGGCCCGGCGCAGCAGCCGGCGCGCCCGGTCGAGGCTCCTCCGGAGGAGGTCGGTGCGGAAGGACTGCGCCTGTCCGGGGCCGAGGACGGCGACGAAGTAGAGCCGTACGCCGAGGTGTCGTACATCCTCGTCGTCGTCCGTGCCGACGGCCTTGAGCAGGGCGCCCGCCGTGTGGCCCTGCCAGCCGCCGTGCCGCGCGGATCTGATCGTGCCGTCGATGGGCACACGACCGATCGGGACCCGGTGCGCCTGGGTCCCCAGCCGGTTCAGCACGAGCTGCAGCAGCCGGTAGTCCGCGCCGAGCTCCGTGTCGTACAGCAACACGACCTCGTCGTACGCGGGTGCCATCGGCAGAAGTTCCCGCAGGGCGCAGGCGAGGTAGTTCGGGCGGCCGTCGGCCGTCACGATCTGGCGCAGCGGCAGACCGTGCCGGGTGGCGTCGAGGTACACGGGGCCGCCGCTGGAGCGCTGGTCGAGGCCCAGGCCCAGGGCGACGAGCCGTTCGATCATCTCCTCGGTGCCGAGCCCGGGTGGCTGATGGGCGGTCAGTCCGGGGTCATGGAGGCCGAGCCGGGCGTAATGCCCGCTCCACAGTCGCAGGACGCGTTCTCCGGCCGGGTGCACCCAGCCGTTGCTCTCGACCTCGTGGGCGTAGGGGCGCAGGGCGGCGGCCGGTGGCGGCGGGCCGGCCCGGAACCGGATGTACAGCTCACCGATCTCCTCCTCCGAGAGGGAGGCGTAGGGCAGGTCCTTCCGGGTGCGGTCGAGGAACTCCCAGAAGCCTAGGGTCTGCTCGGTGAGGTGGTAGGTCGTGGGGCTGTAGCGGTAGGTCACATCGGCGAGGGGCGCGGTGGCCCGGAACATGACGTCGGTCCACAGCAGGCCCTTGAGGTGGCTGGGGGTCAGCGGTTTGGCCGGGGTGACCGTGACGGGTGCGAGCAGCACCTTGCGACGCGGCTCGGGGGGACGCGGCGCGGTCATGCGTACGCCCCGTTCCGGACTGCGGCGACCAGTTCCTCCCGGGTCGGCGGGGGTGACACGGCCCCGGCCGGTGCGGGGGCCGTCCGTACGCGCCGCCGGAACGCCTCGTCGTCGAGGACGTCCTCGACGGTCTCCAGTCCCATCAGCACACGGGTGAGGCCGCGCCACACGGCCCCGTCGGTGGAGGCCGCCCGGGCGACCTCCGGCAGTGCCGGACGGGCGGTCTCCGGTGCGGCCGGGGGCGGGCTTCCCGTGACCCTCGCCCGCCACAGGGCCGTCCGTGCCGCGTCCTCGCGGACGGCATGCTCGTACCACGACCGGTAGACGTCGTCAGCGATGCGTGCGGCACGTCCGGCCTGTTCCTCGGCCGCCGGCTCGTCCTCCAGGAGCTCCGCGAGCAGGAACGCGTGCCGCAGGGCCAGCGACATGCCCCGGCCGAAGAGCGGGTCGGTGACGCACGCGGCGTCCCCGACCGGATAGAGGCCCGCGATCGGCCCGGCGCCGGGGGCGCAGCACAGCTTGTTGGGCGGCAGGGTCATGGGGCGCACGTCACTGATCGCCTCGCCCACCGTGGGATCCACCCAGGGGGCGAGGTGCGGCGAAAGGCGAGCGACCGCGGTGAAGGGGCCCGGGTACCGCATGCCCGTCGTCTCCGGGTCCGCCGTCGGCACGCCGAGGGTCAGGGCGTAGGTGTCGTTGTCGGCGAGGTGCGCGACAGCCGCGTAGTGGTCCCAGATGCCGCCCGCCGCGTTGCCGCGGTTGAGCGGTCCGGGCAGCGTGCCGGGAGACCTGAGCCGGTAGAAGCGGGTGAAGGCGCGCACCCGGGTGGGCGCGGTCCGTTCAGGCCCCGGGGGCAGTCCGGCTGTGGTGAGCCAGGACCGGGAAGCCGCCCGGCGTCCGGTGGCGTCCACCACGGCGTGCGCGGGGATGCTCTCGCCGTCGCCGGTCACCACGCCGGTGACCCGGCTCCCCGACGGCGTCGTGCGCAGGGCCACGACCGTGACGCCGTGGCTGATCCCGACGTTCGGCAGCGACCGCAGGACCTGGCGCAGGACCAGCTCGAAGACCGGACGGCGCACGGCGAGGGCCACGAGCTCCTCGTCGCCCGGCCGGCGGACCCCGTCGTCGGCCCGCGCCGGCAGCGCCCGCATGAGGTCGAGCATGCGTGCTCCGGCCTCCGCGGCCGCGTCGAGCACCTGCGGAGCACGGGCTCTCAGTACGCGTACGCCGAGCGAGGTCAGGACGTGGGAGTGACCGCTCTGCGCGACGGTGGGTCTCCTCCACAGTTCGGCCGCCTTCTCCGGCGGCCCGTCCGGTGGCACCGGCGTCTGCTCCAGCACCCTGACGGGCATGCCTCGCAGCGCCAGGGCGAGGGCGGTGGCGAGCCCGGCCACGCTGCCCCCCACCACGACGACGGCCGGGGTCACCGGCGTCGGCCGTGCACGAAGAAGACCCGGCGCACGTCCTTGACCGCCCGGTCGGGAACCGGGTCCGGCCAGCGGCCGAAGTGGGCACCGGGCTCACCGGGCTGGACCGCGGCCACCTCGAAGCCGTATTGCTCGAAGAGCGCCTCGGGCTCGTCGCTGCCGAAGAGCCAGGGGCAGCCCCAGCCGCCGAAGACGTCCAGGAGGGGGCGCATGTGCGGGAGGGAGAGGGCCGCGGAGTTGACGAGGTCGGCGGCGATGCGGCTGCCCGGGGCGCAGAAGGCGGCCACCCGCTCCAGCATGCGGTCGGTGTCCTTCTCGGGGATGTAGTACAGCAGCCCTTCGAGGAGCCAGGTGGACGGCAGGTCCGGGTCGTATCCGGAGTCGCGGAGCCGGTCCTCCCAGTCGTCCGCGGTCAGATCGACGGCCACCGTGACGTGGTCGACGCGCGGGCCGGTTCCCCGCAGACGCTCCTCCTTGAAGGCGAGCACCGACGGCCGGTCGACCTCGAAGTACCGCAGGTGTTCCGGCCAGGGCAGCCGGTAGGCCCGGGAGTCCATGCCGGCCGGGGCCACGACGAGCTGGGTCATCGCCCGGTCCTGTACGGCCTCCTGGAGGAGGTCGTCGAAGAACCTGGTGCGGATCGCGTTGTAGTCCGGGGTGCTGGGCACGCTCCGCTGCCGGCCGGGCGGGAACGTCGCGGCACGGATCTCCGCCAGAAGCCGGGGGCCTGCGTCCCCCACGAGCGCGGCCGCGTACGGGTCCGTGTAGAGCCGGTCCTCCCGCCGGCTCTCGGCGGCGCGCAGGGCGGCGGTCAGCAGGGCGGTCTTCTCCACGGGGTCGGCGGGATCCTGGACGTGCGTCATGTGCCCTCTCCTCGTAGCGCGTCGGACGCGGCGATCAGTCGCCGCCACTGGCTCTCGTCCTGCCGGAACAGCCGGTCCTTGACCTGGGTGGGCCGGACACCGTCCGCCACACGGGCGTGCCATTCGCTCTGGAAGGCGTCGGGGTGCAGCAGCCGGAGCCGTGCGGCGCCGAGCCGCCTCTCCCGCAGGGCTCCGGCGTATCCCGGGGACTCGGCGGCCAGCTCCGTGTCGAGCAGCCCGGCGAACCGCACGGTCTCGGACGCCAGCCACGGAGACTGCGGGGCCACCGCGAACACGTACCGGGGTGCTTCGCCCGCCACTTCCTCCACCCGGCAGGACACACCCCTCAGCGCGAGTCCGGTGCTCGCTAGTGCCCGTCCCAGCGCTCTCACCACCTGGGCCTCGCGCAGCCGTTCCCCGGCCGCGTCCGACCGGGTGGCACGGCCCGCGTACAGGACCCGCGGCACGCCCCGGACACGGTCCACCACACGGACGACATCCCCGACGGCGTAGCGGTAGAGGCCTCCGACGTGGCTGAAAAGCACGTGGTAGTCCCGGTGCGGTTCGAGCTCCTCCGCCACGAGCGTCTCGACGCCGGGGCCGAGGTCCTCGTCCGCGTCCACGAACTCGTACACGGCGGCGGAGGGGACGAGGCTGCCCGCCGCGGGATGCCGGTCGAGCGGCACCGCCACCGGCCCCTCCGAGGCGGCCACCGGCGCGGGCAGGACACCGACTCCGGCCCCGAACCGCTCACGCAGGCCCGGCATGTACAGGGAGGCCACGCCGGTCGTCCAGCCGAACAACGCCCGGACCTGGGGCCAGACGTGTGCCGGGCCCGGCTCCCCGAAGTGGTCGGCGAGGAACTCCAGCCGGGCGGCGCGCTCCGGATCGGGGGCTCCGTACGGCACTCCCCCCAGCGTCCCGTCGCGGACCTCCTTGACGATGCGCGGCCACCACAGGCCCAGCTGGTAGGGCACGGCCGCGATCATCGCCGGATTGATCCCGATGAACCCCCGCACATCACTCTGCACCGCGAGCCTCAGCCGCAGGTACATCTTCTCCAGGTGGTCCTCGGGGGCGACGTCCACGGGGAGGGTGGACCACGGGGCGGCGGTGCCCAGTTCGGCCGAGAGCGGTTCGCCGAACGCGGTGCCGAAGTCGACCTGGCTGGCTCCCACATGGGGGCGGCCGCTGCTCGTGACGGGAGGAGCGGCGAGCGGGTCGTGCTTGAGGTTCAGCACCGCGTCCGGGCGCTCCATGAGCTCCGGGACACTTTCGATCAGCGGCGCCCAGGCCGCGTAGTAGAAGGGGAAGAACACCGTCTTCATGAAACGGCGGGTGACCGGGACCTTCTTGTGGTCCCCGGTGCTTCCGCTGCTGGTGAAGTACACCACCGGCGCGTCCGCGGTCAGCAGGTTCGGCTCTCCGGCCGCCATGCGTTCGATCAGCGGGGCGTGCGCGGCATAGTCCTGGACCGGCACCGCCGCCCGGAAGTCCTTCAGGGTGCGTATCCCGGCGAAGCCGTGGCGGCGTCCGAACTCGGTGCCGCCGTTGAACTCCAGCAGATCGGTCAGCACGTGTCGTTGACGCCCGCCCAGGTCGTCGAGGCCGGCGCTCAGCCGGGCCCGCTCGGCGAACACCCGCTTCCGGTAGCGGTCCGCGTGGCCGGGTGTTCCCCAGCCCTGGGTGCTGCTCATGCCGCGAGGACCTCCCGCACGGCCGCAGCGGTCGCGGCCGTTCCGGGACGCTCCTCGACCACCGTGACGGGCAGCCCTCCCGTTTCCTCCAGCAACAGCTTCCCGAGGTTCTTCTGATAGCTCTCGAACCCGAACCACTCGGGCCGGTCGCCGAAGTACTCGAGGGGGTTGAGCCGCGCTCCGCGTCCCGAGCGACGCCAGGCGGTCTCGGGCGAGACGTCGAGATAGATCACCTCGCGCGGCTGGGGGAAGGAACGCCACCAGTCGTACAAGGAGTGTCCTTCGAGCCCGGCGAGCCGGCACTTCGCGAGGATCTTGTAGTAGTACGAGTCCATCAGGACGGGCACTCCGGGCTCCTGGCGTTCGAGCTGGTCCTTCAGGTGCACGACGGCGGTGCCCAGCAGATTCGCGAGGAAGTCGGCGGAGTACGTGCGGCCCAGGCCCGGGAGTACGTCCCGGACGACGTTCCGGCGCAGCTGCGGGATCAGCCGGTGCTCCCCGGCCACGAGGCCGTCGTCGGTCGACAGGGTCCGCCAGCCGGGCAGCGCCGCCGAGAGGTCCGCCATCACCGTGGACTTCCCGGCGCAGTCCGGCCCCAGCAGCACGTAGAACGGACGGTCCGTCACTTGTCTCTCCCTGTCTTCGGATCGCGTGCGTACCGGGGCAGACGGCCGAGGTACGACTGGACGTTGCGCCGGGTCTCCACGACCGAGTCGCCGCCGAACTTCTCCGCCACCGCGTCGGCCAGCACCAGCGCGACCATCGCCTCCGCGACGATCCCGGCCGCCGGCACCGCGCACACGTCGGAGCGCTGATGGTGGGCGGCGGTCGTGTCACCGGTGACGACGTCGACCGTCCGCAGGGCACGCGGCACGGTCGCGATCGGCTTCATCGCGGCCCGCACCCGCAGCAGCTCGCCCGTGGTCAGCCCGCCCTCGGTGCCACCGGCGCGGCCGGAGGCCCGCCTGATGCCCTCGGGCGTACGGACGATCTCGTCGTGCGCCTTCGAACCCGGCACCCGGGCGAGGCCGAAGCCGTCGCCGACCTCGACGCCCTTGATGGCCTGGATGCCCATCAGCGCGGCGGCGAGACGGGCGTCGAGCCTGCGGTCCCAGTGGACGTGCGAGCCCAGGCCGACGGGGACGCCGTAGGCGAGCACCTCGACGACTCCCCCGAGGGTGTCGCCGTCCTTGTGCGCCTGGTCGATCTCCGCGACCATCGCCTTCGACGCGTCGGCGTCCAGGCAGCGCACCGGATCGGCGTCGAGCCGCTCGACGTCGGAGGGGGTGGGGTACACGCCGCGGGGCGCCTCGGCGGCGGCGAGCTCCACGACGTGCGAGACGACCTCGATGCCGGCCGTCTCCCTCAGGTAGGACCGGGCCACCGCCCCCAGGGCGACGCGGGCGGCCGTCTCCCGCGCGGAGGCGCGCTCCAGGACCGGCCGGGCCTCGTCGAAACCGTACTTCTGCATGCCCGCGAGGTCGGCGTGGCCGGGTCGCGGCCGGGTCAGCGGGGCATTGCGGGCCAGGCTCCCGAGAAGCGCGGGGTCGACGGGGTCGGCCGACATGACCTGCTCCCACTTCGGCCACTCCGTGTTGCCCACCATGACCGCGACCGGCGAACCGAGCGTGAGGCCGTGCCGGACACCACCGAGGAAGGTCACCTCGTCCCGCTCGAACTTCATCCGGGCGCCACGCCCGTAACCGAGCCGTCGCCGCGCGAGATGGTCGGCCACCATCTCCGTGGTGACCGGCACGCCGGCGGGAAGACCCTCCAGCGTCCCGACGAGTGCGGGGCCGTGGGACTCCCCTGCCGTCAGCCAGCGCAGTCTGCTCAACGCCGTCCACCTCCCCGGCTGCCGTCGCCGGCGGGGAGCGCCGCCCACCCGTCATGGGCGCGTTCGAGCAGATGCCGCAGGTGCTTCATGCTCTCGTCACCGGCCTCCGTCTCCGGCACCGAGAGGCCGTCCAAGGCGTCGAGCAGGATGGTGAGGTCGGCGCTCACCTCACGGAGCACCTCGGCGACGGCGGAGGCGTTGCCGCGCAGCACGTCGCTCCAGGCCTCGGGTCCGGCGGCGGTGGTACGGGTGGCGTCGCGCAGTTCCGGTCCCGTCAGCCGCAGCACCTCCGGCACCGCGGGATGGAACCGGGCGGCCAGCAGGGCGGCCATCGCGTACGGCGCGTGCGCCGCTCGGGCCATCGCGTCGTCGTGAGCCGCGCTCTTCATCACCACCGGCACGGCACCGCACAGCGCGGTCAGCGCGAGGGCTCGGTTAAGGGTCTCCTGGGAGGTGGCCGGGGTGGGGGTGAGGACCCAGGGGCGCCCTTCGAAGTGCCCGGCCGACGCGTCCCGCCCCGCGAGGTCCGTCACCGGGTGCCCGCCGACGTAGGTGGCCGCGTCCGCGGGGCCGTGGGCGACGTCACGCTCGGGGACCGACTTGATGCCCGCCACATCGGTGTACGCGTACGCCAGGCCGCGCCGCTGCCAGGCCGCGAGTACGGGGCCGACTCCGCCGGGGCGGACGTCGAGTACGGCCAGGTCCACCGGCCCCCGCGGGCCACCGGCGTCCGCGTGCGCCGGGTCCTCGGGGAGCAGCAGGACGTCGACGCCGTGCCGTCCCAGGGCCGCCGTCACCGAGGAGGCGATCACGCCGCTGCCCACCACGGCTGCTGTGCGGAGCATCATGCGATCGCTCCCTCGGGGCGGTACATCTCGGCGACGAGGAACGCCAGGTCCAGCGACTGGCTGTGGTTCAGCCGCGGGTCGCAGGCGGTCTCGTAGCGCTGGTGGAGGTTGTCGACGAAGACCTCGGCGCCGCCGCCCACGCATTCGGTGACGTCGTCACCGGTGAGCTCGACGTGGATGCCGCCCGGGTGGGTGCCGAGCGACTTGTGGACCTCGAAGAATCCCTTGACCTCGTCCAGCACGTCGTCGAAGCGGCGGGTCTTGTGTCCGGAGGGCGCCTCGAAGGTGTTGCCGTGCATCGGGTCGCTCACCCAGGCCACCGTGGCGCCCGAGGCGGTGACCTTCTCGATCAGCTCGGGGAGCCTGTCACGGACCTTGTCGGCGCCCATGCGGACGATGAAGGTCAGCCGGCCCGGCTCGCGCTCGGGGTCGAGGCGCTCGATGTACTGGAGCGCCTCCTCGGCCGTGGCCGTGGGGCCGAGCTTGACGGCGATCGGGTTCCGGATTCTCGAGGCGAAGTCGATGTGCGCGTGGTCCAGTTGCCGGGTGCGCTCGCCGATCCACAGCATGTGCGCGGAGACGTCGTACAGCTGCCCGGTGCGGGAGTCGACGCGGGTGAGCGCCGACTCGTAGTCGAGCAGCAGTGCCTCGTGCGAGGAGTAGAACTCGACGGTCTCGAACTCCTCGGGGTCGGCCCCGCAGGCGTGCATGAAGTTCAGCGCCTGTTCGATCTCACGGGCGAGTTGCTCGTAGCGCAGTCCGGACGGGGACGACTTCACGAAGTCCTGGTTCCAGGCGTGCACCTGACGCAGATCCGCGTATCCGCCGGTCGTGAAGGCGCGCACCAGGTTGAGCGTCGAGGCCGACGCGTTGTACATCCGCTTCAGACGCCCGGGGTCCGGGATCCGGGCCGCTTCGGTGAATTCGAAGCCGTTGACGGAGTCGCCGCGGTAGGTCGGCAGGGTCACGCCGCCGCGGGTCTCCGTCGGCTTGGAGCGCGGCTTGGAGTACTGCCCGGCGATCCGGCCGACCTTCACGACCGGGACCGAGGCGGCGTACGTCAGCACGGCGCCCATCTGCAGCAGCGTCTTGAGCTTGTTGCGGATCTGGTCGGCGGACACGGCGCCGAAGGCCTCGGCACAGTCGCCGCCCTGAAGCAGGAACGCCTCCCCCTCGGCGACGGCCGCCATCCGGGAACGCAGTTGGTCGCACTCGCCGGCGAAGACGAGCGGCGGATACGACTCGAGCTCCGCGACGACCGCGCGCAGGGCCTCGGGGTCGGGGTACTCGGGCTGCTGCGCCGCGGGCAGGTCTCGCCGGCCCGGTCGGGCCGGGGCCGGTTCCTCCGGATAGGCATGCATGACTAACTCTCCTGTAGCTCAAGAAGGTGGTCAGCGTCGGCCGACGGGGGGCGCTGCGGCTCCTCTGAATCCGATCGTCGGAACCGCACGTCGTGGCGGCGTCAGTGGCGCCATCTCGGACAGGTCTGCCAGGAAGGAATAGCGGCGGAGCAGTTCGGCGTCGGTGCGACGGCGGGAGTCCCCGTCCCCCATCCCGGACCACCACCGTGTGATCTCGTACCAGCCGGGTGCCGAGTGAGCCCCGCCGAACTCCGCGACGGACAGTGCCGCGCAGAGGGCGGCGAACGCGAGGCGGTCGGTCAGGGACCAGTCGGCCAGGGTCGCGAAGACGAAACCGGCCAGGAACACGTCGCCCGCGCCGGTGGGGTCCAGGGCGTCGACGGGGACCGCGGGGACGGCAGCCTCCTCGCCGGTGCGTCCGTCGCAGGCGACGGCTCCCTCGGCGCCCATGGTCACCACGGCGACCGGAACGACCTCGGCGAGGGCGCGGGCGGCCGCCCGCGCGCTGTCGGTCCGGGTGTACCGCGTAGCCTCGGCGGCGTTCGGCAGGAAGGCGTGGCAGTGACGGAGCCCGTCGAGGTCGGACACGGACCAGCGGCCGGTGGCGTCCCACCCGGTGTCGGCGAACACCAGGCTGCCGTCCTCCGCCGCCCGGCGGACCCACTCCGCGTCCTCCCCGGGAGCGAGGCCCGCCACACAGGCGCGGCTGCGGGGCGGGCGGCGCGGGGGAAACCGCTCCTCGGCCGGGGCCTCGTGCCCGTGGGTGACCATGGTGCGTTCCCCGTCGTAGGCGAACGAGACCGTCACCGGGGAGTGCCAGCCCGCCGGCCTGCGCGATGTCGACAGGTCGACTCCGTCGGCGGAGAGGTCCACCCAGCAGTGGTCGCCGTACTCGTCGTCGCCGAACGCCGCGCACAGCATGGCGTGCAGACCGAGCCGGGCCAGTGCCGTCGCCGTGGTGGCCACACCTCCGGGGCTGCACCCCATGCCGCGGGCCCAGGACTCGGCGCCCTTGACCGGGGCGCCTTCCAGTCCGGTGAAGACGATGTCCTGGAACACCGTGCCCACGACGTACACGTCGCACTCGGCGCCGTCCTGCGCGGCATTCCGCTCAGTACGTTCCACGGTCGGCTCCTCCTACGGCGGCGGCCTGCGCCTCGCGACGGGGTTCGGGCAGGCCGAGCCCTCGGTAGATGTCGAGTGCTGCCATGGAACGGTTGAGGGTGATGAAGTGCAGACCGGGGGCGCCCTGGTCGAGCAGTTGCCGGGCCATCCCGGTGGCGTGGGCGACCCCGATGCGGTGGCCCTCGGCGGCGTCGTCGCCCGCTTCCTCCAGGCGACGGGCCAGGTCCGCCGGGACCGTGGCGCCGCTCAGCTCCGCGAACCGGGACAGCTGCCCGAAGCGCGTGGCGGGCATGATCTCCGGGATCACCGGGATGGTGCAGCCCGCCGCGTCGAGCCGGTCGCGGAGCCTGAAGTAGTCCTCGGACCGGAAGAACATCTGGGTGATCGCGAAGTCGGCGCCGGCCCTCGCCTTCGCCACGAAGTGGCCGATGTCGTCCTCCCAGTCCCGCGAGCGGGGGTGCCGCTCGGGAAAGGCGGCGACGCCGATGCCGAAGTCACCGGATTCCCGTACCAGGCGCACCAGTTCAGCGGCGTGGCGCAGCCCTTCGGGGTGCGGGACCCAGGGGCCTCGGGGGTCGGACGGCGGATCCCCGCGCAGGACGAGGAGATCACGGACTCCGGCGTGCGCGTACTGCCCGATGATCCGGCGGAGTTCGGCCACGGAGTGCCCGACGGCCGTGAGATGGGCGACCACGGGGAGCGTGGTGTCCTGCGCGATGCGCTCGGCGAGAGCGATCGTCCGGTCCCGGGAGGATCCGCCGGCACCGTAGGTGACCGAGAGGAACGCGGGCCGCACGGCTTCCAGCTCGCGCAGCGTCTGCCACAGGGCCCGCTCGCCCGGCGAAGTCTGCGGCGACACCGTCGACTTCGGCGACACCAGCGACTTCGGCTGCTTCGGCGGGAAGATCTCGAAGGAGTAGAGGGTGCGCCCCTCGGCCAGCAGGCGACGTACCCCGTCCGGTGACGTGTCCGGTGGTGTCATGACGCCTTCCCGCCGGTCCGGCCGAGAAGCCCTGCCAGCTCCTGCGCCGCCTCGGGCTCGTAGGCCGAAGCGCACAGCGTCAGCAGCTCCTCGTCGTCCAGCCGGTACTCCTGCGCGCCGACCGCGCGCAGTACGATCGCGGCCACCGCGCAGCCGAGCTGGGCGGCCCTGGCCGGGGCGAGCCCTCCTGCGACCGCCGCGAGGTAACCGGCGCGGAACCCGTCGCCGACGCCGGTGGGGTCCCGCGGTTCGGCCACGGGCACCGCCGCGACCTCGACGGGTGGCTCGCCCCTCCGCTGGATCCGGCAGCCCTTCTCGCCCAGCGTCGTGATCCAGGTGCCGGCCCTGGCGAGCACGTCGTTCTCGGTCCATCCCGTCTTGCGGAGCAGCAGGGAGCTCTCGTACTCGTTGGTGAAGAGGAGACCGGCGCCGGTCACCAGGTCCCGGATCGCGTCGCCGTCGAGCCGTGCGAGCTGCTGGGACGGATCGGCGGCGAAGGGCAGTCCTGCCGCACGGCAGTCCTGGGTGTGCCGCAGCATGGCCTCGGGGTCGTTCGCCCCGATCAGGACGAGGCCCAGGCCGCCTGCGCGTTCCGCCACCGCGCGGATGTCGATCGCCGCCGCCTCGCTCATCGCGCCGGCGTAGAACGAGGCGATCTGGTTCCCGTCGTCGTCCGTGGTGCACTGGAACCGGGCCGTGTGCCGGACCTGCGACACGTGCACCGAGTCCGTGTCCACACCATGGCGGGCGAGTTGTTCGCCGTGGTCCTGGAAGTCGCGTCCGACGGCTCCGACGAGCACGGGCCGCAGGCCGAGGCCGCCGAGTCCGAAAGCGATGTTGGAGGCGACGCCGCCCTGGCGGATGTGCAGTTCATCGACGAGGAAGGAAAGCGACACGTGGTCGAGCGCGTCGGGCACGAGCTGTTCGGTGAACCGCCCCGGGAAGTGCATCAGATGGTCGGTGGCGATGGAACCGGTGACCGCTATGCGCACCTCACACCCCCGCCGACTTCCGGAGCGCCGCCGCACGATCCGTGCGCTCCCAGGTGAAGTCGGGGTGCCTGCGGCCGAAGTGGCCGTAGGCGGCGGACCGGGCGTAGACCGGACGCAGGAGCGCCAGGTCCCGGATGATCGCCGCCGGGCGGAGGTCGAAGACCTCACCGATCGCCTTCTCGATCCGGTCGGTCCCGATCCGGTGGGTGCCGAAGGTCTCGACGAACAGACCCACCGGCCGGGCCACGCCGATCGCGTAGGCGACCTGGACCTCGCAGCGCGAGGCGAGGCCCGCCGCGACGACGTTCTTGGCGACCCAGCGCATGGCGTACGCGGCCGAGCGGTCGACCTTGGACGGGTCCTTGCCGGAGAACGCGCCGCCGCCGTGGCGGGCCATGCCGCCGTAGGTGTCGATGATGATCTTGCGGCCGGTGAGGCCCGCGTCGCCCATCGGGCCGCCGATCTCGAAGCGGCCGGTCGGATTGACCAGGAGGCGGTAGCCCTCGGTGTCCAGCTTGATGCCCTCGTCGAGCAGCGCCCTGAGCTCCGGCTCCACGACGAGCTTGCGGATGTCCGGGGCCAGCAGGGAGTCCAGGTCCACGCCGGACGCGTGCTGCGAGGAGACCACGACGGTGTCCAGTCGCAGCGCCTTGTCGCCGTCGTACTCGATGGTGACCTGCGTCTTGCCGTCCGGGCGCAGGTAGGGGACGGTGCCGTTCCTCCGTACGTCCGCCAGGCGCTTGGACAAGCGGTGTGCCAGGAAGATCGGCAGGGGCATCAGGGTCGGCGTCTCGTCGGTCGCGTAGCCGAACATGATGCCCTGGTCGCCTGCGCCCTGCCGGTCCAGCTCGTCCTCGACGCCGGCCTTGTCCGCCGTGTCCACGCCCTGCGCGATGTCCGGCGACTGCGAGCCGATCGACACCGTGACGCCGCAGGAGGCTCCGTCGAAGCCCTTCGCCGACGAGTCGTAGCCGATCTCGAGGATCTTGTCCCGGACCAGCTGCGGGATCGCGACACGGGCCTTGGTCGTGACCTCTCCGGCCACGTGCACCAGGCCGGTGGTGATCAGGGTCTCGACGGCGACGCGGGAGGTGGGGTCCTCCTTGAGCAGCGCGTCGAGAATGGTGTCGCTGATCTGGTCGGCGATCTTGTCGGGGTGCCCCTCGGTCACGGACTCCGAGGTGAACAGACGGCGTGTCACAGGACCACCCGCACGTCGTAGTCACGCAGCCAGCTGTCGAGTTGGAGCGCCCGGGGCAGGATGGGGGGCGGCGTGTACGCGCCGTTGAACCAGTCCTTGTTGTCGACCATGGCACGCAGTGTCGTCGCGTCCAGCAGTTGCATGGCGGGCGAGCTCGGGTCGCCGATCATGTCCGAGACGGCGTCGCGGACGGAGTCCAGGTACTCGGAACCCTTTCCGACGGGGAATCCGCTCTTGGGCCGGTGCACGACCTCGGCGGGCAGCAGGTCCTCGACCGCGCTGCGGAGCAGGCCCTTCTCCTGGTCACCGAGGCGTTTGACCTGCCATGGCACGTTCCACACGTAGTCGACCAGGCGGTGGTCGCAGAACGGGACGCGGACCTCCAGGCCGTTGGCCATGCTCATCCGGTCCTTGCGGTCGAGGAGGAACGGCAGGAAGCGGGTCTGCTGGAGGTAGTACACCTCGCGCATCCGCCGGTCCGTTCCGGTCTCGCCCTCGAGGCGGGGCACCTCGCCCAGCGCCTCCTCGTACCGGGCGTCGAGGCGTTCGTGCAGGTCCAGGCTGCCGCGCAGGTGCCCGGAGAGAACGGCGTTGCGGTCCTGGACGCCGGCCGACCAGGGGAAGCCCTTCGTGGGATTCCGGGCTTCGGAGACGAACCAGGGGTACCCGCCGAACGCGTCGTCCGCGCCCTCACCGGACAGGGCGACCGTCAGGTATCTGCTCACCTCGCGGAAGAGCAGATAGAGGGACACGTCGAGGTCGCCCACCCCGGGGATGTCGCGGGCCCGCAGGGTGGTCCGTGACTCGTGGAGCAGCGAGGCCGGCTCCACCAGGACCTCGGTGTGCTTGGTGCCGAGGTGCCCGACGACCGCCTGCACGAACGGCGCGTCCCGGGAGACGTGCAGCGCGTCGGCGGTGAACTCCTCCTCGCTGCCTTCGAAGTCGACCGAGTACGTCGCCAGTGGGTCGAGGCCGTTGGCGGACAGCACGCCCGCGCCCAGGGCCGTGATGGCGCTCGAGTCGATGCCGCCCGACAGCAGGGCGCCCAGCGGCCTGTCGGCCTCGATCTGCTCGGAGACCGCCCGGTCGAGCAACTCGCGGACGCGGGCGACGGTGGTGGGGACGTCGTCCTCGTGCGGCGCACTGCGCAACTCCCAGTAGCGGTGCGGCCTCGCGCCCCGCCGGTCGAAGCGGATCAGGTGGCCCGGCTTCACTTCGCGCAGGGTGCGGAAGACGGCGTCCCCGGGGCGCTTGGCCGCCACCGTGAAGACGTCGACCAGTCCCTCGGCGTCGACCTCCGGGGCGACCTGCCCGCTGGCGAACAGCGCCTTGGGCTCGGATCCGAAGATCACGCCCGAGGCGTGTTCCGCGTAGTAGAGGGGTTTCACGCCCAGCGGGTCACGTGCCAGCAGCAGCGTCTCCCGTGCGACGTCCCAGAGCGCGAAGGCGAACATTCCGGCGAACCGGGTGACGGCGGACTCGCCCCACTCGCGGTACGAGGCCAGGATCACCTCCGTGTCCGTGCCGGTACGGAAGCGATGCCCGCGGGTGGTCAACTCCGCACGGATCTCCCGGAAGTTGTGGATCTCGCCGCTGAAGGAGACCACTGCGGTCTCCCGGCCGTCGTCCTCCCCGCGCGCGGCCATCGGCTGCTGTCCGTGCTCCACGTCGATGACCGCGAGCCTGCGGTGCCCCAGACCGATGCGGGGGGCACTCCACACCCCGGCGTCGTCCGGGCCGCGCAGGGCGAGTGTTTCGGCCATCCGGGAGACGGTGGCGACCTGACCGGTCATGTCGCGTTCCCAGTCCAACCAGCCTGCTATGCCGCACATGTGCGTGAGCTCCTCACTTCTCGGAGGCGGTGGCGAAGCCGGCGAGGCTCGCCTCCACCACGCCCCGGATCGGGGCGGGCAGCCTGTCCCAGTTGCGCGCGTCGTTGAGGTCGAGGACCCTCGACAGCTTCCAGCCGAGGTACTGGCCGAGGGAGGCGAGCGGCGGGAGCGTCTCCACCGGGCGCAGCACCAGGTCGTAGCCGGGGAAGAGGCCGCCGATGCGTTCGGCGGTCGCGCGTGTCCAGGCCTCGTCGACGGACACGTCGGTCGTGGCCAGGCACACGATGGCCGTACCGCGGATCACCAGCATGTAGTTCAGGACGGTCGGGCCGGTGTGCTCCTCCGGCCACAGGCCGGCCTCGAAGTCGTTCTGCCGGATGCCGTTGCCCTCCAGCACGATCAGGTCCTGGGAGCGTCCGAGGGTGCGCAGCAGCGGGGTGGCCACCCCGCACGGGCAGGGTGTTCCCGGGATCTCGACGAGGTCGCCCGTGCGGTACCGCAGCAGGGGCCTCGCTTGCATGTCGAGGGTGGTGACGACGAGTTCACCGCGGTCGGGGCCGCCCTCGATGAACCGGGTCCCGGTGTCGTCGGTCAGTTCCAGGACGTAACTCTGCGTCTGGAGGTGGAGGTTGCCCTGTTCGCAGGTGATGGCGGTGGTTCCGGTCTCCGAGGAGCCGTAGGCGGCGGAGTAGGCCTTGGCCCCGGTCAGCCGCTCCAGGTGCCGGATGAATCCCGGTCCTGTCTGCTCGGCCATGAGCAGGAGCTTGTCGAAGGCGGGCACCGGCTCGTCGTTGCGGTAGGCGAACTGGACCATCTCCAGGAGGCGGGACGGAGGCCCGACGAAGACGTTGACGCCGAGTTCGCGGGTCAGTCGCAGGACCCGGGTGTAGTCGCCCGTGATGTTGTCCACCCACGGCCGCAGGGACATCACCTGGAGATATTCGAGGACCTTCTCGAACTGGTAGGCCGCGGGGGCGAAGGGGGCGTTGATCAGGATGAGCGCCCGGTCGCTCCGGTCGAGGATGCGGGCCCACTGCTCCCCGATGTTGATGGTGTTCACGATCAGGTCGTCGAGGGCCTTCGGCGCCGCCACCGGGTTGCCCGTCGTGCCGGAGGACTCGTAGTAGTGGAGGAACTCCGACAGGTCGCGGGTGAACGCCTTGTGTCCGCCGGAGCTCAGGCTCTGCTTGGGCAGGAACGGCAGCTGGGGCAGGAGGTCCGCGATGACCGTCTCCGGGGCCGTCGCCTCTGCCTTCTTCGTGAGGTCCGCGAGCGTGTCGCGCTCGTAGAGGCCGGAGTCGGCGGCGGCCAGCAGGGTGGCGGAGAACTTCCTGCCCAGGGCGCCGGGTTCGGGGGTGCCCGCGTGGCTGTCGCGGACGAGATCGGTGTGCGCCCGGGCGGTGGCCAGGAGTGTGTGCTCGATGTGGGAGTCACGCAGCAGCAACATCGGTGTCCTTGTCGGAGGTGAAGCCGGCCGCGCGGGCCAGGCTGCCGTCGAGAATGAGCTCGCCGACCGCGGCGATGTCTCCGTCCATGCGCCGGTCGCCGTCGGTGAACGGGACGTGGGCGCGCACGACGTCGTGCACGCGCCGGACCCAGGGGGCCGCGTTCTCGCGGCCCCTGAGGTCGATGGCCTGGGCGCCCGCGAGCAGGGCGATCGCCGCGACCTGGCCCGTCAGTTCGTTCACGGTGCGGGCGTCGCGCGCGGCGAGTGTGCCCATGCTCACCTTGTCCTGGTTGTGGGCTTCGGTGGAGCGGGAGAACACACTGGCCGGAGCGGCGGTCTTGAGGGCCTCGGCGGTGATGGCGGAAGCGGCGATCTGCATGCCCTTGAATCCGTGGTGCAGTCCGGCCTCGTCGCTCAGGGAGGGGGGTACGAGGTTGGCCGGCAGCCCCGCGTTGAACTTCGGGTCCACGACGAGCGCCAGCTGCCGGTCCAGGAGGTCTGCCACGTTCGCGGTCGCAATCTTGAGACTGTCCATCGCCTGGGCGACGTGTCCGGCGTAGAAGTTGCCGCCGTGGTGCACCCGCTCCTCCTCCACCGCGAAGAGCGGGTTGTCCGTGGAGGCGTTGATCTCCGTGGTCAGCCACTGCTCGACCCAGGTGAGCGTGTCGCGGAGGACTCCGATGACATGCGGGGCACAGCGCACCGAGTAGTGGTCCTGGATGCGCTGTTCGAGCCTGCGGTAGTCGTCCTGCAGCGGGTCCGTCCCGTCCAGGATCTCCTCGTACGTCGTGGAGAGCCCCGACTCCGCGGTCATCCGCCGTACTTCCCTGGCCGTCGCGACCTGGCCGGGGTGGGGCTTGGCGTCGTGGAGGAACGCGGCGAAGTGGGAGGCGTTGCCCAACAGCGCCTCGCTGATGAACGCGGTGACGATCTCGGCGGTCCGGGCGATGCTCACGGCGTCGTGCGCGGCGAGGACGGCGAACGCGGTGGTGAACGACGTCCCGTTGATGAGCGCCAGCCCCTCCTTGGCCTCCAGGTCGAGGGGCGCGATGCCCGCCTCCCTCTGGGCCTCGGAGGCCGGCACGATCCGCTTGCCGTAGAGCACGTCGCCCTCGCCCAGCAGGACGGAGGCCACGTAACAGAGCGGCACCAGGTCCCCGCTGGCCCCCAGGGAGCCCCTCTCGGGCACACGCGGCAGGATGTCGGCGTCCAGGTGGGCGAGCAACCGCTCGATCACCAGGGGGCGGATGCCGGAGTTGCCGCGGGCCAGTGCGTTGGCACGGATCAGGAACGTGGCGCGGACCACGTCGTCCGCGGCGTCCGGGCCCGTGCCGTTGAGGTGATAGCGGATCAGGTTCCGTTGTAGATGAGCGGCGCGCTCAGGGCTGATCTGATTGGTGACGCTGTCCCCGAAGCCCGTGGTCACACCGTAGATCGGCTTCCGGTCGGCGATCAGACGGTCGCGCAGCCGCACGCTCCGTTCCGCCGCGTCCACCGCCCGGGATGCCAGCGCCACGGTGGGGGCCACGCCCTCCCTGGGCGGGCGGGCCAGTCGTACGACGTCGCGCAGGGTGAGCGATCGACCGTCGAGTTCGATCCCGACGTCGTGGGTCTGTGCGGTCACAGGGCACTCTCCGACGCAAATCGATTTGGCATGCGCCCAGCCTCTGTGATCGACCGTGCTCCGGGCTTCCGCCGAGCGGCCAGTCTCTACCTGGGCCGAAGACCAGGAGGAACAGATGGTTCCGTATGAGTGGCGCAGAGGGGCGCCGTACTGCAAAGCGGCGTCGCGAACCGATTTCCCCGTGACCGTTGGCGGAATGCGCGACGGAGCGAATGTTACAAGGTTATGTCTGGCTGGAAATCATTGAATGCAAGACGGTTATCGGGTTAGCATCTGCCAGCCGCACGCCTCGCGGCCAGTGTCCCGCAGTACTCCGGTCGCCATCGCGAGCAGCAGCTCCGCGAAGCCATCCACAGGGGGATCAATGATCGACTGCGCCACCCACCGCACCGGCACGCCGATACGCGTCGCTGCGCCCAGAGGTCCTTCGATCCTGTCCGCCGGAATCGCCGCCGCCCTGCACTCGACACCGGGCATGAGCGTCATCAGCCCCGGCCGGCCCGGGCCGGAAGGACCTGAACCCAGGCCACAGGCCGATGTCCTCCTGGTGGAGGACGACCCTTCCTTACCTCCCCCCGAGGTCATCGCCGCCGCCCTGCCGTGGCAGGCCTCGGAGACGCGGCAGCGACGGGCCGGAGTCGTGCTGGTGACACAGGAGCCGACCGTCGAGCGCATCGTCGCGTATCTGCGGTCGGGCGTCCGCGCGTTCGTCTGCCATGACGCACCGCTCGACGACCTGGTGGACGCCGTGCATTCGATAGCGCGGGGAGAGGTATTCCTCCCCCACGGAATAGCGGTCCGAATCATCGACGGAATACTGCCCCATCTCCCCTTCTTCACCCCCGGCACCGCCTCACCCCTGGACCGGCTCACCACCCGTGAGAGGGAGGTCTACTCCCACCTGGCCGCGGGGCGGTCCAACGCGGAGATTGCCAGGGAGTGTTACCTGAGCGAGAAGACCGTGAAATTCCACGTCTCCAATATTCTCCGCAAACTCGGCGTGAAGAATCGCCTCCAGGCCGTCGCCCACGCCCACCAGGCGGCCGAGAAGGCGGCGTGAGAACGCCGTAGCACCTGGCGCCGGGGCGCGGCCGCTCACCGGCCGCGCCCCGGCGGTCTGCGCATCCCCAACTCCCTTGCACACGAGCGGAGTTCACCCTATGCTTCGATACTTAGCGAACTTTAGAATACTGGCCTTCTAGATCCGGAGTGCCTTCATGACCACGGATCCGCGCGGGCCGTCGGGCCTGTCCCGACTTCCGTCCCTCACGGGCCTGCGCTTCGTCGCCGTTCTGTTCGTCTTCGCCTTCCACGCCTCCCTGGAGGCACCGTTCAGCGACACCGGCTTCGGCCAGGCGTACGCGGACACGGTCATGAACGCGGGATGGCTGGGCGTGAGCTTCTTCTTCGTCCTCAGCGGGTTCGTCCTCACATGGTCGGCCCGCCCCCGGGACACGGTGCCGGGCTTCTGGCGGCGCCGGGCCGCCAAGGTCTACCCACTGCACATCGTCACCTGGGCCGCCGCGCTCGTCCTGGTGGCCGCGGCCGGCGCACCGGCACAGCTGCGCCAGGCGCTCCCGAACCTGTTCCTGGTGCACACCTGGTTCCCCGACCGCGACGTGTTCTCCAGCCTCAACGACGTGAGCTGGTCACTGTCCTGTGAGGTCTTCTTCTACCTGCTCTTCCCGTTCCTGCTGCGGGCCCTGCGCCGCATCGAGGCCGGCCGGCTGTGGGTGTGGGCGGCCGTCACGGCGCTCCTGGTTCCCGTGCTGCCGCTGCTGGCCGAGCTGTTGCCGGACTCCCCGCCACTGCCGTTCGGTTCCGGCTCCGAGTGGCAGTTCTGGTTCGTGTACGTGATCCCGGTGGGCCGCCTGCTGGAATTCTGCTTCGGCATGTTTCTGGCCAGGATGCTGCTGTCCGGGCGCGCCGTCCCCGTCCCGGTCCTGCCCGCGGCCGCGCTCGTCCTCGTCACCTACGCGGTCTCGCTCCAGCTCCCCTTCCTGTACGGGCTGACCAGCGTGACCGTCGTTCCCATCGGCCTGCTCATCGCAGCCGTCGCCCAGAAGGACATCCGCGGGACGGCCTCGGTGCTGGCCCGCCCCCTGGCCGTCCGCCTCGGGGAGTGGTCCTTCGCCTTCTACCTCGTGCACCGGCTGCTCCTCCAGCACGGGCACCTGCTGCTGGGCGAGGGCCGCACCTGGTCGACACCCACGGTGTTCGGCCTGCTCACGGCCGCGTTCGCCCTGTCACTGCTGATCTCCTGGGCCCTGCACGTCTGCGTGGAACGTCCCGCGATGCGCCTGTTCGGTTCGGGCCGGGGCAGGTCCGCGCCTCCCCCGGCCCCTGCCAGGCCATCGGCCGCCGCCCCTCCCGCGACTACCGAAGCCGCGCCTTCCCGAACCGTCTGAAAGGGAACGACAGCATGTCCGACGACTCGCTCACCCAGTACCCGCTCCCCCTCGGCCCCCTCGGCGAACCCCCGGAGAAGTACTCCGAACTGCGCGCGAAGTGCCCGGTCTCCCGCGTCCGACTGCCCAGCGGTGACGCCGCCTGGATGGTCACCGGCTACGACGAGGTCGTGGCCGCCATGTCCGACCGGCGGCTGTCCCGCGCGGCGCTGCGCGAACCCGGGGCGGTCCGCACGGTCAGCGGCGAGGACTTCTCGGACAACCCGTACAACCTCCTCAACCAGGAGGGCCAGGACCACACCCGGCTGCGCAGGCTCATCGCCCCCGCGTTCACCCCCCGCAAGGCCGAGCTGTGGCGGGCCAGGATCGAGGAGATAGCCCATGAGCTGATCGACCAGCTGATCGCCGGGCCCCGCCCCGCCGACCTGCACCACGATTTCGCGGCCACCCTGCCCATCTGGGTCATCTGCGAGATGGTGGGCGCCCCCGTCGAGGACCGCGCGAAGCTCCAGAAGTGGACGGACCGGCTGGTCAGCATCACCGCGCACACGCCCGAGGAACGGCTGGCCGCCCGCGAGGAGTCCGCCGCATACGTGGCCGGGCTGATCGCCCAGCACCGCGAGGAACCGGGCGAGGACCTGCTCAGCACCCTCATCACGGCCCGCGACGACAACGACCGGCTGAACGAGCGCGAGCTGGTCTGGCTGGGCATCAACCTGCTCGTCGCCGGCCACGACACGACCGTGAGCGCGATCTCACGCAGCCTGTTCCAGCTGCTGCGCCATCCCGACCAGTGGCGTCTGCTGGTCGACAACCCCGACGTGCTCCCCGGGGCCACCGAGGAACTCCTGCGCTACGCGCCTCCCTCCGAGATCGGCTTCATGCGCATCGCGACGGAGGACGTCGAGATCGCCGGGACCAAGGTGGCCAAGGGCGAGGGCGTCATCCCGGTGATGCACGCCGCCGGCCGTGACACCAGGCGGGTCTCCGCACCGGAGACGCTGGACCTCACCCGCACCGACGCCACGCACCTCGCCTTCGGGCACGGCCACCACTACTGCCCTGGCGTCGGCGTCGCCCGGGTGGAACTCCAGTCGGCCTTCGGGACGCTCGCGAAGCGGCTTCCCTCGCTGCGTCTGGCCGTTCCCGCGGAGCAGGTGGAGTGGATCGGCGGACTGCTGACCGTGCGCCCCAGGGCCCTTCCCGTGGACTGGTGACGGCGGGACACATCTGATCGCGGACCGAAGTGCGGTGATGGGCTCGGGGAGCCCGGCCGCACTTCGGCCGTCCAGGGCGGCACCGCGGTGCCGCCCACCGCGCTACGGCCGCGCACGCGTTAGACTTGACCGTAAAGTAGAAAGAAAAATAATCTTGACACCCACTATGCAGCGGTCAGGATGACAGCAGCTGCACACGAGGGAGCCCGGATGACGACCAACCCGCCGCGAACCCGCCGGACCTCGCCGAGCAGGGCTTCCGACGACAGCGCACGCCGGCAGTACTTCTCCACGCTCGCCCTCGACCGTCCGGACATCGCCATGTGCCGGGCCACGACCGTGGTGGCCCGAGCCATCGACGTCGAACTCACCGGCTACAAGGTCTCGGTGGCCCAGCACCTGGTGCTGAAAATGCTCAGCGACGTGGGGCCGTGTTCGCAGCAGGAGCTGAGCGAGCAGCTGCGCATCGACCGCAGCGTGATGGTCGGCTGCATCGACGGCCTGGAGGACTCGGGGCTCGTACGCCGCGAGCGGCACCCCAAGGACCGGCGGGCCAACGCCATCACACTGACGGCGGACGGGCTGGTCGCCCTGGCCGAGGTCGAGAGCGGGGTGCCGCGCCTGCTGGACCGTGCCTTCCAGGCACTCACCCCCGCGGAGCGCAAGACACTCACCCGCCTGATCTCCAAGATCCTCGAAGTCAAGTGAGTGGCCGGGCGGCGGGCGGCGCCGGTCGCCGGTTCAGGAAACCGGCGCCAGGGCCCGCAGGGCACGCAGCATGCCGTCGGGGCCGGCACCGAACTCGGGCGCGGGGCTCACGGCGAGCAGCGGTGTGACCACACCGGCCTCGACATAGCGCTGTACATGCGCGCGGCACTCCTCCGGGCTGCCGTGGACGAGGAGCTCGTCCACGAGCCGGTCCGGTACGGCCGCGGCGGCGCCCCTGAAGTCACCGGCAGCCCAGGCCCGCCTGGAGGGCTCCAGCACCTCGCCCCGTCCGAGCCAGTCATGGAAGGCCGAGTAGGTCCGCGCGTTGAGGATCCCGCCCAGCATCGCCCGGCCCTGCGCCCGGGCGTAGCCCTTGTCCCGGGTCGGGCAGACGAAGATCCGCGCGACCACTTCCTTCACCTTGCCCTCGGGACCCATCGCCTCCACCACCTGGGGAAGGTCTTCCACGGCGAGGAAGTTGGTGACGAGGCCGTCGGCCTCCCGCCCGGCGAGCCGCAGCATCTGCGGCCGCAGGGCACCGATGAGGACAGGAGGTGCCGGGTCGGGTACGGAGGCGACGCGGAAGCCTTCGATGCTGAACGAGTCGAAGTCCCCCGACACGTACTCCCCGTCCAGGGCCGCCTTGAGGAAGCGCACCGTGTCGCGGACCCTTCGGTAGGGATGCTCGAAGGGGATGCCGTTGATGCGCGTGACGAACGGAGGCCCCGACGATCCCACCCCGACCACGACCCGCCCGGGGGCGGCCTCCGCCAGCGTCGCCACCGTCATCGCCAGCAGGGCCGGGCCGCGCGTCTGCACCGGCAGCACGGCGGTTCCCACCCTCAGCTCCGGTGCCCATGCGGCGGCCAGCGCGAGCGGGGTGAAGCCGTCGTAGCCCGCGGCCTCGCCGGTCCAGGCGTCCGTGTAGCCGAGGTCGGGGAGCTCCTCGATGATGCGACGGTGTGCGGACAGAGGAACGGTCTGGAGGGGGATCGTCACCCCGTAGCGGTCCAACGGCTCACTCCTTCCTTCTCACGGGCAGCGCCTGGACGAGCCGATTCGCCCGGGCCACAGCCACTTCGGTCTCATTTAATAGTTCGCCAACAATAGAACTATGAACTTCGACTGTGGCCATGTCAACACCCACCCGTATCTGCAGCGGGTCGCGACTGGCATCATCCGCTTGTCACGCGAGCGGATGGAAGCATCTTCGAGAAGGAGCCCAGTTGAACACGTCACCGGTGAACTCCTCACCCGGCAGCCCGCACCGCATGGACCCGTCCGGCGGCTGCCCGCACGCGGCCAACGCCCGCCTGCTGTCCGAGGGCGCCGTCACCGCGGTGATCCTGCCCGGCGAGGTCGAGGGTATGGCGGTTCTGGGGCATGACGCCCTCAAGGAGTTCCTCGCGCACCCCGAAGTCGCCAAGGACGCGCGGCACTTCGCCGCGCTCCAAGCGGGTCGGATCGCCGACGGCTGGCCGCTGAAGACGTTCGCGACGGTCCAGGGGATGACAACCGCCGACGGCGCGGACCACCGGAGGCTGCGGTCCCTGATGAGCAAGGCCTTCACCGCGCGCCGCGTGGAGGAACTCCGGCCCCGTGTGGAGGCGTTGACGGCGTCGCTCCTGGACGGTCTCGACCGCGCCGCGGTCGCCGGTGACGGTGTCGCCGACCTGCGCGCGCACTTCGCGTTGCCGCTCCCCATGGGTGTCATCTGCGAACTCCTGGGCGTGGAAGCGGAACACCACGACCGGCTGCACCACCTGTCCAACCGCATCGTCGCCACCGACATAGCCCCCGCCGAGGCCATGGCGGCCAACCGGGAGATGGTGGAGGTGCTCAGCGCTGTGGCGGCCGCCCGCACGGAGAATCCCGGGGACGACCTCATCAGCGCGCTGATCGCGGCCCGGGAGACCGACGGCGACCGGCTGGGCCCGCACGAACTGATCGGCACCCTGATGCTCACGATCATCGCCGGACACGAGACGACGCTCAATCTGATCACCAACGCCGTACGTGCCCTGTGCGCCCACCGGGATCAGCTCGACCTGGTCCGGTCGGGCGGGGCGAGCTGGGATGACGTGGTGGAGGAGACACTGCGCTGGGACAGCCCGGTCAGCTACTTCCCGTTCCGCTACCCGACCCGCGACCTGACGCTCGGCGGCACCGTCATCCCCAAGGGGACACCGGTGCTGGCCGGTTACTCCGCGGCGGGCCGCGACAGGAAGGCCCACGGCCCGGATGCCGACCGGTTCGACATCACCCGTGGCAGCGGGACCCGGCACCTCTCGCTCGGACACGGCGCGCACTACTGCATGGGCGCCCCGCTGGCCCGGATGGAGGGAACCGCGGCGCTCGCGCAGCTGTTCGCGCGCTTCCCCGACCTGGACCTCGCCGTCCCGGAGGCCGAACTGCCGCGCCACGCCTCCTTCGTGGGCAACAGCGTGAGGGCGCTGCCGGTACGCCTGCGCGGCTGAGGCGGAGCGCCGGGCCGCAGGGAACCGGCGCGGGGGTGGCAGTCGGACACCAGGTGTCCCACCTGACTCGAAGAGCCCTTGTGCTCCCGCGCCGGCTCCGGTCTGCTGCATGACAGCAGACCCGTCCGGCCGGGTGACAACGTTGCCGGGCCCCCTCCGAGGCGGTGCAGGGCGCCGCCGTCGACGCACCGCACGAAGGAGTACGCCGATGCGCTCACGCCCCTCCGCCGCCACGCGGCTGGCCCTCGCCACCGCGAGCGCCGTCGCCCTCTCCCTCGCACAGGTGCCGCACGCCTCCGCCCACGGCCCCGGCGGGAAGTGGGTCGCCGCCTGGGGTGCGAGCCAGGTGGCAGGCAGTGAGATACCCGGCAGCACCTGCCCCGCCGGATCGGGACTGGAGAACCGGACCGTCCGCAACGTGCTCTTCGTCAGCGCCGGCGGTGCCGGCGTCCGGGTCCGGCTCGCCAACACCTTCGGCACACGGCCGGTGAGCGTGGACCGTGTCACGGTCGCGCTCCAGCGGTCCGGGGCCGCGGCCGTGCCGGGCACGCTGCGCGCCCTGACCTTCGACGGCCGCCGGGACACCACGATCGCAGCGGGTGAGGACCTCTTCAGCGACCCCGTTCCGATGCAGGTGGAGGCCCTGTCCAGGCTGCTGGTCAGCGTCCACGTGGACGAGGCCACGGGCCCGGTGACCAACCATCCGTTCACCGCCCAGGGGAACTACCTCGCCGCCGGGGACGCGGCCGGCGACACGTCGGGCGCCCCCTACTCGGACACCCCCTGCTGGATGCTGGTGAGCGGCGTCGACGTACGCGGGAGCGCCCGTACGGCCGGTGCCGTGGTCGCCTTCGGGGATTCCATCACCGACACCGCGAGCACCACCGGCAATGCCGACCAGCGCTATCCGGACCACCTCGCCCGCCGGCTGCAGGACCGGACGGGGCGCACGTTCGCCGTGGTCAACGCGGGGCTGGGCGGCAACCGCCTCCTCGCCGAGCGGGACGGCGAGCCCTACTACGGCCCGTCGGGCATGTCCCGGATGGAGCGCGACGCGCTCGGTCAGAGCGGCGTCAGGGCCGTCATCCTGCAGGAGGGCATCAACGACATCGGCTTCGACGCGTCCGCCGAGGACATCATCGCCGGGTACCGGACGTTCATCGAGAAGGCGCGCGCCGAGGGCGTCCCGGTGTACGGCGGGACCCTGCTGCCCTTCCGCGGGTCGTTCTTGTGGACCCCGGAACGCCAGGCGGTCTGGACCACGGTCAACGACTGGATCCGGCACTCCGGCGCCTTCGACGGAGTGGTCGACTTCGCGGCGGCCACCGCGTCGGCCACCGATCCGCTGACGCTGGATCCCGCTTACGACAGCGGCGACGGCCTGCACCCCGGCGACGCGGGCACCCGCGCGATGGCCGATGCCGTCGACCTCGGCATGCTCCTCGCCGGGCCGGTACGGAGGAATCAGCCCCGCGGCTGAACGCGCTGCTGCGAGGATCCGTATCCACACCTGACGTCGTGCTCACCCGGCGTCTCGTACTCCGACGAAGGGAAAGCTGGGCATGAGCGCATCGCAGGAGAGCCAGATCCACGTAGGGCGTCGTGCCGTCGTCGCGGTCGGGGCGACGGGACTGGCCGTCGCTCTCACCGCGTGCGGAGGCGGATCCAAGGACTCCGGCGGTTCGGACACGGTCGAACCGGCCGGGGAGGGGGACGGTGCGAACGGCGGCGCGCCCCTCGCCCGGACAGCCGACATCCCCGAGGGCGGAGGCGTCGTCTTCGCCGACCAGGGGGTGGTGGTGACGCAGCCCAAGGCCGGTGAGTTCAAGGCCTTCTCCTCGAAGTGCACCCACCAGGGCTGCGCGGTGAAGGGGATCGCCGACGGCGTGATCACCTGCCCGTGCCACAACAGCACGTTCGACGCGGCGACCGGCGAGGCGACGGGCGGCCCGGCGACGATGCCGCTGCCGGAGAAGCAGATCCGGGTGGAGGGCGGCTCCATCACTCTGGCGTGAGAGGCCGCACCGGGCGGGGCATTGCGTGATCGCGGACGACGCCCCATGATTTCCGGAACCGGCCGAAGCTCAGGAAGGTGTCCCGTGACCGTTGCCCAGCGCCGTGGCCGGCGGATCATGATGACCGACGAGGAACGGGACGCCTACCTCACGCGACAGCGGACCTGCCGGGTCGCCACGGTCTCCCCCGAGGGCATGCCGCACATCGGCGCCCTCTGGTTCGTGTGGGACGGCACCTCCGTCTGGCTGTACTCCCTCACCCGGAGCCGGCGCTGGGCCCAGCTGCGGCGCGACCCGAGGGCCGCCGTGGTGGTGGACGACGGGACGGAGTACGGCGAGCTGCGCGGCGTGGAGCTCTCCGGTGAGGTCTCGTTCGTCGGCGAGGTTCCGCGCGCCGGGCGGGTCTGCGCCGAACTGGACGCACCTGAAAGGCTGTTCGCGTCGAAGTACTTCGGCCTGGACTCCATGCCGTACGACGATCGGCACGCCTGGCTGCGGCTCACACCCCAGGCCGTCAGGTCCTGGGACTTCACGAAACTGCCGGCCGGGGAGTGACCGTCACGGGCCTCCGGGAATCGGCGTGTGCAGGGCCCGGCCCGCCGCGCGCAAAGCCTCCACGGCGGCCCTGATCGACGGCCTCCGGTCGGCGTCCGCGCGCCACACCGCATGAACATGACGCCGCATCGGCTGCCGTACGGGCACCAGGCTCACCCCGTCGGGCACCGGCCCCCGCCCCAGTCGTGGCGCCACGCATACGCCGAATCCGGCAGCGATCAGCGCGAGTTGGGTGTGGTGCTCGCCTGCCAGGTGCGCGATGCGAGGTTCGATTCCCTTGGACCGCAGGGTGAACATCAGCCAGTCGTAACAGAATTCGCCCTCGGGCCAGGAGACCCAGTCGTCCTCGGCGAAGTCCTCGATGTCCACCTCCGTCCGGCCGGCGAGGGGATGGCCGGCCGGCATGGCGATGTCCGGCGCGTCGTCGAGGAGTTCCGCCTTGGCCAGGCCTCCGGGTACCGGCAGACGCTGGTTGCTCCAGTCGAGCACCACCGCGAGGTCCGCATCCCCCCGGAGCACCGCGCGGATTCCGCTCTCCGGCTCCAGCTCCGTCGTGCGCAGCCTGAGCTCCGGGTGGTCCGCGCGGAGTGAGGCGAGAGCCGCGGGGAACAGCCCCCGGGCCGCCGTCGGAAAGGCCGCGAGGCGCACCTCCCCCACCACCTCGCCCCGCTGCGCCTCGATGTCGGACTGGGCCACCTCCACCTGCGAAAGGATCTTCGCGGCGTGGTCCGCCAGCAGCCGGCCGGCGTCGGTGAGACGGATCCCCCGTCCGTTCTTGGCCAGGAGCTGCTGCCCCACCTCGCGTTCCAGCTTGGCCATCTGCTGGGAGACGGCCGAGGTGGTGACGTGAAGACCGTCGGCCGCACCGCTCACCGAGCCGTGCCGGGCCAGGGCATCCAGCGTCCGCAGGCGCTCCAGGTTCAACATGTAAGCAATGCTACGTCAACCAGCCCACAAATTCTCACTTGTTCTACGCGGTCTCGCTCGGCATGGTTGAGTCATGAGCGCTCCCACCGCACCGAGAACCGTGCCTGCCCCCGCCATCTCCACACCCGCGCCCCCGACGCGGCGACGGGCCCTGGACTGGCGTGTCCGCTTCACGGCGCTGTCGCTCATCTGGGGGTTCAGCTTCCTGCTGATCAAGGTCGGCACCGACGGGTACGCCCCGTTCCAGGTGACCTTCGGCAGGCTGCTGGCCGGGACCGCGGTCCTCGCCGCCGCGATGGCGGTGCGCCGTGAGCGCCTGCCCCGCTCCGGCCGGACCTGGGTTCACCTGTTCGTCGCCGCGTTCTTCCTCAACGCCCTGCCGTTCTCGCTCTTCGCGTACGCCGAGCTGACCATCCCGTCCACGCTCGCCGGGATCTGCAACGCGACCTCGCCCCTGTGGGGCATGGCGCTCTCCCTCGTCGCGCTCTCCGAGGACCGGCCCACCCGCCGCCGGGTCGCGGGGCTCGGGGTGGGCTTCATCGGCGTACTGACGGTGCTGGGCGCGTGGCAGGGCTTCTCGGGCCTGGACGTGACCGGTACGGCGATGGCTCTGCTGGCCTCGCTCAGCTATCCCGTCGGCTGGATCTATGTCCGGCGCACCCTGGCGGGGACTGGCTCCTCCACCCTTGCACTGACGGGCAGTCAGCTCTTTCTCGGCACCCTGCAACTCGCTCTCGTCACACCGCTGTTCACCTCGGTTCCCGACCGCTTCCCGGTGCTGCCCACGCTCGCGGTGGCCGCCCTGGGGGCGCTCGGAACCGGACTCGCCGTCCTCCTGCAGTACGGCCTCGTCCAGGAAGTCGGGCCCACGACCGCGCAGATGGTCACCTACTTCATCCCCGTGATCGCCACGGCCGCCGGAGTGACCCTGCTCGGCGAGCGGTTGAGCTGGAACACCCCGGTGGGGGCCCTGGTGGTCCTCGCGGGCGCGGCCCTCACCCAGGGCCGGGCCCGGGGGGCCGGCCGACGCGCCCCCTCCCGCCGGACCGCTCAGCCGTAACTGACCGGGCGGGCGGGCGGCACCGCTGCCGCCACCGCGTCGGCCAGCGGCTCGACGTCGGCGGCGGACAGCGACGAGACGGTCAGTCGCACCCCCTGCGGCGAGGTCATACGGAACCGGGCCCCAGGGGCCACGGCCCAGCCCGAGTGCAGCATCCGGGCCACCGCGCCGGTCTCGTCGCTCACAGGGACCCACACGTTCATCCCGGTCCGCCCGTACGCCGCGATCCCCCGCTCCCCCAGGGCCCGTACGAGCGCGTCCCTGCGCCGCCCGTAGGAGTCGGCGACCACTGCCGTGTCGACGGCCCCTGTCGCCCACAGGTGCGCCACGGTCCACTGCAGCAGGCCGCTGACCCAGCCGGGCCCCAGCCGCTGACGTCCCGTCACCCGGTCCACCGTGAGCCCGTCGCCGGTGAGCACGGCGAGCCGCAGGTCGGGTCCGTACGCCTTGGAGACCGATCGCACGAAGGCCCAGCGCTCCGTGACGCCGGCGAGCGGGTGCACCGGCAGGTCGACGATGGCGTGGCCGTGGTCGTCCTCGATCAGGAGCACACCGGGGTACTCCGCGAGAACGGACCGAAGCTCGGCGGCCCTCCGGCTGCTCACCGACGCACCGGTCGGGTTCTGCGCCCGGTCGGTCACCACCAGGGCCCTGGCACCGTCCCGCAGGGCTCGCTCCACCTCGCCCGGCAGAGGGCCGTCGTCGTCCAGGGCGACCGGCACGACGCGCATCCCGAGCGCCGGGACGAGATCCAGCAGCGCGCCCCACCCCGGGTCCTCGACGGCGACCGCGTCACCGGGCCTGAGGTGCGCGGCGAGCACTCGCTCGATCGCGTCGAGGGACCCGGAGGTGACCGCCACCGGTCCGGCGGGCACACCGTCGGCGTCCAGGCCGGCCCGCGCGAGCTCCGCCAGCCGGGGCACCACGGCCGCGTCCCCGTAGAGGCGAGGCCCTCGGCCGTACGCCTCCGCGGCCGCCGCCAGCGCCTCCCCGAGGCCGGGCAGCAGGGCCGGGTCGGGGTTGCCGTCACCCAGGTCACGGACGCCCGGAGGAGCCTCCACCCGCAGCGATCCACGCGACGTACTCGCGGGCCTCGGCCGCACCCGGCTGCCCCGGCGCCCCGCGGTCTCGATCACTCCACGCTCGCGAAGGGTCCGGTAGGCGGCGGCCACCGTATTCGGATTCACCCCCAGCAAGGTCGCCAACTCCCGCATGGGTGGCAGGACATGGCGGGGCGCGAGGTCGCCCGACGCGACACCGCGCTCCACACTCGCGGCAATGTCGGATGCACGCCGCCCACTGATCCGATACTCTCCTAGCACAAACATTAGTATGCACTAGTGCAATGGAGTACGCAATGCCGGACACCGCCACGCCCGACAGCACCGGCCTCCCCGGGGCCGCCGCCTACGAGCGGACGGACCGCACGGTCCCGAGCCGTTCCAGGGAGCGCGCCTCGTACGACCACGAAACGGTCCACTCGATACTCGACACGGCCTACCTCTGCCACCTGGGCTTCGTCCGCGACGGCGCGCCCGTCGTCCTCCCGACCCTCTTCGCCAGGGTCGGCGACCGGCTGTACGTGCACGGCTCGACCGGGTCACGCCCGCTGCGCGCGACGGGCGCGGCCGATCCGGGTCTCGCCGTCTGCCTGACCGTGACGCATGTGGACGGCCTGGTGCTGGCCCGTTCGGCCTTCCACCACTCGATGAACTACCGCTCCGTGGTGGTCCACGGCATCGCCCGTACGGTGACCGACCCGGAGGAGCGGCGCATCGCGCTCGACGCGATCGTCGACCAGGTCGTGCCGGGCAGGTCGAAGGACTCCCGGCCCGCCGACGCCAAGGAGCTCGCCGCGACCGCGGTGATCCGCCTGGACCTCGACGAGGTGTCCGCCAAGTCCCGTACAGGCGGCCCGAACGACGACCCCGAGGACCTCTCGCTGCCGTACTGGGCGGGCGTGGTTCCGCTGGACCACGGATACGCGGCGCCGGTGCCGTCCGGCGACCTGGACCCGTCGGTCCAGGTGCCGGACTACCTCACCGCCCTGTGACCCCCGGAGCGGCGGCCTGCCACGCCCGCCCGTGACCCCGTCGGTCAGGCCGCTACGGCGGCCCGCCGGCGGGCGGCGGCAGCGCCACGCGTCTCGGAGAAGGCCAGTCCCGCGACGGCGGCGAGCAGGAGCAGCGTGCCGACGACCGTGGCCGCGGTGAGCCGTTCCCGCAGCACGGTCACGGCGATGACGGCGGCGCTCACCGGTTCGAGCAGCATGATCACGGAAACGGTCGCCGAGCGGACCACCGCGGCGCCCGCGAAGTAGAGCGCGTAGGCGAGCGCGGTCGGCACCGCCGCCACGTAGACGAGCAGCCACAGCACCTGCCCCGTCTCCACGGTGTGCGGCACGAGGCCTTCGGCCGCCGCCATGGGCAGCAGGCACACGGCGCCGATACCGAAGGCCCACGCGCTGGTGGAGAGGGAGTCGCCGGCCGCGCCGTCCCGGCCGAGCCACCGGGTCAGCAGCGTGATCGCCGCGTACCCGGCGGCGGACAGCACGGCCAGCAGCAGTCCGACGGGCCGCACTTCGGCCGGCTCACCGCCGAGCACCAGCACGGCGAGGCCGATGAGCGCGCCCGCCACGGCGGCGAGCCCGCCCCCGCCCAGCCGCTCCCCCATGGTGAGCCGCGCGCCGACCGCGATGAGGACGGGGCCCGCGCCCAGCGTGACGACGGTTCCGACCGCGAGTCCGGTCGCCTCGACCGCCGCGAAGTACGCGCTCTGGAACACGGCCAGCCCGATCCCGGTCCCCAGGATGCGGAGCAGCCGCCGACGGCGCGGCTCGGTGGGGGTGCGCGGCCGGCGGGGGCGCAGTGCGAGCACCCCGCCGAGCAGGGCGAGGCCGCCGGCGCAGCGCCAGAACGACAGGGCCAGCGGCCCGAGATCGCTGATCCGGAAGAGGAGGGAGGCGACCGCGCCCGCCGTCCCCCAGGCGAGACCGGCGACGACGAGATAGATGAGGCTCCGCCCGACGGGCAGGCCGGTAACAGGGTGGGACACGTGACTCTCCAGAAGAAGGGGGTGGTGGTCGCTCGGCTCCGCGCGCGGGCAGCGACGAACCGCTCGGGGCGTACCCGAGCCCGGTCTTCGTCCGGAGTGGCCGCCTCGCGCTAGGCGGCAGGAGGCGGAAGTACGGTCAGCAGCATGATCGGCACCCTACGGCGAGGCCGGAGGCCGGGACAACTCACTTCCGGAACCGGCGGGCTCACGGGCCCCCGACGCACCCGCTGCCGGCCCCGATGCCACCGGCCCTGACGGCGGCTTGGGCGCGGACGACTGCGCGATCAGAGCACCGAGCAGCACCACGCCGCCACCCACGAGCTGGGGCGCGGAGAGGTGCTCACCCAGCAGCACCCAGGCGAGCACGGTCGCGATGACCGCCTCCAGGCAGGCGACGACGCCCGCGACCTGGGGCGAGAGCAGGCGTACCGACACCACACCGGTGGCGTAGGCCAGCACGGTCGCGAGCAGCACGATCCATCCGAGGAGCAGCCAGGCGGGCACCTCGTGCCCGTCCATGTCCGCTGTCCCGCCGAGGACCGCCCAGTCCATGGCCCAGGGGCCCGCCACCACCGTGAGTACGGCGGCGCCCGCCAGCAGCCCGTACGCGATCACGCCCACGGGGTGCGGAGGTTCGGCGTCCGCCGTGTCGCCGTGGCCGGCGCCCTGGTCCGACAGGACGAAGTAGCCCACCTGGCAGCACGCCGCACCGAGGGCGAGGAGCAGTCCGACCGCGTCGAAGCTCAGGCCGGCCCACACCTCGACGACACAGGCCAGTCCGCCGACCGCGAGCACCACACCCGCCGCGGCGGCGCGGGTGACGGGCCGGCGCTGCACGAAACGCACCCAGCCGAGGACGAGGGCGGGCGCCAGATACTCGATGAGGAGCGCGACGCCGACCGGGATGCGTGAGATCGAGGCGAAGTAGAAGGCCTGCACCCCGGCCACGGCGAACAGCCCGAAACCGGCCAGCAGTACGGGCCGCTCGCGCACCAGATTCCTGTGCCTCCAGGCGACCGGCAGCATGACGAGCGCGGCGCCGGTCACCCGCAGCCACACCACGTGCAGCGGGTCGAGTCCCGCCTCGATCAGCGGCTTGGCCGCGACCCCTGAACCACCGAATGCGAAGGCCGAGGCAAGGGCCAGGCCCAGACCGGCACTTCTCCCCTGAGTCGCGTGCATCGGCACATCATGGCAGCCGGCGTCAGCAGCGTCACCCCCGTCACACCTGTCCGCCGCGTGTTCATGATCACCCCTGCGGGCCCTTCGCGGCCGTACGGTCCGACGCGCGCACGCGCAGCGGCTCGACCGTGACCCCGGCCCGCTCCAGCACCTCGACCGCACGGCATCGGGGATCCGCGACCAGGGCCGCCAGCAGGTCGCGCCCGTCGGCGTGGAGCTCCCCGCGCAGCAGCGCGCTCCGGACGGCCCGGTCCATGGCCGCTGCCGCCGAGGGCGACCACCCTTCGCCCGCGGGTTCCCGTACGGCCGGGAACGCGCCCGAATCCTCCTGCGTCCCCTGCCAGCGGAGGCCGTATCCGATGCTGCGCTGTACGAGATATCCGAGCACCCTGGCCAGCTGCGGCCCTCCGTCGAAGGCCTGCCGGACCTCGGGGTCGGTCTCGACGAGGGAGTGCAGGAGGTGGGCCGTGTCGACATGGCGGTCGCCGTCGCGCACCGCCCGCCGGCGCGCCCCCGTCACCACCGCGGTCATCGCGGCGCTCAGACCGGCGCCGGCCCACGGGTGGTGCGGTGTGGCTTGTTCGGGGATCCCTGATGTCCGGTTCTGCACATCTCCACCCCATCAGTCCCGGGGAGCGAAAACATCCCCGGCGCGGCCCATCCGGCATCCCGCGGAAGGCGGGGACCGCCGGGGGGTTCCTCATCCTTGGGGATGAGATCACGCCATCACGGGCAGCGAGGCGGCGGGTGCGCCGGTCCGTACGGAGGACGGAAGAAGGGCCCCACGAAGGGGCCCTTCTCCGCTTGCGCGTACCGCACGGCTCAGTTCTCGTCGGCGAGGATCAGGTACAGCTTCTTACGGGCGTCGTTGATCACCGTGAGGGCCTTCTGCCGTTGGTCGGCCGAGCCGGTCTTCCAGACCTGGCCGAACGCCTCCATCAGACCGAAGCCGGCCTGCCGGATCTCGTTGACGCCCTCCCAGTCGACACCGCGCCCCGCCTCTTCCCAGGGGGCCTCGGGCCCGGACTCGGCCTCGCTGCGGCCGAGGTCGGTGAGGGTGAACAGCTTCTTGCCGCCCTCACTGGCGCTGATGATCAGGCCCTCGTCCTCCAGCAGCTGGAGGGTGGGGTAGACCGAGCCGGGGCTGGGCTTCCAGGCCCCTCCGCTGCGCTCGCCGATCTCCTGGATCATCTCGTAACCGTGCATCGAGCGGTCCTTGAGCAGCGCGAGGATCGAGGCGCGTACGTCACCGCGCCTGGCCCTCCCCCGACCGCCTCCACGGCCGCGTCCGCCTCCGAAGGGACCGCCGCCGAAGGGCGGCCCGAACGGACCGAAGGCGGCGCGGCCTTCGAAGTCTCCCCTGCCGGCGCCTCGGCGCCCGGGGCCGTAACCGTGGTCGTGTCCGTGGTCGTTTCCATGTGAACGCATGACTGCGCTCCTCTCTTCCTATCTCTTCTTCACTGTCACGCGACTCTTCACTGAACGGTCGCGATGCCTCAACGATATATCGGAAGCTATCGCCTGGCAAGCATGCGGAGAACCGCGCCCGCTCCATGGGGGGACGGTCTAAGGTCGCCCGCATGACTGAGCCCTCCTACCTCGCCGCGATCCGGGAGTCCTACGACACCGTCGCCGCCGACTACGCGGCACGCGTGAAAGCCCCCGCGGAGCTCGATCCCCTGTCACGCGGGATGCTGGCCACGTTCGCCGAGGTCGTCCGCACGGCCGGGCACGGGCCGGTCGCGGATCTGGGATGCGGGCCCGGCAAGGTCACGGCGCACCTGGCCGGCCTGGGGGTGTCAGCCTTCGGCGTCGACGTGTCCCCGAAGATGATCGAGCTGGCCCGGCGGGACCGTCCCGGTCTACGCTTCACGGTCGGCTCGATGACCGCGCTGCCGATCGGGGACGGCGAGCTCGGCGGCATCCTGGCCTACTACTCGACCCACCACACGCCACCGGAGATGCTGCCCGTCGTGTTCGCCGAATTCCGGCGCACGCTCGCGCCCGGCGGGCACCTGATGATGGCCGGTCACGTGGGAGACGGCCAGCTCCTGCGTCCGACGCAGGCGTACGGAGGCCATCCGGTCTCCTACGAGTCCCATCTGGTGGAGCCGGCCCGGATCGTCGCCCTGCTGGAACAAGCCGGACTCGTCGTCACCGCGCGCCTGCTGGAGGAGCCCGGCGAAGGATCGAAGAGGGCGGCCGGCACCTTCTTCGCCCGGAAGCCCGAGGGCCCCTGAGCTGCTTCCGGACGAGGCGCCCGGAACCTGGCGCCCACGGGCCGCGCATCCGCGATTGGCCTTGGACCACCCGGAACGGCCCCGCCTACGGTCGGCTTCATGAAGATCCGCATCGTCGACGCGTTCACCGACCGCCCCTTCGCCGGCAACCCCGCCGGAGTCGTGATCCTGGACTCCGGCACCTTCCCCGAGGCGGAGCGCCTCCAGCGCATCGCCTCCGAGGTCAATCTCTCGGAGACGGCCTTCGCCCACCCCCTGCCACCGGGCGGCGAGGCCGACTGGGCGCTGCGCTGGTTCACCCCCGCCACCGAGGTCGATCTCTGCGGGCACGCGACCCTCGCCACCGCCCATGTCCTGCACACGACCGGAGTCGCGAGCGGCACGGTGCGCCACGCCACCCGTTCCGGCGTCCTGCGGACGACCGCCCGTGGCGACGGCACCCTGTCTCTGGACTTCCCGACCGCGCCGCTCACCCCCGCGACCGCACCGCCCGGGCTCGCGGAAGCGCTCGGCGCGTCTCCCCTCTCCGTCCACGACACGGGGAAACAGGTCGGCGACCTCCTGGTGGAGCTCGCCGACGAAGCGGCCGTACGGGCCCTGAAGCCCGACTTCCGCTCGCTCACCTCCTGCTCCCGGCGGGGCGTCATCGCCACGGCGGCGGCCGAGGACCCCTCCGGGGCGTACGACTTCGTCTCGCGGGGCTTCTTCCCCGGGGTCGGCATCGACGAGGATCCGGTGACCGGCAGCGCCCACACCGCCCTGGCGCCCTTCTGGTCGGCCAGGCTCGGCCGTGACGACCTCATCGGCCTCCAGGCCTCCGCCCGTTCGGGCCTGGTGCGCACCTCCCTGCGCGGCGAGCGCACGCTGCTGACGGGCAGCGCGGTCACGGTGATCGACGGGGAACTGCTCGCCGGGCTCTGACAACGGCGGGAGGGGGCCCCGCTCACGGGGTGGGCAGCCAGCCCACCTTCCCGGCGAGGAGCGCGTATCCGACGAACGCCCCGATGTCGAGCAGGGCGTGCGCGACGACCAGCGGGCCGACCCGCCCCCAGCGCCTGTAGAGCAGCACGAAGACGACGCCCATGGCCACGTTCCCGATGAAGCCGCCGATCCCCTGGTACAGGTGGTACGAGCCGCGCAGCACGGAACTCGCCACCAGTGCGGCCATGGGCGTCCACCCCAACTGCCCCAGCCGGCGGAGCAGATAGCCGACGACGATGACTTCCTCCACGAGGGAGTTCTGCACCGCGGAGAGGATCAGTACGGGGAACTTCCACCACACGTCGGGCAGCGACTCCGGCACGACCGTCAGGTTGAATCCCGCGGCCCGCGCCACCAGGTAGAACGCCAGCCCCACGCTGCCGATCCCCGCCGCGACGAGGGTCCCCCTGCCCAGGTCCGGCCAGGGCCTGGTGCGGTCGAGACCGAGGGTCCGCAGTCCGGCCCGCTCCCGGAGCAGCAGGTGGGCCACCAGCGCGACCGGCACCAGGGCGGAGGCGATGCCGAACAGCTGCCAGGCCAGGTCCAGCCAGGGCCGCCCGGGAGCGTACGAGCCGTTCAGCGTCGCCGCCTGGTCCTTGAGACCCCCGGGTTTCGTCAGCGACCCGATGAAGCTGATCAGGGCGGACACTCCGCTGGCCCCGAGTGAGAGAGCCAGCACGAGGAGGGTCTCCGACCGGAGGGTCCGCCGGGACACCTCCTCGTGAGGAATGGATTCAGCCACGCGCCCCGCCTCCACCTGTACACCTGCCATCAGCTATGTGTCGTCAGCCATGCGTCGTCATAGCTTGCCCGACGGGGCCGGGGCGGAGGGACACCGGGCGGCGGTCTCCTCAGGGCGCGGGAAAGCCGATGGGCCAGGTGTGCACCGGCTCACCCACCTGCATCAGCTCGCCGTAGCGCCGGGTGGTGGCTGCCAGCGCGCCCTCCCGTTCGAGTCCCGCGTCCAGGGCGCGGTGGTAGGTGTCGACCTGCCAGGAGGCGCCGTTCACCCGGAGCCTGCAGCGCTCCTCGATGACGCCGAGGTAGCGGTCCCGGTCCGAGGGCTCGATGTTCCACGCGTCCAGCCCGGCGACCGCGAGTGGCAGCAGCTCGTCCCGTACGAGCTTGACGGCCGGCACCTTCGCCACACCCCCGGAGCGGCCGGGGCGCGGCCACAGCAGCTCGGCCTCGATCCCGTGGCGGCAGGCGGCGTCGAAGTTCTCCTCTGCCGCCTCGAAGGGCAGTCTGGTCCACACCGGCCGGGATTCGTCGGCGAGGGCGCGCACCAGCCCGTAGTAGAAGGCGGCATTGGCGATCACGTCGTCGACCGTGGGGCCGGCGGGCAGGACCCGGTTCTCCACCCTCAGGTGGGGCACACCGTCGGCCAGCCCGTACACCGGACGGTTCCACCGGTAGACCGTGCCGTTGTGCAGGACGAGCTCGGCCAGGGCCGGGACACCGCCCTCGTCGAGGACCCGCAGGGGGTCCTCCTCGTCGCAGATCGGCAGCAGGGGCGGGTAGTAGCGCAGGTTCTCCTCGAAGAGCTCGTACGCCGAACTGATCCAGCGCTCCCCGAACCAGGTCCGGGGGCGCACCCCCTGATTCCGCAGTTCGGGCGGCCGCACGTCCGTGGCCTGCTGGAACAGCGGCGGCCTGGACTCGCGCCACAGCTCCTTGCCGAACAGGAAGGGGGAGTTGGCTCCGAGTGCGATCTGCACGGAGGCGATGGCCTGCGCCGCGTTCCAGACGTCGGCGAAACGGTCCGGCGTCACCTGCAGGTGCAACTGCACCGAGGTGCAGGCCGACTCAGGGGCGATCGAGGCGGAGGTCGAGACCAATCGCTCGACACCTTCGATATCGAGGACGAATTCCTCGCCGCGCGCCGCCGCCATTTGGTCGTTGAGGAGCGTGTAACGGTCGACGTCCGAGAGGTTCGCCGAAACCACGTCGTCCCGGCCGAGGGTCGGCAGGATGCCGATCATCACGATCCCCGCGTCGACCTCCGCCGCCTTCCGGTGTGCATATGCGAGCCCCGTACGCAACTCCTCGGCCAGCTGATCGAATACCCGGCCGCTCAGCCGGTGGGGAAGAATATTTACTTCCAGGTTGAACATCCCCAGTTCCGTCTGGAAATCCCGGCTGGCGATGCGCTGGAGCACCTCCGCATTCCGCATCCTCGGCATGCCGTCCGATCCCGCGAGATTCAGCTCGATCTCCAGCCCCATGAGATTCCTGGGACGATCGAACCTCCGCTCCGACAGGAGCCTCTCCAGCCCCGCCAGGCACTGGGTGAGCTTCTCGCGGTACGCCTGCCGATCGGACGGGGCAAAGGCACCCGCCACGACCTTCTCGCCCATCGAAGGGTCCCTCCTCGAGTGGGCGGCCCGCGGCACAGGCCGCTCGTATCACGATCGATAATGCCCCGACGAGATGATCCGTAACGCCCCCACGACCGATGGGCACCCAGTAGTCTGGTGACTGAAGCCGGAGGCACATTCCGAAGGCATGGGGCATATGCAGTGTGCCGGGTCGGGTTGCCCGGCTGAAACGCCGACGGGTTTCAGCCTACCGCCGCGCCGGGAAAGTACCTGGCAACGCGGGTCGGGAGCGGCCCGAATCCACAGAAACCGCGCAATTCAAAGTCCAGAATCCGCCTTGCGCGCAATATGCGGTTCGGCTAGCCGAAACATCGTGTGAACATTTGTCGTATAAACTCTGCGAACGAGGCAGAGAGTTGACGCACCGGCCCGTCCGCCCCGTCACCGGCCTTCCTCTGGCCCCGCACGCCGACAGCGCCGTCTGCACCCGCCCACGCACCACCGTGTCTCCGAAGTGAGAGGCGACCCACTATGCCGCTGCATGTTTCCCCGGCCCCCGCGCCCGCACTGCGCAGCGTTCTCGCGGCACTCGGTTCTCCCACCGCAGTCCGCGAGGCCCACACGCCCGCTCTCCGGTCCGTCCAGGGATCGCTGAGCCCCGAACTCCCGCTTCCCGTCCATGTACTGGACCGGATCGTGCCGAACGACGCCGCACCGCGCACCCGCCTCGCCGGCTGGCGCTTCCTGATCCGCAGCGGTGAGCGCGCCGTCGCCGCCGCGGACACCATGCTCACCGCCGACGGCTGGACCTTCTCGCACTTCTTCGAGGGCCCTTACATCGTCTCCACCGAACTCGCCGTACGCCAGGCGGAGTCGGCGACGACGCATTACCAGCCGCGTCTGCTGTCGGTGCCCGAGCTGTACATGTTCACGCTGTGGCTGCACCACGACATCGAGGCCGACGCCGCCGGCGGCACGCTCGCCCCGACCGATGTGCTGGTGCCCCTGGCACCCGCTCCCCCGGGCATCACGGCCCACCGTCCGCACCACGTCGCGGAGCTGCTCCCGGTCATGACACTGCGTGTCACCCCGGCGCCTCTTCCGGACCTCCCCGGCCTCCTCGGGTCTCCGGCCTGACGCTCCTGACACACGTGCCCCCGCCGAGACCGCTCGGCGGGGGCACGTGCGTACCCGTCCGGACTAGTCCGGTCAGGTCACCCCGAACCATCCGAACGGACGGCCCAGTTGGATCGAACCGTCCGGCCGGGTGATGCGTCATGGGAGGAGAACAGCAGCTGCCGCGAAATCCCTGCGGAGAGACGTCCGTAGGGCAACACTGGGACCGGACCGACTTGATACGGGGGCGGCCATGAACACATCGTCCAGCCGCAGGACACTCGAATCGACGCAGCGAAAGAACCCACTCATGTGCCAGCACCAGCCACCCTGTCCGACCGCTGACTCCAACGACCGGGAAGCCGCACGTCTGATGGCCCACCACCCGGAACAGGGCTGGAGCCTGCTGTGCAACGGCGTCCTGCTCTTCGAGGACACCGGTGAGCTGCTCCCTGACGGGCAGATCATCGCCCCTCACCGCCCGCTGAAGAGCGGCCAGGTGATGAAGGCCGCCTGACCGCGGCCGACGGAACACGGGGGCCGGCCCGGAGAAGTCTCCGCACCGGCCCCGACGCGTGCCCGCGTGCCTACTGGTCGTACTCGTCCAGCGGCGGGCACGAGCAGACGAGGTTGCGGTCACCGAACGCACCGTCGATGCGGCGCACCGGCGGCCAGTACTTGTCCGAAGGCGTGACGCCGGCCGGGAAGACCGCCTCCTCGCGGCTGTAGGCGTGCGTCCACTCGCCACCGAGCGCCGCCGCCGTGTGCGGGGCGTTGCACAGCGGGTTGTCGTCCCCGCTCCACTCGCCGGAGGCGACCTTGTCGATCTCGCCGCGGATGGCGATCATCGTGTCGCAGAACCGGTCGAGCTCGGCGAGGTTTTCGCTCTCCGTCGGCTCGATCATCAGGGTCCCGGCCACCGGGAACGACATGGTCGGCGAGTGGAAGCCGTAGTCGATCAGCCGCTTGGCGATGTCGTCGATGCTGACACCGGTCGCCTTGGAGACCGGCCGCAGGTCCACGATGCACTCGTGCGCGACGAGGCCGGCCGGGCCGTTGTAGAGGACCGGGAAGTGCGGTTCGAGCCGCTTGGCGATGTAGTTGGCCGCGAGTACGGCAACCTGCGTCGCACGCTTCAGACCCTCGCCCCCCATGAGACGTACGTACGCCCATGAGATCGGCAGGATGCCGGCCGAGCCCCACGGAGCGGCCGAGATCGGCCCGACGCCGGTCTCGGGGCCCGCGGCGGGCTGGAGCGGGTGGTTGGGGAGGTACGGCGCCAGGTGGGCGCGCACTCCGACCGGGCCGACGCCCGGGCCGCCGCCGCCGTGCGGGATGCAGAAGGTCTTGTGCAGGTTCAGGTGGGAGACGTCGCCGCCGAAGTGGCCCGGCTTGGCGAGACCGACCAGCGCGTTGAGGTTGGCGCCGTCCACGTACACCTGGCCGCCGGCGTCGTGCACCTCCCCGCAGATGTCGGCGACGTGCTCCTCGAAGACGCCGTGCGTGGAGGGGTAGGTGATCATGAGGACGGCGAGCTCGTCGCGGTGGGCCGCGATCTTGGCCCGGAGATCCTCTATGTCGACCTCGCCGTCGTCGGCGGTCTTCACCACGACGACCTTCATCCCGGCCATCACGGCGCTCGCGGCGTTGGTGCCGTGCGCGGAGGACGGAATAAGGCAGACGGTGCGTCCGTGGTCCCCGTTGGCCCGGTGGTACGCGCGCACGGCCAGCAGACCGGCGAATTCGCCCTGCGAGCCGGCGTTGGGCTGGATGGAGACGGCGTCGTACCCGGTGACCTCGGCGAGGCGCTCCTCCAGCTCCCGGATGAGGGTGAGGAAGCCCTGCGCCTGATCGGCCGGCGCGAAGGGGTGCAGCGCACCGAACTCGGGCCAGGTGATCGCCTCCATCTCGGCGGTGGCGTTGAGCTTCATCGTGCAGGAGCCGAGCGGGATCATGCCCCGGTCCAGCGCGTAGTCGCGGTCGGCGAGCTTGCGCAGGTAGCGCAGCATCGCCGTCTCGGAGCGGTGCTGGTGGAAGACCGGGTGGGTGAGGACGTCGTCGCTGCGCAGCAGCCCCTCGGGCAGCGCGTCGGCCGTCGCGGCGTCCAGCGCCTCGATGTCGCCGGCGGCGCCGAAGGCCGCCCAGACGGCGGCGATCCGGGTGCGGGTCGTGGTCTCGTCGCAGGCGACGGAGACATGGTCGGCGTCGACGAGCCGGAGGTTCACCCCGCGCTCACGGGCGGCGGCGACCACACCGGCCGCGCCCCCCGGCACGCGGACCGTGAGGGTGTCGAAGTACGCGTCGTGCACGACCTCGGTCCCGGCGGCCCGCAGCCCCTCGGCCAGGATGGCGGCGAACCGGTGGGTGCGCCGGGCGATCGTCCGCAGCCCCTCGGGCCCGTGGTAGACGGCGTACATGCCGGCCATGACGGCGAGCAGGACCTGGGCGGTGCAGATGTTGCTGGTGGCCTTCTCGCGGCGGATGTGCTGCTCGCGGGTCTGCAGCGCCAGCCGGTAGGCCTTGTCGCCGTCCGCGTCTACGGAGACACCGACGAGGCGGCCGGGCAGGCTGCGGGCGAACTTCTCGCGTACGGCCATGAAGCCGGCGTGCGGTCCGCCGAAGCCCATCGGGACGCCGAAGCGCTGGGTGGTGCCCACGGCGATGTCCGCGCCCAGCTCGCCGGGCGAGGTGAGCAGCGTCAGGGCCAGCAGGTCGGCGGCGACGGACACGATCGCGCCCAGCTCGTGCGCCTGCTCGATGACGGGCTTGATGTCGCGCACGGCACCGGAGGCGCCCGGGTACTGGAGCAGCACGCCGAAGACGCCCCGCTCGGCGACCTCGGCGGGGATGCCCTCGCCGAGGTCGGCGACGACCACCTCGACGCCGGTCGGCTCGGCGCGGGTCTCGATCACGGCGACGGTCTGCGGCAGGGTGTCGGAGTCGACCAGGAACACGCCGCCCTTCACCTTGCCGACCCGCCGTGCCAGGGCCATGGCCTCGGCCGCCGCGGTGCCCTCGTCGAGGAGCGAGGCGCCGGAGGTCGGCAGCCCGGTGAGGTCGGCGACCATCGTCTGGAAGTTCAGGAGGGCCTCGAGCCGCCCCTGGGAGATCTCCGGCTGGTACGGCGTGTAGGCCGTGTACCAGGCGGGGTTCTCCATGACGTTGCGCAGGATCACCGGCGGGGTGAACGTCCCGTAGTAGCCGAGCCCGATCATCGGTGCGAGCACCTGGTTACGGTCGGCGAGGCTGCGCAGCTCGGCCAGGACCTCGGCCTCCGTACGGGCCGCGGGGAGGTTCAGCGCCTCGGCACTCTTGATCACGTCGGGCACTGCGGCGGCGGTGAGCTCGTCGAGGGAGCCGTAGCCGACCTGGGCCAGCATCTTCGCCTGGGCCTCGGCATCGGGCCCGATGTGGCGCTGCTCGAACGGAATGCCCTGCTCCAGCTGGGAGAGCGGAGTGCGACGGGGGGTCATGATGGAGGCCTCCTGGTCTGTCACGACCTGCGAGGGGCGCCACGGCGTGGCTGCCCGAACGGCCTCCCCATCTGTCATCTCGACCTGAGAGCTTCACCGGCACGCCTTGGGGCATACCGGCTTTCACCGTCGGTGAGGGTGGTTCCCGTCGCGGCATGTGCCGTACGGGTCCCGCCCTGCTTTCCAGAGTGACCTCGTCCGTGCGGTACGGGGGCCTGAGAGATTCCGGGGAGGAGTTGCTCCTTCGGCGCCTCCGAATCGCTCCGGAGGACTCTCCCGCACAGGGTCAGCAGCCGAGCTCCAGCCTACCAGCGGGGCCGGGGCGGGCCGTCTCGAGTGGCCGACATCCCGGATCTGGCATTTCGTAGTGAGGGTGGAGCAGCCGCGACCACCTGATGCAGTCGTGACCAGTGGGAGGCACCGTGCAGACCGACATCGATCCGCGCAGCCTGATCGGCCGCAAGGCTTTCGACCGCCAAGGTGCCAAGATCGGAACGGTGGACGAGGTGTATCTCGACGACGCCACCGGGGTCCCCGAGTGGGCCGCCGTACGCACGGGTCTCTTCACCAGGGACGCGTTCGTCCCGCTGGAGCCGAGCGAATTCGTCGACGGCGCGCTCGTGGTCCCCTTCGAGCGGGCCCTGATCAAGGACGCGCCGGACTTCGGTGTGGGGCGCCATCTCTCGCCCGAGCAGGAACTGCAGCTCTACCGCCATTACGGACTGGACTCCTCCCCCTCCGCCGGTCCGGGGCCGGACAGGGACTTCGGCAGGCTCGCCGGCCACGAGGAGTAGTCCACCGGGTCCCGCACCAGGCGGAGCGGATCGGCCGGCTGCAGCTGCGGATCATCGATCCGGAACGTCCGTACCCGGCCGGGCGGCGTCCACGGTTCCTCGAAGCGCACGGTGACCCGGCCGACGCCGCTGCCCTGCACCCAGCCGTGCCCGTAAACCTCGTGCCGTACGTCGTGCCCGGCCGGCCAGCGCCGCGCGGCCAGTTGCTCCTCGCTCTCCCTGGTCTCCTCTCCGGGCTCCTCCTCCGCCGCGCGCTGCCCCTCGTCCGCCGCGGAGGCTGCGGCGGCTGCGGCGGCTGCGGACTCCTCGGCGGCGTGCTCCGCGTCGGCCGCCTGCGCGAAGAGGTCCTCCTGCGTGAAGTCCGCCAGCCCCGTGACGCCGACGCCGAGCAGCCGGACGCCGCCGGTCGTGTCGACGGCCTCCAGAAGCCGCGCAGCGGCCTCCCTGACCACCGTTGGGTCGTCGGTGGGGCCGCGCAGCGTCTCGGACCTGGTGAGCGTCGAGAAGTCGTAACGGCGCACCTTGAGGACGACGGTGCGCCCGGACCGGCCGGCGCCCCGCAGCCGCTGCACGCACCGGTCCGCGAGCCGCTCCACTTCCGTCCTCACGCGCACCCGGTCGTGCAGGTCCACGTCGAAGGTGTCCTCGACCGACACGGATTTGGCGTCCCGCTCGGCGACGACGGGACGGTCGTCGTAACCCTGCGCCATGCGGTGGATCGCGACGCCGTGAGCCTTGCCCAGCAGCCGCACGAGTTCCGCCTCGCCCGCCTCCGCCAGGTGACTGACGAGGGTCATTCCGGCGCGCCGGAGATGGTCACCGGTGGCGGGGCCCACGCCCGGGAGGATGCGTACGGACATGGGAGCAAGGAGCTCACGCTCGGTGCCGGGCTCGATCAGCAGCAGCCCGTCCGGTTTCGCCTCCTCGGAGGCGATCTTGGCCAGCATCTTGGAGCCGGCCAGACCGACGGAACCGCTGAGCCCGGTGACGCCTCTGATGACGGTGCGCAGCTGGCCGCCGATCGCCCGCGCGGACGCCGTGTCGTCGGCGACCCCGCCGGCCTCGAGGTCGACGAAGGCCTCGTCCAGGCTGAGCGGCTCGACGAGCGGTGACAGCCGTCCGAGCAGCTCCATCACCTGGTCGCTCACCGTCCGGTAGAGCGCGAAGCGCGGGGCCAGATACGCCGCGTTGGGCGCGAGGCGCCTCGCCTGTGCCATCGGCATCGCCGAATGCACGCCGAGACGCCGCGCCTCGTACGACGCTGTGGCGACCACGCCCCGCATCCCCAGGCCGCCCACCACCACCGGCTTGCCGCGCAGGCTCGGCTTCGACGCCTGCTCGGCCGAGGCGTAGAAGGCATCCATGTCCAGATGCAGGATGGTGGGCGCGGCTCTCACATGGACCGATGCTGCCCTACGCCACTGACAACCGCCCCACCCGGCGCACGCGTCGCGCCGGACCGCCCCGGTGGCTCAGCCCGCGCGATTGCGCCGGCGCGCCAGTTCATCCGCGGGATTGTGCCCGACCAGGGTCTCCCCCGTGTCGACACGCTCCCCGTGGAGCTGGGACAGCGCCGCGTCGACATCCCGCCAGACGACACCGACGGCGATACCGAAGACGCCCTGGCCGCCCTGGAGGAGATTCACCACCTCGTCGGGCGAGGAGCACTCGTAGACCGTCGCACCGTCGCTCATCAGGGTCATCCGCTCGAGATCCGTGAACCCGCGCGCCCTGAGGTGCTGAACGGTGGTCCGGATGTTCTGCAGAGCGACTCCCGTGTCCAGGAACCGTTTGACGATCTTGAGGAGTACCACGTCCCGGAAACTGTAGAGACGCTGCGTCCCCGACCCGTACGCCGGACGCACGCTCGGCTCCACGAGCCCCGTACGCGCCCAGTAGTCCAGCTGTCGGTAGGTGATCCCGGCCGCCGCGCACGCTGTCGGCCCCCGATAGCCGATGTCCCCTGCCACACCCACACCGTCCGCTGCCACCACAGCCGGCTGAACCGGCTGTCTGATGGAGTGGTCGGCCGCACTGCCGTGCTGCCGGTACGGCCCACCCGCAGCCGTACCGTCGCCGCTGCTTCTCACGCCGACCTCCGTCCTTGACCTGCCACCTCGAAGGTAGGCAGTCACCAGGGGTGCGTCAACGATCGCCACACTCGGCACGCCGAGTGATAATCACCCTGAGGGTGGTTTCCCGTGACTGATTTACGGGAACGGCTTGTCGGATGCGCTGACGCCGCCTCCGCGGAAGGTCACTGGCTGTTGGTGCCGAAGTCCTCCGGCGAGATCTGGTCGAGGAACTCGCGGAACTTCTCCACCTCGTCCTCCTGCTCGTCCGGGATGGCGATACCCGCGTCGTCCAGCACCCCGTCACTGCCGTAGATGGGCGTGCCGGTGCGCAGGGCGAGCGCTATGGCGTCGGACGGCCGCGCGCTCACCTCGACCCCGCTGGCAAAGACCAGCTCCGCGTAGAAGACCCCTTCCCGCAGGTCCGTGATGCGGACCTCGGTGAGCTCCTGGCCGACGGCCTCGAGCACATCCTTGAAGAGATCATGGGTCAGCGGCCTGGCCGGAGCCATGCCCTGCTGGGCGAAGGCGATCGCGGTCGCTTCCCCAGGGCCGATCCAGATAGGGAGATACCGGTCGCCTCCCACTTCACGCAGGAGCACGATCGGTTGGTTGGAGGGCATTTCCACCCGGACACCCACAACGTCGAGCTCGTTCACACAGCAACCCTAGGACGTGCCCGCCATGTTTGGATAGTCGGGCTCCTCCGCCCTCAGTGGAAGCCGGCCTTCAGAGCGCTCTGCACGAGCGCGGCGTGGAGCCTGACGGAGAGGTCCGCGAGCTCCTTCGCGGTGGCCTCCGCATGCGCCCTGGTCTGCGGATTCCGGTGCCGGCGCAGCGGCGCGACCACCTGCTCGACCAGCCCCGCCTCACGCTCCGCGGCCGCCTTGACGGCCCGCAGATGCCGAGGTTCGAGACCGAATCTGCCCAGGTCCGCCACCAGACGTGCCACATTCACCGCCTCGGCGTCGTAGCTCCCGCCGGCGGCGGGCACGATCAGCCCGTACGACTCCCACTCGTCGAGCTGCTCCTCGGTGGCCTCCGTGGCCGCCAGGAGCTCCGAGCGTCCGATGCGGGCGGCGGTGGCCTGCCCCAGGTCCTGGTTCCGGAGGGCGTCTGCGGGATCACCCGGCCCCCCGCCGGGCGGCAGGGCCACCTGCTCACCGCGTGCGAGGGCCTCCAGGTGCTCACGGATGACCTTGAGCGGCAGGTAGTGGTCCCGCTGCATGCGCAGTACCTGCGCCAACCGCTCGACGTCGGCGGGGCTGAACTTCCGGTAGCCCGACGGCGTCCGCTGGGGCTCGATGAGCCCCTCCGTCTCCAGGAAGCGGATCTTGGAGATGGTGACTTCGGGAAATTCGTCGCGCAGCTGCAGAAGCACCGTGCCGATGCTCATCGCGCGCTCGCCAGCGGCGGCGGTGCCGTGACCGGCACCGCCTGTCGGTGTTCGCAGCATGGACCTTCCTGGGGATCCCCCCGGACCCTGTCCGGGGGAGGGTCACACGCCTCGCTGGCTCGCGTAGAAGACCAGCCGGTACTTTCCGATCTGGACTTCGTCGCCATTGGTCAGCGCGACGGAATCGATGCGCTCGCGGTTGACGTAGGTGCCGTTGAGGCTGCCGACGTCTCCCACGGTGAAACTACCGTCCGGGTTCCTGTGGAACTCCACATGACGCCGCGACACGGTCACGTCGTCGAGGAAGATGTCGCTCTGCGGGTGACGGCCGGCCGTCGTCAGGTCACCGTCCAGCAGGAAGCGGCTTCCGGAGTTCGGGCCGCGTCGCACCACCAGCAGCGCGGAACCCGCGGGCAGGGCGTCGACGGCGGCCTGGGCCTCCGGGGAGAGCGACGGAACGGCCGTCTGGCCGGTCGCCTCGGCCTCGTACGCCTCGATACCGGAGATCGAGATCGTCGAGGTCGTCTCGGAGGCACGCTCGGGCACTCCGCCCCTCAGCGGCGCACCGCAGTTGGAACAGAAGCGGCTGGCCTCGGCATTGCGATGCCCGCACCTCGTACAAACCGGCATGGACGAGCCCTCCGGAGCGGGGGCGAACCCTCCACCCGTACTCGAGGTCGATGATTCACCGAAACCTATGCGCCCTGCACCTCCGGGGTCAACGGACGACGCGCCGGACCCGCCGGCGCCTCCCTGGACCTCGTCGCGGAAGAGCGGGCGCTCCGAACCCTGCTCCTCGGCACCCTGACGCGGAGCGCGGTGGCGGGCAGCGCTGCTGCTGTCCTCGCGGGCGCTCTTTCCGAACAACTTCGCAAACAACTTCACGGGCGTTTCCCCTTGACCGAAATAGACCCGCCCGTGGGGCAGGACGAACCCTGAATGAACACACCTGCCGACCCGGACATCCTCACAACGTCCGTATCCACCCGACAGTTTCCACCACGCGTCACCGATCCGTTGCGCCGACCCCCCGCAACCTGGCGCCCGTGTCCTTCGAGTACTTCGCTCCGCCGCCTCACTGGGGCGACGACCGAGCGTAATCAGGCTGCTTCGCGGGTCGCAAGGCGTCCACGACGATGTCGTCGGCGCGCGTCACCTCCGCAGTGGCCTGCTCCTTCTCGAGCGTCTGCACCACCCCACCGGGGATGTTCAGGGCCGGCTCCAGGTCCTGCGGCTTGCCGATGACCTTGAACTCGTAGGGAGACTCGACCTTCCGGCCGTCGACTCTCAACTCTCCCCCGTCACCGGAGAAGTATGTGTTCGCCACCACCCGCACGCCGTTGATCTCGATGGCCTCGGCGCCCGCCGCGCGCAGCTCCTGGATGGTGTCGAGGAGCATGTCGGCCTCCACCGCGCCGGCCGGGTCACTGATGGTCAGCGTGATCCCGGGGCCGTGCGCGGCGACGGTACCTGCCAGGATACCGAGCTGCCGCTCCTTCTCGAGCGTCTGCTTGCGCGCCTCCTCAGCCTGGTCGGAGCTGTTCTCCAGTTCCGTGCGCTGGTCGTCGAGGCGCTGCTTCTCGTCCTCGAGGCGCTGGGTCCGGTTGTCGAGCTCGTCGAGGATGCGGACCAGGTCCTCCTGGCGGGCCCCGCGCAGGGCGCTGTTGTCGCTGTTCGACCTGACCTGGATGGCCAGGCCCAGACCGAGGACGAACAGCAGGAGCGCCACGATCAGTTGGGCTCTGCTCACCCTGGGCGGCCAGAGGCCTGCCCGCAGCCGCCGGCGTCCCGAGACCTCCTCCGCCCCGGTCGGCGGAGACGGTGCGGAGCCGGGCTGGGGTGCTTCGGGCTGGGGTGCTTCGGGCGCTTCCGGCGGGAGCGCGCCGGCGCGGCCCGCGCCGCCGGGCAGGGACCCGTGGCTCGGCGGCCGCCCGTCGTCCGGGTTCTGTTCGTTGCTCATCCCGTTGCTCATCGGTTTCACGCCCGGAAGACGTGCCGGCGGATGGCCGCGGCGTTGGAGAAGATCCGGATGCCGAGCACGACCACCACACCGGTGGAGAGCTGGGCCCCGACGCCCAGTTTGTCGCCGAGGAAGACGATGAGCGCGGCCACCACGACGTTCGACAGGAACGACACCACGAAGACCTTGTCCACGAAGATCCCGTCGAGCATGGCCCGCAGTCCGCCGAAGACGGCGTCGAGCGCGGCGACCACGGCGATCGGCAGGTAAGGCTCGACCACCGCCGGCACTTCGGGCCGGACCAACAGTCCGACCACGACTCCCACGACGAGGCCCAGTACGGCGATCACGATGTGCCCTTCCCTGTGTCTGCCGCTCCACTGCCCGTGTCTGCGGCCTGAGGCTCTGCTGTACGTACGATCAGGCTGGGCGCGGCCGGAAGGCGCACCTTCTCCTGCTCGGAGATGCTGGTGCGGATGTCGAAGCTCTCGTGCAGCGCCTGAAGATACTGGCCGTCCGCACTGTCCTGGAAGGCCGTGACGAGCTTCTTGCCGTCCCCCACCGCCTGCACCGTGTACGGCGGCACGAGCGGCCTGTTGTCGACCAGTATGGCGTCGCCCGCCGCGCGGATCGCGGAGAGGGCCGTCAGCCGCTGCCCGTTGATGGCGATCGCCTCGGCGCCGGACTGCCAGAGACCGTTGACCACGCGTTGCATGTCCCGGTCGCGTACCCGCCCGGTGTCGGCGAAACCGGTGGACTCACGGGGGCCGCCACCGCCCTGGTCGGTGTCCTCGGCGTCGTCGACTACCAGCTTGATCCCGGGGCCTTCGACAGGAGTGGCCCCGGACAGCAACGCCACCAGGCCGCCCTGGTCCCCGCCGTGCTCCTGAAGTGCCTTGCGCTGCCGCTCACCGACGTCCTTGCGCAGCTTGTCGACATCCGCCTCGAGCGTATCCGCCGTGGAGGTCTCGGCGTTCACCCGGTCGATGAGCTCCTCGCGTTCCTTGGCCACGACAGGGGCCGCGACCCGCGCCTCCGCGGCACCGAGTGTCACCACGAGGGCCGCCAGCACAAGGCCGCCGGCGAGACCCAGCTTGGCCTTCAGCGTGCGCGGCAGTCCGTCCCGCCCCTCGGCCCGGCGACGCGCGGAAGCCTCGGCGTATCCCTCGTCGAGGCTGTGTTCCATCACGGTGGTCAGCAGCGACATCGACGCGTCAGGGCGAGGACGCGGCGGTGCGCTACTCCGATCGGGGGGCGGCTGCGACATGCCGCACATCGTCGCACGTCATGCCTGCTGCCGCCGAATGGCCCCACCGTGGGTCCGGAAGCCGGCCACCCGGCTTCCGGACCCACGGTGGCCTGCTCAGTCGCCCGCGCTGTCCACGACCGCCGCCCACTCGTCGAGAAGCGCCTGGGCCGAGGCGTCGTCCGGGCCCTCGGCCCACAGGTGCGTGACCGCTTCCGCACGGTCGGGCAGCACCATCACCCAGCGGCCGTCGGTCTCGACCACGCGGACCCCGTCGGTGGTGTCGACGCTGCGGTCTCCCGCAGCCTCCACGACCCGCCGCATGACGAGCCCCTTGACCGCCCACGGTGTGGCGAGGTCACGGCGCAGCACATGGGCCCGCGGGATACGGGCATCGATCTGGCTGAGGGTGAGCTGTGTCCTGGCCACGAGGCCGATGAGCCTGACGAAGGCGGCCGCACCGTCGAAGACACTGCTGAACTCCGGGATGATGAAGCCGCCACGGCCGTCACCACCGAAGATCGTGGTGTCCTCCCGGCCCACGCGCGTCAGGTCGTCAGGCGACGTGGTCGTCCACTCCACCTGCGTACCGTGATAGGCGGCGACCTGTTCGGCGACGCGGGTGGTGGTCACCGGCAGGGCGACCCGTCCGCTCCTGCGCTCGGCGGCCACGAGGTCGAGCATGACCAGCAGCGCCCGGTCGTCCTCGATGATGCGGCCCCGCTCGTCCACGAGGGACAGCCGTTCACCGACCGGGTCGAACCGTACGCCGAAGGCGGCCCGCGCTGACGACACGATCTCGCCGAGGCGCACCAGCCCGGCCCGCCGCGACTCGGCGGACTCGGTGGGGCGGGACTCGTCGAGCCCGGGGTTGATCGTCAGCGCGTCCACACCGAGGCGCCCGAGCAGGCTGGGCAGGACGAGCCCGGCACTGCCGTTGGACGCGTCCACGACCACCTTGAGCCCCGCGTCGGCGATGCCGCTCGTGTCGACGTTGCGGAGCAGGGACCCGGTGTAGGAGTCGAAGACGCTCGACGGGAAGTGGAGGTCGCCGATCTCGCCGGGGAAGGCCCGGCGGAATTCCTGACGGGCGTAGACGCGGTCCAGCTTCTTCTGCCGCGCCTGGGAGAGGTCGGCTCCCCGCTCGTCGAAGAACATGATGTCGACCGAGTCGGGCACCCCCGGAGACGTACGGATCATGATGCCGCCGGCGCTGCCCCGTGCGGTCTGCTGACGGGCCACCGGCAGCGGCACGTTCTCCAGGTCCCGGACATCGATGGCACTGGCCTGGAGGGCCGAGATGACCGCTCTCTTCAGTGCGCGTGCACCACGGGAGTGGTCACGGGCGGTCGTGACCGTCGCACCCTTCTTCAGGGTCGTCGCGTACGCGCCGGCCAGCCTGACGGCGAGCTCCGGGGTGATCTCCACGTTCAGGATCCCCGACACACCGCGGGCTCCGAAGAGGTGCGCCTGTCCGCGCGACTCCCAGATGACCGAGGTGTTCACGAAGGCGCCGGCTTCGATGGTCTTGAACGGGTAGACCCGGACATTGCCCTGGATGATCGATTCTTCGCCGACCAGGCACTCGTCGCCGATGACGGCGCCGTCCTCGATGCGCGAGGCCCGCATGATGTCGGTGTTCTTACCGATCACGCAGCCGCGCAGATTGCTGTGCTGGCCGATGTACACGTTGTCGTGCACGACGGCCCGGTGCAGGAACGCGCCGGATTTCACGACGACATTGGAGCCGATGACCGTGTGCTCACGGATCTCCGCGCCGGCCTCGATCTTGGCGTAGTCACCGATGTACAGCGGCCCGCGCAGCACCGCGTCGGGATGGACCTCCGCGCCTTCCGCCACCCAGACGCCGGGGGAGATCTCGAAGCCGTCCAGCTCCACGTCGACCTTGCGCTCCAGCACGTCGGCCTGGGCCTTCACATAGCTTTCGTGCGTGCCCACGTCCTCCCAGTAGCCCTCTGCGATATAGCCGCAGATCAGCTTGCCTTCCTTCATGAGCTGCGGGAACACGTCACCGGACCAGTCGACGGAGGTGTCGGCCTGGACGTAGTCGAAGACCTCGGGCTCCATGACGTAGATGCCCGTGTTCACCGTGTCCGAGAAGACCTGGCCCCAGGTGGGCTTCTCCAGGAAGCGCTCCACCTTCCCGTCCTCGTCCACGATCGTGATCCCGAATTCAAGAGGGTTCGGGACCCGGGTGAGGCACACCGTGACGAGTGCGCCCTTCTCCTTGTGGAATGCGATGAGGTCGGTGAGATCGAAGTCGGTCAGGGCGTCGCCGGAAATCACCAGGAAGGTGTCGTCCTTCAGGGCTTCTTCGGCGTTCTTGACGCTTCCCGCGGTACCGAGTGGCTTCTCCTCGTTGGCATAGCTGAGCTCCATCCCGAGCTCCTCGCCGTCGCCGAAATAATTCTTGACGAGAGAGGCGAGAAACTGGACGGTGACGACGGTCTCGTTGAGCCCATGCCGTTTGAGCAGCCGCAGCACATGCTCCATGATCGGCCGGTTGGCCACGGGCAGGAGCGGCTTGGGCATGCTTGAGGTCATGGGGCGAAGGCGAGTGCCTTCACCGCCTGCCATCACGACGGCCTTCATGTCGGAAACGTCCTCCTCGAAAGAGACGACGGTCTGGCCGACTTCGCCCGTCGGGGCAACACCACAACTGTCCGGTGCGGGCCGGCGACTCTGCACGGCACCACGTCAACGAGCTAATCGGCTACTTGATCCGCCTTGACCAGACGGCGGACCTGGACCACGTAGAGGATCCCTGCCCACCAATAGAGGGTTGTACCCCATCCAGCGAACGCCCATCCGAAAATGGTGCCCAGCGAAGCAAGCCAACCACTTCCGTCGCTGAGCAGCAACAAGGGGAAGGCGTACATCAGGTTGAAGGTTGCAGCTTTTCCTAGGAAGTTCACCTGGGGCGGCGGATAGCCGTGCCGGCGAAGGATTCCCACCATGACGAGGAGCATCAGCTCCCGGGCGAGGAGAGCCGCTGTCAGCCACAGTGGCAGGATCTCCCGCCACGTGAGCCCGACGAGCGTCGAAAGAATGTAGAGGCGGTCGGCAGCCGGGTCCAGGAGCCGGCCGAGACTGCTGATCTGATTCCACCGGCGGGCGAGCTTGCCGTCGAGGTAGTCACTGACACCGCTCAGCATCAGGACCAGCAGGGCCCAGCCGTCGCTGTTGGACCCGCCGAACACGGGGCGAAGGATCAGCCACAGGAAGAGCGGTACGCCGACGAGGCGAGCCATGCTGAGGATGTTGGGGATGGTGAGTACTCGGTCCGTCTGAACTCGAGTCTCCTGGACCTCCACCCGGGGGCCTCCTGTGAAGAACGTGCCAATGATGCCCCCTGACCTTACCCTCAGTCTCCGAGGTCGGGTGCACAGGGGTACGAGGGGAAGGTCGTGAACGCAGAAAAGCCCCGTGCCACAAGGGCACGGGGCTTTCCCGGAATAATTGTTCGGCGGCGTCCTACTCTCCCACAGGGTCCCCCCTGCA
>NZ_JBIVLA010000004.1:0-788012 GCF_044751065.1 Streptomyces sp. NPDC088746
GTGTCCGCCGGGCCCTGCCCGTACCGGTACCAGGCCTGTTCTCCCGGAGAGCGCCGCTCGACACCCGCCCCTCGGACACGCCTCCACGCACAGCATCCTGCGCCGCGACGATCTGACCGTACGCACCAGTGCACCGGCCACGCGCCGCCCGTGAGCAACTCAACCTTTCCCCAACGGAAAATAGCTGTCAGGCCGACCACCCGGGCCGCCCCAGTCGTCCCGGCAGCCTGGCGGCGAGGTGCTCGATCAGCTCGGTCACGCGCCGGGGAACGTGTCCGTCGTCTTCGATCAAGGCATAGATGTTGGCCGCGGGCGTAGGGATGTGCGGAAGTACGCGGACCAGTTCGCCCCGCTCGATGTGCGGGCGGACATGCCACTCCGAACGCATGATGATCCCACGGCCCTCCAGCGCCCAGCCGGTCACGATGCCCCCGTCGTTGCTCGACAAGGGGCCGCTCACCCGAACGTGGCGGGGATCACTCACGTCACCGAACCGCCAGAGCGCGTAGTCCCCCTCGTTCTCTCGCAGCACGATGCAGTCGTGCTGCGAGAGATCCTCGACGCGCGTGGGCGCGCCGCACCGGTCCAGGTACGACGGCGCGGCGCACGGCACCCGCCGGTTCTCCGCGAGGCGGCGCATCCGGAGCGAGGAGTCCGGGGGGCTCCCCACGTGGACGGCCACGTCGAAGCTCCGCCGATGGGACCGCAGAGGCAGCGCCGACGTCTGCAACTGCACCTGCACCTGGGGGTGCGACGCGGCGAACTCTGCGAGCAGCGGAGCCACATGGGCCCGGCCGAGGCCGAGGGTGGCCTGGACGACCAGGGAGCCGCGCAGCACCCCCGAGCGGTCGGTCACCTGGTCCTCCAGTTCGCGCAGCCGGTCGAGGATCGAGTCGAGTCCGCTCGCGTACAGGGCGCCCTCCGAGGTCAGGACCAACTTGCGGGCGCCGCGCTGGACCAGGCGGACGTCCAGCCGGCCCTCCAGCGCGCTCAGCCGCTTGCTGACGACGGGAAGCGACCAGCCGAGCCGGCGCGAGGCCGCCGTCAGCGTCTCGCTGGCCGCCACGACCTGGAAGAACCTCAGGTCGTCGATGGACATCTTCATACGGTCCCCGTCCGTCCGGGCGGCCCTGCGCGGCCTCACACGGTTTTCTGTCAGGGAAAGCCTAGGTTGCCGTGGATGCTGTTGTGGTCGGCCTCGGCGGAGACCACAGTGGGGGGCCGTACGAGCAGGTCGGGGCAGGTCGAGCAAGGAGAGCAGTCGTGCCACAGCGTTATCGCGTCGCCGCAGTGCCGGGGGACGGCATAGGCAGGGAAGTCGTGCCGGAGGGACTGCGGTGCCTGCGCGCGGCGGCCGACGCGTACGGCTTCGTCCTCGATGTGGAGGAGTTCGACTTCGCGAGCGCCGACTACTGGGTGCGCCACGGGGAGATGATGCCGAAGGACTGGCGCACCGTGCTGGGTGGCTTCGACGCGATCTACTTCGGGGCGGTCGGGTGGCCCGAGGTCGTACCCGACCACGTCTCCTTGTGGGGAAGCCTCCTGCAGCTGCGACGCGGATTCGACCAGTACGTCAATCTGCGGCCGGTCCGCCTCCTGCGCGGTGTACGCGGCCCCTTGCGCGACCATGGTCCGGGAGACATCGACTTCTACGTGGTGCGCGAGAACACCGAGGGCGAGTACTCCAGCATCGGCGGGCGCATCTTCGAGGGCACTGAGCGCGAGACCGTGCTCCAGGAGACCGTGATGACCCGCACAGGTGTCGACCGCGTCCTGCGGTACGCATTCGAACTCGCCGACGCCCGGCCGCGCAGGCACCTGACCTGGGCGACCAAGAGCAACGGGATCTCGATCTCCATGCCCTACTGGGACGAACGGGCAAACGAGATGGCGCTGCGCTACCCCCGGGTGACCGCCGACAAGGATCACATCGACATCCTGGCGGCCAAGTTCGTGCTCCGGCCCGACCTGTACGACGTCGTCGTGGCGAGCAACCTGTTCGGCGACATTCTCTCCGACCTGGGCCCGGCCTGCACGGGCACGATCGGGATAGCGCCGAGTGCGAACATCAACCCCGAACGGGACCATCCGAGCCTGTTCGAGCCTGTGCACGGGTCGGCCCCGGACATCGCGGGGCTCGGCATCGCCAACCCGGTCGGGCAGATCTGGAGCGGCGCGATGATGCTGGAGCACCTGGGTGAGACGGCTGCCGCCGTGGACGTCGTGGCCGCCATCGAGTCGGTCCTGGAGCAGCAGCCGGACGTACTGACGCCCGACCTCGGCGGGACCGGGACGACGACGGCGCTGGGAGCGGCTGTCGCACAGCAGATCGGCCGGTCCGTCCGCCCTTCGACGGAGAAGACGGAAGAAGAGGAAGAGCGTGGCACGCGTCCTGATCACCACTGACTACCTGCGCCCCGGCGACGAGGTGGACGAGTACGTCCGGTCGGCCGGTCTCGAGACTCGGCACGCGCCGATGTCCGGACGCCGCGACCCGGAGGAGCTCGTGGCCGCGCTCGCCGGGATCGACGCGGCGCTCGTCGCGAACGAGCCCCTGACCGCCGACGTACTCACCCGTGCCCCGCGGTTGCGTGTGGTGGTGCGTACCGGGGTGGGCTACGACTCGGTCGATGTCGAGGCCGCCACCCGACTCGGGATCAGCGTGAGCAATCTGCCCGGGATCAACGCGAACGCCGTGGCCGAGTACACGCTGGGTCTGCTCCTCGCCCAGGCGCGTCGTCTCGTCGACAGCGCCACGGGGGTGCGCGCCGGAGGGTGGCCGCGCGAGGACGGTCACGAACTGCGCGGAGCCACACTCGGCCTGGTCGGCTATGGCGCGGCGGCCCGCGCGGTCGTTCCTCTCGCCCACGCCTTCGGGATGCACGTGGTGTGCACGACCGGTGTGCCCGCCCACCAACGCGAGGACGGCAACGGCTCGGTCCGCTTCGTCCCCTTCCCCGAGCTGCTGGCCACCTCCGACTACGTGTCGATCCACACCGCGCTGACCGACAGGACCCAGGGCATGTTCGACGCCTCCGCCTTCGCGCGGATGAAGACGACGGCCGTGCTCGTCAACACAGCGCGCGGTGCGATCGTCGACGAACAGGCGCTGGCGGACGCCGTGCGCACGGGCGGGATCGGGGGTGCGGCGCTCGACGTGGTGACAGAGGAACCGCTCCCGTCCCACAGCCCGCTGCGAGGCGTCGGGGGCATCACCGTCTACTCCCACCTCGCAGGTCAGACGGCGGAGGCCCGCCGTGCAGGGGGCCTCGCGGGCGCCGCCGAGCTCGTGGCCGCGCTGCGGGGGCAGGCCCGGTTCACCGTCAACTAGGAACCGTCCGGCCGATCATGTGACTGTCGCCTGGTCGGATCGTTGTCCCGTGTATGGGGCGGGGAGAACGCGGTGATCTGTCGGACGCGGAGTGGGAGCGGCTGCGGCCGTTCCTGCCGGTGAGCGACGGTCGGTGTGGGCGGTGGCGTGATCACCGGCAGGTGCTCGACGGCATTCTGCACCGGGTCAGGACCGGAGTGCAGTGGCGTGATCTGCCGGAGCGGTTCGGGCCGTGGAAGACGGTTTACGAGCGCCATCGGCTTTGGCCGGCCGACGGAACCTGGGAACGGCTGCTGCAGCAGGTCCAGGCCGCGGCCGACTGGGCAGGGCAGATCGACCGGGATGTCTCAGTGGACTCCACCATCGTGCGTGCGCACCAGCCCGCGGCCGGCGCCCGCATCGATTCACCACCGGCTATTGCCAGCTCAAGTGGGGGCAAGTCGCGGGAACACCGGGACGAAATTCCGTGGCAGAGCCTCGTCGGCAGGCTGGTGGAGGTGGTGCGGGGGGCGAGGGCCTGGGTCGTTCGCGCGGCGGCTTCACCAGCAAGATCCACTTGAGCGCGGACGGCCGCTGCCACCCGCTGTCCCTGCTCGACACGCCGGGGCAGCGGGCCGGCTGCACCCAGTTCGTGCCGGTGGTGGAGAAGATCCGGGTGCCCCCGGCTCGGTGCGGGCAGGTCCCGCAAGAAGCCCGGCAGCGTCGCGGCCGACAAGGCCTGCAGCAATGGACCTTGCCGCCAGTACCTGCGGCGGCGCGCCATCCGTCACACGATCCCGGAGAAAGCCGACAGCCAGGCCGCTCGCCTGCGCAAGGGAGCACGAGGCGGGCGGCCGCCGGCGTTCGACGAGGAGCGGTACAGGAAGCGCGACACCGTCGAGAGGGCCATACAGCAGGCTGAAGAACTCCCGCGCTGTCGCGACCCGTTACGACGAGCGCGGCTACGTCTTCCTCCGCACCGTCACCGCGGCCGCCCTCGCCATCTGGCTGCGCACCTGACCGCGTGCCAGACCTCAACCCACCGAGGTGCCCGGCGTCAACACCAAGCCCGCTGCCGCAAGGAAATCCTCAAGGCTGATGACACCGCTGTCGGTGCCGTCGTCCCATTCGATCAGGAGCCCCGAGCGGCCGTCGTTCCAAGTCTCCGGACTGTCATCAAAGTCAGGGCCAGGGTGCCATTCGACGCAGCCCTCGCCATGCCGGTATCGGAAATACAGGTACTGGCCGTCCACCGTCCAGGCATCCCACTGTGACGGGTATGCGGAACACGTCTGCACAACCCGCGTCACCTTCCGCCTCTCGTCCGCACTCATCCGACGATGATCGCCCAGCATCAGGCGCCCGGCAATCGACTTCGGACCGTCGCCACAGGCGTCTCAAGCAGCAGCCAGACACCATCAATGATCGGCTGGACAGCTCCTAGCCGTGGTCGGCCATGACATCGGTGACGCCCGTGCTAAGGCGTGAGGATGGAGGGCGATTGCGGGCGGCGGCGTGAGGCCGGCGGTGGTTGTAGTGGACGTTCGAGGCGAGGCCGCCGGGCTTGCCCCGGCTCGCTCTTCCTGCAGGCTGGAGCGCCTGGGCCGGTCGCGGACAAGCGCGGCCACGACGCGAGGGCCCAGGATCATGTCGGTCGCGAAGGCCGGATGAGCACGGGAAGGTCGTCCCGTGCCGTCGGCCGGGCCCTAGGCCGCACTCGTCCCACCACGGTATGTGGCGCGGCGGCAGGGCTCGGAACTCAGCGCTTCCGGGGCCGACGGCGTGAGCGAAAACCCCCTGCCTTGTCCGACTCGGGCCCGGTCCGCACGCGACCCGTCCGGTGCCCGGCAACGCAGGCCCCTGTCAGAGGCGTTCGCACCACCGGTGTTCTGTCCCGCGACAATCGCTGACGGACGACGCGCTCCGGGAAACCAGGAGCGCGTCATCACGATCAGCTCTGTCCCGAGGACCCTGCTCCGGCCGTGTGTCAGTCGAACAGGTCCGGGTCCGTGCGTGATATCTGGTCGAAGAGGGGCTGGAACTGGAACCAGCCTGCCAAGTCGAAGCCCACCTGCCCGTAGGTGAGTTGCGCCTCCTCGTGCGGGATCCGGACCGTGGGTCCCGCGGCCTCGGCGACAAGTTGAGCCTGCGCCGACCGCTCCATGGTGATGAACCAGTACGCGGCGGCGTCGACCGACCCGGCCGCCGTGAGCAGCCCGTGGTTGCGCAGGATGACTGCCTTGTGCGCGCCGAGCGCCGCGGCGATGCGGCGGCCCTCCTCCGGGTCGTTGGCCACGCCCGAGTAGTTCTCGTAGCAGCCGTGGTCCTCGTAGAAGGCGCAGGCGTCCTGGGTGAGCGGTTCCAGCCGCCGGCCCGTCGCCGACAGGGCCTTGCCGTACACCGAGTGGCTGTGGGCGGCGCCGACCGCGTCGGGCCGCGCCGCGTGCACGGCCGAGTGGATGGCGAAGGCCGCGCGGTTCACTCGGTGTCGTCCCTGGACGACCTCGCCGTCGTGGTTGACGAGGAGCAGATCGCTGACCTTCACGTGTTTGAAGGACATGCCGAACGGGTTGACCCAGAAGTGATCGGGGAATTCCGGATCGCGTGCGGTGATGTGTCCCGCGGCGCCTTCCTCGAACCCGAACCGGCCGAAGAGGCGCAGTGCGCCGGCGAGCCGCTCCTTGCGGTGGCGTCGCTCGATGGCGGGATCGGTGAACGGCGTGGGGAGCCGGAAGAGCAGTTTCTCTTCCGGAATCGGCACCAGGTCCTGGCGGCTCAGTGGCTCTGCGATGGGATTCCCGGGGCGGGTCGCTTCTTGCGTCACAGCCTTCTCCTTGCGGGGAGGGGCCGCGGCCGTACGCGTCGGACGGCCGCGGCCCCTGGAAACTGATCCTGTCTGGATCGACGCTCTTGCGTCGGTGTACGTACCGGCCGCAACGCCCTCTCATCCTGCCGCTGCGGGGATCCGGCTGTCAGGGAGGCGTCGGGCTCAGGCCCGTGGCACCGGCGGCGGCCCGTCGGCGAGGTGCCGGTCGGGCACCCGCAGGGCGGCGAGCGGGACGTGGTGCTGGCCCGCGTGTATGTCGCGGTCCCGGATACCGGCCTGCGCGACGGGGCGCGGGAAGGAGATCTTGACGACGTTCAGCGCGGGGATGCGGAAGATCTGGACCTGTGCGGCATCCACGCGGTAGAGGTCGGCGATCACCTGCTCGTTGAGGAACGACTCGTCGGCTGCGATGGCGTATCCGGCGCAGTCCTTCATGAACGTCTCCATGGTGACCCAGAAGGGCCCCGCGTTCTTGGAGCGGATCTCGGTCGCGTAGTCGCCGAGCAGGGGCGCGGGAGTGGAGTGCTCAGGCACGGGAGACCTCGCGGGAGTGGTGGGTGCGGAACATGGCGGTGGCCGAGTCGACGTCGACCACGTGGTTCAGGACGAATTCGTAGGCGGCCCCGCGTTCGGTCTCCGCCGGTGAGGTGGCGAAGGCAAAGCTGGGCAGGTACTCCATCTCGGGCAGCGGGAGATGGAGCATGAGGGGGTTGGCGACCTTGGCGATCGCGGTGGCGGTGGCCTGGGAGGGTGCGTTGACCAGGAGCATGACGCCGACTTCGCGGGGCGGGGTGGAGTCGGGGTCGATGTCCTCCAGGATGGCGTTGTGGCCGTACAGGCGGATGTCCAGGCCGTAGTCGTCCTCGGTCAGCCCGAGGGTCTGGCTGACGCGCTCGGTGACGATGGTGCGCAGCAGCGCGGCCCAGCGGTCGATGCCGGCGACGATGTACGGGTCGCGGATGCCGCTGAACGAGACGGTCTCGTAGCCGGTGGCCTTGGCGCCCTCGAGCTTGATGGTGTGCTGCTCGGCCGGTTCGAAGCGGGACCCTTCGACGCGTACGCGGCGCTCGTCGAGTGCCGTGTAGGTGGCGTCCGAGACGTCCAGCGTGCCGGCGGGTTCACGCATCCGGTAGGGGTTGGCCGTCTCGTACAGCATGTGTGCCGCGACGGAGATGGGCGTACAGGCGTTGGCCGGGTCGAGGGGTTCGATGACGAAGCCGTCGTGGTCGATGGTGGCGAAGACGCCGCCGGTGCGTGGGTTCGTGGTGCACTGCCCTCCGCATTCGACGATCTTGGCGGCGTGCCAGCTGGGACCGGCCGGCATCCCGAGCATCAGGGGTACCGCGGCCGCGAGGGCGGTGTCGGTGGCGCGTCCCGCCAGCACGACCTGTGCGCCGGCCCGGATGGCCTCGGCGAAGGGTTCGTGGCCCATCATGCCGACGATGTGGGTGCAGCTCTCGAGGGTCTCCGGATCGAGGGGGCCGTGCGGGGCCAGGGGGTGGATGCGTCCCGCGTCGAGTTCTTCCTTGAGGAAGGTGGCTTCCTGTTCGCTGTAGATGCGGGCGATCCTCAGGTCGAGGCCTTCCTCGGCCATGACCTGTTCCGCGATGCCGGCGACCCAGTCGACGCCGGAGTCGGTGCCGCTGGTGCCGCAGGAGCCCACGATCAGGGGGATGTTCGCGGTGGCGGCCGCCTTGAGCAGGAGGCGCAGGTCACGGCCGACCGCGGCGGCGGTGGTCTTGGCGACGCCGGCGCCGAGGTAGTGCGGTCCGGAGTCGGTGGAGCCGCCGTCGACGGCGATGACGTCCGGGTTCAGGGACAGGCCGCGCTCGATGGTCTCCGGGGCGAAGCCGGCGCCGAGCATCCCGGACGGGGTCAGGATTCCGACCCGTGCGGCGGCTTCAGTGGACGGAGGCATGGTGGTTCTCCTCGGTGGGGTGGGCTTCCTCGTGGAAGACGCGGATGTCCTCCGGCGGAAGGCTGACGGTGAGTTCGCCGGTGGCGGCCGGGCGTGTGGTGGTCACGATGACCGGGGTGCCGCCGATGCGGACGGTGTAGCGGTAGTGGTCACCGAGGTAGGCCTGGTTGTCGACCTTGGCCGTCAGCGTGCCGGGGTTCGCGCTCAGGTCACGGCCGGCGCGGTGGATGGCGATGCTCTCGGGCCGGATGCTGATCCGTACCGGTCCCAGGCGCTTGTCGCTGTGCGGTACCTTCAGCGGTTCGCCCAGGCCTTCGACTCTGACCAGGGCGTGGGTGCCGTCCGCCTGTACGACCTCGCCGGGGAGGATGTTGGCGGTGCCGACGAAGTCGGCGACGAACAGGTCGGCGGGGTGGTCGTAGATCTCGGTGGGGGTGCCGACCTGGCGGACCCGGCCCCGGTCCATGACGGCGATGCGGTCGCTGACGGACAGGGCCTCGTCCTGGTCGTGCGTCACAAAGACGGTGGTGACTGCGACCTGGGTCTGCAGTGTCTTGAGCCATTGCCGGGACCGGTCACGGAGCTTGGCGTCCAGGTTCGAGAACGGTTCGTCCAGGAGCAGCATGTCGGGCGGGTGGGCGAGGGCGCGTGCCAGCGCGACGCGTTGCTGCTGGCCGCCGGAGAGTTCGTGGGGGTAGCGGCCGGCGTGACGGCCCAGCTCGACGAGTTCGAGTACTTCCTGTACGCGGCGGTCACGCTGGGCTTTGGGGGTCTTGCGGAGCTTGAGGGGGTAGCCGACGTTCTCCGCGACCGACATGTGCGGCCAGATGGCGTAGGACTGGAACACGACGCCGCAGTTGCGGTGCTCGGGTTCGAGGTTCACGCGTCCGTGGTCGAAGACGACGCGGTCTCCGAGCGTGATGCTGCCCGCGTCGGGCTGGTGCAGACCGGCGATCGACCACAGGGTGGTGGACTTTCCGCAGCCGCTGGGGCCCAGCAGGGTGAAGATCTCACCGTCCTGGACGGTCAGGGACAGGTCGTGCAGTGCTGTGTGCTGGGTGAAGCGCTTGGTGATTCCGTTCAGGTGGAGGCTAGGCACGGGGGCGCACCCCCAGCAGGGCGCGACCGGCGCCCAGGACGACCAAGGTGATGACCATTTGGATTACTCCCAACGCGGCGACGGTCCCGCCGATACTTGTCGCTGCGAGTTGCAGCATGGTGAGGCCGAGTACGGGCGTCTCGTCGGTGACGAGGAAGACCGCCGGTTCGGCGTCGTTGAGCATGGCTACGAACAGCAGCACGAACGAAGCGCCCATGGCCGGTGCGACGAGGCGGAAGACGATGGTGCGCATGGCCCCCCACCAGGTGGCGCCGGACGTACGGGCGGCGTTGTCGAGGTCGGCGCCGATGCCGGCGAGCGCCGGGTAGAAGGCGCTGTAGCCGAGGGCGAGGCTCCGTACGGCGAACGCGATGCCGATGCCCCACAGGCTGGCGCGGATCGCTCCGGACCTGTCGAGAAGGGCGAAGCTCCAGAAGAACGCCATGCCGGTGACAAGGGCCGGCATCATGCGCGGCCACAACATGCCTTGTTGCAGGGACCCTCGGAAGCGGAACCGGGAGCGGTGCGCGATCACCGACAGCACCGCGATGGCGAGCGTGCTCAGTGCGCCGCCGACACCCGCGACGAGAAGGCTGTTGACGATCGAGCTGGTGTAGAGCGAATTCCCGAAGACGGCGGAGAAGTTGTCGAGGGTCAGCACGCTCCAGGGCGAGATGAAGGGCGACAGGATGGAGGTGAAGGCCGCCATGACGACTCCGGCCAGCGGAACGATCACACACGTCAGCAGGAAGGCGGCCAGGCAGGCCGACACCACCCACCGGACCCGCCCGAGCTTCAGGATCCGCACCCCGGTGGGTTTTCCGGTCGTGGTGGTGTACCGGCCCACATCGCCCACCAACCGGTTGCGCAGCACGAGCAGTCCGGAGACGGCGATCAGCAGGAAGACCGCACCGGCGGACACCAGGCCCTGCTGCGCGTCGTTCACCCAGTGGTCGTAGAGGTAGGTGGATATCAGACCGATCTTGTTGGAGAACCCGAGGATGAGGGGCAGGCCGAGGACCTCCATCGACAGGGCGAAGACCAGCAGTGCCGCGTTCGTGATGGCGGGACGCATCAGTGGCAGGCTGACGGAGAGCAGACTGCGCAGGGGGCTCGCTCCGGACGTACGGGCGGCGTCCTCCAGTGAGGGGTCGATCGACAGCAGGGTTCCGCGGCACAGCAGGAAGACGGTGGGAGAGGCGACACTCATCGCGACCAGGGCCATGCCGGGGATGCTGTAGAGGTCGACGGGCATGTGCAGGAAGGTATGGGTCTCCAGCCATGCACTGGCGAATCCCGCCGGGGTCCACATGGCGGCCCAGCCGATGATGAGCACCAGGCCCGGCAGGGCGATGGGGACGAGGAGGAACGCCGTCAGGACACGGCGGCCGGGGATGTCGGTACGGGTCAGGAAGACCGCGCCGGCCACACCGACCACGATCGAGCCGACGGTGTTGAGTGCGGCGAACAGGATCGAGTTGGCGACCGCGGTCCACCAGCTGCGGTCGGTGAGCAGGGCGTGGAAGTTGTCCCAGGTGAGGTGTCCGCCCGACTCGTACAGCGGGGTGGACCACACCGAGGCGGCCACGACCGGGACGACCGACCCGACGATGACGAGGAGGGCGAGCGCCCACAGGATGTAGTGACTCGCGTTGGTCGACAGCCACCGTCGCCGGGATCGTGCCGGTGGCGGGGAGGTACGGACCGGAGGCGGCCGGAGTTGCGTGGCGCTCATCGGTTGTAGGCCTTCTTCCAGCGGTCCACGATCGCCGGCTTGTTCTCGACGATGTCCTTCGGGTAGCCGCCGAGCATCATGTTGTCCTTGCCGACGACCGCCTCGACGGCGGGCAGTCCGTAGGCGCACTCGACTCCGTCGCGGTACGGGGTGAACCCGCCTTTACACGCGGCCTGCTGGCCTTCGACCGACAGCGTGAAGTTCACGAAGAGCTTTCCCGCGTCGGGTGATGCCGCCCGCTCGGTGACCGCGACGGCCCTCGGCAGCAGCGGTGTGCCGTCCGTCAGGTAGGTGTAGTTGAGGATCTTCCCTGCCTCCTCACCCTCGATCAGCGCGCGGACCGAGCCGGCCACGAAGTACGCGGCCTGGTACTGGCCCTGGGCCAGCTTCTGCATCAGGTTGCCGTTGCCCGACTCGACGCCCGTGTTGGGTCCCAGTACCGCGATGTTCTTCCAGCCCGCCTCGCCGTGTTCGGCGATGTAGTTGCTGACGGCGCCGAAGGACTGGGAGTTGCCGATGTCCGTGGTCCCGATCTTCCCCTTGAGGGACTTGGCCAGTTCGGCGAGGGAGGCCAGGTCCCTTGGCTGCTTCTCCTTGGGAATGAGCGCGGTGTTGTACACGGCGACGAGCGGGTCCTCGGACATGGACACCACTCCGGGGGCGAGCCTGGCGTAAGCGGGAAGGTGTTCGAGGTTGGGGTCGTCGTAGTCGAGAACACCGCCCTTGTCGACGAAGTTCAGCATCTCGACCGCGTCCGAGGCCATGACGACGTCCGCGGTGCGCACACCGGTGGCGCTCTCGGTGGCGTAGCGCTGGAAGGTCTGCGGGTCGGTCATGTTCAGCACGCGCACCTTGATGCCGGGGTACTTCGCCTCGAATGCCTTGGTGAGAGGCGCCATCTGATCGGCGTCCGCGTTGGTGTAGAGGAGGACCGATCCCTGCTTCTCGGCTCGGGCAACGGTCGCGGCGTCGAGCGGGGTGACGGGCGCGGCCTTGCCGACATCGACCGTGGACGTCGGTGTCGCCGATCCGCTCGTACCCGTGGAGCCTCCGCACGCGGTCAGGACGAGCGCGCAGGCGGCTGTCAGGGCGCAGGCTCTGGGAAGCGAGATCATCATTGATCCTCCACTATTTGCTATAGCACTAGTGCCGTAGAGAAACGGGGCATGTTCACAGAGAGACTTGGAGAGATGGTTCGTCGGCGGCAGTCCGCCACGCCGGGTGACAGGCGGGGATGACCGACGGAGGGCAACCCTGGGGCCCCACCCGGGGCGTTCCGGGCGGCGAGTACGTATGGCAATCACCCCATAGGCGAGATGGTATTTGCTACAGCAGGATTGTCAACCGGTTACGTCGGACCGAGTCGCGGTGAGCGGGAGCAGGCGCACGGTCCGTGTGGCGAGCGCCCGGCGAAGGGGACCAGCCCGTACGAACGCGCGCCCGGCGAAGGGGTCCAGCCCGTACGAACGCGCGCGTCCGCTCGGCCCCCGCCGCCGTTCCGCGATGTCCGCCACGCCGCTCAGCCCCTGGCGGCCCACGATGCACGGGACTCGCCGGAGCGGGCCCGTACCTACGGATCCACAGCGTCTCCGATGTTCATCTTCCATGCCTTCGTCAGCGGTGGCATCGGTGCCGGTTCCTCAGGACGCTACGGAAAGTCGGTCGGCGAGCAGGCTCACGGGGGTCCCGCCCGGCACCACGACCCCGCTCTCGTACGCGAAGGCGATGAGGTGACCGCGTTGCCGGACGCCCGTCTTGGCGAACATGTTCGCTATGTGTGTCTTCACGGTGAGGGGACTGATGCCGAGGGCCTGTGCGATGGAGGAGTTCTCCTGGCCGCCCGCCACCATGGTGAGGATCTCCCGCTCCCGCCTGGACAGCTCCGGCGCTGTCTCCGGGCCCGCCGTGCGCCGGTGGTGCGCCAGGACGACGGGGGCTGTTCCCAGGACGACGACGAGACCGCCGCGGAGCACCGTCTCCAGGGCCGCGACGAGCTGCGTGGCCGTGATGTCGGCGGCGAGCACTCCGGTGGCGCCCGCTCTCAGACAGGCATCGGACTCCTGCGCGTTCGGGACCCCGAAGACGATGGTCGGGGCGACGGCGGAGGCCGCGCCGACGACGTCGGTGAACGCGGAGATGTCCCGGCCCTGGAGGGTTCGGTCGAGCAGGATCACATCCGGTTCCGTACCGGCCCCCAGCAGCTCACAGAACCGGACGCCGTCGGCGGCCTGTCCGACGACGGATATGGCACGGCCGCTCTCGATGACCGCCTTCATGGCCGCACGGGTGAGGACAGGGCCGCCGGCGAGAACTACCGTGTGCATGAATGGCCTCTCTTCGTCGACGAGTCGGGGGCGGACGCGCGGGTACGGGGCCGGTGCCGGACGAGCCGCGTCACGCGCGCGTGTATCAGGACACGTGGGTCAGGGAAGCGTGTTCAGGACGCGTGGGTTCGGGACGCGGTGGGGCCATGGGGAAGTCGGATGGTGACGGTGGTACCGACTCCCACGTCCGACTGCACCTGCACCCGGCCCTTGTGGGCGTGGACGATGGCTTCCACGATGGCCAGACCAAGACCCGAACCGCCGTACGCCCGGCTGCGGCTCGCCTCCGCCCGCCAGAACCGCTCGAAGACGCGTGGCAGGTCCTGCGGCGCGATGCCGGGACCGTTGTCGATGACGCGCAGCCGTACGTCCTCACGGGTCCGGGTGAGTTCGACCCATACGGAGGTCTGCGCCGGAGTGTGCTGGACGGCGTTGCCCACGAGGTTGCGCAGGACCTGTTGCAGGCGGCCGGCGTCGCCGACGACGGGGGCAGGAGGTGCGGGTGCCATGGTGATGGCGCGTCGGGGATAAATGATCTGGGCGTCCTCGACGACGTCGGCGGCCAGTGCGGTGAGGTCCACGTCGTGCTGCTCGACGGGACGGCCGGCGTCCAGGCGGGCGAGCAGGGCGAGGTCCTCGACCAGCAACCGCATGCGTCCCACCTCGTTCTCGATGTGCTCGAACGCCGTTTCCAGTCCGGGTCCCGACACGCCGCCCTGCCGGTGCAGGTCGAGCCAGCCCGAGATGGTGGAGAGCGGAGTGCGCAGCTCGTGGGAGGTGTCGGCGGCGAGGGAGCGTACGGTCGCCTCCGCGCGCGCCTGCGCGTCGAACGCGCGGTTGACCGCTTCGGCGAGCCGGCCGGCCTCGCTGCCGTTGCGGGTGGTCGGCAGGCGTTCTGTGAGATGGCCCTCTGCGATGGCGTCTGCGGTACGGGCCATCCGCGCCAGGGGGCGCAGACCGAGCCGCAGGACGATGACGGCCAGTCCCAGCAGGATCAGCAACGCCACGCCGATCAGGACGAGTTGACGCTCGACGAGTGCGCCGGCGGTGGAGTCGTCGACGGAGGTGTCGATGGTGAGGACGAGCGCGGCGGGTGTGACGGCACGGGAGGCGGAGCCGACGTCGATGGTGAGTCCGGGGCTGGGGACACGGATCACAGCGAGACCGTGCTGCTGCTCGTGCCCGTCGTAGGTGGCGATGGTCCCGGTCGGCACGGTCGTGCTGAGTTCCGTCACCTGACGGGCCGCCGAGGCCGCCGAACCGGTGCTGGTGAGCATCCTGTTGTCGGCGTCCACGGCCACGAGACCCAGCGGAGGTCCCAGGAGTGTGGCGAACTGGTCGGCGTCGACGGTCTGCGGCCCTCGTGCGATGACCTCGGTGAGCCGGTGTGCGCTCGTCCGGAGGTTCTGTTCGTAACGCTTGTCCAGGTAGTCCTCCAGGAGGAAGGCGGTGATGACGGCGCTGGCGGTGAGGCCGGCCACGAGCAGGACGGCCAGACCGGCGAGCAGACGCAGGCGGACGCTGGAGAAGGACCAGGTACGACGGACGGGAAGCTTCACGTGCGGGCCTGTTCTTCCCGGAGCGTGTAGCCGATGCCGCGGACGGTGTGCAGCAGCGGCGGGCGGCCGTGGTCGACCTTGCGCCGGAGGTTGGATATGAAGCGCTCGACGACGACGGTGTCCCCGCCGAAGTCGTACTGCCAGACGGCTTCGAGGATCTGGGCACGGGAGAGGACCTGGCCCTGGTGGCTCAGGAGGTAGTGCAGCAGGCGGTACTCGGTGGGTGAGAGTTCGAGGAGCCGGCCCGCGCGGCGCACCTCGTGGCGGGGGTCGTCCATCTCCAGGTCCGCGATGCGCAACGGCGTCTCCTCGGCCGCGGACCGGTTTCCGCTGCGGGCTCGCCGGAGCAGTGCCTGCAGCCGGGCGCCGACCTCGACGACGCTGAACGGCTTGGTGACGTAGTCGTCCCCGCCCAGCCGCAGCCCTCGTACGCGGTCCTCGATCGCGTCGCGTGCGGTGAGGAAGAGGACCGGTACGTCGATGGCGCGGGCGCGCAGCAGCTGGAGGATCTCGAAGCCGTCGGCCCCGGGGAGCATGACGTCCAGGACGATGACGTCCGGGGGCCGGCGGGCGACCTGTTCGAGGGCTTCGGTCAGGTCGCCCGCCACGTCGACCTCGAACCCGGCGAAGTCGAGGGCCGAGATCAACAGGCGCCTGATACCGGGATCGTCGTCGATGACGAGCACCCTCTCGGTGGGGGCCGGTGCGTCGACGGCGTTCATGCGTGCTCCTTGTACGGGCGGGTCGACTGCCCGACGGCCGGCGCCTCCACCGTCACGGCGAGTGCGAGGTATATCCCGGTATCGGCTTGGTGGTTCATTGCATCACAGGGCCACTGGCGCGGACTGCTCGGCTGGGGTCCGCGGGGTTTCGCCGGGTACGAGGACGGACTCGCCCTCGACGTCGAGGTGAGGCAGGAAGCGGTCGAGACGCCGGGGCAGCCACCAGGCACGGTTGCCGAGGAGGGCCATCACCGCCGGCACGAGCGTCATCCGGACCAGGAAGGCGTCCACCATGACACCGAAGGCCAGGGCGAAGGCGATCGGCATGATGTCGGCGTCGTGCGAGAACAGGAAGCTGATGAAGACCGAGATCATGATGAGGGCGGCGGAGGTGACCACGCGGGCCGCGTTCCGGGCTCCGGTGACGATGGCGACGCGGGCGTTGCGGTGGCGGACGTAGTCCTCCCGCATGGCGGACACGAGGAACACCTCATAGTCCATGGCGAGTCCGAAGAGCACGGCCATGACGATGATGGGCATGAAGCTCGCCACCGGGCCGGTGCTCGCCACCCCCAGCAGGCCGGCGAGCCATCCCCACTGGAAGACCGCGACGGTGGCCCCGAAGGCGGCGCCGACGGACAGCAGGAATCCGATGGTGGCCTTGACGGGGATGGCGACGGACCGGAACGCGATCATCAGCAGGAGGATGGAGAGGCCGACCACGACGATCGCGAAGGGGGCGAGGGCACCGCTGAGTTTGTCGGAGACGTCGATGCTGACGGCGGTCAGGCCGGTGACGGCGACGTAGCTGCCGCCGGACTCGGCGAGGGGCCGCATCTCGGTGCGCAGGTCGGAGACCAGGTCGCTGGTCGCTTGGGTACGCGGTCCGGTGTCGGGGATGATCTGGATGCGCGCGGCCGCCCTGTCGTCGGCCACGTCGATGCCGCTGACATCGGCGATGCCCTTGACCTCGCGCAACTTGTCCTCGACTGCGGTCGCCGTCGTCCGGACCGCGGCCGGGTCGTCGTCCTCGATGAGGATCACGAGCGGGCCGTTCGCGCCGGGGCCGAAGGCGTCACCGACCATGTCGTACGCCTGGCGGCTCGACGTGGTGGTGGGGCTGTTGCCTTCGTCGGTCACGGCGAGCTTGAGCTGCAGTGCCGGCAGCGCGAGGGCGACGAGGACGACGGTCGCGATGACCAACGTCCGCACGGGCCTGCGCAGTACGGCCTCGGTCCAGCGGACCCCCATGGGTGTCCCGTCGGCACGTCCCGCCGTACGCCTCGGCCGCGAACGCAGCACCGCTTCGAACCACCGCGCACGCTCGGAAGCCCGGCCGCCGTGTCCGGATCGGCGGCCCGAGCGGGTGGCGGACCTTGGCGTGAGCCTGCTCCCCGCCATGCCCAGGAGCGCGGGGAGCAGGCCCAGCGCCAGGACGACCGCGGTGGCGACCGCTCCTGCCGACGCGAGCCCCATGGAGGTCAGCATCGGGACCCCCGCCACCGACAGTCCCGCGAGGGCGATGACCACGGTGGCCCCGGCGAAGACCACGGCGCTGCCCGCGGTCGCGTTGGCCCTGGCGACGGACTCCCGGACGGGCATTCCGGTGGCGAGCTGGGCACGGTGCCTCGAGACGACGAACAGGGCGTAGTCGATGCCTACGGCGAGCCCCAGCATGATCGCCAGGGTGGGCGCGCTGTCGCTCACACCGAGCACCGTGGCCAGGCCCATCATGGCCGCCATGGTGCCGCCGACGCCGAGGACCGCGGTGAGCAGCGGCAGCCCGGCTGCGAGCAGCGAACCGAAGGTGATCACGAGAATGACCAGTGCCACGCCGAGTCCGGCCATCTCGGTCGGCCCGAACGGCGAGGTGGAGGGGGCGTAGGCGTCCCCGCCGTAGACGGTCCTGAGCCCTGCCTGCTCGGCCGTGCTTCCCGCGGCCTTCACCGCGTCCAGCGTGCCGGCGGGCACGTCGTCGTCCTTCTTCGTGGTGAAGTCGACCTGTGCGACGGCGGTGCGTCCGTCCTTCGAGACGGTGCCTTCCTCGACGGGATCACCGACCGTTGTCACTCCGCGTACGTCACCCATGGCCGCAAGCGCGGCTGCCAGCGGTTTCTTCAGGTCCGCGTCGGTCACCCGGTGGCCGGACGGGGCCTGGAACACGACGTCCGCCGACTGTACGTCCGGGGACGGGAAGTGGCGGTCCATCTTGGTCAGCGCCGTCTGCGCCGGTGACCCGGGGATGGAGCTGCTGTCCTCGAAGGAACCGGCGAACGAGAAGCCGAGGCCGATCACCGCGCCGAGCGCCACGAGCCATCCGACCAACATCGTTCGCCATCGTCGGGCGCCGAAAGCGCCCAGCCGGTACAAGAGCGTAGCCATGTCTGCATCCCTCATCGCTAGGTGGTAGAGATCCCGATCCTGCTCGGTGGACTTGACGGTGGCCCCACGCAGAACTTGAGGGTTTCTTGACAAGAATGCTGTAGCAAATACCATAAGCGGTATGCCCCTGCTTCCCCAGCTCCCGACCCCGGTCACTCTCGGCGATCAGGCGTACGCCGCCATCCGCGAGGCGATCGTCACGGGCGCCCTGAAGCGCGGGGAGAAGGTCACGGAGCGGGGCCTCGCGGAGTCCCTCAGCATCAGCGCAACTCCCGTCCGTGAGGCGCTGCGGCGCCTGGAGCAGGACCGGTTGGTGGAGCGGACGGGCCCCAGGTCGGTCCGTATCGCCCAGTTCGGCAAGGACGAGCTGCGCGAGTTCACCATGATGGAGGACGTACTGCGGGCCCTCGCCGCCCGGCTGGCCGCCGAGAAGGCGACGGCATCACAGCGGCGCGAGATGTCCGACTGCCTGGACGAAGCCGACTCACTGCGCGGGCGGTTGCGCGAGACCGGTCCGGGCACCGATGCGGAGCGGGACCTCGTGCTGCAGATCCAGGACCTCATGCGGCACTTCCACACGCTCGTGGACCAGGCCAGCGGGAACGCCACCCTGGTCCAGATGCTGCGAACCGTCGACGCCTTCGGTTCGCAGGAGCGGCGGGACAGCATCCTGTCCGAGGTCCGCGGTGAACACGCGAAGGTCGTCGACGAGCGTTACCGGCAGCACCGGGTCATCTACGAGGCCATCGCCGCCGGCAACGGCGAGCGGGCCGAGGAGCTGATGAGGGCCCACAGCCACACCTCGAACATCTCCCGGATCGCGACGCGTTTCTCGAGCTGACGCGGTCGCGCCACGAGCATGGGTGCGGTGGCGTGGCGGAGTCTACGGCGTCAGCACGATTCTGCCGAAGACCTCCCCGTCGTCCATCTTCGGGTGGGGCCGGTACGGTCGGTGTGCGGCCTGGCAGCGGTGGGGCTGGGCGTCGTCGCAGCCGTTGCCGATCTTGACACGGCCGGTCGGTCGCAAGCGTAGCGGGATCGGTCGCAAGCCTGGTTGGAGTGGCAGTGAGTTGCTACGCACTTGTACGGCCGTCCGTGGCCGACGGCCATGGGGCAGCCGTGACAGCAGCGGGAGCACGATCCGTGGCTGCCGGCGGCAGCATCGGGCGAGCGGTTACGGGCGATCGCGTCACCGTCACCGGATCTCCTGCGGCCGCATCGGCGACAGCGACGTCCGGTTCGGCACAGGCGATGGCCTCCACTGCCCTGGGGACACGGGAGACCGAAGGTCGTCTTGAAGTGGTAGGTGTCCGTTGTCCGTGACCAGGTAAACCTCGGCCCAGGACGGGTTAGATACGCCAGGCGCGGATGCGGTCGGCCGCCTGGTAGACGTCGGCTTTACCGGATTGGATACCGCGGACGAGATCGACCATGGCTCCGTAAGGGGGATCGATGCCCTCTCCGGAGGTGTGCATGTAGGCAGCCGCCACCTGGCAGGCGAACAGGCTGTTGCGATACGGCAGCGGCTGCAGCTGGACCAAGGTGTGCAGGAGAGCAGCGGCGCGCCAGGCCGGGTCGGGGTCGGAGATCGTGGGGCGTGGGATGCGGGTCTTGTGGCGGGCGACGGCGGCGACGAGGGCGGAGTAGTCAGCGACACTTACGTCCTCAGGGACGGCCTGCTCCTGGACGTCCAGCAGCCAGGGGACGTCGACGTGGAGGATCATCAGGCGGCGTCCATCCCACGCTCACGACTAGCGGGCGGCAGTTCTTCGGGGAAGGCATCGTCGAACTCCGCCTGGCGCGCTTCGCCCCAGGAGACGGCGTACCGGAGAAATTGGCGGCGCTGGCGCTCGCGCAGGGGCAGGTCGTGGACGTACTGCTTGAGAGACTTGCCTTCGGCGGCCGCAGCGGCGCGGACCTCCTGCAGTTCCTCGTCGGTGAAGGTGACATTCAAGGACGGCATACCCTGACGGTACCTGATAGGTACCAACCCAGCCAGGGGATGAACTGGCCGGCCCCGTGGACATCGGCGAACACTCGGAGCAAGCGTCGGATACCTTCGCGGGCCGGGTGCGTGCCTCTCCACTGCGCTTCAAGGAGTGGAGGGCGCTGTGCTGGCACAAGCTGACCCACGGGCGCGCCGCGGGCTGCGGCTGGGCGACCGGCGGGGCGGCCAGGCTGAGTCACCAGGGGCGGGGCCGGGCCGCTCGCGCCGGGGGCCGTTGTGGTTCTGCAACGGCCCCGTGCCTCCCTTCGAAAGGTCAACCGGACAACCGACGGGCCGACCTGACGTACCGCGCGAGGGATGATGGGGACGCAATAACGGACATGAGGTCAGGAGCTTCCATGACGACGCGGGTTCACCGCCCTCGTGAGGACGCGGAGTTCGATTTCATCCTCGGGATGAGCAGAGTTCCGGTCCTCGCATACTTCGCCGGGGCATGGCCCAAGGCAATCGAGCCCTGCCGGGTGATGGACCTCGTCGTGGGTGGCATCGCCGACGACTACACAGGCCGCCTGACGGCCGTCCGCGCCGACATCAAACGATGTCCGGCCACAACCGAGCGATACGGGATCACCGGAGCCCCGTCCTGCGTCCTGCTGAAGGAGGGAGAGGCGGTGGCGCACAGCACGGGACCTATGACCACCGCCGAGGTACGGAAGTTCCTGGACGGCCACCTCTGAGCGGCCGCTTGGCCGCAGCCCGGCCATACAGATCGCGAGTTGACCGGCGGGCCGCTGGACGGGCGGGAGAGAAGATACGCCCGTGGCGACCGGTCTTGAGCTCTTCGCGGACTACTTCCAGATCCACGTCCTGACTGAATATGCCCTGGCCATCGGCATCGCCGTTAACGACACCGTGACAATCGTGACCATGACCTCACAGATAAGCCGCCGCACGGCGACAACGACGACTTCGACCACGTCGTCGAGGCAAGCCTTCACACGCCCTCCGGACGGCTCATCGTGATGGGCTGCACCGACTACCTCGACGACGCGGCACGATTCGACGTGCCCGCAGGCTGGCCCGAGCCCGGGCCTCTCGACGGAACCTCGCCGCTGCCGGCCGCCGGATCGACTCAGACGAGGAGCCCGAGGCGACCGAGGAAGTCCGACGGCAGACCTGGCCCGCCCCGTCAGCATCCGCCTCAGCCCGGTGGCCTGGGTCGCGACAGGCGGTCACGGAGGTATGCGGTGCTACCCCACATCCGACGCGAAAGTGGCTCATCCCATTGCCTTGAAAGTGGCCCACTTGGCGAAAGTGGATAGCGCATACGGTCGAGATCACGATGCATCGCGCTCTGTATCAACTTAAGCGGGCATTGTCTTCTTGTTCGCCGCTACTTTGGCTCCTCAGAGGATGATCTATATGCAAGCCATCACCGTCCGTAACCGTGATGCCGGTGCCGGCGGACTCGCTCTGACGGAACTGCCCTATCCGCACGCTGCTGAGAATGACGTCATTGTGCGCGTGCATGCTGCTGGCTTCACTCGCGGGGAACTCACCTGGCCCGGGACGTGGACGGACCGAGCGGGCCGTGACCGGACGCCGAGCGTGCCTGGGCACGAGCTGTCGGGGGTGGTCGCCGAGCTGGGGTACGGCACAACCGGCCTCACCGTCGGCCAGCGGGTATTTGGCCTGGCCGACTGGACCCGTGACGGATCGCTGGCCGAGTACACCGCAGTGGAGGCCCGCAACCTCGCCCCGCTTCCGTCGGACGTCGACCACACGGTGGCCGCCGCGCTGTCCATCGCGGGCCTGACCGCGTCGCAGGGGCTGTTCGACCACGGACGGCTCACAGCGGGGCAGACGGTCCTGATCCACGGCGCCGCAGGCAGCGTCGGGTCCGTCGCGGTCCAACTCGCACGCGACGTGGGGGCGCGAGTAATCGCCACCGGCCGGTCCGCCGATCGGGACACCGCCCTCGGCTTGGGCGCCGACGCATTTGTGGACCTCCAAGCGGACCGGTTGGAGGAAACCGGTGACGTCGACCTCGTGTTCGACGTCATCGGTGGCGAGATCCTCGACCGCTCGGCCGCACTGGTGCGTGCCGGGGGCACTCTCGTCACCATTGCCGAACCCCCCAGGGTCAAGCCCGGGGACGGGCGGGCCGTCTTCTTCGTTGTCGAGCCTGACCGGGCCAGGCTCGCCGACATCGTGCAACGAGTGAGGGACGGGAGGCTCAAGCCGATCGTCGGGGAGGTATGTTCGCTCGCTGAAACGCCGGCGGTTTTCGCGCCCGGCCGCGGCAGGCCCGGCAGGCCCGGCAGGACGATCATCCGCATCGTGTCGGACAGCGCGGCAGAGGCAGGCCGACGGTGACCCGTATGTCGCTCGACGCCCTCCCCGTGCCCAGCAGCATGACATCGGCAGCCGCCCTGGAGGTGGCGACCGCTTACCATTCCCCAGCCCTGCTCAATCATTCGCTTCGTGCCTACGTGTGGGCGGCCGCGTGCGGCGTGGCAGACGGCATCTCCTTCGACGCGGAACTCCTCTACATTGCTGCGCTGTTCCACGACATCGGATCGGTGCCGGCTTTCGACAGCCACACCGTTGCGTTCGAGGAGGCAGGTGGCCACGTCGCCCAGGTCTTCGCAGCGGGCGCCGGATGGCCGGCCAAGCGCAGCGCGCGCCTCTCGGAGGTGATCGTCCGCCATATGTGGCCACGGGTAGAGGTCTCCACTGATCCCGAGGGCCACCTGCTGGCCCGCGCCACCGCGAACGAAGTCATCGGCAAGGACGCGGAGCAATACTCGGCCGGCTTTCGGGCCGAGGTGCTGGAACGCTACCCCAGGCTGGACCTCCCCGAGCAGTTTTTGACGTGCTTCCAGGCCCAGGCCGCTCGCAAACCGAACAGTTCCGCGGCCGGCGCGGTGCGATCGGGACTCGCCGACAGAATGGCATCCAACCCGCTCGACTCCTCCGCCTAACTGATCGTTTCAGAATGCGATCTTGGTCTGACGTCTCGACCGAGATCGCGCTCAGCAGGCGATGGAACGGGTTGCCCCGGTTGGCACGTTGGCTCGACAGACTCTGGGAGGAGAACCTTGTCGAGTTTGAGCTTCCCGTCGGCGCGGGCGGTCGGACGCGGGCCGGCCTGGTACCGCGGGGACTGCCACGTCCACTCCCTCCACTCTGATGGGGAACTCGCCCCCGAAGAGTTGGCCGCCCGGGCGCGGGCGGCCAGGCTCGACTTCATTGCGACCACGGAGCACAACTCAGCCGCGGCCCCGGGGGTATGGGGGCATCTGGCCGCCGATGACTTCTTGATCCTTCTCGGCGAAGAGGTGACCACGAAGACCGGGCACTGGCTCGCGCTCGGCCTCGATCCCGGCGAGGTCGTCGACTGGAAGCACCCGGTCAGGGACGGACTGGTGGACAAGTGTTTGGACCAGGTCCACCGAGCAGGGGGCCTGTGCGTGGCCGCACACCCGCATGCGCCCTACCCCTCGGGCGACTTCATGTTTCCCTTTCTTGGCTTCGACGTGGTGGAGGTATGGAACGGACTGTGGACTTCGGACCGGCCCTGGAATGCCGACAATGAGGCGGCCCTGGCCGAATGGGGGCGGAGCCTCGCGGCGGACCTTCGCACGGGCTCGTGGCGGCCGGCGATGGGCAACAGCGATACCCACTTGGGCGGGCAGATCGGGATCCCTCACACCGTGGTCTTCGCTGAGGAACTGAGCACAGAAGCAGTGCTGACCGGGATCTGCGCCGGCCGCAGCTGGATCGCCGAGTCGGCGGATGTGGACGTGTCGTTCACATCTCATGCGGCCGGCCGCGTTGCCGGGGTGGGCGAGCGGCTCGCGACTCAGAGTGGGCAGGTGGAAGTGCATGCGGCAATACGAGGTGTGCCGGCGGGGACCGTCAGCTTCCACACCGATCGAGGAAAGGTCCACCGAGCCCCCCTCCCCGATGACGGGACGGGTGCGGTGCAGTGGGACACGACAGCGGAACAATCAGCGTTCGTCCGCATCGAGGTCCGCCATCGCAGCGGGCACGTCGCCGCACTCACCAATCCGATCATCCTCAACTGACCGCTCGTTTCATCGTGCGGTCCGCAGGCGGCGGAGGCACATGAGGCTGCATGCCAGTTCGAGCAGGCCCTGATGAACGTCGGCCCCTCGTTCGTAGCGAATCCGGAGTCGTATGAACTGGTGCAGCCAGGCGAAGGCCCGTTCCACCACCCAACGGACTTTGCCGAGCCCTGAGCCGTGGACGACGCCACGTCGGGCGATCATCGGCCTGATGCCGTGCTTCCACAGCAGGCGGCGGTATTTGTCGAAGCCGTAGCCCTGGTCGGCATACAGGTGCCGCGGCTTGCGGCGAGGCCGTCCTCGCAGCCCCCGGATCGGCGGGACCGCGTCGAGCAGCGGCAGCAGCTGGGTGACGTCGTGGCGGTTGCCGCCGGTGAGCGTGACGACGCGCGGGGTTCCATGCCGGTCGATCGACTATCAGGTGGTGCTTGGAACCGGGCCGGGCGCGGTCATCCGATCCCTACCAGCTTGCCCGCAGCATCGCTGACGACGCCGCCCGTCCCGCTGACGGAAGACCGACTCCTGCATTGAGCGCGAGCAAGCCATCGAACCAGCCGGTGACGGGCTCGACGCCGCGAGGGCGAGGGAATGCCTGAACCGCGGTGGCGACCCGGGTCCAGGACTCTAGCCACCAGCAGCCCCCATCGCCGACATTCGAGCCTTTGAAGCACTTCGGCCGGTCTTCTGCGGGATGATTGAGGAGGGAGTCATCCCCTCAGCAGACATGAGCCGATGCCGAAGAATCGGCTCGAAAGGGCGGCAGCCATGCCTACCTCCAGAACGAAGAGATCGAATGCCGCAGCGCTCGCCGCACTCACGCTCGTCATCACTGCGGCCTGCGGCAGCTCGGGCGGAGGGAAGACGACATCCGCACCACGCGCCGAGGTTCTCGCCGTGAAGATCGACAACGTGGCCGCGGCCCGGCCGCCGACCGGGCTCGAGAAGGCCGACATCGTCTACGTGGAGCAGGTAGAGGCAGGCCTCAGCCGCATACTCGCCGCCTACTCCTCCGACCTGCCGTCCGTCATCGGCCCCGTACGCAGCGCTCGCGAAACGGATCTTGAGCTGCTCCGGCAGTTCGACGAGCCCACGCTCGCGTACTCGGGCGCCCAGTCCGCCCTCCGGCCGTCGATCGAAGCCGCCCCCATCGACGCGCAGCCGCCGTCCAAGGCACCGGACGCCTATTTCCGCAGCGGGGACCGCTCAGCACCGCACAATCTATATCTGCGCCCGGGAAAGATCCCGCACACCTCCACTGGGGTGAACGCGGCCGAGGACATCGGGCTCCGTTTCGCTGCGCCGCCCCCGGGCGGCACCCCGGTCAACGAGCGCACAGTGTCGTACCCGTCGGCACGATTCACCTTTACCTGGGCCGTGGACCGGGGCCAGTGGCTGGTGAGCATGGACAAAACCCCGGCCCGTACGGCCTCTGGGGACCAGCTCGGAGCCGCCACAGTGGTCCTGCAGAATGTGGACGTGCAGGCTTCACGCTTCCGGGACCGAGGCGGAAACACCTCACCGTTCAGCGCGACCGTGGGATCCGGTTCGGCGGTGGTCCTGCGTGACGGCAAGTCGTACGACGTGGCATGGGAACGGAACACCGCCGAGTCAGCGACCGGCTTCGCTACCAAGGACGGCGAGCCGATGACGTTCGCGACCGGCCAGGTCTGGATCGTGCTCGTACCGAATTGATGCGGGCGGCCACGAAGCTGAGCTGCCGGTAGTGGTCGAGGATGGCGAGCTCGCCATCAAGAACAAGACTGCTCGGCAGGCTGCGTGGAGTGGCGGTCAGGTCATCGCCTCGCGTACGTGCCCAAGCCCGCGCGGTCAACGGCCTGGAAAAGGCCCTGGCCGGCCTCGGCCTCCTCGCGACGCCCTCACTCTGGACCTGGGCAAACCATCAGGACCACTTCCACCGCATCTGGTCCACCGCCTTCCGCACCACCGACCTCGCGGACACGGGCAGCGACCAGGACGACGAGTACGAGACGACCTGGCGCGAACGAACACTCAACGCCGAGGACGCCTCAAGACCGCCCACGGCAAGATCTTCACCCAGCGCACCTCAGCGGCCGAATAGGCAACTTCGCAGCCCAGGGGAACGAAGAAGCCATTCGCCGAATCGCAGGCGAGAACACCACCCTCAAGCAGGGTTCCCGCCAGCTCACCGCTGACAACCGCACCCGCAACGAGCGCCTCGAGGCAGCCCGCTCCGACCGCCGCATCCAGCCGTCACGTTACGCCGCAGCCCCGCAAGCGGTTGGCCAAGGACAACGTGCTCATCGTGAACGGCACTCTTGTTCCCACACGCGACCACACCATCGCCGAGCAGTCCAAGAACTATCGATACTCCACCAACCACCAGGTCGTCATCGACGCCGATACCCGGCTCGTCGTGGTGGTCGGCCGTCCCTTGCCAGGCAACCGCAACCACTGCAAGGCATGGGAGGAGTCCGGCGCGAAGGCCGCCGTCGGCACGACCATGACCATCGCCGACGGCGGCTATCCGGGCACCGGGCTCGTGATGCCCCACCGCCGCCGCACAGGCGAAGAACTGCCTGACTGGAAACGTGCCCACAACAAGTCCCACAAACTGGTCCGCGCCCGAGCATGTCTTCTCCCGCAGAAGACCTGGAACATCCTCCGCGTCTGCCGCCTCAAAAGCGCCGGCGTCCACCACGCCATGCTCGGCATCGCCCGCCTCCACAACCTCAACCTCGCCGGATAGGCGGGCCGCCGGACTGGCCACCAACCACGTCCACACCTAGGCCGGTTCGTTTGGATCACTTCCGCTGGCCGAGGTTGTCGTTGATGATGTCCGTGTGACTAACCGCATCAGCGCTCTGATCTCGGCCTTCGGCGTCCTTGCCAGCGTGGTGCTGGTAGTTGCGGGCGTTCGTGAGTACCGCTCTGGGGCCTCGATCCTCTGGCTCGTGGCTGGAGCCGTGATCTTCCTCAGCGCTTCGTACACGCTCGTGCGGGACGTGCGGCGGCTCCGCACCGGGCCGAACGCCTGACAGGGGCGCCGTTCCGACCAGCACCGCCAGTCGTTGTCCGTGTGTGCCGTTGACTGACGCGCAGTGGGCGCGAATCGAGCCGTTACTCCCAGATCGGACACCGCGGCGGGGTGGCCGGTGGCGGGACCACCGAGAAGTGATCGACGCGATCGCCTGGAAGTTCCAGACGGGATCGCAGTGGATCCACCTCCCAGAGAAGTACGGCAACTGGCGAGGCGTCTACAACCGGCTGAGGATGTGGGCCGTCGACGGCACCTGGGAACGGGTGTTCACCGCGCTGGTCGCGCAGGCAGACGCCGACGACGACCTCAGCTGGTCTGTCTCGGTGGACTCCACCATCGTGCGCGCACACCAGCATGCGGCGGGGGCCCGCAAAAAAGGGCTCCAGCAGACGAACCGGCAGACCACGCCATCGGCCGGTCCCGGGGCGGACTGAGCACCAAGATCCACCTGGCTTCTGATGCTCACTGCCGGCCGCTGGCCTTCGTGCTCACCGCCGGACAGGCTGGTGACGCACCCGCCTTTGCTCACGTCATGGCCCGCCTTCGCGTTCCTCGACGGAGAGGAGGCCCCGCACAAGGCCGGACCTGGTCCTGGCCGATAAGGCGTACTCCTCCCGCGCGATCCGCGAACACCAGCGCAAGCGCGGTATCCGGGCGGTCATCCCCGTTCCGGCCGATCAGCGCGGCCACCGGCTGCGGCGCGGCAGCCGGGGCGGCAGGCCACCCGCATTCGCGAGGCATACAAGCAGCGCAACACCGTCGAACGCTGCATCAACCGCTTGAAACAGTGGCGAGGCATCGCCACTCGCTACGAGAAGACCGCGACCATCTACCTGGCTGGGCTCCACGTCGCGGGCATCTTCCTCTGGTCAGCGCGGTGATCCAAACGAAACTGCCTAGCCGTAGATCATTTCCGGGACAGCCCTTAGGCCTGTATCGAAAGTGGCTAGTTGTGACGCTGTGGCCTGTGTTTCTATGCCCGAGTGAAAACTGAGAGTTCCGAGGTGCCTGATGAGAGGCCGAGCCGCTGGGTCCGACAGAGGGCTGATGGCGATGTCGAGGAGTGCGTGAGGGTCCTCGCTGAGGTCCACGCGCGCGACGGCTACCCGGTGAACTGGCCGGATCAGCCCGGCGAGTGGCTGTCACGCGGTCCCTTGCTGGGCTCCTGGGTTGCCGAACTCGAAGGCGGCCTGGTTGGACATGTCAGTTTGTCGCCAGGCGGCGAAGGCAATCTGGCCCCGATCTTGTGGAGCGAGCGGAACGGGGCGACACGGGGTATGACCGCCGTTGTCAGCAGGCTGTTCGTTGCCCCACAGGCGAGGGGCCATCGAATCGGTGCAATGCTGATCGGCCAAGCAGTGGAGGAAGCGCGGCGTCGTGGCCTGCATCCGGTGCTCGACGTCGTCGCATCTGATACTGCGGCGGCAGCCTTGTATGAGCGGCTGGGCTGGGAGCTGATGGCCACAGCCGAGCAGCAGTGGAGTCCGCACCAGACGGTGGCCATCCGCTGTTACGCAGCGCCATCGTGACGTGGTCAGTCATAGCCACTCGTTGATGGCTGCGACGAGGACGATCGCCTCGTGGCGGACCGCGAATTTGTCGTACCGCGTGGCTGCAGCGCGGTGTCTTTTGAGGCGATTGCTGCCGCACTCGACCGCGTGCCGGGCCCTGTAGTCCTGCCGGTCGAGTTTCGGCGGACGGCCGCCGCGCGAGAACCGCATTTCTTGCGGTTGCGGGCCTGGTCGGCCTTGGCCGGGATGTTGCAGCGGAGCCCGCGCCGCCGCAGATAGGCGCGGTTCCCTGCGGGAGGCGGCCTTGTCGGCGCGCACCTGCCGGGGCCGGGTGCGCGGGCCCCCGTGTCAACACCGCTCGTGATCAATACACCTAGGCCCGCCTCCCGACCGGGTCCTGCATCAGCTGGCGGGGCGGGCGCCGGGGGGTGGGGCCGAAGGGGCGTCAGGAGACGTCGACGAAGGTGCTGGCGAGGGCCCGCTCCATCGGTGGGCGACCGTAGCGACGGGGACCTCGTCGGCCAGGAGTATCAGGGCGTGGTGGAACCTGATCTGGGTACGCCCCTGGGGTAGGCGGAGTCGGGGCTTGTGCTTCCACCCGTTCCAGCGGCCGAACTTCCGCGAGCTGCTCACGCACGCGCGGCCGGGCGACCACCTGCACATCTCCGCAATGTTCCGCCTCCTGCGCGGCACCGGGCATATCCTCGACGTGCTCGACGTCCTGCACCGCGACCGCCTCGCCCTGCGTATCCACGACGGCGCGTTCTCCGTGATGGACCTCTCCGCCGTTACCCGCGCACCGGCGAGCGGCTGTCCACGGTGAAGTTCATGGTGCAGACCTTCGCCGCCGGCGAACTCCAACGCGACCTCCAGCGCAAGCTGACCTACGACGGACTGCGCGTCGCCGAGGCTCAGGGCAGCAAAGGCGGCCGCGGAGACCGGCGACATCCGCACCGCGTAACTGGAGGGCCGCTCGGTCGCCGCCCTCGCCCGCGACCACGGCGGCAGCTGCGGGACGACCCGTACGGCCGTCGCCGACCTCCTGCCCGAGCATGCCGCCCTCGAGGAGGACTCCCCGGCGCCGGAGCTGCCGGTCACCCTCGACATGCCGGGCAAGGTCGCAGACTTCCTCCGCGCCGCCGGCCTGGACGACGCGAGCCGGCGGGCCGCGCTCGACCAAGGCGTGACCGTACGGCGCGGCCAGGGCTACACCCTGCGCGCCACCGCCGTCCCTGCCGTGCACCGCCAGTTCCTCGACCGTTGCCAGCCGCTCGGCGGCGACCATGGCACCCCTGCGGTCCCGGCCCGACGCAAGGCCCGCCGCGAATACGAGAACCGCGTCAGCACACTCACGCCCTGACCATGATCGTTCTCAGCGCCAACCGCACCCCGGAACGGCTCTCCTTGCCCGTGCCGGCCACCCTCTGCGACATCCTCGACTGACTGCACACCCACCGACCTGATCGCCACGTCGGCCCAGAACCTCCCGGCCCCTCGCGTCGCTGGCGAAGAGGCGCCGATCAACCTCGCTGCCCGTCGACCCACGCGGGTCCGGCTGAGTCCCGAGGGCTGAGCGATGACGCCGGAAGAGTACGAGCGGTGGCATGTCCGGAACTGCGCACGCTGCGGCCGTCGGGCGGCGAAGTCAGCGGAGTGGTCGGACGGTCCGATCTGCCGGACCTGCCACGACCGCGCAATGCGCGTCCGCGGCTCCTGCCCCAACTGCCGAGCCGACCGGCTACTACCCGGTCTGGACCCTTCTGGCAATCCGATCTGTCGTGACTGCGCGGGCATCAGCGGCTTCTTCTGTGATCGTTGCGGTCTCGAACGGCTCCTACTCGGCGAGCGTATGTGCGAACGCTGCCCCCTCGCCGACACTCTCGCCCGCCTTCGGATCGGCGCCATCGAGGTCGCTGACTGCCCCGTCCTGGGGATCAACCGGAACAGCGGCGAACACGCGATGAGACATCGCGGCGAACGTACCTTCGGACAGATCTATCCAGTGACTCTTCAGCCTGCCCCAGGGGCCAGACAACGATGCGCTGGACGGTCCCGCCCTACGCGCCCACCACCGACCACTCAGGGTGACCAAACTGGAAACCGCCGGAGGATACGCGACACCTCAACATGCGGGCCTACCAGTCCCGAGGCCGGTAGACAGTAGTGCGAGCCGGTTTCGTCTGATTTTCCGTTTTCGACGGTCGCCGTAGGCTCGTATCCCTATGCTGAGCGCCCAAGGCTGAGCAGTGGGGGGCAAATGGGCAAAGCCGGGCATGGCCAGGAGCCGAAGAGCGATGGCACACGACGTCAAGTCTCCTGGAAATTTCTTGCCGCGGTAGCGGCCTTCTCGTACCTCATATCGCGGGCTCTCAGGGGCGGCTCCTGGTATCCGCCCCTGGTTCTCCTCGTCCTGGGTGTCGTCGTACTCACCGTGCGGCACGTACGGGAGACAAGCATGGTCGGCATGGGCCGGCTCATGCGTGAGGCCACCGTCGTGGATCCGCTGATGAAGCGTCTGACGAGGGCGGACCAGCTGAGTCTGGCCGGAGAGGTCGCCGCGGCCGTCGAGCTGGTCGATTCCGTGGCTGCGGATCCGGCCACCCGGAGAATCCCGCTGCTGGCGGCGCACGTCGCCATGAAGCGCAGCGACTTCGCGGTGGGGCAGGGCGACCTGGCGACCGCCGAGTCGGAGGCGGTCGCTGCGGTGCGCCACCACGAGCAGGGCCGTAACCGCTCCGCCCATTCCGAGGCCCTGGAGAAGCTTGGCAAGATCCAGTTGCTCCAGGGCCGGAACGACGAGGCGTACGCCACCGTCACTCAGGCTGTGGCCGTCGGCGGGGGCCACATGTTCCGGATCAGCCGGGTCCGTGCGGAGCTGTACCTCGCCAACCTCGCCTTCGATCAGGATGACATCCCGCAGGCCGCCGAACACGCCATGACTGCCCGCACGCTGGCCGCCAAGTGGCACTGTTACCCGCAGCACGCCGGTGCGTGTGACATGCTCGCCGTCGTGGCGCTCGCTGAGAACCGCGTCGCGGACGCGGCCGCGTGGACCGCCGAGGCCGGTCGTGCGCTCTCCCACGACGGCAATGCATTGCCTCACCACGTACGTCACCTGATCGCCACCGCCCTCGTCTCCCACGGGCAGGGTGACGAGACGGGCGCCCTCGCCGCATACCTGGAGATGATGCGGGGCGTCGCCGAGCTGCGCACCAGCTGGGGTTGGCGCGATGCCCAGGCGTATTACGTCGACCTCTACAGCGAGCACGAGTTCACCGCGTACACCACGGCTCACGCCCTGTACCAGAGCGGCGACCAACAAGCCCTGGACGCCTTCGCGTCACTCCTCGACCTCGGCAGCCGGACCGCCCTGCGGCGCATGCTGCGCGGTGAGCTCGTCTCGCGTACACCGGACGACATCGAGCAGGACGGCATGGAGGAGATCGTCGGCCTGCTGACGACGCTGGCTGGAGCCGAGGCCACGAACAGCGGTCCGGAGGGTGCGCTGATCGCCGAGGTCCAGCCGGCCCCCGCCCGCCCCGAAGAAACGAGCGGCCAGGTGGCGCGGGCGTATGAGCGTTTGGAGACGCTGGTGTCACTGAGGTTCCGCTGGGCCATCGAAGCGGACGGCGACGCCCCGGTCGCCGATCCGCGTACGTACGCGGATCGCTGGAACAGCCATGTGCTGCACGCACGGCTCGTGTCCAACGGCCAGGAGACCTGTGTGGTGGGGCTGTGGACGACCCCCGACGGCACAAGGCACCCCTTCCTGCACCCGGTCCAAGGAGCCGCGGCGGCGCTGCTCGGCGACGTGGCCGGCATCGAGTCCCTGCGGAGCGGGCGGAAGCCGTTGACTCCACCCGAGCCGGACACCACCGGGGGGACAGAGGGTGTGCGCGCCGAGGCACCGGGCTGGCGAAGGACGCCACGCCGTCGCCATCTGGCCTCCCGAGACGCCTTGCCCTGGGCGACCTTGGCCCGTCTTCTGCTGCCGCCCGGTCTCCTGGAGCTCTTGGACGACGCTGACCCCAGCGGCACAGTGCCCAAGCTGCTGGTCGTCCCGGACTCAAGCCTGTGGCGGGTGCCGTGGACCGCTCTGAGCGTCGCGCCGGATGACCCGGAGGGGTACGTAGTGGACCGAGCGGTCCTCGCCATGTCGCCGAGCCTGTCCCTCATGGAGGGCCAGCAGCAGACTCCCCGGCCTGCCTCGGGCATGGAGGGCGGGCCGCCTGGGCGGGCATTCACGTTTCTCTCCGGTGTGAACGCTGAAGGGCTGGACCTTGAACGGGCCGCCTTGGACGCCGCGTACGGCGCCGGTGTCGTCCACGCCCGGACCCCCGGGCAGTTGCTGTCGCTGCTGGACCCCGACGGTGTGGAGTTCGTGGTCGGTGCCGCCTCCGTGCACGGCGACGACAGCCCGGGACTCGCGCACGCCCTGCACCTCGACCGGCACACCACGCTGTCCGCCGCCCGCATGCTTACCCTGCGATTCCCGCGCACGCTGCTCTTCAATGCCTGTCTCTCCGCCGAACTCGACGAACGCCGCGGCACCGATCCGCTCGGCATCCCGACGGTCGCGCTGTGCCGAGGCGCCGAGACGGTCATCGGGGGGATCTTCCCGCTGCCGGACGGGAAGGGCAACAACCCCCTGTACAGCCACCCGACGGCCCGCATCCTGGCCGCCCTCTACAAGCTCCTGGCCGAGGGCGTCGCGCCGGCCACGGCGCTGCGCACCGCCCAGCGCCAGTTCCGGGCAGAGGTCGGCCCGGTCCCGCCGCTGCTGTGGGCGGGACTTGTCAGTATCACGGCGTCGTTCGATGACCCACCCAACACCTGACCCACTCATATCTGGAACCTGCAGAGAAAGGACGCGTGCGTCATGACGACCCGAAACAGTGAGCCATCACCGGACCCTGAGAACAACGGGGGCGAGGGAGCGGACTGGGAGGACGAGTTCGGTTTCGAGGACCGCCAGTTCGTCGTCGAGGATCTCACCGACCGGCCCGAGCCGCTGCCTCCCGCCGTGACCGGCGCCCCTCCCGCCCCGGCGCCCGCTGCCGAGCCGCCGGGGGAGCCACGTGCCCAGTAGTGTCATCGCCGCGGTGCTGCTGCTGGCCGCGATGACTCCGGGTTACGCCTTCCACCGGGCCATGAATCGCTATCGCCCCAAGGACACCCGGTCCTCGACCACCGAAGTCGTCGAACTGTTCAGCGTGGGGGCGCTGGCGACCGCCGCCGGGCTGCTGCTGACCCTGCTCATCGGTGAACTGGCACCCTTCCTCGTCACGCTCCGTGAGGTGACGAAGGCACCGGCCCACTTCCGGGGCCACCCCTGGTCGTGGGTCGGTGCCGTGGTGCTGGCCATGGCACTGAGCATGGCGCTCAGCACGCTGGCCGGCGTGTACGCAGGCCGAAGGTCGCCGAGACGCACGGGGGCTGGGGTCCGGGAAGGGAGGGTGGCTGTACACGCCCTCACCGACCGCGCGGGAGCGGGCGGGCAGCGCAAGCCGTTCGTCTCCGTCGAGCTGTCCGACGGCAGATTGGTGGAGGGTTACGTGCGCTACGTGTCGACCGATCCGGACCCGGCCCGTCGGGACATCGTGCTCCAGTGGCCGATCGCGTGGACGGGCCCGGGCGACGTACCGCGCACCGAGTCACCGACCGTGTGTGTCTTCGTGCCGGGGGCGCTCGTCCGTGTGGTGCACATCATCTACCCGCCTGCCCAGGCGCCGGACGCCACACCGGTGCTCCCGTCGCAGGCGGCGTCGGCCGCTCCTTGAACCTGGTCCTCCAACAACTCGAGCACTTGGCCATCAAGTGGTCCCCATTGCATCCCCGCCGGGTCCTGGCAGAGATCTTCTCCGCCAGGACCCGGCGTCTGCGAGCGGCGCAGGCAGTGCGACAAACCGAGGCAGCACACCCTCGATGCCCCCGTGTTCTACGGGCGGGTGTGGTCGTGCACATCCTCGACGTGCTCGACGTCCTGCACGGCGACCCTCTCGCCCTGCGCATCCACGACGGCGCGTTCTCCGCGATGGACCAGGAGTCTCGGTCTCGCCCGCTTCGGGGCCTTGCTCGTAGTAAATGACGGTGTTGCCCCGCTGTTTGTCTGAGCGTGCGGCTCTGACGACACGCGCCGCGCGTACGACGTCACCCATAACACAGTTCTTCACGCTCTGTAATCATTCGATTACAAGGAGCGATGCGGGGCGAGAACATGTGCATGAAGATAGCCGCTCTCCGTACGACGCTCGCCGCGTGTCCGGCCGCCACATCACTGGCCGTCACCGCGCCGGCCGTCCACGCCGAGGACTACACGCTGCGCTCCGCCGTGGACGCGGTGCCGTGGCCGACGAGGACCGCACTGGTTACGACCGGGACCCGTTCAACCGCTGGATTGAAGCCGACGGTGACGGCTTCGACACCCGCCGCAAGATCCTCCTCGAGGAAGCCGTGAGGGCTCCCGAGGTCACCGGCCGGTGCCGCCTGACCGACGGCAACCGGCACCTGACACTCCTGGTACGACGACGTCGAGGTGACCGGGCCCAGGCGGCTGGACATCGACCACCTTGCGCCCCTGGCTGAGAGCTGGGACTCCGGGGCCCCGGCCTGGGACGACACCCGGCGCAAGCGCTACGCCAACGAGCTCGGCGATCCCCGCGCTCTCCTCACGGTCACCGACCGGTCGAACTGTCAGAAGTCCGACCAGGACGTCGCCGAGTGGTTCCCGAACCAGGACGTCGTCTGCCGGTACATCGCCGACTGGACCGCGGTGGATCGCCGCTGGGACCTCACCGCCGAGCTGAACGACCTGACGGCCGGCTGCCCCAACAAGCCGGTCCGTATCAGCCCCGCCGGCTGACCCCCGGCCCACAAGCCACCCACACTGGCCCGCACCCAGGGCCCCCACCACGCCGCGCACATCCGTGCCTGGCCGATCACGGGCCACCAGCCCAACAGGAAAGGCGAGAGCAGCCATGAGCGACATCACCCAGATCCGAGCCAAGATCGAAACAGCCGACGTGGACGGTGCCGGCACCAGCGCCTGGGTCTACCTCGGCCTCGCCGGACGGGAGTTCCTCCTGGACTCCGGCAGCGGCAGCGACTTCGTCCAGGGCGCGAAGACCTGCTTCGTCCTCGGCGAACAGAACACCCACAGCGACCCCGACAGCAGCTTCACCGACGTCACGGTCAACGACGCCGAGTGGAACGACCCCCGCAAGCCCCAGCTCGACACCGAGGACCTCGACTACCCCGCCTACATCCGCTTCGTGAAGAGCGGCGACAACCCGCCCTGGTGCATCGAGCGCGTACAGATCACCGTCCACACCAGCACCGGCGACAGGCACCACTTCGACAACCGCACCCTGGCCCACAGGAACGACGCCCGCCGGATCTGGCTCCACGACCTCTACGGCGAGAGGCTCTTCCTCCGCCAGGTCTGAACACACAGGCCGCCCGGCTGACGCCGGAGGTTACGCCAGCTCCCAGCGCGGAGCCCTCGCAGAACCAATCGTCTGCGAGGGCTCACGGCTGTGCAGACCCCACTCCAACGAACGACCGTCGATTCTCGCTGTGGGCGGGGAAGTTATCCGGTGCAGCAGCAGAATGCCGCCGACAACGGTGACAGAGGGACATCAGCTTCGGCGGCGTCCAGCTGAAGCCCTTCATAGCGCAGCGGGTGGCGCCACACGCCGTGGTCCTGTGACACGTCGGCGCCGATCTCCGCGACGAGGACGGGGCGACCACTACCGGCTCCAAGGGGGCAACTGGCCCAGGACGAGGTGAGCCTGACGTCGGCCCACGGTGGTCCGGGCCCGCTGCGGACGATTCGGGAACCAAGTTGGGCGTGATGTTGCTGGAACGCGAGAGCGGTGCTGGGGCTCCTGCGGGAGGCTACAGAGGAAGGATCGCCCAGAGCCGGCGCCCGTCGTCGGCGGTGTCGGTGCCGCACGCCACCGCGCCACGGGCGGTGAGCTCCGGAAGGACGGCATCGTCGGTGACGGCAAGGCCGGGCCGGTGAGACAGGGCGACGATGAGCGCTTGGCGGTCCTGGTCGGCAAGGTGGACGGAAACCCGGCGTCCGCCGTCGGCGACAACGGTGCGCACCAAGAGCTCGGTCAGGTCGGCGGCGGCCTGGTCGGCTTCCCGGTAGCCCCATTCATGGAGCCGGTCCAGGACGTGCCCGCTCGCCTTCCTCGCCGACCACGGGGCGGCCTCCAGCGACCAGTTGGCGCTGCGCCGATTGCGTACCTGCATCCGGGCCCTGGCCGTCCCCTGCAGGCTGGTCTCCGGGCGCGGCGGGGACATCGGACGCTTCGGCGGGGGCGGGGTCCTGGGCGGGTAATCCGGGGTGTGCTCGGCCATTTCCACCTGAACTCCCAGCGTCGGCGCAGACCTTTATCGTAGGGCCGATCCTTGCGCCGAGCGGGGATTTCGACGGAAGCGCGCTACTTGTCCGCCAGTCGGCGCGTCTTGGGCACCTACGCTTCCGCAGACTGAGGGTGCCGGCCACTTCGGCTCCGGGGGACGGGCGATCAGCGCCGCCAGGCAGGCAACCGCAGCCCGATCTCCCATCGCCAGCACCGCCATCGCCCGGGGAAGTCACACCCGTAACCTCATCAGCGGGCCGGCCGTACTGCCGGGTGAGAGAAGGCGACCGTCACGGCCGGGGCCCGGGCATGAACTGCGTCTCGCCGAACGGCGGAACATCGGCTTCGACGGCATCCAGGCGGAGCCGTTCGTAGCGCAGCGGGTGGCGCCACACGCCGTGGTCCTGTGACACGGCGGCGCTGATCTCCGCGACGAGAACGGGGGCGACGAGGACCGGCTCCAAGGGGGTGCGGCTGGTCCAGGACACGGTGAAGCGGACGCCGGTCCACGGGTGGTCAGGGCCCGGCCGCGGTGAGGTGGCCGGCGGTGTCCCAGGCGGGGCCGGGTTTCAGCCGGGTCGTCTTCCCCCACAGGCGTAGACGGCCGGTAATGCCGTAACGGCCCAGCGACAGGACCTGGGGGCGGTGCAGCGAACCCGTGACGCCGCCGATGAGCGCTTCCGGTGGGGTCCTTGCGCCGGGCCTTGGACCAGCCGCGCACGCCCGGCAGGTACCGGCCCGTCAGACGCTTGACCACGACACCTTCGACGCCGGGGACGGCGGCCCGCTGGTACAGCCACTCCCCCGCGACCGTGGGGGTCCGCGGCCGACGGGCACAGCTTCCACGACGGTACCAGCCGGTGGTCGGCGAACAGGGCCTCCAGGACCTCTTGGCGGCGTGCGAACGGCTCGCAAATCAGCCGTTGTTCGCCAAGCCCTGCACAGCACCGGAGTCCAGGACTCTGGCAGTGAAGTTCGCCAATTGCGCCCGCATCCCCTCGCGCGGCACACACTCATGCCCGGCCAGATGCTCGACAAGATCGGCTCGGGTGGCTGCGAGCAGGGCGTGAGCGGTGAAGTCGCTGTCGGCCAGGCCGGGAAGCTGCCCCAGCATGCTGTCCAGCAGGCCGTGCCAATGCTCGTAATGATCCGCTTGGTACGGGCTGCCGCTACCGCTTTCCTCCAGGGCCAGCATGAGGCTGCGGTTGTCGAGTTTGAAGCACAGGAGGGTGTCGAGCAGGGCGGGTACGCGCTGCTGCGGCGGGGTCGCGGGGCCCAAGGGCGGAGGTCCGGCTTCAACGGCCTCCCTGACTGGTTCCAGCCGTGCTTCATACAGTGCGCGCAGCAGTCCGGGGCGGTCGCCGAAGGCCCGGAAGAGCGTGCCTTTGCCGACTCCGGCCGCCGCTGCGATGGCGGCCAGGGTGACGCCTTCCGGGCTCTCTCCGCGGGCGAACAGAGCGTCGGCAGCCGCCAGGACGGCCTGCCGGTTACGGGCGGCATCCTTGCGGGGTTTGCGCTCGGGCATGCTGCACCTCCGTTTGCAAAGCGGACCATGGGTCCGTATTGTCAAAGCGGACCCAGGGTCCACATTCCATGAGATGGAGGATACCCATGTCTGCACCGACTTCTCCGGCGGACCTCTACCGCCACAGCCTGCGGCTGTTGCTGGACAAGGACATTCCCGCGTGGGTCGCCTTGTGGGCCGAGGACGGCTTCTTGGAGTTCCCCTTCGCCCCTGACGGCTGGCCCAAGCGTCTGGAGAGCAGGGAGGCCGTCGCCGCGTACATGCGCCATTACCCGGATCACATCGACCTGCATGACTTCCCCGAGTTGCGGATCCACCAGACCACCGACCCTGAGACCATCGTGGTCGAGATGCGTGGCGTCGGCCGCCTGGTGGAGGCCGACCGCCCCTTCGACATGACCTACATCGCCGTCGTAACGGTCCGGGACGGGCACATCACCTCGTACCGCGACTACTGGAATTCCCTCGCCGTCCTCGAACCCGGCACCGATTTCACCAGGAGCAACCGATGACAACCACCGGCACCACCTTGGTCATCGGCGCCACCGGCACCACCGGCAGCCGCACCGCGGCGCAACTGTCAGCCTCCGGCCACCGCGTCAAAGCCGCCAGCCGTCGCGCCGTCGACGTCCCCGGCGCGGAGCCGGTCGCATTCGACTGGTACGAACCCGCCACCCACGCTGCCGCCCTCGACGGAGCCGACCGGGTCTACCTGATACCGCCCGTAGGCGACGCCGACCCGGCGGCGGTCATGTTGCCATTCCTCCGGCAGGCCCACGCCGTCGGCGTCCACCGTGCGGTGCTCCTCAGCTCCTCAGCCATCCCCGAGGGCGGGCCGGCGGTGGGAACAGTGCACCAGGCGCTGCCCGATCTGTTCGAACAGTGGGCGGTGCTGCGGCCCTCGTGGTTCATGCAGAACTTCACCGGCGCACACGCGCACGCCGTGAGCATCCGCGAAGAAGGCACCATCTGGACCGCGGCCGGGAGTGGCCGGGTCGGCTTCGTCGACGTCGAGGACATCGCGGCCGTCGCTGTCCATGCTCTGACCGACGAACATGCCCCCAACACCGATCTCGTTCTCACCGGCCCGGAGGCGCTCAGCTACGACGACATCGCCACCACCATCACCCAGGTCACCGGCCGACCCGTGAACCACCACCGCCTGTCCTATGAACAGATGCGCGAACGCCTCACGGCCCAAGCGCCCATGGAGTTCGCCTCGATGCTGGCCGGGATGGACCGCGCCATCGCCGAGGGGGCGGAGGACCGCATCTCCGACACCGTCCAGCGCCTCACGGGCCAACCCGCGCGCTCGTTCCACGCTCTCCTCGAACGAGAGAGGGGGTAAGCTCGCATGCGTGACGCCGACCCGCGCCGCCAGCCCTGCCGCACCGACCGCTACCTGCTGCCCGCCGCCGTCGAGCGGATCACAGGCGGACGGTTCGACAGTCAAATCGAGAAGCAGCGCGTCCCGGTGGGCTGAAGTCTCGGGCGGGTCGTCGGCTTCTGCGTCCCAGGGAACTTGACCGAATACACCCATGTCGAGCTCGGGCGGGGTTGTCTTGCCCGGGTTGCCGGCGGAGCTCGAGGAGATGACCACGATGGACATCTCCCGGCGGGCGGTGCGGCGCGGGAACGGGAATGCCCCGGCTGGTCGGGGAGGGATGGTTGAAGAACGATCGCGACGAGCGCAGCCGGTCATAGCGCCCGGGCCGCCGCCGGCGACGGCCTCCCAGGACCAGCTCGAGGCACCGTCTGGCAGCGCATGGGCTGCGGGGCCGGTTCAGCCGCAAGGGCCCACTTCTCGTTCGCTGACGACTCGGTCAGATGAACGTGGTGGTGCACGAACCCGAGCACGCCTCCGCCAACTACCGCCACTAGCCCATGAGGCTGGTCCACGGGATTCATCAGCCGCCGCCAGGTGAGCTGTGTGAATTCCGCGGGGCAGTTCGTTGTAGAACCGCAGGGCCCGCCCGATGCACATCTCACCGCACACGGTGGTCAGCGCGGTGGGCAGAGCTGCGACGAACGCATGGAGGCGATCATGAACGACCATGAATCCAGCCCGGCCCTCCCGCCTGTGGTGGACAGAAAGACCTGGCAGGAGGCGCGGGACGCACTGATGGCACGGGAGAAGGCGCACACCCGCGAAGGGGACGCGATCGCGGCGGCGCGGCGACGGCTGCCGATGGTGGAGGTCGACGCCACCATCGAGGTGATCGGTCCCGAGGGGCCGGTCACGATCCTCGACGTCTTCGAGGGCCGCAGGCAGCTGATCGCGTACTTCCACGCCTGGTGGCCCGGTCGGCCCGCCGCGGAGCAGTGCGAGGGCTGCACGTTCTTCAACTGCCAGGTCCGCGAGCTGTCCTACATCCATTCCCGCGACGTCACATACGCCACGCTCTGCAAGGGCCCGTACGAGGCTAGCGTCCGTTATCGGAACTTCCTGGGCTTGGACATGCCGTGGTACTCGGTCGAGAACACGGCGGCGCTATTGCTGGAGGGTCGTGACTGGCAGCGTCACCACCTCGTCTGCTACGTCCGCGATGGCGATCGGGTGTTCGAGACGTACTACACCGGCGGCCGCGGCGTCGAGATCATGGCCCCCACCCACGGGCTGCTGGACATGACCGTCTACGGACGCCAGGAGGCGTGGGAGGACTCCCCCGACGGCTGGCCTCAGCCCTGGGGTGACGCCAGGAACCCCGAGGTCTGGCGTATGAACGGACGCCCCATCGCCCAATGGTCCCGCATCCAAGCCGGCCGCTCCGACGAGCTGACGCCCTGATGCTGCTCCGGAAGCTACCGCAGTGCTGTCGGAACTCGGGTTCTGGCTCAGCTTCCGTGCGGTAGCCACGGTGAATGACGATTGAGCTTTCCCGGGCGGCATGCGAAGTCGTCCACAACAGGCCGTGGGTGTTACGTCCGGGCTGACCCCGGGCCGTGAATAGGGGCATGCTGCGGCTGAAGAAGCTGCTGTTCCCGGCGATCGCGGACACCGCGGTGCTGTCGGTGAATGTGGATTTGAGATGGTGCGCGTTTATGCGCAATGCATCACGGTGGGCGCCACCTGGTCGACGATCTGCTCGGCGACCGGGTACTCATCCTGCCGTCCGCGTCCTCGGTGGCCCCCACCCATGAGGAGGCCGCACTCGGCGGCTGTCATCGAGCAGGCCAGGGCCCAGACCTCCCAGCTCACCTGCCTCGCCGGCCTCACGGGCCGCTGCGCCGTCAGCATCCCCGTCCACAGCCGCACCGCCCCGTGGGCCTGTGCCTGGTGGGTCCACGCGGAAGCGATCGCGGCCTTCTCGACCTCGCGGTCCGCGTGGGGGCGGCCGGGGTGTGAGCGTCCACGTGTGCGGGCGCCGGTTTCCCAGGCCACAGGCGCGGGAGGGGACGGCCCGGACGCGCTGGTGCGGCCCCTGACTGGTTCCGTAATCCCACATTCTGGACGTTACCTAACCGGTCTGTGAGATGCATGAGATCGTTTCGGCGCCCGCACCGGTCGCGCGGCCTTGCCACGAGGGGTCCTGCGCCGCCGTGCGGGACCGTCGGCCCTCCAAGTCGACGGCCGTACTCCGCCCTCGTGGGAAAGTCCCAGAGATGTACGCTCCCGCTACCGGGCCCGCCGAGGCCCCGTCGCAGTCCCCGGCCGAGGCCGCGCCCGCCAACTCGCGGTCGCGCGTCCTGATCGCCAGCCTCATCGGCACGACGATCGAGTTCTACGACTTCTACGTCTACGCGACCGCCGCGGTACTGGTCTTCCCGAAACTCTTCTTCCCGAGCAGCGACCCGACCACGGCCCTGCTCTCCTCCTTCGCGGTCTTCGGCGCGGCGATGGTCGCCCGCCCGATCGGCGCGATCGTCTTCGGCCACCTCGGCGACCGCCTCGGCCGCAAGGGCACCCTGGTGGCCTCGCTGCTGACGATGGGCATCGCGACCTTCCTGATCGGCGTTCTGCCGACATACGCGCAAGCCGGCTGGGTCGCCACGGCGCTGCTGGTGCTGATGCGGCTCGCCCAGGGCTTCGCGCTCGGCGGCGAGTGGAGCGGCGCGGCCCTGGTCGCCACCGAGAACGCACCCGCCGGGAAGCGCGCGCTGTGGGGTACCTTCCCGCAGCTGGGCGCACCCCTCGGGTTCATCATCGGCAACGGCCTCTTCCTGATCATCGGCGCACTACTGCCCTCCGCGGCGGGCGCCGACCCCTCGCAGCCCTCCGACGCCTTCCAGAGCTGGGGCTGGCGGATCCCGTTCCTGTTCTCGGCCGTCATGGTCGCGATCGGTCTGTGGGTGCGCATGCGCCTGGTCGAGTCGCAGGTCTTCGCGAAGACGCAGGAGACCGGCAAGGTCCGCAAGCTGCCGTTGGCCACCGTCTTCCGTCACCACTGGAAGCAGCTGGTCCTCGGCAGCTTCGCGATGCTGGCGACGTACGTCCTCTTCTATCTGATGACGACGTTCTCGCTGAGCTACGGCCGCACCGCCGAGGACGCGGACGTCCCGGGCCTCGGCTACAGCTACACCACATTCGTCCTGATGATGATCTTCGGAGTGCTGTTCTTCGCCGCGTTCACCCTGATCTCCGGCCCGCTCGCGGACAAGTACGGCCGCCGTAAGACCCTCGCCTGGGTCACCGCCGGCATCATCGTCTTCGGCCTGGTCTGGGTGCCGCTGATCAACCTGGGCACGCTCGGCGTGGTCCTGTGGCTGGTCCTCGGCTTCACACTGATGGGCACGACGTTCGGCCCGATGGGCGCGATGCTCCCGGAACTCTTCCCCACCAGCGTCCGCTACACCGGCTCCGGCATCGCCTATAACGTCAGTTCCATCCTCGGCGCGGCCGTCGCCCCGTTCGTCGCGGTCGCCCTCTGGGAGGCCGGCGACGGCTCCCCGTGGCTGGTCGGCGTCTACCTCTCCGTGATGGCCGGCCTCACCCTGACCGCCCTCCTCATCGGCAAGGAGACGAAGGACGTGGCCCTGGACGAGGGCGAGGTCCCGGCGGCGCCCGCCCGGACCGAGACTCCGTCCGCCTGACGCGGACCTGGTGCCGCAACAGGCAACTTCTTTCCGTGAAGGAGCGGCGTCCGGGTGCGTGCTGTCGGCGTGCCGGCCGGAGGCCCTCGTGCTGAACGCACTTGGGTCTTCGGCGGGTGCGGTGGGTGTGCGTGCCGGGTGTCGCGAACGGGGCGAACGCTGCCGGCCACGTCACTCGCCCGACATGGCGCATGCAGGACTGCCGCTCGGCGATCACCCCCGTGCACTGGAGGCGCCCTTGCCGCTCCAGCGGAGAAAGCGGGCAGCGTTCGAGCCGCGCAGGGAGGCGGTTGGACGCTGTCGTGGTCGGTGATCCCATGCCCGGCAACCGCAACGACTGCACAGCAGGGGCGGAATCCGGAGCGAAGGCCGCCGTCGGCAAGGCGATGACCATCGCCGACGGCCGCTACCCCCGCACGGTTGGCTGGTGATGCCCCACCGCCGCAGAAGCGGCGAAGAGCTCTCCGGGGGGCGGATGAGGCCGCCTCAGTGTCTCGGCGCCCTTCAGGGCGCGGCGGTGATGATGGTGTCGAGGAGCGCGCGCGACGCCTGGAGATCTTCGATGGCGCGGGTGATGCGCTCGCCCTCGTGGCGCAGTTGGGCGAGCAGGTCCGGGCAGGTGGGCACGAGGTGCTCGTCGTCCGCCCGGATGCACGGCAGGACCTGGGCGATCAGAGCGGTCGGCAGGCCTGCCGCCAGCAGACAGCGAATGCGGCGCACTGTCTCGACGTCCGACTCGCCGTAGACGCGGTAGCCGCTGGGCATCCTGTCCGGCGTCAGGAGTCCTTGCTGTTCGTAGTAGCGGAGCAGCCGCTCATGGACCCCGGTACGCCGCACCATCTCCTTCATGCGCATGCCGTTCGCCTCATTCCTGCTCCCCTTGCTGCGCCGCGACTTGACTCTGACACTGATGTCGGAGTTTAGCGTCGGCGCCATGACCACTGATCACACGCTTCCCGCCTCTCAGCTCGACGTTCTCGTGCGGGGGCGCGGCCCCGCTCTTCTGCTCGCGCACGGCGCCGGCGGCGGCATCGAGGGGAACTTCGGCTTCGTCCTCGACGACCTCGCCCAGGACCACACTCTCGTCGGCCCGCACTACCCCGGGGCCGGTGGCTCCGCCGTGACCGTCGAACCCCTGGATCTGGATGACCTCGCCGACCGTCTGGTCGCGGCCGCCGTGGTGACGGGTCAGGACTCGTTCGCCGTTCTGGGAGAGTCCCTCGGCAGCGCCGTGGCCGTCCGGATCGCCACCCGGCACCCCGACCGTGTCCGGGCCCTCGTCCTTACCGCAGGCTTCCCTACCGCTGACCCCGTACTGGCGCTCACCGCCCAGCTGATCAAGTCCCTGGCGGCCGCAGGCCAGTGGGACGACCTGGCACGACTCGCCCTCCTGTCCTGCATGTCCCCCGTGGATCTGGCGGGCCTCGAACCGGCCGACCTCGACGCATCAGTCGCCCAGACCCTGACCGCGATGCCGCCGGGCACGTTGGATCACTTCGACCTGGTGTCCCGCGTGGACGTACGGTCGGACCTGGCGAAGGTGTCTGCTCCCACCCTGGTGGTGGTGCCGACCGGTGACCGGCTGGTGCTGCCCGAAAGCTCGTACCGCCTGGCGGCCGGCATACCGGGCGCCCGGCTGATCGAACTGCCCGGCGCCGCCCATGTCCCGAACGCGGCCGACCGAGCGACCTGGCTCCGTCACGTCCGCGAGTTCCTCGCCGCTCTCCCCGCCACCTCGGCGTGAGCGCACCGCTCCTCGCAGAGCTGCTGCCGGTCGCGCCGCCGACACCGATCAGCGAAGGTCCGGGAGTCGCGTGATCACGGGTGGAGCTGCTGGTCGCCGTGTACGCCTTCTGCATCGGCCTGACGGCAGCTCCGCTCACCCACTGGACCGCCGACCGGCCGCGCAAGCGCCTCCACACCGCTCGGTACGAGCATCCGGCTTCAGGCACTCGCCGTGGTAACCGTGGCGAGCCCGGCTTCTGGTTCGTCGATGCGGCCGGGGGCTGGCTTACCGTTGCCGTCCTTCTCGTCGCTGTCGCGTGGCGGGGTGAAGTCGTCGGCCAATTGACGCCGGTCGTCAGCCGCGCGTGCGAGTGCCCGCAGGGATTCCCCTCCTCCGGTCAGGGCTCCCCCGGCACCCGTCAGCGCCGTCGCGGCGGAGCCGGACGCAGCAGCTGCAAGCCGGTCCGCACCTGCTGTGTGAACATCTCGTTACCGGTTCGCGCTCCCTGCACACGTTCCGTCGATACTGACCGGGCGATCGAGGAACGGCAGGGGCAGCAGTGGAGTGGACGATCTGGGCCGGCTTCGCGGCCGGCCTGCTGATCTCGACAGTGACCGCTCCGGTCGGCGTGTCCGGAGCCGTCTTCCTCCTCCCGGTCCAGCTCAGCCTCCTCGGCGTACCCAGCCCTGCGGTCACACCGACGAACCTGCTGTTCAACGTGGTCGCCGGGCCAGGCGCCCTGTGGCGCTACCGCCGTAACGGCGCCCTGCGCGGCAGCCTGGCCCGACGCCTCGTCGCCTGGACGCTGCCCGGCGTCATCGCCGGCGCCGCCATCCGCGTCTTCGCCCTCCCCGGCCCCGACGTCTTCCGCCTCCTGGTCGCCGCCTTCCTCCTGCCCCTCGGCACCTGGCTGTGTCTGCGCACCCTGCGCCCCGCACGCACGCGACCCGACGCTGCGGTACCGTCGGCGCCCGCACTCGCCGCCCTCGCCCTGACCGTGGGGTTGGTGGGCGGGATCTACGGAATCGGCGGCGGTTCCCTGCTCGGCCCCGTCCTCGCCGCGCGCGGCATGCCCCTGGCCCGCATCGCACCGGCCACCCTCGCCGCGACCTTCACCACGTCGCTGGCCGGCGCCGCCACCTACACCGTGCTGGCCTTTGCGAGCCCCGGGCCCGTCGCGCCCGACTGGTGGCTGGGCCTGGCCAGCGGCGCGGGCGGACTCATCGGCGGCTACCTCGGCGCGCGGCTCCAACCCCGCCTGCCCGAGACCGCACTCCGGCTCCTGCTCGGCGCCCTCGCCGCCGCCCTCGGCGCCCTGTACGCCGTCCAGAGCATGGCCTGAGCCCGGCACGGGCAGCGATCACGAATAGCTGCGACAAAGAGGCCTTCCGCCCGAAGCGGCCCACCGAGGCACCAAGACGCGTACCCGCGCCGAGTACAGCGATCCCTTGGGGCATAGGGGCCACTCCTTTCCCTGGCGCCATACCTCGCGACCTACGGTCAACCGTACGGTCAAGTTGAGCTGGCGTGAGATGCACCCGAAGGCCCTGCAACGCTATGAGCCGGAGGAACCAGCGATGCAGGCCGAGCCCAGCACAGTGCGCGTAATTGCCCGGCACGGCGCGGCGTATCTGAGCAGCAGGACGAACGGCCCTCTAGAACCGGGGCCGGAACAAAGGGGGGCGCCGGAGCGCATCCTTGTGTCCGATGCCGTGCTCGCCCAGCGGGCCTACTCTCAGGCCGAGCCGACGGCACTCGGCGAGCAGGCCGGGCAGCGCGCCCAGCGTGGCCCGCCACGCGCCGGGGGCGCTCCACCCGCCCGCGTCGTGCAGCAGCACGGTGCCACCGCCGGTCAGATCCCTGAGGACCGATGCCTTCACTGAGCGGGCATCAGCGTTTTCCGTCCAGTCCCTGCCCCACGTCGACCACAACACGGGTCGCAGCCCAGCGCGGCGGGCAGCAGCCAGTCGACCGCCGGTGAGGATGCCGTAGGGCGGCCGGTACCACTGCGGTGCCGTCCCGCAGATCCGCCGTACCGAGTCGGCGGCTCGCGCCACTTCCCGCGCGTCGCGCAACGGCGCGGGCAGCCAGGGGCGGTCGTGCTGCCAGCCGTGCACGGCGACCTCGTGCCCACCGGCCACAAGCGCCCGGCCCAGGGCCGGACAGCGTTGCAGCGAAGCGCCGACGAGGAAGAACGTGGCCCGCACGTCGTGCTCGGCGAGCACGCGCATGAAGTACGGAGTACTGGCCGGGTCCGGCCCGTCGTCGAATGTCAGCGCCACGTGGTCGGGACGGCCTCGGCCGTCCAGCGCGGGGCAGAGGATCCTCCGTACAGGTGGCAGCCAGGTGGCGGCGGGGCCCACGTGCCACACGGCAGCCGCGGCCAGCGCACCGGCCGCGGCTGCGGACACAACGCCCGCACTCTCCGAGGCAGGTCGTCTCACCATCGCTGCGCCTCCTTGCCCGAGACCAAAGGTGACGTGCTCAGACGCACACAGGCGAATGCGATGAGCCCGAGCGATGCCACTTCCGGCAACACCCTCCAGCCAAGAGAGATCCGCTCCTCGAACAACGACACGCCCAACACGACGCTCAGCAGCGAGTCGCCGAGGGTGAGCGCGGGCTGCGACGCCGCCAGGGAGCCGGCCCGCAGCGTGGCCTGCAGCATCAGGAAGGAGCCCAGGCCGACGGCTGCGGCCGCGTAGATCTGCCACGTGGTGAACAGGTCCCCGAGACCGCCCGGCACCAGACCGAGCACGTCCTTGATCAGGGCCGCAGTGAAGGAGAAGCCGATGGCTGTCACCGACCCCAGCAACGCTGCCCGAGCCGAGCCCCGCAGCCTCGTGCCCACGACGACCAGCACGATCGAGACGGCAACGGCGGGCACGGCGCTGATGAGCCACCTCTTCGGAGGAACGGTCTCCACGCCGCCCGCCGGATCGGCCAGGAGAAGGAACACTGCCAGACCCAGCGCCATACCGAAGAACGCCACCCAGGTCTGGGTCCCGGGCGGCCAGCGGAACGCGACAGCAGCCAGCACCAGCGTGAACAACAGCTCCGTCGCCATCACCGGCTGAACCACTGACAGTGGACCGGTCGCCAGGGCGAGGGCCTGCGCGACCCCGGAGACGACCAGCAGTCCCGCCCCCCAGCGCCAGGCCGGACGGCGGACGAAGCCGAACCGGTCGACGAGGCTGCCGCCGGAGGCGTCGGGCAGGTCGACCACTGCGGCGCGTCGCTGCAGTACGGAGGCAGCCGCGTTCCCGAGCGCGGCGAAAAGCGCCAGAGCCACGGAAAGGACGATCACGTGTCACGACCCCGCATTCGTTCCACTGTTCGGAAGCCGGTCAGCCAAAGCGCATGGCCAGCCTGCGAAAGAGGTGCGGGGCCATGCCCTGCACTCGGCCGGGGACGCCCAGCCAGCGCGGCACGGTGATCTCGTCCCGGCCCCCGGCCAGTGCTTGCTCCACTGCTGCCGCTACCCGCCCGACTGGTACCGGCCGGGGCCAGGAGCGCGTGTACGGGGCGTCACGGTGGGCGAAGAACGGTGTGTCGACGGGGCCCGGCAGTACCAGGCAGAGTTGGACGCCTGTGCCCTGGAGTTCGTATCGCAGGCTCTCCGCGAAGGGGATCAGCGCGCCCTTCGTCGCCGAGTATGCCGCCTCGCCCCGCACGCCGAACCGCCCGGCCACCGAGCCGATCAGCACCAGCCGCCCCGACCCGCGGGACACCATCTGCGGCAGCACCATGCTGACGAGGTGGAGGACGGCGCAGACGTTGACGCTCACCAGACGATTCACTGCAGCAGGTGTCATGTCGGTGTAGGCGCCCGCCCAGCCGAGCCCCGCTGCAGCGACGAGTGCGTCGACCCTGCCGCTGTGCGCCAGGGCCGCCTCGGCCAGCTTTCGGCAGCCCTCCTGGGAAGCCAGGTCCATCGGCAGCGAGGTACCGGCGGTGCGGGCGGCGACCTCGCCGAGCCGCTCCTCGTCCCGTCCGCTGAGCAGCAGCTCCCACCGGCCGGTCGCCGACAGCCGGGAAGCGACTTCGGCGCCAATACCGGAGGAGGCACCGGTGATCAGCACGACCTTCCGCCGGCTGCGGGCAGCCTGGCCGGCCGCGGCCGACGGCGACACGTCGGCTTCGACTGCGGGGTTACCGCGGGGTGGGGGGCTCGCGCGCATGGGCCTTCCGTCCTTCGTGGCCGCCGACGTGCTGAGCTCCTTTCCGAGCCAGCCTGCACCGGACCGTACTGAGTCATCCTTCATGCAACCGGCGCACGGGCAAACGCGCATGGCCTCACTGGCCTAACGGCGTACCCGGTGCGGGTTTGGCACACCGGCCTTCCTCCGAGAACATTCAGGAATGGGTAGGTTTCTGATAGTCAGCGCAAGCATGGGTGCCGGTCACGACGCCGTCGCTGCCGAGCTGGCCGGACGCCTGCGGGCGGACGGCCACCGGACCGCCTGCGTGGACCTCCTGAACCTGCTGCCCCCCGGTGCCGGCCGCGGGCTGCGCGCCGCCTACCGTACGGCGCTCCATCGGTGCCCGTGGGCCTACCAAGCGGTCTACACGGCGTTCTTCCGCGACCGTGGGGCCCCCGTCGGGCGGAACGGCTGGGCGCCGGGCACCGGCCCGCTGGCCGCCGTCCTTGAGCCCCGCCTTCGCCACGTCGTCGACCGCTGGCGCCCGGACGCGCTCGTCTCCACCTTCCACCAGGCCGCTCAGGTCACAGGGCGGCTGCGGGCCGCCCATGGGGACTGCCCACCCAGCACGGTCGTGGTCACCGATTTCGCCGTGCACCGGCAGTGGCTCCACCCGGGCAACGACCTGTACCTGTGTCTTACGGGCGCCGCCGCGGCACGAGTGCGCGCCGCGACCGGACGCCCGGCAAAGGTGTGCGGACCAGTCGTACCCGCGGCCTTCGCCGAGGCCGGCCACACAGACACGGGCCGACCGCCGACCCGCTGGGCGCGGGAGTTGGCTCGGCGTGGCCCAGGCCGGCCTGCCGTGCTGGTGTCGGCCGGGGCCTGGGGTGTGGGCCAGAGGCTGACCGACACCGCGCTCCTGCTCGCCGGGGCAGGCCACCTGCCGGTGCTCCTGTGCGGCAGGGACGAAAAGCTGCGGGCCCGAGCCTCGGGGCTCCCCGGCGTCCTCGCGCTGGGCTGGATCGAGGACCTGCCCGACCTGATGGCGGTATCCAGCGCGCTGGTCGACAACGCTGCGGGACAGACGGCCGTGCAGGCCCTGGCCTCCGGGGTGCCGGTCGTCGGATACCGGCCGATACCCGGCCATGGGGCGGAGGGCGTGAGCGAGATGGCCGATGCGGGCATCACCGAGCATGTCGCCGACGACATCACGCTGCTCAGCTCGCTGGACCGGCTGGTGCGCCCCGGCCCCGACCGGGACCGCCGGATCGCCGCCGGGCGGGCCGTCTTCACCGCGGACGCGGCCAGGCTGGTGGCCTGCTGAGCTCCTTCACCGATCACGTGGAGCACGGCTGCGGCTGAGCCCCTGGGACGGGAATCCGACGGGCGCGTCGGTCACCCGTCCACTGCGTACACCTTCGAGTGAAATCCTGGGGCGTTCCGGGGCGAGTACGCCCCGGTGAGCGACGATGCGCGCTCCGCTCGGCCGGTACTCCTTCCAGCTCCCCGAGTTGCCTGCGGCACCTGTGCGCCATCGGCCGCATCGCCCAGCGCACGGCAGACGTTGGCTGTGGAGGTGCTACGTGTCCGATGCCTGACGGCACTCAGCAGAGTGGCCAGTTGCGTAGCGCGGCGTCCGCCATCGCCTGGAGTTCTGCGCGGCTGACGCCGCTCGCCGCTTGCACGGCGATGCCGAAGGCCAGGGTGGTGACGTAGCGGGCCAGGAGCGCCGGGTCTGCCTGCGGAGGCAGGTCACCGTCGTCCACGGCTCGCTCGAACCTCTGCCGCAGGGAGGAGCAGCCGTTGTTTCGCCAGGCGGCGAGCAGGTCACGGACGGTCCGTCCGGAGTCACCGGCGGCCAGGGCGCTCTGGACTCCCATGCAACCGCGGGGGTGGGCCGGGCTTGTGGTGGTCAGGATGGTGCCGGTCAGGATCGCGGTGACGGAGCCGAGGGCGGTCGGTTCCCTGAGGGCGCGGTCCAGGTATGCGCTCGGGCCTTCGGTGTAGCGCTCCAGAGCCTTGCGGAAGAGCTCCTCCTTGTTGCCGAAGGCCGCGTACATGCTGGTGGTGGAGATGCCCATCGCGTCGGTGAGGGTGGCCAGACTGGCGCCCTCGTAGCCGTGCTCCCAGAAGACCAGCATGGCGCGCTCAAGTGCTTCTTCGGTGTCGAATCCCCGCGGTCGGCCGATGGAGCGGCTCTGTTTGGTGCCCACCCCCACAGACTACCTTCCGCATCGAACGATGCAGAAGTGCTACGGTTCGACTTCCGCATCGATCGATGCGGAACTCTAGGGAGGTTACTGCCGTGGGACTGTTGGAAGGAAAGACCGCTCTCGTCACCGGGGGCAGCACTGGTATCGGCCTGGCCAGCGCTGTGCGGCTGGCTGCCGAGGGGGCGCACGTGTTCATCACCGGCCGGCGCAGGGCGGAACTCGACGCGGCCGTCGAGACGATCGGCTCGGCGACGGGTGTGATCGGCGACATCGCGGACCTGGCCGATCTGGACCGGCTCTACGAGGCGGTCCAGAACCGGGGGCAGGGTCTGGACGTCCTGTTCGCGAACGCCTCCGTTGCCGCGTTCGTCCCGTTGGAGCAGATCACGGAGGAGCACTTCGACACGCTCTTCGGGATCAACGTCAGGGGCACACTGTTCACCGTCCAGAAGGCGCTGCCTCTGCTCAACGACGGCGCCTCGGTGATCCTGAACGGTTCCACCAACGTGGACGTCGGTGCGGAGGCGTTCGGGGTGTACGCGGCTTCCAAGGCCGCCACCCGGTCTTTCGCCCGGACCTGGGCCAATGAGCTCAAGGGCCGCAGGATCCGGGTCAACGCCGTCACGCCCGGCCCGACCGACACCCCTGGCCTGTCGGGACTCGCTCCCGATCCGGAGCAGGCCGCCGGTCTGCGGCAGCAGCTGGCGGCGCAAGTCCCGCTCGGTCGACTGGCTCGCCCGGAGGAGATCGCCGCCGCCGTGGCTTTCCTCGCCTCCGAGCAGAGCAGCTTCATCACGGGTTCGAGCCTGTACGTCGACGGCGGCCTGAACCAGATCTGAGCACGAAGACGGCTGCGCCCGGCCGGCCGGGTGGCACGTCAGCGCACCGGAGCAGTCCCGGGGATCGGCACGGCCGTGGTCAGGGTGGCACGGTGTCCTGCCCGGCGGACCGCGGCCGGACGGCCGGGTAGGGAGGAGCCTCGCCCGGCCGTCCGCGACCCGCGAGCGACGCTGCGCTGCCTGCCGGCCACAGCCGCCCCGCCAGACACAGGAACGAGGGACCATGACTGTGATCGGCATCATCGGTGCAGGCGAAGTCGGCAGTCAGATCGCGCGCGCGGCGATCGTGAACGGCTACGACGTCGTCATCGCCAATTCACGAGGCCCCGGGACCTTGAACGGTCTCATCGACGAGCTGGGTCCGTCGGCGCACGCCGCAACCGCTGCCGGAGCCGCCGCCGCCGGAGAGTTCGTCGTCGTGGCGGTACCTCTCAAACTGATCAACGATATGCCCGTACAGCAACTGGCAGGAAAGATCGTGCTGGACACGAACAACTACATGATCTGGCGCGACGGCCATATTCCGGCAATCGACTCGGGCGAGAAGACCGTTCACGAGCTCCGTCAGGAGCACCTGCCACGATCCAAGGTCGTCAAGGCTTTCACTCATATCCAAGCCCCCCGCATCACCACGGCGGGAAGAGCGGCGGGCACACCCGGCCGGCTCGCGCTGTCGGCCTCCAGCAACTTCCCGGAAGCGGTGGAACTCGCGACACGCCTGTACGACCAGTTCGGGTTCGACACCGTCGACAACAGCCCGCTCAGCGAGTCATGGCGCAGCGGTCCCGGCCAACCCGCGTGGAACGCACACGAGCACCAGACCCGCGCCGAGCTCATCGCCAACCTCACCACGGCACGACGGACTGCCTGAGCCGGGCGCCTCACCTGAACGCGGCTTCTGCCACGGACTTGCGGCAGTCGGCATGCGGGCCGGCCGCCGAACCAGGCCATGCCGAGAGTGGACGCTTGAGCACGCCGGTTGGCGGTCCCACCAAGGCGGTGGGTGGGACTCCAGCCTGAGGTTCTGTCAGAGGCCGTCACTAGGCTCCAGCACCATGACCAGTGATCCAGGGTTCACCTGCTCGTGCTCCCGCACTCGCCCGGTCGGCGAGCGCCCCCTCCTCGAACTCGGGCCAACCGGCCGTCCCCTCGCCGTCGAACGGCACACGGAGATAGCTCTGGCCCATGTGCGAAATGCGGCGTTCGTGCTCCGCTCCGGTGTGGGGAGCCAGCAGTGACGGCTGACGACTCCGTATCGCCGGACGGCGAAAGTGTGCGCGCGAAGCGAATTCTGAGCGGGTTGCCCACGGTGGCCCGGGAATTGCTGTCGGTGACGGACTGGGGTTCCCTCCGACACGCATACGGTCCCGCCGGGGATATACCCGTGTCGCTGTGCTCCCTCGTGGACGAGGATCCCGGGGTGCGGTCGGTGGCGTTGGCCGCGTTGGACATGGGCGTGCTGCACCAGGGCTCGCTGTACACCGTCACGGCGCCGGCGGCGCTGTTCGTCGCCGCGATCCTCGACCACCCCATGGGCCTCGCGGAGCACGAGGGGCACTTCCCGTGGGACGACGGGCCGCCCCGCAGCCTGCGGGCCGCCCTGCTCGTCTGGCTGGGGCAGGTGGCCGAGTCGGCCGCCTACGGGGAGGACTTGGTGCGCGACCGAACCGACTGGCAGTGGGCGCCCTGGCACGACGGGATACGACGCGAGCGCGACCCGGACGAGCTTGCCGCGCTGCACGCGTGCCGGGAGATACGCCCCGCCCTGTACGACGCCGTCGAGCCGTTCCTCTCCTCTCCCGACCCCCACGTTCGTGAGGCCGCGCGCGGCGCCGCAGTGCCCCTTCTGCTCGCCCCAGGGCTCGCCGGCCGGGTGCCGCCGGCCGCCGCGCTGCTGCGGGCCCACCTGGGCGCCGCGGCGGGTCGACGCGAGCGAGCGAGTGTGGCGCGGGCGCTCAGCCTGTGGGAGGTGGACACCTCCGACCTGCTCGCCGACTCCGACCCGGCCGTGCGGGTCTGTGCCGCGCTCGGTCCCGTCCATGTTGATCGAGCACGCGCTCTCGCCGTCCTTCTCGACGCCCTGCGGGACCCCCGAACGACGGACGGATGGTTTCCCGAGCCGCTGCCCGGGCTCGACGGGTGGTTCCGGTTCACCGTGCTGCGGTCCGCGCTCGCCCTGGCCGCGTCATTCGAGGAGGTGGCACCGGTGGCGATCGGCATCGTGGCCGCCTGCGGCACGTCGGTCGTCGACTTCGAACGCGGGCCGATCCTGCTCAGAGCCTTTGCCGGTGGCTACGACCCGGCCCACCCGCTCACCTTCGCCCAACGCGCCCTGCTACGGGCCTTCGTGGACACCGACGAGGCGACGGGCGGCATCGGCGGGAACATGTTGTGGTTCCGTGCGGCTGGGCTGCCCGAAAACCGGGAGGGTATCGCTGCGTTGCTGTGACTTCCCCCGCATCGTTCGTCCATGGTACGGAGCGACGAGGGGCTGGGGTGTACGGCAGAATCATGCTGTGACGTCCATGGAGGTCCTGGCCGAGCTGGAAGCCGGCATGGCAGATCTGTCCACGCCGATGCGGGTGTACGTAGCGGCCGGGCGGTTCACCGAGCCGGAACCCGGTCTGCCGGAGCTGGCAGCCAGGATCCGCACACTGCTCGCCGCGATCGCAGCGGATGATGCCTGGCGGCGCTTCCTGCCCGAATACTCCCCGCCGTCCGTCCCGGAGATCTGCGCCTCTCTGGAAGCGGTGGAGACGCACGGAGCCGCCTCGTTCCTGACCCAGGTCGCGACCGTCGACCTGGTCTGGCCGAGCCACCGGCACCAGCCTGTCGAGACCGCCGGGCGCGCGGCTGACCGGGTGGTGTCCCTGCTCGGACCGGGGGCCAGGTGGTGGACCAACCACGACACCGAATGTGGCGCGGTGAATGGACTCACCCCGCTGTTCGACCGTCTGCTCGCGGGGACGGACGGTGAGCACTTCACCCTGGCCCTGCAGATAGCCGACGACTGAGAGCCCAGCCCTGCAGAAGGGATCATGCGGGCGGGGGCGTGGCGTCCCCGCCGGCCCGACCTGTCGAGTGAGCGCTGTGGGCCGGCGGGAGAGTGAACCGTTTTCCGTCGTGGCGATGAGCCTGCGGGCATCCGCGGGTCTACCTCTGTAGGGAGACAAACGATTCATCGGGAGTAAGCCATGGGACTCATCCACATTGAGCTGTTCGCGACCCTCGACCTCGTCGGGCAGGCGCCCGGCGGCCCTGACGAGGACCCGGTGGGGTTCCCGTTCGGCGGCTGGCAGGCGCCCCTGCTGGACGAGGTCGCCGGGGCGCAGGTCGGTGCCGCGTACGAGGGCACGGACGCGCTTCTGCTCGGCCGGCGGACGTACGACATCTTCGCCGCCTACTGGCCTCACCAGGAGGGCGGCGAGGACAACGAGATCGCCACGCTCTTCAACAGCGTCCCGAAGTACGTGGCGTCTCGCGGCAGGCCCGACCTCGCGTGGGCCGGGTCCACGCAGCTCGGCCCGGACCTCGCCGAGTCGGTGCGCGAGGTCCGTGAGCGGCACGAGCACGTGAAGGTCGTCGGGAGCCTGAACCTCGTCCAGAGCCTCCTACGCGAGAAGCTCTTCGACCGTCTCGACCTCTGGCTGCATCCGATCGTGCTCGGCGTCGGGAAGAAGGTGTTCGACGACGGTGCGGTGCCCACCAACGTCGCGCTCCTCGCACCTCCGGTAGCCAGTCCGACAGGAACCGTCTACTTGCGCTACGGGCTCGCCGACGGCACTCCTGCCACGGGGGACATGAGCGCACCCGATCGAGGCGTTGGAGACGACGGCTGAGCCCCCCTGTGGAGGACCGGGCCTGGGCGTGGTCCTGCTGGCGGTGGCCCGGGGGCAGCCGTGATGACCCCGCACGCCTCATCACCAGAGACGAGCGGGCCGTGGGACATGCGACCAGAATCCCAGCCGGGTAAGTATGATCAAGCGATGTCTGACATGACGGAAACCACGCCCGGCTGGCTCACCACGGACGAACTGGACATGGCCAGGGCCCGGATGCCCGTCCTGTACGTCGAGGCCGTCCCTGTGCGGGTGGACGAGAGCGGCGACGTCACCAGCATCGGGCTGCTCCTCCGGATCGGCTCCGACGGAACCATCAGTCGCGCCCTCGTGTCCGGCCGCGTCCTGCACCACGAGCGGGTCCGTGACGCCTTGCTGCGCCACCTGGAGAAGGATCTCGGTTCGGTGGCCCTGCCGCGTGTCCCGGCCTCGTTGCAGCCCTTCACCGTCGCCGAATACTTCCCCACCACGGGGGTCACCCCGTTCCACGATCCGCGGCAGCACGCGGTGTCCCTCGCGTACGTCGTACCGGTGGCCGGAGACTGCCGCCCGCGGCAGGACGCACTGGACCTGGTCTGGTTCAGCCCGCAGGAGGCGGCCTCACCTGCTGTGCAGAGCGAGATGCCGGGCGGTCACGGAGTGCTGCTCAAGCAGGCTCTGGCCCACATGGGACACGCCTACTGAAGGACGTCGGGGTGACGGGTGCTCAACCCGGCTCCGCCCGTCCCCCCTCCCCCGCACCGGATTCCGGACCGCCTGCACGACGGCTCACTTCAGTACGCCCTCCAGCACCGCCCGGCCGAGCACCGTCCGATGGTGGAGCACCCGCACGCCCTGACGCTGGGAGAGCAGCAGTCCCGCCTCACGGAGCACGGTTGCGTGCCGGCTGGCCGTCGACGGCGCGAGGCGCAGCGCCGCGGCGATGTCCATCGTGGTCATCGGTCGGTCCAGCATCCGGAGGAGTTCGGCGCGGGAGGCGCCTATGAGCTGCGCCACCGGGGCGTCCCCGCCGGAGCGGCTGCGTTCGAGCCAGCCGGGCGCGGGCGAGAGGGGGTGGACGAGGACCGGCGGCAGTTCCTCGTCGACGAGGGCGAGCGGGGCGCGCACGCAGAAGAAGGCCGGCACGAGCGTCAGCGTCCTGCCCCGCAGGCGCAGTTCACGCTGGACAGGGTACGGGGCGCGCAGCCTCCCCTCCCGGTAGCGCCATCCGGGCAGTTGGTCGTACCCGGTGAGCAGGCCCTCCGCGCCGTGGCTGAGGACGGCTTGGGCGCGTACGGTCCGGTCGGCCGCCGCCTGCGCGCGCATCGCGGTGAGGTAGGGCTCGACGGCGACCTGGTGGTAGGCGCGCAGGGCCGTTACGAGGCGGCGCAGCGCTTCGGGGCGCCCGTCGGCCAGCGTGCGCAGGCCGGCCGGGACCGGGCCTGCGGTGTGGGCGTGGAGCCGGGCGATCTCGGTGCGGAGGCGGTGTCGAGGTGTGGTGAGCAGCCGGTCGAGCCCGGTCTCCAGATCCGTGTCCCCGCGGCCGGGCGTGAGGAAGTCGGGGAAGTAGGAGCCGTCCGGGCAGAGTCGCGTCAGTGCGCGTGTCACGGGGACAAGGCCGGACCGCCGCAGGGCAGCGCCCACTTCCCGGCGCCATGTCCCGAATGTGAGCGGTGCTTGGCGGTTCTGCAGGAGGTGCAGACTCAGCGCGGTCTCCCAGAGCGGGTCCACGCCGGACGCGACGCGTAAGCGGGCCAGTTCCTGGCTCGTGAAGTCCACCCGTAGCACGCGCACCCCCGGTGGTCACGGGCGCCGGTGACGCCCGCTCAGCGGAACTCTACGCGCATCACAGAAATGACGCATGCATGCCAGAATACTGGTGCGTCCCGGCGTCGGTCCGGCCGGAATGTGCGGCGGTCCGACCGGAACTGCGCGCCGGCCGGACCACCTACGAGCCTTGGCGGTGACTCAGCAGAGCGGGACACCGGGCAGCTTGGCGTCCGGGTGATCGATGTAGATGTTGCTGATGAAGCCGTTCTGGTCACGCAGCTTGCTCCACCAGTTGTTGCTGTACCCCTCGGCGTTGACGGTGTCACCCTGCTTCTGGCACAGCACGCGCACAGCCGTGGGGCCGGCGAGGGTGGTGACGACGGGCGCGCTGACGCGGGCGTCGGAACGGACGTTCACGCCGCTGCCCCACGTGTTGAAGGGGAGGCCGCTGCCGCCGCAGCCGTTGTCGCTGTTCAGGTACGCCTGGTTGTAGCTGCCGGGGTAGGAGAGGGCGGCGCCGTTGATGACGATGTTCTGCCCCACCCCGTTGAGCAGTTGCTCGTAGTGGATGTGTGCCCCGGAGGAGTTGCCGGTGCTGCCGGTGACGCCGATCTGCTGCCCCTGGGCGACGGACGCTCCGCTGGGGACGGAGTAGGCGGAGAGGTGGAAGTAGTACGTCTTCCAGCCGCCACCGTGGTCGATGGCCACGTAGTTGCCGGCACCGCTGGGCTGCGAGTAACGGGTCGCCGTGCCGGCTGCCGAAGCGAGCACCGGGGTGCCCGCCGTCGCACCGCCGTCGGAGCGCACGAAGTCCAGCGCCCTGCGTACTTCGGCCGAGTGGTGGCTGTACGTCCAGCGCTGGCCGCAGGGGTAGGGCGCCTTGAAGGCGGGCGCGGCCGTCGTACCGGCCTCCCCCGCCTGTGCCGGGGCGACCGACAGTCCGGCCAGGGCCGTCAAGGCGGCGACGAACAGAGCGGGAAGGCGTCTGAGGAACCTCACGAATACTCCTGGTGGGGAAGGCGGCCCGGACGGAGCCGGGCCGAGGCGCGGGGAGACGTCGGGAACGTAGCGAGGGCCCGTATCGCTGACAAGCGTGCGCCGCGCTCCTTCGAGCAGGGACGAATTGCTTGCGCCTCCCGCGCGGTCCCACCACCGTGGCTCCACGTGCCACAGCGTCCCCAGGCCGTCGGCCCCGGCGCGTCCGTGCCCCGAAGGAGCCCCCAACTCCCATGACCTCGCTCCGTGCTGCCCGCCGCCCGTGTCTTCTCGGCGCCGCTCTCACCACTGCCGGGCTACTGTTCGCGCTGACCGGATCCGCCTTGGCCGTACCCGTCGAGCCGGCCGACGCCGCCGACGCCGCTCGCTACAGTCCTTCCCCCGCCGCATCGGTGGTGCTCCCGCCCGCTGGTCCCGCGACGGGGGAATCCGAGGCCGAGGGGAAGGGGCGGGGAACGGAGGCCCGCACCGTCGTGGACATCCCCGCTGACGTCACGGCGGGCGTCGCGGTGTTCGACCGGCTCACCGGCCGCTTCACCGAGTCCTTCCAGGCGGACCGCGCGTTCCGTGCCGCATCCGTGGTCAAGTTGCTGCTCGCACTGGACTTCGTGTGGAACCGGGGGCCCGACTACGAGCTGCCGCAGGCGGACCGCGACCGGCTGGAGGCGATGCTGAGCAGGAGTGACGACGCCGCCGCGAATCACTACTGGTCCGCGGGTGGCGGCAGCGCCGTGGTCTCCAGGATGGTGCCCCGTCTGGGGCTCACCGGTACGGCCCCGCCACCGGCTGCCTATCCGGGCTACTGGGGTTACACGGCGACCACCGCCGCCGACACCGTCCGCGTCTACCGCTATCTCCTCGACGCGGCACCGACCCCGGTCCGGGACCTCGTCATGGGGGCCCTGCACCGGTCCGAGAGGTGTGCCGCCGACGGCTTCGACCAGGGGTTCGGGTTGCCGTCCGCGTTCGACGGACCGCGGGCGGTCAAGCAGGGCTGGTCCGGATTCGCCTCCGGGGGCTGCGCCTCCTCCGCCGGGTCTCCGGCTCCCACGCCCGGCCGCGTCGCGGGCGCAGGTCCCCGCACGTCCATTCCGGCAGACGGCGTAGAGGGGCCCGGATCCCGAATGAGTTCCACCAGCGATGCGTCTCCCTCCGGGGGCGCCTCCGCCACCGCGGTGGATCTGACGTCCGACGCTCTGCACACCACCGGCACCGTGGGGCCCGACGACCGGACGGTGGTCGCCGTCCTCACCCTGCACCCCGACGGCACTCCGTACGGCACCGCGTACAGCAAGGTCACCGCCCTCACCGGCTCCCTGGACGTCCCCGGAGCCGTCCGCCCCTCCGGCACCCGCTTCGCCACGTGGGGCAGTGGTGTCCGTGTCCGCGCCTCCGCCACCACTTCCTCCGCCGCCCTCACGACTCTGCCGGCCGGGGTGGACGTCCTCGTCGGGTGCCAGCGTCAGGGCGGGCAGGTCTCGGTCCCGCCCTACGTCAACGACTGGTGGGCGTATCTGCCCCAGTACGGCGGCTGGATCACCAACATCTACGTCATCTCTTCCGGCAACACGCTCCCGGGCGCGCCTCGTTGCTCGTAATCGCCTGTCCACCCCCACAGAAGGAGGCGCGCCATGCGCCGCGATCAGAGACCGAACTCCCCCACCGTCCGTCTCCGCCGAGGAACGGCTGTGGCCGTCTCCCTGCTGGCCGTCGTGGGTCTGACACTCACCGCCGGTCCTGCCGCCGCCCGCGACGCCGGGAACGGCGAAGCCCCGCTCGGGGGCATCAGCTGGCGGGCGGACCTGTCCGCGCCGACGACGGACGCGAGCAACGTCAGCCGCACGGACGGCCGTCTGCGCCTGCGCGATCCCGGTCTGGCCCCTGCCTCCTCGCGCTCCACCCGTGGCCAGGGCACGGCCGTGCTGCCCGTTCGCGTACTGGACCGCGCCGTCGACGTGGTCACCCCCGATCTCGAGGCCACCGTCCCCGCCGGAGCCCGGGTCGCCGTCGATGTGCGCGGGCGCGACGGGCTGGGCCGGTGGACGGAATGGCGCGAGGCGCGCGACGACGCCCCGGCCCTGCTCCCCCGGGCCGTCACACGCGTGCAGACCCGGATCACCCTGATCTCCACGCCGACCGGCACCGCTCCGACCGTCAACGCCCTGCGCCTGAGTGCCGAACTCGGCGGCACACCCAGGAAGGCCGAGGCCGCGGAGGCCTTGACGACCAGCGTCTACGCGACCCGGGAGGGCCTGGTGGGCGGCACCACGGCGAACGGGCACGTGATCGTCCCGAACGACCACTTCGTGGCGCTTCCCTCCCGACGGGGACTCTCCCCGAAGGGCAGCGGGCAGTACTCGGTGCGCGTCTGCGGACCGGTGCGCTGCGAGACCGCGCCGGTGTGGGACGTCGGCCCGTGGAACACCCGCGACGACTACTGGAATCCGTCGTCCGTCCGCGAGAGCTTCAAGGACCTGCCGCAGGGCAGGCCCGAGGCGCAGGCGGCCTACCAGAACGGCTACAACGGCGGGCTGGACGGGTCGGGTCGCCGGGTGCTCAACCCGGCCGGCATAGACCTGGCGGACGGTACGTTCTACAACGTCGGCCTGAACGACAACGGCTGGGTCACCGTCACCTACCTGTGGACCGGCACCGGCGCTCCGACCACGTCGTTCCCGACCTGGGGCACCGCCGTCAACGTCCGTCAGCAGCCCACCAGCGCCTCCACCCGCGTCGCCCAGCTCCCGGGCCCCACGACCGTGCGCGTGCAGTGCCAGGTCCACGGCCAGCTCGTCGAGGCCGACGGTCACAGCAACGACGCGTGGTCCTACCTGCCGGACTACGGCGGATACATCTCCAACATATTCATCGACGTGGCCGACAGCTGGCTGCCCGGCGTTCCGAACTGCTGATCCGCCCGGCCGGATCCTGCGGGCCCGCGTACCTGCGCGGGCCCGTGAGGGCGCATGCGCGGCAGGATCATCGCCGTCGCCAGGTGACCTCGGTTCACGACCCCGCCGGACTGGATCCGGCACGGCGCTGCGGGATCGATCTCGTACTCACTCGTCCGATGAGGAAGACTGAGTCCATGAAAGACATCGTTTTCGCACGCACGAGCGGCTGGATCCCGAAAGTGATCCGCGAGGACGGTGAGCTGAAGCTGATGCTCGGTGCCGGGGCCGACGCCAACCACGAGCCTCGCACGTTCAGGTTCTCGATCGAGGAAGCCCATCTTGCGGTGATCCGGGAGGACCTGGCCAGACACCTGATGCTGTGGAGTGCGGTCCTTCCGCTGTGCGACGCCGCCGGAACGCGGGGCCCGCTCGATGAGAACGCTGCCGTCGCGCTCCTGGACCCGATCCTCCTCTCCCCGCCCGCAGACGTCGACGCGCTCTTCCAGCGCATCCGGTGGGACAGGGGCCGGCTCATCGCCCATGGAGCCGACATCGATCTGCTCGAGCGCGGTCAGGTCTGCGCGGCGATGCGCGCGGCGACGGAGACGTCCAACGGGAAACGAGCTCAGAAGTACCACGCGGACCGCCGTCGCGCCGAGCGCGGAGTGGTACTCGGTCCACTCGACGCCGCGGTTCTGATGTACACGGGCCAGTACCTGCACGGCGCGACGATTCCGGGCCGGATGCCCGATGCCGTCGACCCCGCGCTGCTGCCTCAGGTCATGCGTGTGATCGCCACCGCGGAGCAGGCGTGTGCCGCGATGCGCATCAGCCGCGATCCGCGGCGCGGCAAGCGCGCCACGGACAAGCGCGACTGGGATCAGATGGCGGCCACGGTCGACGCGGCCGTGCGCCGTGCACACCCCGAGCTCGTCGATGACGCGGTGCGTACCGTGAGCTTCCTGATGTGCTCGGAGGCCGCGGACCGCTCCAGGAGCACGCCCATGGAGGATGACGAGGAAGCTGTCGGCGACCACGCCGACTCCGGCAGGAGTCCGAGGAAGACGGTCCTGTCGTTCACCGACGACAAGGGCGTCGAGAAGAAGTGGAGCGCTGACGATCCCCGCACTGCCACCGCGGAGTTCTGGGAGTTCGTCGGCGATCGCTCTGCCTCGGACAACGAAGTGTTCACCATCGAGGACGAGGAGATGGGCGAGGGGATCCAGCTCCACTTCTACGCGGATTCCATCGCCCGGATCACGACGGTGCACGAGGGTGAAGGCGGCGGGTCGGATCCGGAGTACCGGGTCGAGTACAGCCTGGTCGACGGGATCGGCGGGTACCGGAACCTGGTGAGCGCCTTCGTCCGCGGCGGCTGCGCCGCACTCGAACAGCACGGCTCTTGGATATCGGATGCTGCTGAGTTCGAGCGCGCGCGCCGGCGGCGCAGCCCCGAGTAGCCCCAGCGGAAGCTGCGGTGCACTCTCGCCGCGCTCATCCCGCCCACGGGTACCGACCGGGTCCAGTAGCGTCCGTGCCATGATCGCCGTCGATGCTCTCGTCCGCCTCTGCAAGCCGCCCGCCGAACCGCCGCCCGCGGTGGACTGGGCGCAAGCCGAGCGCGCCCTGGGTGCGGCGCTGCCCGCCGACTACAAGCAACTGGTCGAGGTGTACGGGGATGGCGTCTTCGACGACACTGTCTGGCTGCTCGTGCCCGGTTCCGCCTACGGAGACTGCGACTTGCACGCGCAGACGGCGGAACGTGACGAGGTCTTGGCCGACCTGTGGGAGTTCGAGGCGAAGCCTGCCGGTCTGCTGGAGGCCGGGGCGCGGGTCCTGCCGTGGGCATGCGAGGAGGGCACGGGGGCGTTCCTGTACTGGCTGGCGAGGCCCGGTCAGCATCCCGACGAGTGGACCGTGCTCTACAACGAGGGGCGCGGGCCGCTGTGGGAGCAGCACGACGTGGGGTGCTCGGCCTTCCTGCTGGCGGTGCTCACAGGAACGGCGGACACGGAGTACTTCGCCTGCCTCTCCGACGGGCTGAAGCCGACGGAGCACCGCTTCGCGACGGCCGACCAGACGATCGGAGCATCCCGGCGCTGACGCCGGCCGGAGCGCCGACGGCAAGAACTTCTGGGCCATCAGGGAGGAGGACGAGTCCGGGGGGAGGCAAGCGACCAGAACTGTCTCCGCTCTCAGGCCCGGGTCGCGGAGAGGTAGCGAACGTCGTACACAAGGAACATGAGCGAGGACAGAACCACGTGGCATCCGGGCGAGATCGTCCCGGCCAGCGGGATCTACGAGTGTGACTGCGGGGGCGGGCATCACTGGAGTACGGACGTACAAGGTCACCGCTTCCCGCCCCTCCCCTCCGGCTGCACCGGTACGGCCTGGTCGCTGCGCACCCGGGCCCATCCGGACGCCTGACCGGGGTCCTGGGCTCCAAGGAGGAAGACAGACGGATGGACGAGGACACGACCCGGGCAGCGGCAGACCTTCCCGTGCGGCTGCTGCTCGTCTCGGACACCCATGTGCCCCTGCGCGCCAAGCGGCTCCCTGATGAACTGCTGCGCGAGACGGACCGGGCGGACGTCGTCGTCCACGCCGGGGACTGGGTCGACGTGGCCACCCTGGACCTGCTGGAAGGGCGCGCGCGACGCCTGATCGGGGTGTACGGGAACAACGACGGCCCGGACCTGCGCGCCCGGTTGCCGGAGGTGGCCCGCGTCGGACTGGGTGGCCTGCGGTTCGGCGTCGTCCACGAGACAGGGGCCGCCCCCGGGCGGGAGGCGCGTTGCGCCGCCCTGTACCCGGACCTGGACATCCTGGTTTTCGGCCACAGTCACATCCCCTGGGACACCGAAGCTCCGGGCGGGCTGCGCCTGCTGAACCCCGGGTCCCCGACAGACCGCAGACGGCAGCCGTACTGCACGTTCATGACATGCACAGTCGTGGACGGGGTGCTCGACGAGGTCGTCCTGCACCGCCTGCCAAGGCTCTGACCCTCCCCCGGGCTGGGCGGGCCCAGGCCCGGAGACCCGGAAGTGGTCGGCGTCGTGCTCGCGGCTGTGGTCCTGCTGATCACGATCTCGCCCTTTACCCGAGCGCACCTTCGTGATCAGCTTCGCCATGTCATGTACAGACGGCCTCTGGGGAGGGGCCGTGGGGAAGGGGGAAGCGCCCCGATGCGCCTCGTCACAGAAGAAACCTCTCAGCTATGCCCGGAGTGCGGGACAGAGATTCACGCCGACCCTCGATTCACCACGTGGTGCACGGAGTGCGACTGGAATGTCGATCCGGAGGCGCCGGAGGAGAGCACGGGACGATCCGGCAAGGTACCGAGGTCCACGGCGCGCCGAGACGCAGAAGGGCTTCTCGCTGGAGCGGGTGCGAGTGAGCCGGCGTACGGCGGGGGGAGCCTGTCCCTGCTCTGCGCCTATGTGATCGCAGGAGCCGTACACACCGTGACGTTGGCCCTGATCGCGGTTGCGGTCTGGTGCATCGTCCGTGGCTGGGGCGGCTTGGGTGCCTTGCTGGGCGTCGTGTTCCTGATTCTCGCGTGGACCCTCAGACCCCGGTTGGCCCGATTGCCCAAGGATGGGCATACGTTCCGCCGTGAGGACGCCCCCGCGCTGCACAGCCTGATCGACGAGGTCGCCGAGGTGGCTGGAACGCGCGGGGTGGACGTGATCGTGGTCGACACGGACCTCAACGCAAGCGTGATGACCTGTGGGCTACGCGGTCAGCGCGTCCTGACGCTCGGCCTTCCCCTGTGGGAGATGCTCAGGCCCCAGCAACGGGTCGCCTTGCTGGGTCACGAACTCGGTCATTACAGCAACGGCGACACTCGCCGTGGCCTCATCGTCGCGACCGCGTACCGTTCACTGCTCACCTGGCGGTACTTCCTGGCGCCCACGGCCGACCCGACCCCGGCCGAGATGGCCGTCAACCTGGTCCACCTCGTGCCGCGCGCACTGATCCGGGGGGTGCTGCTGGTACTCGACCGGCTGACCTCCCGTGTCGCCCGGCGCGGCGAGTACGCGGCCGACTCGTTCGCGAGCCGTGCCGGTTCGACCGATGCGGCAGTGGAACTCATGGACAGACTCCTGATCGCGGAGTCGGCAGCCACGACGTTGCGGCGGGAGGCGAACAAGCCCCGTGGCGGGCGCCGTGATCCCAGCCGGGCCGAAGAGGGGGCGGAGAGGCTGTGGGAGATCCTCGCCGGCGACGTGGAATCGATCCCGGAACGCGAGTACGAACGCAGGAGGCGGGTCGGCGCGGCGAGGGAACACCGTGTCGATTCGAGCCATCCGCCCACCCACCTTCGTCGCGAACGCTTGCTCGCCTGTCCATCCGCCCCGGCGGCCGTGGTCATGAGTGACGATCACGAGCGGCGGATCTCCGGCGAGCTTGCGGTGGTGCGTCGTCTCCTTGCTGAGGAACTCATCCGGAACGGCTTCGACGGTTGATGTCACGACGGGCGAGGGCACGCATTCCCGCTTCCCCCGCTCCACTCGTGAGGAAAGTCAGACCGTTTCATCCAGGAGGCCGGAGCCTTCGGGAACCCTTCCAAGAACTCCCTCCGCGCGGGGACACCGACAGGTTGCGCACCACCGCCGACGAGCTCGTCGACGCCCTCGTCCGTATGGTCGCGGACGCCGGCAGACCGACTTGGCGACGCCCCTCCCCCGGCGACAGGGGGGGCAGGTCCGGCAGCATCTGCCGGCCACGGCCTGCACGAGGTTTCTGCTGAGGCTCCCGGTCCGGGCATGCTCGGCAGCGGGCGGTCGCCCGCTGTTCCGTACCCTGGGGGCATGCGTATGCGCCCCACTCTGAGCTGGACCCCTGCTCAGGACCTCCCGCCGGGCACCACGGACCTGGACCCGGTCACCGATGCGCTGAGCAGTGGCGGCGTGCTGGTGCTCAGCGGGGCGGGCATCTCCACGGAGTCGGGCATCCCCGACTACCGCGGCGAGGGCGGGAGCCTGAGCCGACACACCCCGATGACCTACCAGGACTTCACCGCGGACGCCCAGGCCCGGCGCCGGTACTGGGCGCGCAGCCACCTCGGCTGGCGGACGTTCGGCCGCGCCCGTCCCAACGCGGGGCACCGGGCCGTGGCCGCATTCGGGCGGCACGGCCGGCTCTCGGGTGTGATCACCCAGAACGTCGACAGTCTGCACCAGGCCGCCGGCAGCGAGGGCGTCGTGGATCTGCACGGAAGCCTGGACCGGGTGGTCTGCCTCTCCTGCGGCACCTTCAGTCCGCGCCGTGAACTCGCCCAGCGGCTCGAGGCGGCCAATGCCGGGTTCAGGCCGGTGGCCTCCACGATCAACCCGGATGGTGACGCCGACCTCACCGACGAGCAGGTCGGGGACTTCCGTGTGGTGCCCTGCACGGTCTGCGGCGGCATCCTCAAGCCGGACGTGGTGTTCTTCGGCGAACCCGTGCCCCTTCCACGGGTGGAGCACTGCCGCGCAATGGTCCGGGAGGCGGCCTCGCTGCTGGTCCTCGGCTCCTCACTGACAGTGATGTCCGGGCTTCGCTTCGTCCGCCTGGCGGCTCAGACCGGGAAACCGGTGCTGATCGTCAACCAGGACGTGACCCGGGGTGACTCCCTCGCCGTCACCCGCATCGCGCTCCCGCTGGGAACGGCCCTCACCACTGTCGCCGCCCGGCTCGGCATCCCCGTCGACGAGGAGTCGGCAGGGGCCGTGTGAGGCAGGGGCCGGCCGCATGGCGCTTCTGCGCCCCGCACCCCGCACCCCGCACCCCGCACCCCGCACCCCGCGGGTGAGATCTCGCTTACTTTACTGTGCCGAAACCTCTGAAATACCTCAGATTTGTTTTCGCCAGGTGCTGCACACTGCCAGAATCACAGGGTTCCTGATCATGCGCCTTCGAGCCATCGCCGGGTGCCTCCCCCACGGGCCCGGCCGGGATCGGCCATTTTCCCCTCACAAAGGCGAATCCCTCCCATGAGTGACGGCAGCATCGCAGCAGCCGGTCAGCCCGCCGCCGAGACACCGGCGGGCTCCCCCCACGTGGACGCCGGCGACGCCGGTTACAGCAAGGACCTCAAATCCCGCCACATCAACATGATCGCCATCGGCGGAGCGATCGGCACCGGGCTCTTCCTGGGCGCGGGCGGACGTCTCGCCGATGCCGGCCCCTCGCTCGCCATCGCCTACGCCGTCTGCGGTGTCTTCGCGTTCTTCGTCGTACGCGCGCTGGGTGAACTGATTCTCTACCGCCCGTCGTCCGGCGCCTTCGTCTCCTACGCCCGTGAGTTCATGGGCGAGAAGGGCGCCTTCGCGGCCGGCTGGCTGTACTTCCTCAACTGGTCCACCACCGCGATCGCGGACATCACCGCGGCGGCGACGTACGCCCACTTCTGGGGCATGTTCAGTGACGTCCCTCAATGGCTTCTCGCGTTGACCGCCCTCGCGGTGGTACTCGCGGCCAATCTCATCTCGGTGAAGTACTTCGGCGAGATGGAGTTCTGGTTCGCGATCATCAAGGTGGCGGCCCTGGTCGCCTTCATGCTGATCGGCATCTTCCTGGTCGTCACCCAGCATCCGGTGGACGGCCACACCCCTGGCCTGTCCACCGTCTCGGACACGGGCGTATTCCCTGTCGGCATGCTGCCGATGCTTCTCGTGATCCAGGGCGTCGTCTTCGCCTACGCGTCCGTCGAGCTGTGCGGTGTCGCCGCCGGTGAGACCGAGAATCCCGAGAAGATCATGCCCCGTGCGATCAACTCCATCATGTGGCGGGTCGGCCTGTTCTACGTCGGCTCGGTGGTGCTGCTCGCGCTGCTGCTGCCCTACACCGCCTACTCCGGGGACCAGAGTCCGTTCGTCACCGTGATGGACAAGCTCGGCGTTCCGGGGGCGGCCGGTGTGATGAACCTGGTCGTACTGACCGCCGCCCTGTCCAGCCTGAACTCCGGCCTCTACTCCACGGGCCGCATCCTGCGCTCCATGGCTCTGTCAGGTTCCGCCCCCCGCTTCACCGGCCTGATGAACAAGGGGCAGGTTCCCTACGGAGGCATTCTGCTGACGGCGGGGTTCGGGGTGCTGGGCGTCGGGCTGAACTACGTGGTGCCCGGCCAGGCCTTCGAGATCGTGCTGAACTTCGCGTCCATCGGGATCCTCGGGACGTGGGGCATGATCATGCTCTGTTCCCTGGTGTTCTGGCACCGCTCGCAGGACGGCCGGGTCACCAGGCCCGCCTACCGCCTGCCGTGGGCCCCGTACACCCAGATCGTCACCCTGCTCTTCCTCTGCTGCGTGGCCTTCCTCATGTGGTGGGGCGGCGGGGTCGGCCGGACGACCGTGATGTTCCTGCCGCTGATCGCGGCGGCGCTGGTCGGCGGCTGGTTCATCGTCCGCGGCCGGGTGCGCGAGATGGCACGGGCCGGGCACGACGCCTGAGCCCTTCTCGCGCCGGCCGGAGACCGTTCCTGCGCCCAGCTGAACGGCGAGTGTGGCCCCTGCCTCCGGGTGGGGGCCACACGACGTTCGGGCGTCCGAGGCGGGTGTGGGCGAAGGGGGTACGTGGCCGTCGCCTGTCAGGGCGCGCTAGCGCGTGGCGAGCCGCTCCAGCAGCGCGGCGCTCCGTGCCAGCAACGCCCGCTCCTCTTCCGTGAGCTCGGCCTCGATGGCCTGTGCGAGCCAACCGGCCCTGCGGCCGCGCTCCGCTTCGAGTGCGGCCCGGCCCGCGTCCGACAGCTCGACCAGCGACTTGCGGCCGTCCGTGGGGTGCGCCCGGCGCGTGATCAGCTTCTGCTCCATGAGCAGCCCCACCGCCCGCGCCATCGACTGGGGTCGTACGCGCTGGTCGGCGGCGAGGTCACTGGTGGTCATGGCGCCGTCGCGGTCGAGTACTCCGAGGACGGCGACCTGGCCCAGCGGAATGCGGTCCTCGTGTTTGACGCGTCGGGTGAGCTTGCCCATCGCCGTGCGCAGTTCGGCGGCGATGGCGGCGGCTTCCGAGGTGGGCATAGGGCACTCTACCCCGCTGGTCAGCGTTGCTGTACGCCTGACCTGCACAGCAATGCTGTACAGCAAAACTGAGCAGCATTGCTGTAGGGTTTGGCCTCGTCGGGCTCAGCGCCAGCGTTGTCGCAGCCGGGGCACGGCACATGACAAAGGGAAGGAACTCCCATGTCCGCAAAAGCAGTCGAATCCGCCGGAAACGCCGACGCCACCATCGAGACCGTCACCGCACGCCGGATCATCGACAGCCGGGGCAACCCCACGGTCGAGGTCGACGTCGCCCTGGCGGACGGCTCCCTGGGGCGGGCGGCTGTCCCCTCCGGCGCCTCCACCGGCACCCGGGAGGCCGTGGAACTGCGCGACGGGGACCCCTCTCGCTGGCACGGCAAGGGTGTCGACCGCGCGGTGGCCCACGTCAACGGGGAGATCGCGGCGGCGGTGCGCGGCCGGGACGGGGCGGACCAGGCGGGTCTCGACGCCGTACTGGTCGCTCTTGACGGCACCGCCACGAAGTCCCGGCTCGGCGCCAACGCGATCCTCGGCGTCTCCCTCGCCGCCGCGAAGGCCGCTGCGGCGGCCCACCGCCTGCCCCTCTACCGCTACCTCGGCGGCGCCGACGCCCGCCTCCTGCCTCTGCCGATGATGAATATCGTCAACGGCGGGGCCCACGCCGACAATCCGCTGGATTTCCAGGAGTTCATGATCGCCCCCGTGGGCGCGGACAGCTTCGCCGAGGCCGTCCGGATGGGCAGCGAGGTCTTCCACACCCTGCGCCGCGATCTGCTGGCGGCCGGGCACTCCACGGGCGTGGGCGACGAGGGTGGTTTCGCGCCCGCGCTGCGCACCGCCGAGGAGGCGCTCGATTTCGTGACGACCGCGATCGAGCGCACCGGCTACCGCCCCGGCACGGACATCGGCCTGCTCATGGACCCGGCGTCCTCGGAGTTCTTCCGTGACGGCGTGTACGACTACGCCGGCGAGGGGGTGCGTCGCACCTCCTCCGAGAATGCCGACTACCTGGCCAAGCTCATCGACGCCTACCCGGTCGTCTCCATCGAGGACCCGATGGCGGAGAACGATCTGGACGGCTGGCGCGAGCTGACCGCTCTCGTGGGCGACCGTTGCCAGCTCGTCGGTGACGACGTGTTCTGTACCGACGAGACGTTGCTGCGCGAGGGCATCCGCACCGGGGTCGGCAACTCGGTCCTGGTCAAGGTCAATCAGATCGGGACGCTGACAGAGGCGCTGGCCGCGGTGACCACGGCCCACCGGGCGGGCTGGACAGCCGTCATCTCGCATCGCTCGGGTGAGACGGAGGACACCACCATCGCGGATCTGGCGGTGGCGACCGGATGCGGTCAGATCAAGACCGGCTCACTCTCCCGCTCCGACCGCACCGCGAAGTACAACCAGCTCATCCGGATCGAAGAGGAACTGGGCGACTCGGCGCGCTACGCGGGCCGCTCCGCACTGCGTCGGGCGTGAACCGCAGACAGAGGTAAAGACACACCATCCCCAGTTCTGTGCGCGCCGCGCGATATTGCGCGGCGCGCACTTTTTGCTGCCATGGATGAGGTGAGTAGCCGTCGGGAGCGAAAGAGGGTTCAACAACTACTTCTCCGGCGAAGCCGAGGTGATCGCGTTTCGCTACCCCCGAGCGCTCCTTGCGGGTCGCTGCTGATCTGCGCGAGTGGCCGTCCGGTGAGCCCTTGTGGGAGCCGATCACCCGTGCCGCGCCGCGGCAGTTGGAGCCGGGACCGGAAGTACGGCAGATGCCGCCGCAGGAGCCCGCCGACCGGGTGCCTGGCCTGCGGGTGATGCCGGCCGAGATGCCGCGAGCGGGCGAGTTCGCGAAGAAGGAGCTCGCCACGGCGATCGCCGACCGTACGTGCACCGATCCCGAATCTGAGCTCTGCTCTCCCTGGCAGCCGCGAGCGTGATGGCGGCCAGCGGCGTCGCGATCGAACTGTTCGTGCAAGCGGTACGGAAGAGCCGATGGAGGCCCTGGCGCGACCGGGTGGATGTCGTGCGCGGCACGACGGAGGGGACGCACGCCACCGGGCTGCCGCTGCGGCCCGACTGCCACATCGCGTGGACCGGCCACCAGGCGGACGACGCCAGCGGTCCGCGAGTCGCGCTGACGCGGTGGTTCGGCCCACCGCTCCGTGACGCCCGTGAGCCGGAGTGCTGACGCGGCCGACCCGCTGCCGCTGCCGCTGCCGCCCGAGGCCGCTGGGTCCGGACCTCAACCGGACGGTTTACCCGAGGGCCGTACGCCGAACCACTGTTCGGCGCCGTACTCCTCGAAGCGCTCCACCTCGGTGAACCCCAGCTTGGCCGCGAGGCGCATCGAGCGGTCGTTGGCGGTCTGGGTGCAGAGCACCACCGGCTCGCCGGGGAGTATGCCGGCGAGCCAGTCGAGTGCCGCTGCGCACGCCTCGACGGCGTACCCGCGGCCCCACGCCTGCGGCAGGAAGGTGTAGCCGAGCTCGGCTTCCCCGGCGTCCGGGTGGACGTGCCCCGGGCGTTCGGCCTCGCGCCTGTCGAGCGCGACCATCCCGATCATCGCGCCGTCGAGGTCGACCACGAACAAGCCGGGGCGCCGCCCGGGCACCTCGGGCACCGCGCGTTCGAGTTCCTCGCGCGGTCGTGGGCCACCGAGGTAGGTGCGTACCTCCGGCAAGGAGAACAGCTCGATGAACGCCGCGCGGTCCCGGGCCTCGGACTCGCGGAGCACGAGCCGTGTGGTCCTCAAGGGGGCGGGTGGCCAGGCGACGGGTCCGAGTCCGGTCATGGCGGGCAACCTATCGCACGCCTCGTGGCCGTGGTCCGAGTCCGTGTCCGCGGCAGACGGAGCGAGCCATGTGCCGCGCCCGTCGCATGTCCTGACCAGTAGTCGAGGTCGAGGTATTCGATGTCGTAGATGGCGAGGTCCGAGTTCGCCATGGCCCGGCTCCCGCCGTCCTGGAAGCAGGTCTCCTTGAATCCTTCGGCGACGATGTCGCGCATCTGCTGGTCGCCGGCTCCTGCGTCACGAGCTCGAGCAGGCGCTGGGGGAACTCGGCGGGGAGGCGGACGGTGAGGCGGCGGAAACGGCCGTCGTCGTTCGTGCCGACCGGTGCTGTGTAGCCGAAGCGGTCCCTGCGTGGGTGCCGTGAGCGCCGTGGGTGTGAAAGTTCGCCACCCACCCGTTCAGCAACCGCTGATAGGCCTCCAGGCGGGGCGGATTCGCTCCGACCGGCCGTTCTCCCAGTTCTTCACCGTCTGGGCGTCGACTTCAGTGCCTGCGCGAGCCGGTCCTGCGTAATGCCCAAGCCCTCACGGAGCCGGGCGCGCTCCGACAGGGGCGGGAGCTGAGGCCCTTCCTGCAACGGCCCTCCCCTCCCTGTCGGATTCAGGCCGCGCGGATGGGCGGGCGAGGCACTTGGGCGGGCGTGATGGTGTTTCCTAGGGTGTCCCGGGCTTCTGCGGACGAGCCGGCTGACGCGCTGCGCGGTAGCGGAGGTAGACGACCTTCGAGCTGAAGGTGCGGGTCTCGACGAGTTCGAGGTCCACCCGTTGCTCGCGCCGGGGAAAGAACGGAATGCCACCGCCGACCAGCACGGGGTAGACCATGGCCCGGTACTCGTCGACCAGACCCGACGCGACCGCCTCGGCGGCCAGGGTCGCACCGCCGATCGCGATGTCGCCCTCCCCCGGCTCGGTCCGCAGCCGTTCGATCTCCTCCGCAAGGCCGCCGGAGGCGAGGCGGGCATTGCCCTGCACCGCCGACAACGTGGTGGAGAACACCACTTTGGGGAGCGGCTTCCAGAGGGCGGTCCATTCGAGCATCGAGTCGTCGAGCGACGGGTCCTCGTCGGCGGTCTCCCAGTACAGCATCGTCTCGTACAGCCGTCGCCCCATCAGGTGGACGCCCACGTCTCGGATGTCGTCGATCCAGAAGCGAAAGACCTCCTCGTCGGGATCCGTCCAGTCGAATTCGCCGTCCGGGCCGACGATGTAGCCGTCGAGTGAGACGCCCATCGAATAGGTCACGCTGCGCATCAGCAGTCCTCCTCGGTAACGGGTTCGACACTACGGCCGTCGGATGCCGCAGAGCTCTCGCGGCTCGCGGAATTCCCCGGACCGGTCACCCGACGAGGTCACCGGACGTGTCGTGCCGACGGCCCGTGAGCGCGGCCTCGGTGGGACTTCGGCGGTGTGCTCCGCGTCTCAGGACCGGGGTGACCGTTCGTACTCGGGTTCCCTGCCGTGCAATGCTGAAGGGCACGTGGGACCACGGCGGGTAGCGGAGAAAGTGCAGGGTGAGGGCAGTGCGGCGGGGCGGGGCCAGGTTGTGGGATCGGTTCGCGGCGTCCGATCCGGGGCTGCTGAGGCTCACGGCCGGACTGCGGACCGTCTCGGCGATCGCCCTCACGCTGGTGGTTCTGGCCCTGCTGGGCACCGGCGTCAACCACATGGTCGCCGGGGCGATGACGGCGATGACCGCCACCTTCGCCGTCAAGGACAAGGTGGTGCGCGACCAGGCGGTCACGCTCGCCCTCGGTCTGCCGGTCTCGCTCGTCGCTATGTCGCTGGGCGCCCTGTTGACTTCGCAGGTCGTCGCGGGCGACCTGTTCTTCATCGCACTCATCTTCGGTGCCGTCTACTGCCGCCGGTTCGGTGAGCGTGGCACGGCACTCGGCCTCATCGGCTTCCAGGTCTACTTCCTCTCGCTGTTCGTCGGTGCCTCGACGGCTTCCCTGCCGGAGCTGTATCTGGCTCTGGCCGTCGGATTCGGCTGCAGCGCGGTCGTGCGGTTCGGCGTCGTTCCGGAAACGCCCCAACGCGTCCTTGCACGGCTGCGTGACGCGTTCCGGACGCGGCTGGCCCAGCTCGTCTCGGTGCAGATCGAGCTCCTCGACGCCGGCCCCGAGCAGCTGGAGAAGGTGCTCGACGACATGCGGCGGCACACCGCGCGGCTGCATGAAACCGCTCTGATGATCCAGGGGCGCCTGGAGGAGGGGACTTCGGACGCGGACAAGGCGGCGCTGCTCCAACGCCGGGTCGCGGACGCCGAGATCGCCACGGAACGGCTGGGGATGCTGCTGTTGAACGCCCGCAGCGTCGAGCGTGCCGACACCCTCACCCTGCATCTGCCGCACGCGCCCGTGCCGCTGACCGGGGACTGGAGGCCGGCCGAGGACGACGCGACCATCGCCCTGCGCCGGGACCTCAAGGCGCTGCACCTCCTGGTGAGCCGTCCGGCGGCGCGCGACGGCGGCACGGCGGTGGCCCACATCCGTAACAGGCTGCTCGGTTACCGCGACGAGGAGAGGCTTCCGTCCGCGCCGTCGGGCATCCAGGACGCGTTCCGGGGCATCGGCGAGGCCGCCCGGTCCGTCCTCGGGCTGCGGCTCGCGCTGGACGGGCCCCAGGACGAGTCGGACGACTCCCCGGCCACGACCCGTTCGCGTGAGGAATTCGACGCGGAGGACATCGCGCTGGCCTCCTCCGAGACGCCCGCGGACGAGGAGCGGGCCGGGTTGCAGCGTCCCACCACGAGGGCGGCCTTCCAGGTGTCGGTGGGCTCGGTGCTGGCCATGGTCGGCGGTGAGTTCCTCTCCTCCCAGCGTTGGTACTGGGCCGTTCTCACGTGCTGGGTGGTCTTCCTCAACACCGCGTCCACCGGTGAGATCCTGGTCAAGGGCTACCGGCGGCTCCTGGGCACCCTGCTGGGCGCGGTGGCGGGTGTCGCGCTGGCGGGGCTGGTCGGTGACCACACATGGGTCTCGTTCGCGCTGGTCCTCGTCTTCATCTTCGCGATGTTCTTCACAGCCCCGCTGTCGTACGCGGTCATGTCCTTCTTCGTCACGGCCATGCTGGGCCTGCTGTACACCTTGCTGAACTCGTACAGCTTCGACGTGTTGGTGCTGCGCATCGAGGAGACCGCGATCGGCGCGGCGTGCGGCGTCATCGCCGCTGTCCTGGTGCTGCCGGTGCGCACCGACCGCCGTACGGACGAACTGCTGGGAACGGTCCTGGAACGGCTGGGTGACGTCGCGTCCGCAGCGGTGGAGCAGCTCAGCGGTGGGCCTGCGTCCGACCTGCTCGGCAAGGCGCGCAGTCTGGACACGGCGCTGGACGAACTGCGCGATTCCACCAACCCGTTGACCTACCCGATCACCCCCCTGCGCGGTCGCCGCCAGACCGTCCGCTACCTGGTGGCGCTCCTGGAGACGTGCGCGTATCACGCCCGTTCGCTGGCGGCGACCGCGGAACTCGTGCCGCACAGCAAGACCGTCGCGGCCGATCCCCGGCTCCACCGGGCGGGGCAGCGGATCGCCCACAACATCGAGGTCCTCGGCGCCTACGTCGGGGACGAGGGGGCCGAGGGTGAGGTGGAGTCCGGTGCCACCATCGCCTCGACGCTGCGGGACGACGGGTCCGGCACCCAGCCGTCGGGGACGGTGACCTTCCGCGTGCTGCGTCACCTGCAGCGTCTGGACGAGGGTGTGGTGGGTCTCGCCCGCCCCCTGGACGTGCCGGTGGCCGACCGCGCCGAGTCGAAGGCCGTACGCGGCTGAGGGCTCCCCTGGGCTCTGTCCGCTCCCACGCCGCCCGGGTCAGCCGATCCGGCCGTCGGGCCCCGCCACGAACCGGCTCAGTCGATAGGTGGTCGGCTGCACCAGGCGTCCGCACAGCGTGTCGATCCGGATCAGCGACTCGTCGGTCCGGGCCTCCCGGAGACGGCGCAGGCGGTCACGGAAATCCGCCTCGTCCTGGGTCTCGAGGAGCACCTCCCACCGCCCCATGCCCGGGGCGGTGCGAGCAGCGAACCGCTGCCCCGCCGCCTCCTGCCGATGCTTCCTCTTCCTCCGACCTGGCACCGGCCCAGAGTCACCGGCCGGTCGCGGAATGGCAAGGCCGTCGCGCCTCGGGGCACGCGGGCTCGATGATCAAGTGCCGGACAGGCCCTGGCACGGGCGGGTCCTGTGCGGGGTGTACTCGGTCACCGTCCACCGCCCCCCGTTCGCGCGCTCCAACTTCGCCGTGACCGTGTACCTGGCGGGCCGACCGGGCGGCGGCGGGATCCGCGAGCCGGTCGTCGTGTCGAGGGCCTGCCAGTTCGACCCGTCCACACAGTCTTTCACCGTCGCCGCGGGCGGCTGCGCGCCGGCGGGCACGGTGGCCTCCGGATCGTGCCGGAGGTCGCCACGCATCACCGTGCGCTCCTTGTTCATGCGGGCCAGATCCGCCTCGAACGCGGCCCACACGTCAGGCGCCGTGTACCGCCTCAGGTCCGTCCCGTCGGCCGAGGCAGCCCGGTACGCCTTGATCTGCTCCGCCCACATCAGGCCGTACACCTCCAGCACCTCGGCCTCGGTCGCCCCGTCAGCCGTGCCGCTCGGCGTGAGCGAGTGCGCGGCCTCGGGCACCGGTGTGGCGGACAGGGCCCTCGTGGTCGTGTCCGCGGGCGGTTTCGCGTCGCTTTCGCCGTGCCCCTGGCCGCCGCCGCAGCCGGTCAGGACGAGAAGGAACGTCGCGGCGCCGCACCGGAGGGCGACGCCCGCCCGGGAGCACTTCTGCCGAGCCGTCACCATCAGTACTCCCGGTTCGCCGTGCGATATCGATCAGCGGCTCAACGACGCACGGCTCCCCGGGTCACCGCCCCGGGCCTCGCGTCGCCGAACGGCGTACCCCGGGACGGTGGCGGGGTGCACCGCCCGGTCAAGTTCTCATCCATGAACGGCGGTTGAGCAGTTGTTTCGCGGTAGGACCTTGACGGGCCTCTGGTCTGTACCTATGGTCACCGATCAGCGCGAGTGTTCAACATCCAGTGCATCGTTCACATAAACGAACGGGTGGCCCCCACATGCCTGACATTTCCGCGTTCCACCGCTACGTTCGGCGTCCGGCGCTCATGCTCAGCGCTGCCGTCGCGACCGCCGCTCTGACCGCCGGCTTCCTCTCCCTGCCCGGCGCCCAGCCCGCCGAGGCCGCGCCCGCCGCCTTCACGCACCCCGGCGTCACCGTCTCCGAAGGCCAGCTGGACTTCGCCCGCGGCAAGGTCGGCGCCGGGGCCCAGCCCTGGAAGGGCGCGTTCGACCAGATGATGGCGAGCAAGTACGCCGACCCGAGCCGCACCGCCAAGCCCCGGGCGACCGTCGAGTGCGGTTCCTACTCGAACCCCAACTACGGCTGCACGGACGAGCGTGAGGACGCGATAGCCGCCTACACCAACGCCCTCGCCTGGTACATCACGCGTGACGAGCGTTACGCGAAGAAGTCGATCGAGCTGATGGACGCCTGGTCGGCGGTGATCAAGAGTCACACCAACAGCAACGCCCCGCTGCAGACCGGCTGGGCCGGCTCCTCCTGGCCGAAGGCGGCCGAGATCATCAAGCACAGCTACACCGGGACGTGGTCGAACTCGGGGCGCTTCGCGACCATGCTGCGCGACGTCTACCTGCCCCAGGTCATCAACGGCTCCAACTCCAACGGCAACTGGGAGCTGTCGATGATGGAGGCCGCGGTCGGCATATCGGTGTTCCTCGACGACAAGACGTCCTACGACAAGGCCATGGCGAAATTCAGGACGCGTACGGCCGCGTACGTCTACCTCGCCTCCGACGGCGCCGTGCCCAGGACCGTGCCCAGCCAGAACCTCGACACCACCGCGAAGATCGTCAAGTACTGGCAGGGTCAGTCCACCTTCGTCACCGGGCTCACCCAGGAGACGTGCCGCGACTTCACGCACACGGGGTACGGCATCTCCGCCATCGCCCACATCGCCGAGACCAGCCGGATCCAGGGCCAGGACCTCTACGGCACGGACGTCGGAGAACGGCTGCGCCAGGCGCTCGGCTTCCAGTCCAAGTACGAGCTGGGCGAGCCCGCACCGGCCTGGCTGTGCGGCGGATCGCTGCATACGGGCCTCGGCCCCGTCACCGAGGTCGGCTACAACGCGCTGCACAACCGCCTCGGCACCGCCATGACCAACACCCAGCGGCTGACCGAGCGGAACCGCCCGGCCGGCAGCAACAACCTCTTCGTGGCCTGGGAGACGCTCACCCACGGCGACAACCCCAGCTGATCCGGCCGGGTCAGCAGGCTCACGCGCCCTGCCGTGCCCGGAGGAACGGCCCCACGTCTCCTTCGGGCACGGCCGCCGGGTCCGGCCTCCCGGGGCAGCTGTGACGACTCCACCGCAGACCCCGGTACGGAGCCCGGACGGCCGGATGCTGTACGAAGAGCTGTGTGAACGAACAGACCCAGCCCGCGACCGTACGCGTGTTCATCGCCCTCGCTCCGCCCGACCACGCGAAGGAGGAGCTGGCCCGGGAGCTGCGCCCCGCGTACGGCACGCACCCTCAGATGCGATGGAACCGCATCGAGGACTGGCACATCACCCTGGCCTTCCTCGGGGAGCTTCCGGTCGGGTCCGTTCCGCTCCTGCGCCGGCCGCTCGCCCTTCTGGCGGTGGACCGCCGACCGCCCCGGCTGGCCCTGCGCGGCAGCGGCACCTTCGACGACCGGGTGCTGTGGAGCGGAATCGACGGAGGGCTCGACGAGCTGCAGATGCTCGCCGCCGATGTGCGTACGGCGGTGAAAGGCACGGGTGTCGCTTTCGAGGACCGGCCTCTGCGCCCCCATCTGACATTGGCTCGTTCCCGCAGAGGAGACCGGACCTCTGCGGCGGAGATCGCCGAGGGGTTCGCCGGCTTCACCGGCAGCCCATGGACTGCCGAGCGTCTGCATCTGGTCGGCAGCAACGCCGGCCGTAGCCGTGGGCCGATCCACTACCGGGACATCGAGGCCTGGGCCCTCGGAGGCGGAGAACGATCCGGATCCTGAACGGAGCGACCGGAGGCGGCGCGCCGGGCAGGCCCTTCAGCTCACCGCCGGTCCAGCGAGCAGGACTTCGACGCCGCGGGTGCGCAGGGCGTCCAGGTGGTCCGGATCCGCCGAGGCGTCGGTCACCAGGGCCCAGCCCGGCTGCCAGGAGGCCCAGGCGTGGGGGCCGCACCCAGCTTCGCCGCGTCCGCGAGAACGTACACCCGGCGCGAACGGCGGGCCATGAGTTCCTTGAGCCTGATCTGCTCCGCGCCGGCCTCACAGATGCCGGGCTCGGGCGGGACACCGTCGGTTCCTCGGGATCCGCACGCTGGAGTTCCGTACCGGTGTGGGTCTCTCCTTCCACCCACCATGTGGAGGGGGAGACCGCTGCACGGGGGAACGGCTCCATGACGTTCCTGGCTCCCGGCGAGGAACGCACGTACACGACCACGTTCAGGGCGGGGTGGCTCGGCTGAGCTCTCCGCCGGCTGCCCCGCCCCGGGCGAAGTGGCCCCGAGGGAACGGCCGTCCGGCGCGGATGCGCGCGGCAGCCCCGGCGTACACTCGGCTCGGCATCGACGGGGGGCGGAACACATGACGGCCGAGGCAGTGCAGAGGTGGGGGTCGGTCCTCGACTCCGTGGTGGTGTACGAGCAGGGGGCGGTCTGCCGCCGTCTGGCCCGGGGCGTCGTGCCGCCGGACGGCAGGGTGCGGGTGACGGGGCTGCCCCGCTCGCTCGATCCGGGTTCACTGCGCGCCCGCCTTCAGGGGGCGAGCGCGGCGCGTGTCAGCGAGGCCCGGGTGGAGGTCGAGGCCGAGCCGCTCGGCACGCCCGCGTCCGAAGACCTGAGGAGCGGCGTCGAGCGGCTTCGCCAGGAGTACGCGGCCGCGCAGGGCCGCCGGGATCACCAGTTGAGCCTCATCGAGGAGGTCGGGGCTCTGCGTCCGGTCCCGCCGGCCCGCAGACGTGAGGACGGTCATCGTCGCACCCCGGTCGACGCGTGGCTGGAGCTCGCCGGCTTCGTGGACGAGCGGCTGACGGGCCTGCACGCCCGCCTCGTCGAGTTGGAGGAGGCGCTGCGGCAGGCCGGGCACGAGCTCGGCATCGCCGTGGACAGGCTCGCCCGCGCCTCCACCGATGCGCCGTCGGCGCACGTGGAGACCACGGTGTCCGCCGTACTGCTCGTCGACGTCTCCGGCGCCGGCGACCCCGGCGCGGAGGTGGAGCTCGAGCTCGAGTACGGGGTGCCGGGCGCGGTCTGGGCCCCGGCCTACCGGCTCACCTACCGTCAGGGCGAGCGCAGCGGCCGCCTGGTGCTGCGCGCCTCGGTGGCCCAGCGCACCGGCGAGGACTGGACCGGCGTGTCCGTCGGTCTGGCGACGGCCGATCTGCGGCGCGGGACCGATCTCCCGAGGCTCCGCTCGATCCGGATCGGACGTAGTCAGCCCGCCTCCGCGCCTTCCGGCTGGCGCGAGCCCCCGGCGGGTCTCACCGATCTGTTCGCCGGGTACGACGCCGCACTTCCTCGCCCGGCGCCGCCCGCCCCGCCCGTGGCCGTCCCGTCCGGGCCTCTCCCACCGCCGCCCGCGCCCCAGGGCTACGGCGGGCCCCCTCCGGCGTTCTCGGCGCCGAGCGGCGTGGGCGGCGCCTCCCCCGAGCTCTTCGCCGGAGCTCCGCCCGCCCCACCGCAGCGCCTCCGCCCGCGTACGGGCGGAGGACGGAGCGCCGGTGCGCCCGCCGCTGCCAAGGCACCCGCTGCCCCTGGCGGAGCTCCGCCGCCTCCGCCCCCGGCGGCCGGTCCTCCGCGGCCGAGCGGCGCCGAGCTCGACTACGCCGCGCTCGTCCTGTACGGACCCGACGCCCAGGAAGGCCGCAGAGGGAAGCTGTTCCCCGGTTCTCCCTTCGACCCGGTGGCGGCCGAGTACAGGCGACGGGCCGAGTCCGTGGCCACACTGCCGCTGCCCGGTCACGCGGTGCGGCCCCGGGAGTCGGCGGGTTCCTTCGACCACCGCTTCGACACCGCCGCCCGAGCCGACATTCCGTCGGACGGCAGCTGGCACACCGTCACGGTCGGCGAGATCGCCGTCGGCATGCACACGGAGTACCTCTGTGTACCGTCCGTGGAACAGACGGTGTACGCGACCCTGGTCCTCTCCAACGCCTCGGACCAGGCCCTCCTCGCCGGCCCGGTGGAAGTCACGGTCGACGACGACTTCCTGTTGACCGCCGCCCTGCCCACGCTCGCCCCAGGAGGCGTACGCAGGGTCGGGCTCGGGCCGGCCGAGGGCATCCAGGTCACCCGCCGTACGAACCTGCACGAGTCCACCTCGGGTCTGCGCGGCAGCACCACCGTGCTCGATCACCGCGTCCACGTGGAGCTGGCCAACCGCCTCCCCGGGCCCGCCACCCTGGAGGTCCGCGAGCGGGTGCCGGTCACCTCCGATCCGGACGTCCGGATCGAGGAGCGGGCCGACTGGTCGGCGCCCCAGGAAGGTCCGGGGCCCGATCCGCATGCCCCGGGCACCCGCGTCTGGCGGGTGGAGCTGCCCGCCGGTGGCACCGCCGTGCTCGACGGCGGCTACGAGATCCGCATGCCGGCCGGCAAGGCCCTCGTCGGCGGCAACCGCAGGAGCTGACACACGCCATGACGACGACTCCGAAGCCCATCGCCCTTCCCGTCACCGCTGTGACCTGTCTGGAGGATCGCGCCCACGTCGAGCGTGCCGTCGTGCTCGACCTGGAGGCAGGGGTCCAGCGGCTGCGTCTCGGCCCGGTCAGTGCGCTGGCCGTCGACCGGACGCTCCATGCCGAACTGTCCGCCGATCATCCGGCGACCGTACTCGACGTCCGGATCACGCGTAGTTGGATGCCGCGGGGGCCGCTTCCGCCCGGCGACGACGACTCCGCCCTGCGCCGACGGCTGCACGCCCTCGAAGGCGAACGCCTCACCCTGGAACAGCGGCGCGACCGGCTGCACGCTCGCCGGGACCTGCTCGGCCGTCTCGCCGCCGATCTGCTGCGGGAGATCGGCGAGGGGGCCGGCTCAGGGGAGACGGACGGGCCCCGCTGGGCGGCTGAACTGGACCGGGTCGACGGCGAACGCGCCTCGTGCGGCGAGGAACTGCGCACCGTGGAGACGCGGGTGGCCGCCCTGGCCGAGGAGCTCGGGCAGACCGAGCGAGCCATGCACGCGGCCGAGGAGGAGCCCGCCGAACTCGTCGGCCACATCGAACTGACCGTGGATGCCGCGGTCGCCGGACCGGTCGGGCTGCGGCTGAGTCACCTCACCTCGTGTGCGCTGTGGCGGCCCGCCTACCGGGCGGTGCTCGACGGTGACTCCCTGACGCTGGAGACCGACGCGATGGTCTGGCAGCGCACCGGAGAGGACTGGTCCGACGTACGGCTGACGTTGTCGACGGCCCGGTCGGCGCTCGCCACCGAACCGCCGCGCCTCGACGAGGACCGGCTGACGCTCACGGACCGCTCCGCCGCGGAGCGCCGCACGGTCGGTGTCGAGTTGCGTGAGGAGGAGGTCGGGACCCTCGGCCCGGCTCCGGTCGTCGGACTGCCGGGCGTGGACGACGGCGGCGAGGCACGGGTGCTGCGGTCCCCCGCCCAGGTCTCCGTGCCCGGTGACGGCCGCGCGCACCGTGTGCCCCTGTCCGCCTTCACCACGGATGCGCGCAGTGAGTACGCCTGCTCACCCGAGCTGTCTCCCCTGGTCACCCGGGTCGTACGGTTCGACAACCTGGCCGGTCACGCGCTGCTCGCCGGTCCCGTTGATCTGGTCCGCGGCAGCGGGTTCGCCGGGCGCGGCACGCTGGACTTCGCGGCCCCCGGCGCTCCGGTCGAGCTCGCCTTCGGCAGTTGCGACGACCATGGGGTGGTCCGGTATGCCGAGGAGTCACGGGACACCGCCGGAATCACCCAGCGGACCGTCATCACCCGTACGATCCGGCTTCACCTGTCCCGCTTCTCCGCCCCCGGCGAGGAGGACGACCGGGTGGTGACCCTGCGGGAGCGGATCCCGGTCTCCGAAGTCTCGGCCGTGGAGGTACGCCTGCGGAAGGAATCGTGCTCCCCTGAGCCCGACGCGGTCGACGCCGAAGGCATCGCCCGCTGGGACGTCACTCTCCCACCCGGCGGCCGGCGCACGGTCACCCTGGCCTACGAGTTGTCCGCGAGCGCCAAGGTAACCGGGCTCTGACCTCTCCCCCGGTTCCCGGGGCGCCGCGCCACCCGGAGGGGGCCTGCGCCAGGCACTTGTCAGCGCGTTGCTCTATCCGGCCGGGGCCGGGGGCCGGGGCAGCGGCGTTCCGTCGACGGACAGATCGACACGCTCGTTGTAGAACGCGACCATTCCCGCGATGCGATTGGCGTGGATCGTCGGGAAGTCGTACACCCAGGCGATGTCCGAGTGGGCGGCGGCGTCACCGACGAACGACCAGTAGCCGCTCGTCGTGCCCTTGTACGGGCAGCGGGTCACTGTGTCGGAGCGACGCAAACGCGTCTGGTCGACGTACGCGCGGTCGAGGTAGTAGCGGGTCGGCAGGCCGGTCTCGAACAGCTTGACGCAGTGGGGGGCGTCCGCCAGCACGACGCCGTCCAGCTCCACGCGGACGCTGCTGGAAGAACGCAGCGCATCCACCCGGGAGTAGGGGCTCCTCGGGTGGACGAAGACCGGCTCGTCCTCCTCGAACCAGGAGTCCAGCGCCTCCCACTCGAACCGGACGGTGCCCTGCAGACGTGCCGGGGCGCCATGGTCCCATGCCCATGCCGCACCCTCGCGGACCTCGGGCCCGACCTGCAACGTATGACGCCGCGCGGGCCCGGCACCCAACTGCTCCACGTGGTCGTCGTCGGTGAGCACGGCGTCGACCAAGTCCACTGCGGGGATGCTGAATTGGGGGTAGGCGGACCATTCCCACACGTACAGTGCACGCCGGGTGTCGAAAGCGACGCGACCGCCGATCGTCCCCCGGATACGCCGCGGCACGGGCTCGACATGCCCGACCGGGACGATCGAATTCGGGTACTGAACACTCTCGTCCGCCACGGCCACCTCGGTCCACTCGTTCCGCTTGCGCCCCGGCAGCTGCCCGAGACCGGCCCTTTTCTTCCGAAATGCTACTCAATACACGCGCAGCGGCACCTCAAACACACGCCCCATGACGTCACCGGTTCCGCGATCTCGCCACCGAGGCCTCGCGGGAGTTGGCCTGGCCGCCGCCCGGGCGCCGGTTTCGGCGGACCTCACGGCAGATCATGGACGCCCGGAGGCGCCACCGCGTTGCTCGGTGGCGCCTCGATATGCCCGCCGGACGGGGCACGGCCGCTACGCCAGTGCCATGAGCTGAAGCTAGAGGCGCCGCTCCTCGGACAAGGCACGGCGCCCCTGGACGACGGACCGGTCCGGGATCTCGAAATCCATCACGTCCCCTGGACCGGGGCGTTGCGACGATCCCTAGACCTCAAGGTCCTCTGCCGGAACCCACCGCTCGGGGCGCCTGCCGATGGCCGACGCCCCGTCTTCACCGAGGCGGGGTCAGCGGATCTCGGTGACCCGCTGCTCCTTGCGTGCGGCACAGTTGGAGTTCTCCACCGACACGTACACGTTGGCGATGCTCCCGCCCCAGCTCACGCAGTAGCCCTTGCCGTACACGTAGCCCGGTCCCGCGTACGACGTGAAGCTGCCGTCGTCCCCGGCCCACTCGTCGGTCGCGGGCACGTAGATGTACGCCGACATGGGCTTGGCCGTTCCCGGGTTGGCGCGGATGGTCGCGACACAGTTCTGGCCGTTGGTGGAGTTGTACGTCAGGTAGACGGTGCCCAGCGAGCCGACCGGCACGGAGTTCACGGTCTTGTAGGCCTTGCCGCAGACGCCCTGCGGCGTGACGTTCGGCGCGGCGGAGGCCGTCGTGCTCAGCGCGACCGTGCTGCCCACCGCCAGCGCGGTGACCGCCCCGAGAGCTGCGACATTACGAACGATTCTCATATTTCCCCCTTATGTCCCTGAGAGCGTTTTACTCCCACTTGATGTGACCCTCGAACGGCACGGATGGTTGCACTGCATCCACGGAGAGGTACCGAACGGATGGAGGGAAGGGGTGTCGGCCGACCGCGTCGCGGGGGCCCACGTCAGTGATCAGCCCGGCGACCTTCCCCCAGGACAGCACCTGGAACCGCGAAATGGTGCCGATCTTCTCGGAGGAGGCGAGGATGCCGTCTCGGGGTGGGCATCACCGATCTGCCATTTTGCGGAACCTTTACCCGCACTCGGCCGTTCACCTGGGTGAGCACACGGGCTCGCGACCGACAACTCTGACGAAGACCGAGGTGACCTCGATGGCAGTGTGGGACCAACTCAAGAATCAGGCCAAGAATCTGCAGCAGTCCCAAGGAGCGCGCGGGTCCACGCCCGGACGAAGCGGCGGGCAGGGATCCGGTGGTGGTTCGCGCGCCCAGTTGGTCAGCACGCTGAAGTCACAGCTCGCCTCCCTCAAGACGGAGCTCAAGAGCGGCGGCTACCGCGACGCGAGTATGGCGATGTGTGCACTCGTCGCTGCCGCTGACGGGCATGTGGATCCTGCGGAGCGTCAGCACGTGGAGTCGATGATCCTCGGCAACGACGTCCTGCAGAACTTCCCGCCGGAGCAGTTGCGCCAGCGTTTCAACAAGCATGTGGACCAGCTCACGCTCAACTTCCAGCAGGGCAAGACCGACGCCATGCAGGAGATCGTGAAGACCGCCAAGAAGCCGACCGAGGCAAGGGCCGTGCTCCAGACGGGCATCGTCATCGCCGGCTCCGACGGCGACTTCTCGCATGCCGAGCACATGATCCTCCGAGAGGCCTGCGCGGCGTTGGGACTGTCTCCGGCAGAATTCCAGCTCTGAACCGGCCGAGCGGCGGACCGGCCCGCGCGGACAGCGCCGCGTCCTGATCCGTCCGGCGGCAGGTACCTGCCGCCGGACGGACGGGCCGGGACGGAAGAGCTCCGGCAGGACGTGTCCGGCGCTCAGCCCAAGGAGTCCGACGTGGATGTCCCGTTGCGCGGCCGACGGTCCGCGGGGAGGGCGCAGGCCGGCGTCCCGCCCGGCATCCGCTCCCGGTTGTTCGCGACGAGCCGGTAGACACCGTGGGCGATCCAGCGGAGAGGAGGCAGGGTCAGCATCGCCCCCAGCACAGCCCAGCCGCCTCCCGCGTTCAGCAGCATCTTGGCGACGGCCTGCACGCCACCGTAGATCTTTCCCTGGGGTGTGATCCACAACAGTTCGTACTCTGCCCGTTCTTGGGCGAACCCGAGGGATTCCATCTCGGCGAACTGCCAGGGAGTGACCTCACAACTGGGCCGGACGTGCCGTTCAGCGAAGATCACGGAGGAGGTACAGAAAGCGCAGTCTCCGTCGTAGATGAGCACAGGTTGCGTCCGCATGACCTCATCATGCCCCACATGATCCTCAGCAGAGTGCCCACGGGGGTATCACGGCTCCTGACGTCGGCGCGCGAGATGAACGGTGATGTCAGCGGCGACCTCGACCACCGCCGGCAGAACCCGCATGATCCGGTCGAACACCTGCTGCCGCTCCGTGGCCGGCAGTACGAGATAGGCCGAGACGGTCGAGAGCTGGCCGACATAGTCGGCGGCGCTCATGGTCAAGCGCCGTTCAATCACGGACTGTTGTACGTCGGTGAACCATCCGGACCGTTGAAGCTCGGTACCCGGCCACTGCATGGCATGACCCGCAGGCGTCCCGTCCGGTGACGGCACCCCGTCACTCTCCAGGAACGGCGCCCGTGCCGCTCGCACTGCTTCCTCCACAGCCGGATCGGCCGGCTGGATCGGCCCGCCGAACGAGGCGAACACCGCACCCGGCTCCAGCAGCGCCGCCACACGTGGCCACCGGCCCTCCGGATTCGTCCAGTGCAGCGCGGCCGCCGCATAGACGAGCCCGTACCTCTCGCCCGGACGCAGGTCCTCGAACGCGGCTCGCACCGTCCTGACGCTCGCCGGGACGTGCTTGCGCAACTCGGCGAGCATGGCTGCGTCCGGCTCGGTCGCGGTGACCGCGACCCCGCGTCGGGCGAACAGACGAGTGGCTTTCCCCGTCCCCGCACCGATCTCGAGGGCGGTCCGCACCGGCTGTCCCGCGTACGCCGCCACCCTGTCGAACAGCTCCGCGGAGTACCCCGGCCGGAACCGTTCGTACGCTTCCGCCATCGCTCCGAAGCTCAGTGCACGAACAGACATGCGTCGCATCCTGACACGGTTGCCCTCTGCGCGAAACCTGGCTTAGGAGCACCTAACTTTACGTGGGACAGAGGGATCCGGCCGGCGACGTGCTCTGGGCCACCGCCTCCGTGGGGCAGCCACCCGCGCCGGTCACGGCTTCCCGGTTGCTGGGGATCGATCCCGGCACCCTCGACGTGGACGCCGCGTACACGCCACCCACGAACAGCACGGTCGAAGCCGTCCACGGCATCGACGTCGACGACGAGCGCAACACCCTGGGGGTCACCAACACCCGGAACAACTCGGTGTCCGTGTACATCCAGAAGACCGGCAGGCATCTCGCCACCCGGCCATATGTGCACCACTCGCGCGAGGTAGTCCTGGACGAGAAGCGCGACGTCGTGTGGGCCGGCGCTTTCGGTGAGGGCGCTCTCGTGGCCTTCGACAGCCGGACCTTCAGGGACATCAGGCATGTCCCCGTCGAGGGGAGCGGACCGACGGGGCTGACGCTGAACGAATGGACCGGCGCGGTCTACGCCGCCGACTTCACGAACGACCGGACCATCGAGATCCCTCCGGGCTCCGGGACCCCACGCCTCATCCCAGCCGGCGATGCACCACGCTCAATCGCGCTCTCCGCCGACGGGCGTACCGCTTACCCCGCCGACCAGGCCGCGGGCGCCGTCTCGGTCGTCGACGTGCACAGGGGCACCGTCGCCAGGTCGGCGGCGACGGGCGAAGGCGCGAAGTCGGTGGCCGTCGACCCGTGCACGGGCCGCGTCCTGGTGGCCAACCGACTGGCCGGAAGCCTGTCGGTGGTCGACCCGCGTGCAGGAACGGTCGTGGAGAGCGTGACCACCGATGCGTACCCCAATCACGTAAGGGTGTCCGACGACAGCACCGTCTATGTCGTTGACAAGACCGGCTCCGGCCCCTCCGGCGAGGGCGGGCTCACGCGCATACGCTTCAGCCCCCAAAGCTCGCACGCGCCGCGCCCCGCCTGCTGACCTCGCCGCCCCGAACAACGACACGGGCGGCATATCGGTGGCGAACGGAAGCGCCCGCCCTATCCTGGAACGTCAGAACGCTGTCGGCCGCGACCTGAGCCCCGAACGCCCGTGCCATCCGGGGCGGTTCACGGACGGTTGCCGGGCAGCACCCTCGGAGTCAGGAAGTCGCCGTCCTCGTGCCCACCCCTCTCCCCCGACGTACCGCACTCTCCGCTCTGGCCGGCCTCGTAGCCCTTCCGCTCGCCGGGTGCGACACGTCCCCGCCGGCCGCGGCCCGACCGGCGCCGTCCGGGTCAACGCCCTCACGGTCCGCAGGGGCGGCACGCCGGACGGAGCCCGCGTTCCAGGAACTGGAGCGTAAGTTCGACGCTCGGGTGGGTGTGTACGCGGTCGACACCGGGAGTGGCCTGTCCGTCACGCACCGTCCGGACGAGCGTTTCGCCTACGCCTCGACCTGCAAGGCGCTGCTCGCGGGCGCACTGCTGGACAGGTACACGCTCCAGGGGCTCGAACGGCGTGTGCGGTACGGCCCTGATGATCTCGTCGCCAACTCCCCGGTCACCGAGCGGCACGTGGACACGGGGCTGACCCTGCGCGAACTGTGTGACGCGGCCATCCGCTACAGCGACAACGCCGCGGCCAATCTCCTCTTCCACGAGCTAGGTGGCCCCGGGGGGCTGCAGGACGCCCTCGGCGCTCTCGGCGACCGCACCACCCGGTGCGACCGCTACGAACCCGATCTCAGCGAAGCCGCGCCCGGCGACCCCCGTGACACCAGCACACCGCGTGCCCTTGCCGCCGATCTGCGGGCCTACGTGCTCGGCGGCACCCTGGGCGCGGACAAGCGGGCCGTGCTGACGGACTGGCTCAAGCGGAACACCACCGGCGACGCGCTCATCCGCGCCGGCGCCCCGGACGGCTGGGTGGTGGGTGACAAGACCGGCACGGGCGGCTACGGCACCCGTAACGACATCGCTGTCCTCTGGCCGCCGGAGTCCGCGCCGATCGTCCTCGCCGTGCTGACCCGTGGCGACGCCCGCGAAGCCGAGCCTCAGGACGCGCTCGTCGCGCAGGCGGCCCGTGTCGCGCTCACCGCCTTCGGCTAAGTACCTGAGGACACCCGCTCTCACGGCGGTCAGGGACGGTAGCGGAGGGGATGGTCGGCGGGTACCTCGGTCAGCACGATGCGGTGGCCGTCGGGGTCGGCGATCCACATCTCGATCAGACCCCAGGGTTCCTGGAGAGGCGGGCGCAGGACGACCGCCCCGCGGGCCGCCACCTCCTCATGTGCCGCCGCACAGTCCTCGACCTGCATCCAGAGCCGCAGCGACTCGGTCGGGGGTGTCTCCGAACGGCCCGACACCTCGAGGAAGCCCCCTCCGAGGAAGTACACCGTTCCCCGGTCCGCCCCGGTGCCGAACTCCCTGTAGACGGGCAGCCCGAGCGTCCGTCCGTAGAAGTCACGGGAGGCCTCCGGGTCACGGGGCCTCAGCAATACCCTGCTGCTCAATACGTGCACCATGGTCACGACCCTACGCGGCCGATGTGGGGAGCGGCCCTCAGGTCTCCTCCGGTACGACGGGCGCGTCGCACCCGGGGGTGTGCGGAACCGGCGCCCCGCCGCCGTCCAGGGCCGTGCCTCGGACACGCGGGATTCAGTGGGCGATGGTGTCGATCAGCTCGCGTGCACCCTGGCGCAGCAGCGCGACGGCCACGGAGGTGCCGAGGGTGGCGGGGTCGAGCGGACCTGCCCATTCGTGTGCGTTGAGGACCGTCTTGCCGTCGGGGGTGAACACGCAGGCACGCAGCGAGAGATCTCCGTTGCGATGGGCCGTGGCGTACCCCGCGATCGGCGAGTTGCAGTGGCCCTGGAGGACATGGAGGAACATGCGCTCGGCTGTGATCTCCCGGTAGGTGCCCGGGTGGTTGAGCGGGCTCACGGCGTCGATGGCCGCCGTGTCGTCCTCGCGGCACTGCAGGGCGAGGACGCCCGCGCCGATGGGCGGGCACATCGTCTCCGGAGAGAGGACGTCGCTGATCACGTCGGGGCGGCCGATGCGGTGGAGGCCCGCGACGGCCAGGAGCAGGGCGTCGGCCTCCCCCGCGGCGAGCTTCGCCAGCCGCCGGTTGGCGTTGCCGCGGAACGGAACGCAGTTCAAGTGAGGGTGGGACGCCGCGAGTTGTGCGGTCCGGCGGACGGATGAGGTGCCGACGCGGGCGCCGTCCGGCAGCTGGTCGAGCGTGAGCCCGTCCGGGTGCACGAGGGCGTCGCGGATGTCGTCGCGCTCGAGGAACGCGGCGAACGTCGTTCCGGCGGGCAGCGGGCGGTCGGCCGGGATGTCCTTGACGCAGTGGACGGCCAGGTCCGCCTCGCCGGCGAGCAGGGCGGCGTCGACCTCCTTGGTGAAGGCTCCCTTGCCCTCGACCACCGAGAGATCGCCCATCCACTTGTCGCCCGTCGTCCTGACGGGGACCACCTCGGTGACGATGCCGGGATTACGGGCCGCGAGTTCGGCCCTGACGCGCTCGACCTGGGCCAGGGCCATGGGGGAGTCGCGGGAGACGATGCGGATCAGCTCAGGGGCGGGCATGACTCCCACGATAGACCGCCAGGTGCGGGCGGCGGCCCTCCGACGCGGTCCCGGGCAACTGTTTCGGACGGCCCTCACGGAGGCCGGTGGACGTGCCTCCGTCGATTTCCGGCCGCATTGGAAAAGCCCTCCGCGCGACTCGCGCACGGGTTCCATACATCGCCCGGAAGCGACAATAGACCCTCCAGCAGCAAGACTTGACATACCGTCGCACCGAAGAGGGCGCACCCGTGGGTCCGGGCCCCGTGACGGGCTTCCCTCCCCCGGGCCTCAGGTGGCTGATTCGAAACCCTGCGGCCTTGCCTCACCCCGCCGAGGACTGTCAGCCCTCCGGCGAGATCCATAGCATGACCCCTCACGGACACCGACTTCACTCCCTGAGAACCGCGAGGGCTGGATGAGCAACGGGGACACCTCCATTCCGAAGAACATCGACGTGAACGTGCCGAGCGTCGCGCGGATGTACGACTACTACCTGGGCGGCAAGGACAACTACCCTGCGGACCGGGTGGCCTCCGAACAGCTGCTGGAGCATGTTCCGAGCACCAAGGTCCTGGCGGTGAACAACCGGAGGTTCCTTCGGCGCGTCGTGCACCACCTGGCATCCGAGTACGGAATCCGCCAGTTCATCGACCATGGATCCGGCCTGCCGACCCAGGACAACGTCCATCAGGTCGCCCAGCTCGTGGACCCCGAAGCCAGGATCGTCTACATCGACAACGACCCCATCGTCCTCGCGCACGGCAAGGCCATACTCGAGGAGAACGACCGGACCGCGGTCATCCAGGCGGACATGCGGGACACCGAGGGGATCTTCGGCAACCCGGAGGTGAACCGGCTCATCGACTTCGACGAGCCGGTGGCCGCGCTGTTCGTGTCGGTGATGCACTGCATTCCCGACCAGGACGACCCCGCGGGCCTGGTACGCCGGGTGGCGGACCGTCTGGCTCCGGGAAGTTTCCTGGTGGTGTGTCAGCTCGTGAGCGAAAACGAGGCCATCCGCGACTTCGTCACGGACTTCATGGCGAAGAGCACCGGCAACCAGTGGGGGCGAGTGCGCCGGGAGGCCGATGTGCACACGTTCCTGGAGGGCCTGGACGTGCTGGAGCCCGGGCTGGTGGAGGTGTCGACGTGGCGCCCCGACTCGGATCTGGCCCCGAAGCAGGAGACACAGGAATGGATCGAGTTCGGCGGCGTCGCCCGCAAGTGGTGAGGGGTGCCGTGGCGTCACCGCGACGCTGACGGATCCGGCGCACGGCGCGATCCCGCTGCCGTGCGGCCGGCCCGCTCCGTCCGGCGGGTCACCCGCGCAGACGAATCACCGAGTCCCTGATCGGCTGAGCGCCCGTGGGAGGGCGGTCACACAGGGGGGCCGCTGTCAGGGAGCCCCGCCGTCGCTGTAGCGCTCGAGCGCCAGCCTCAGCAGGTCCCTGCTCTCGGCCGGGCTCGGCGACTGGGCACTGAGCGAGTCCAGGATCCAGCGGTACTCGTCCGTGCTCTCCGGCTTGTTCACGGACGTGGCGTTGGTCAGGTGTTCGATGTACGCGACGTCGGGGAGCCCGTCCACCGCGAACCGCAGATAGGTGATGCCGTTGCCGGGGGACGTGTGGGCGGTCACGTCGAAAGGGGCGACCTGCACGATGACGTGAGGCAGCTCCGTCATCTCCAGCAGATGGGCGAGCTGCTCACGCATCACCCGGGCGCCACCCGTCGGGCGCATCAGCACCGCCTCGTCCAGCAGCACCCAGAGCTTCGGCGCATCCCGCCGCTGCAGCAACTGCTGCCGCCTGAGCCTCAGTTCGACCCTTCGGCGGGTGACCTCCTCCGATTCGAGAGCGTGACCGGAACGCACCACGGCATAGGCGTAGTCGGCTGTCTGCAGCAGCCCCGGAATGTAGTGCCCCTCGTACGTACGGATCGACGCGGCGGCCTCCTCCAGACCGACCAGAGGCTCGAACCAGTCCGGCAGTACGTCGGCGTAGTTGCGCCACCATCCGCGCTGTCCGGCCCGTCGCACCAGTTCGATGAACTCGGACGTCCTGGCGGGGTCGGTCACTCCGTAGAGCGTGAGAAGGTCTGCCGCGTCGCGTTCCTTGCAGGGAGAGTGCCCGGTCTCCATCCGGCTGATCTTCGCGGTCGAGCACCGGATCCGTTCCGCGGCGACCTCGGGGGGGATGCCCGCCTCACCACGCATCCGCCGCAACTGCGCGCCCAGCACCAGGCGCAGAGCCGTGGGACTCGCCCCCGTGGCCGGGGTGAGCGTCGGCCTCCGTGACGGCTGAAGCTGTTCGATGCCGGGCATGCGGACTCCTGAGGACGGGCGTCGTGATGCCAGTGTGCCATCAGGAGCCCCGCCATGGCCCGGCCGATGCGAGAGTGCCGCGACTTTTCAGCCCGCCCTGCCGCGAGTTCAGCCCGTCATGGTGTCGAAGTCGCCGTCCCTGACGCCCGCGAGGAACGCGCGTACTTCGTCTCCCGTGTACACGAGGGCGGGCCCTTCTGGGTGCCGGGAGTTGCGTACGGCCACCGCTCCACCGGGCAGGAGTGCCATCTCGACGCAGTTCCCGCTGGGATTGCTGTGATGGCTCTTCTTCCACTCCACGCCGGTCAGGGTGTTGGCGGGAACGCCGTTGTCGATGTGCTGCATGCGGTCCGTCCTTCTCGTTGCGCTGACACTTCCTGGTGTGCCACCAGGGCCCGCGCAGGGTGAACAGGTGTCCCTGGCTCACACCACCGGGTGCAATTCCGGATGCAATTGCACCGCGGGTGCGGACGGCGAGGATACTAGTGGTCATCCGGCCCCCACGGCACCATTGCGCCGGGCTTCGACGGAGGGTTGTCAGCGCTCATGCACGCGGAGAACACGCGACGTCACGGAGCGGCAGCGCCCGTGCCCGGTCCTGCCGCGAGCGGCGCGGATCCGCACGAGGAGCTGGCCCGGGACCTCGGTATCGAGGCCCCGGGCTTCACCACACGGGGCCTGGGGGCGGATCCGGAGAGCCTGCGGCAGGCGCGTGCGTTCGTCCGCGACGCACTCGAACGCTGGGGCCTGGGCTCCTGTGCGGACGATGTCGCTCTCGTCGCGGGCGAGTTGGTGAGCAACGCCGTCTGCCATGGGCTGCTGCCCGCCGAGCGGTCGACGGCCCGGCTCGGCCTCGCGCGCCAGGACGGTGCGCTGGTCTGCGCGGTCAACGACCCCAGCCCCGAGGTGCCCGTACTGCGCCCGGCGGACGAGTCCTTCGAGCGCGGCCGGGGTCTGCGCATCATCGACGCGCTGAGCAGTTCCTGGGGCTGGTCACGGCCCACCGGGGCGGGCAAGACGGTCTGGGCCAGGGTTCCGGTCCTCCGGCCCCCGGCGAGCTACAGCCCCGCCAGAGCCGTCCAGGCCTCCGCCAGGACGGAATGCCCGAGCGGGGTCGGGTGGACTCCGTCACCGGCGATGTACGCGGCACCGCCGGCGGCGCGCGCCGCCTGGTTGAGCAGCCCGTCCGCCGCCAGCAGCGCGGCGTCGAACTCCTCGGCCAGCCTGCGGACCGTCTGAATCCTCGGGTCGAGATCCTCGCGCCAGGCCCACTGCTCGTGCTGTACCGGCACGAGGAAGGGCTCGACGAGGATCAGCTGGGCGTCCGACTTCTCCCGGACCTGGGTGAGGATGGCGCGGTAGTCGTTCTCGTACGCGCCCACCGGGGTGACGGTCCCGTAGAAGTAACGGTGATAGGTCTCGTTCACGCCGATCAGGACCGACACCACGCTCGGCTCGAGGTCCAGGGCGTCCTCACGCCACCGAGCGCGCAGATCCGAGACGCCGTCGCCGGCGACGCCCCGGTTGAAGAACGTGATGTCACTGCCCGGAAGGGCGGACCGCACGTGTTCGGCGGCCATCCGGGCGTAGCCGTTGCCCAGGGGGCAGTCCCGTTCCAGCAGCCGTCCCGCATCGGTGATGCTGTCGCCCTGGAACAGGACGGTTGCCGAGCGGTGCAGGCTGATGGTCACGCGGGCTCCGGTGGGTAAGGATCCAGGGGTCGACGGAGATGATCCTGCCCCAGGAGATCCAGCTTGATCCGGACCGGGCCCGCGGGAATCCGGCGTGGTCCGGACCGGACTCAACGGGCGGCGGCCGGGGCACGCACCGCGCTGAAGTCGAGCGCGCTCTCCACCTCGAGCAGCGTCTCCTCGGCCACCCGCCGGACCTCGGCCGGAACGTCGCCCTGTTCCTCCACCAGACCGGCGTAGATCGGCGCGTCGGATGCCTCTGTGAAACTCACGTGAACTGCCTATCGATCGGTTATGCCCGCCAATCAGCGGAAACGGGAGCCGAGTGTACGCGTTCGCCTCCGGCCCTCGGGGGGCGGACCCCGGGAACGGACCTGGTCCCCGTAAAACCGGTTGTCGCCGACGGGTACGGCTGCGAGGCTGATCACACCGAAGGGGTGTAGCTCAGAGGCCAGAGCGCCGGTCTCCAAAACCGGATGCCGCAGGTTCGACTCCTGCCTCCCCTGCCGGACCGGTCTCCCCGCCCGATGACGGGCGGGGAGACCTGGTCCGCTATTCGATGACGAGCTCGACGTCGATGTTCCCCCGGGTGGCCTTGGAGTAGGGGCAGTACGCGTGCGTCGCCTCGACCAGGCGCCGACCGGTCTCCCCTTCGAGCGCCTCAGGCAGTTCGACGCGCATGACGACCGCGAGGCCGAAACCCGAATCGTCCTTGCCGATCGAGACCTCGGCCGTCACGGAGACGTCCTTGGTGTCGACCTTCATCTCACGGGCGACCGAACTCATCGCACTGGCGAAGCACGCGGCATATCCGGCGGCGAAGAGCTGCTCGGGGTTGGTGCCCGCCCCGTTGCCCCCGAGAGCCGGCGGCAGGGCGAGCGCGAGGTCGATCTGTCCGTCGGAGCTCACCGCCCGGCCTTCACGGCCGTTGGCGGTGGCGGCAGCGGTGTACAGCGCGTCCATGGGGTGACCTTCTCTCGTACGACGGTGACCGCGGCCCGGCCACCCCATAAGAGTGACACACAATTCAATTGTGCACAACTCAATGGCGCCGACAAGCTACCCTGGTCCCATGAGGCCACCATCGACCCCCGCACCCGGGCTGACCGATCTGCCGGACACGGAACTGCTCAAGCTGGACCACCAGGTCTGCTTCTCGCTGCAGGCGGCCTCCCGCGCCTTCGGTGGCGTCTACCGGGAAGCGCTCAAGGACCTCGGGCTCACCTACCCGCAGTACCTCGCCATGATGGTTCTCTGGGAGCACGGCCCGCTCCCGGTCAAGACCATCGGCGAGCGGCTGCACCTGGACTCCGGCACGCTGTCGCCCCTGCTGAAGAGGCTGGAATCGGCCGGCCTCGTCAGGCGTGAGCGCAGCCCGGAGGACGAGCGGTCGGTCACGGTCCACCTCACCGGTGCCGGGACGGACCTGCGCGAGCGCGCGCTGCCCGTCCCCCGCTCGATCCTCAAGGCCACGGGCCTGTCCGTACAGGAGGTTCTGGGCCTGCAGGAGACCCTGTGGCGGCTCACCGCCTCGCTCGGCCGGGCCGGCTGACGGGCCCCGGGCGTCAGCTACCGGGGGCCGTGCCAGCGCTCGCCGGAGTTCCGGAGCCGAAATAGGATGCAGGGACTATCGCAACGCGGAGCGGCCCATGAACCGGCGTCGAACTCCCCGGTCGGCGAGCGCCGAGGACCTGCTCAGCACCTTGCAGCATCTGACCGCCCGTGCCAGGGAAGAGGTGGAGCTGCATCAGGCCCGCGTCGAGCTGGCCCAGGCCCTGCAGCGCAAGATGCTGCCCGCGACGCTGCCGGTCTTCCCGGGTCTGCAGACGGCGGCTCGCTACGCACCCGCCCGGGACGGCCTGGACATCGGCGGCGACTGGTACGACGGCTTCGTGCTGCCGGACGGGGCGCTCGGCCTCGCCATCGGCGATGTCCAGGGACACGACGTGGAAGCAGCCGCCTTCATGGGGCAGATCCGCATAGCCATGCGCGCCATCGCCAGTTCGGCGGCCGATCCCGGTGAGGTGATGGGCCGTACGAACGATCTGGTCCTTTCGATGGATTCGACGCTCTTCGCCACCTGCTCGTTCCTCCGGCTCGACCCGAGGACGCGGGAGCTCCGAAGTGCCCGCGCGGGCCATGTCGCGTCCGTATGGGCGACGGCCGACGGGCGCTCGGGCATCACCGCCGACGCCGGCGGGCTCCCCCTCGGTATCTCGATGCGCCAGCACTACCCCGTCACCCGGCGTGATCTGGACGTGGCCGGTGCGTTCGTCCTTCTCACCGACGGGGTCATCGAAGGGCCCTCGCTCTCCATCGACGACGGGCTGGACCGGATCAGGCGCCTGGTGAGCGCCCACGTCGGCGCCGACGCCGAGGAGCTGGCGGACCGGGTGCTCCAGGCCGCGGTGTTCACAGGTCATGAGGACGACGCGGCCGTGCTCGTACTGCGCCACGATCGCCTGTCCCAGGACCCCGGGTAAGCCGGTCCCACCCCCGCGCGTGTCACAACGGCTCGCCGTCACCGGCGGTGTCTTATGAGATGCGTGATCCGCAGCGAGGAAACCCGACGCCGAGCCGTGATCGTTCTGCAGATGCTGGGCATCGTCGCCGCCTATTACGCGTCCGGACAGCTCGGTCTCCTCAGACAGGTCGAGGTACAGGGCTCGATCGTCAGCCCGCTGTGGCCGCCCTCCGGAATCGCCCTCGCCGCCCTGCTGTACCTGGGACCACGGATCTGGCCGGCGATCGCCGTCGGGGCGCTCCTCACCGTCATCTCCATGAGCGACGGGTTCACCTTCTGGGGGCTCGCCGTCGCGGTTGGCAGCTCCCTGGCCCCGCTGTGTTCCTTCCTGGCTCTGCGCGTGGTGGGGTTCCGGACGGAGCTGGACCGTCTGCGCGACGGACTCGCCCTGGTCTTTCTGGGTGCTCTGGGCGGCATGATCATCAGCGCCACCGCCGGCAGCGGGGTCCAGCTGCTGAGCGGGGGGCTGTCCGCCTCCCAGTTCTGGCCGGTCTGGTCGGCCTGGTGGGCGGGAGACGCGATGGGCGTGCTCATGGTCACGCCGCTGCTGCTCGTCCTGCGCAAGGCGCGCCTGCCCAGGACGGACGACCGGTGGGCGGAGGCGGTGGCGCTCGGCGTGGTCGCGGTGGTGGCGGCGACTGTCGCGACGAGAAGCTCGCTGTCCATGATCTACCTCGTCTTCCCGGTGCTCGTCTGGGCGGCGCTCCGCTTCCAGCTGGCCGGCAGCGCCCCCTGCGCTCTTCTGATATCCGTCATGGCGATCATCGCCGGCACCGAGGGGGTCGGACCGTTCACCGGCCACTCCGTGCTCGAGATCATGCTCAACCTGTCCATCCTCAACGGCTGCGTGGCGCTCACGGCGCTGCTGCTCGCGGCGATCGTGACCGAGCACAACAACATCCGCCGTGAGACGGAGCTCGCGTGCGATGAGCTGGCCGCTCTCGTGGAGGAGCTCGCGCCGGGACCGTCACAGGGACGCCGGCCCGGCGGACCGCCGCCCGGCTGGAGGTAGGTCCCCCGTCCGGACCAGGCCGGACGGGAGCCCCGGGCGTCAGCCGTTACGGGGGAAGTGGTCCACCAGGAAGTCGTTGCGGAACGTGCCGGCGGGGTCGAGCCGCTCGGTCAGCTGCTCGAAGTCGGCGTAGTGCCCGTAGAGCTCGCGGAGCGCACCCGGCGGGGTGCTGAAGACCTTGCCCCAGTGCGGCCTGGCCCCGAAAGGGGCGAGCGCCTCCTCGATGGCCCCGAGGACCGGCGTGACAGCGGCCGTGTCGGGCACCCAGGTGAAATGGAACGCCACGGAGTCCCTCCCCTGTGCCGGGCTCAGCCACAGGTCGTCGGCGGCCACCGTGCGGATCTCACCTATCTGGAGGAGCGGCGCGAACTGCTGCCGGATCCGGTCGAGGGCCTCGTAGGCCGCCACCGCGTCGTGCCGGGCGACGAAGTACTCCGACTGGAGTTCCTCCCCGTTGCTCGGCGTGAACTCCAGGCGGAAGTGAGGGAGCCTGGCGTGCCAGGGGCCCGGGACACCTTGCTGCTGTGTGCAGTGTTCCGCCGCCACCCCGGGGACCGGGTGCCTCGCGCCTTCCGCGAGCGTCGCGCCGAGCCACCGGTGCGGAGCGGTGCGGGGGCCGTCGCCGCCGACACGCCGCTTGAGCCACACCTGGTCGATCGGACCGCCGTGCCAGCCGGTGAAGAGGCTCACGCTGTAGGCCTCGGACATCACCTCGTCGAACCGGCCGAGCAACTGCTCCTGCGGGAGCCCCTCGTACACCCACTGCTGGATCTCGAACGCGGGCACGAGGTCCAGGGTCAGCCGCGTCACCACCCCGAGTGCGCCCAGGGAGACCACCGCGCCGTCGAAGCCCGCGTCGCCCCGCTCCAGCGACAGGATCTCGCCGTCGGCGGTGACGAGCTCCAGCGCCCTGACGGCACCGGGCAGGGAGCGGTTTCCCACGCCCGAACCGTGCGTGCCCGTGGCGCACGCTCCCGCTACGGAGATATGGGGCAGCGAGCCGAGGTTGTGCAGGGCGAACCCGCCTCGGTGCAGGGTGCCGGTCAGCTCCCCGAAACGCAGACCGGCGCTCACCGTCGCGGTACGCGCCTCCCGGTCGATCTCGATGGAGCGAGGCAGGCCCGCGACGGATATCAGGGCGCCGTCCGTGTCGGCGACGGCGTTGAAGGAGTGCCCGGTGCCCAGCACCCGGACAGCCGTCCCCGCGGACACGATGTCCTGGAGTTCGGCTACGGAGGAGGGGGTGTGCAGCTGCTCCGCACCGAAGGTGATGTTGCCCGCCCAGTTCGTCCGGCGGGCGGACGGGGCGTACACCGAATGATCGATCATGCCTCCGGAGCTTACGCTCCGTCCGCCTCTGGCTCAGGGTTTGCGTCCCACCCCGCTGACGGCGGGGCTCGGGCTCAGTACGGCAGGGGCCGTCCGGACGGTGTTCGCAGGTCCAGCGGGGGCGGCCCCGTGGGGGGCTGCGGACGGCGGACGATCTGGATGCGGCCCACGGCCACCACCTCCTCCTGGTAACCCGGTATCTGCCCACCCAGCCGCCCTTCACACGTCGGACGGCCCTCAGGCCCGTCCGGCGGCGCTCGCGGATGCGGACCGGGCGATGTGCGGTGACCCTTGACGAGTGGGGGAAGCCGACACGAGGAGGATCCGCCATGTCCGCGCTGGACAAGATCAAGAAGATGCTGAAGGGCCACGAGGACCAGGCCGGAAAGGGCGTCGACAGGGCCGGAGACATGATCGACGACCGGACGCAGGGCAAGTACGGCAAGCATGTCGACACAGGCCAGGACAAGCTGAAGCAGCAGTTCGGCGCGGACCGCGACCAGGACAACCCGCCCCGCTCCTGACGGCAGCGCGTCGGGCTCGTCGTCCGACCCCATCCCGGTGCCCGGCCCGGTGACGGTTCACTCCGTCACCGGGCCGGGCACGTGGCGTGTACGGATTCCGGAGCGGATATCGAGCACCTGACCGGATTCCTGTTATCGTCCCCGCCGCACGGCGTCTCCCGAGTGTGGGAAGTGACGGATCAGGATCCCGGAAGAGTGAGCACAGCATGGGCGAGACACGCGAGACGGCGCTGATCAAGGCCGCGCAGAAGGGCGAACCCGAGGCGCAGGACCGGCTCGTCGCGTCCTACCTGCCGCTGGTCTACAACATCGTCGGACGGGCGCTCAACGGGCACGCGGACGTCGACGACGTGGTCCAGGACAGCGTGCTGCGTATGCTCCGCGGCCTGCCCTCCCTGCGTACCCCGAAGAGCTTCCGGTCCTGGTTCGTGGCCATCACCATGAACGAGATACGCGGGCACTGGCGTGAGCGCAGGAGCGGGGAGATATCCGCGGACCGGATGGACGACGCGTACGACGTCGTCGATCCCGCCGCTGACTTCGTCGGGCTGACGATCGTCCGGCTCGGTCTGACGGGCCAGCGCCGGGAGGCCGCCGAGGCCACGCGGTGGCTCGACGAAGAGGACCGCGAGCTGGTGTCGCTCTGGTGGCTGGAGACGGCGGGAGAACTGTCCAGGGCGGAGGTCGCGAGCGCCCTCGACCTGTCCCCCCAGCACACCGCGGTGCGTGTCCAGCGGATGAAGGAGCGCCTGGAGGCCTCCCGCGTGGTGGTACGCGCTCTGGCGGCGGACCCGCGCTGCGTCCTGCTCGATGATCTGACGGCCCACTGGGACGGGGTCCCGTCCGCTCTCTGGCGTAAGCGTCTGGCGCGCCACGCGCGGGAGTGCACGGTGTGCGCCGGGCACCGGTCGGGGCTTGTCCCGCCGGAGGGTCTGCTGGTGGGCCTGGCCCTGGTCCCCGTGGCGGCGTCCGTGGGCGGACCGGCGGCGGAGCTCCTGCCGGCGGCGTTCCTGCCCGCCGCGGCCGCCGTGTCCGGCCCCGGGCGCGCCGAGCGCCGGAGGGACGGCGTGAGACGGCGCCGGCGCACCACGGTCGTCGCCGGCCTGGCCGCGGTCGCGGTACTGGGAGGCGGCGGGGCCGCCGTCCACCTCTACACGGACGACGAGGGCGAGGACCCGGCGACCGCCGTGGCTCCGCTCACCGGCCCCTCCACACCCGTGACCACGCCCCCGTCGTCGCCCTCCTCCCCCGCGCCCTCGCCCTCCTCGGTGTCCCCGTCGCCTTCGGCGACCACGTCTCCATCCGCGTCCAGGAGCCGGAGCGCCACCCCCACTCCGGTGAAGACGCAGAGGCCGCGCACGCCCTCCTCCGAGCCGGCTCCGGCCCCTGCCCCGAAGGCTTCGTCGGCGCCGTCGGCGGCCGAAGAGGTCATCGCCCTGGTCAACAGCGAGCGGGCGAAGGAGGGGTGCGCACCGGTGAGCGACAACAGCCTGCTGGCGAAGGCCGCTTCACGTCATTCGGCGGACATGGTCGCGCGGGACTACTTCTCCCACACCTCTCCGGACGGCACGGACCCCGGGGCACGCATCACCGCCGCCGGGTACCGGTGGAGTACGTACGGCGAGAACATCGCGAAGGGCCAGCCGACCGCCGCGGCGGTGATGGACTCCTGGATGAACAGCTCCGGCCACCGGGCGAACATCCTCAACTGCGCCTTCAAGGAGATCGGGATCGGCAGGGAGGACTCGTCCGGCGGCCCCGTGTGGACCCAGAACTTCGGCGCCGCTCTCTGACATCCCCGGTCCGGAACACCGTCATGTCACGGAAACGGGCAGGTAGCACAGCCTCCACGTAAGGGATCTACGCTGGGCAGGAGCCCAGGCCGAAGGTGTCCGCAGGCGATCTCGTCCTTCCACGCGGACAGGAGCACGGTGCCCACGCCTTCTCTTCTTGCCGGCCGGCTTCCCCCTTGGCTCGCCCATGTGCTGCGCGCCCAGCGCGGACCGGTGCCGTGGAACGCGGTACTGCGCGGGGCGCTGGCCACCCTGCCGTTGTTCGTGACGGTCCTCGCCGAGCGGCCGACCGCCGGCGTCCCCGCCGCCCTCGGCGCGATGCTGGCCGGCATCAACGACCGGCCCGGCAGCCGCCGCTCCTCCGTTGCCCGCCTGGGGTTCCCCGCACTGGCGGGGGCGGCGGGTCTGCTGCTCGGCACGGTGATCACGGCGGCCGTCGGCGGTGGCCGGTCCCTGGTCGTCCTGCCGCTCCTGTTCGGGCTGCTGGGTCTGGTGGCGGGGGCGGTCAGTTCCACGGGGCCCGTCGCGTCCGCGTGCGGCACACAGGTGCTGGTCACGGTCGTGATCGGGGCCGGCATGCCGTTGCCCGAGCCCGGCCCGGTGCGCGCGCTGCTGTTCCTCGCCGGTGCGGGATGGCTCCTCCTGCTGCGGCTGGTCCTTCCCTCGCCGGGCAGCATCGGCAGCGGGCCGTACCGGCTCGACGGGGAGCGGGAGGCGGTCGCCGCGGTGTACGAGGCGGTGGCCGGGCTCCTGAGGACCACAGGCGGCCCGGGGGCGCGCGCGGGGCGCGCAGCGCTGAGTGCCGCGCTCGACCAGGCGCAGGACGCTCTGTCCGGGCCACGGCTGCGGCGTTACGCGAGCTCCGCGGCGGAGCGTCGGCTGCACGCCCAGTACGCGGCGGCGTTTCCGCTGGCCGAGGCGGCGACCGCGCTGGCGTGGGCCGGGGCCACGCTGCCGGACAGGATCGTGGAGGGCCCCCGCAGCCTGGCGGCCGCGGTGCGGACCGGCGGCCCGTGCGGGCCGTTGGCGGCTCCGGCCCGTACGGATGCCGGGCTGCGGGCCCTGGACGACGCCCTTCTGCGGGCCGCGGCGGCCTTCGACCGCCCCGTCTCCGCGCCGCCGGGCAGGCGCGGAGCACGCTCGTACGCGTGCGTCCTGCGCCGCGCGTGGAGTGCGGCGGGGCGTGAGTACGGCCTTCGGGTCGCGGTGTGCTGCGCGACCAGTACGGTCGTGGCGCAGTGGCTGCACCATGACCACTGGTACTGGCTGCCCGCCACCACCGTGTTCCTCGTCAAGCCCGATCTCGGACCGCTTGTCTCGCGCGTGGTGTGCCGGGCCGTAGGTACGGTCGTGGGCGCCGCGGTCTTCGGTGGCGCGGCCCTGCTGGCGTCGGGCCCGTACCCTCTGGTCGCGGCGATCGCGCTCTGCGGCGCGCTTCTTCCTGTGGCCACCCGTCACTTCGCCGTGCAGACGGCGGTGGTCACCGTCCTCGTGCTGTCCCTCGTCGTGCTGGGCGGTGAACCGCCCGCCTCGTGGGGGCGGGTGGTGGAGTCCCTCCTCGCCTGCGCGACGGTGCTGCTCGTCGGGCACCTCCCGCTGCCGGGCCGGCGGGGCAACGCCGTGCGGGTCGCTCTCGATACGGCGGTGGGAGCGGCGCACCGCTATCTCGGGCATGTCCTGGAAGCCCGGGAGGACCACACCGGAAGGGCGGCGCTGCGCCGGGACGCCTACCGGTCGCTGGCGGCCGCCCGCGCGGCGATCGAGCTGTCGGCGGCCGAACTCCCTCCGGTGGCCCGGCACTCGGCCGGCTCGGAGAGTGTGGCCGGCGTACTGGAAAGGCTCATCGACACCACGACGGCGTGTGCGGTGCAGTTGGAGCACCCGGCTGACGAATTGCCCTCGCCCCACTCCGAACTGCTCGCCGCGCACCTCTCCGAGCTGGACCGGGCATGGGCGGTCCCCGCCCGGTGAGCGCGGGTTCCTAGGATGCTGCGCATGATCGCTGAATTGCAGTGTGTGGTGTTGGACTGTCCCGATCCGGCGCGCCTGGCCCGGTTCTACGCGGCCTTGTCCGGAGGGGAGGCCGACCGTCCCGACGAACGGTGGGCCCTGGGTGAGGACTGGGCGACGGTGCACACTCCGGCCGGGCTCGTGTTCTGCTTCCAGCGGGTCGAGGGGTATCTGCCGCCGAGGTGGCCGGACCCCGCTCACCCTCAGCAGTCCCACCTGGACTTCGGTGTCCCGGATCTGGACCGTGCCCAGGAGCAGGTGCTCGCGCTCGGGGCGACGCTGCTGGACCGCGGGGACGGCGCACGTGGCTGGCGTGTGTTCGCGGATCCGGCGGGGCATCCGTTCTGTCTGCTGCGCCACTGACCTCGGGTGCCTGGATCATGAGGCAGGCACCCGAGGCCGGGGTCAGCGGCCGATCAGCGTCAGAGCGGCGCAGGTGCCGCCCACCGTGCCGACGGCCAGGACGGACAACGCCACGCAGCGGGCCCTGAGCCGGTCGTAGCGCGCGGTGTACTCACCCCGGAGTTCGTGGGCACGGCCTGCGATCCTGGTGAGCGTGTCCCGGCAGGCCTCGATCCTGTCGGCCACGTAGACGCGCTCGACGTCCTCACGCTGGGCGGTGGTGAGCCAGGGCAGCGCGTCGGTGAAGCGGCGGGCCTGTCGGCGGGCCTCCTCGACCTCGGCGTTCCAGAGCAGGTAGCCCTCCACCTGAGCCAGGCCCCGGGTGCTCTCCTTGTCCGGCTTCACGCGGTCCTCCTCTCCTCGGCCCGTCACTCCGGGGGTCTACGCCTGCTTGTCCCCGGGAGCCACGGTGACCGATTCGTGCGGCCGGTTCGCCGCGTCCTCGAGCGCTCGGATCGAGGGGTAGTGCAGGTCGAACGCCGGCGACTCGGAGCGGATCCGTGGAAGCGTCAGGAAGTTGTGCCGCGGGGGCGGGCAGGACGTCGCCCATTCGAGCGAACGGCCGTAGCCCCAGGGGTCGTCGACCGCGATCCTCTTGCCGTACTTGGCGGTCTTCCAGACGTTGTACAGGAACGGAAGCATCGACAGTCCCAGCAGGAACGAGGAGATCGAGGAGACCGTGTTCAGGGCGGTGAAGCCGTCGGCGGCGAGGTAGTCCGCGTAGCGACGCGGCATGCCCTCGGCACCGAGCCAGTGCTGCACCAGGAAGGTGCCGTGGAAGCCGATGAACAGCGTCCAGAAGGTCATCTTCCCGAGCCGCTCGTCGAGCATCTTGCCGGTGAACTTCGGCCACCAGAAGTGGAACCCGGCGAACATCGCGAAGACCACGGTGCCGAAGACGACGTAGTGGAAGTGCGCGACGACGAAGTACGAGTCGGAGACCTCGAAGTCCAGCGGCGGCGAGGCCAGGATCACGCCGGTCAGACCACCGAAGAGGAAGGTGACCAGGAAGCCGACCGACCAGAGCATCGGTGTCTCGAAGGACAAAGACCCCTTCCACATCGTGCCGATCCAGTTGAAGAACTTCACACCGGTCGGCACCGCGATGAGGAATGTCATGAAGGAGAAGAACGGCAGGAGCACACCGCCCGTCACATACATGTGGTGCGCCCACACCGTCGCGGAGAGGCCGGCGATGGCGATCGTCGCAGCGATCAGGCCTACGTAGCCGAAGATCGGCTTGCGGCTGAAGACCGGAATGATCTCGGAGACGATGCCGAAGAACGGCAGCGCGATGATGTACACCTCCGGATGGCCGAAGAACCAGAAGAGGTGCTGCCAGAGCAGCGCACCACCGTTGGCCGCGTCGAAGATATGTGCGCCGAATTTACGGTCGGCCTCCAGCGCGAGCAGCGCGGCGGCCAGGACCGGGAAGGCCAGCAGGACCAGGACACCGGTCAGCAGGACGTTCCAGGTGAAGATCGGCATGCGGAACATCGTCATGCCGGGGGCGCGCATGCAGATGATCGTGGTGATGAAGTTGACCGACCCGACGATCGTGCCGAAGCCGGAGAAGGCCAGACCCATGATCCAGAGGTCCGCGCCGACGCCCGGGGAGCGGACGGAGTCCGTGAGCGGCGTGTAGGCGAACCAGCCGAAGTCGGCCGCACCCTGCGGGGTGAGGAAGCCGGCCACGGCGATCAGCGAGCCGAAAAGATACAGCCAGTAGGCCAGCATGTTCAGCCGCGGGAACGCCACGTCGGGCGCGCCGATCTGCAGCGGCATGATCCAGTTCGCGAACCCTGCGAACAGCGGCGTCGCGAACATCAGCAGCATGATCGTGCCGTGCATCGTGAACGCCTGGTTGAACTGCTCGTTCGAGACGATCTGCGTACCCGGACGGGCCAGCTCGGCGCGCATGACGAGCGCCAGGACACCACCGACGAGGAAGAAGGCGAACGAGGTGATCAGGTACAGCGTGCCGATCGTCTTGTGGTCGGTGGTGGTCAGCCAGTTGATGACCACCTTCCCCGGCTGCCGACGCCGTACAGACAGTTCGTCCTGGTAGGCGGCATCGGCTTCCGCCGATACTGAGGGACCCCTCGTCGTCACTGCGGCACTCCTTCGGTCGACGGCCGATTGCGGACTCGGCGACCAGGATGGACTCCCCGCGGGGACGCCGCAGGTCATCTCCGCGCACACTGCACCAGTGGCTGGCAAAGGACACTCCACTGGCCGATGGCCGGGAACGGTGTGTTGACGATCGCGCCGGGGTCCACGGGAGCGCGGTCCGCTCTCAAGCCGAGGCCCAGTCCCGCATCGCCTTCCGTGTGGGGAAGTCGGCCACGTTCTTGTCGAGCGGGTCGTCTGTGTACTGATGGATGCGCCACTCCGCTTCGATCCGTGGTGCGGCGGCCTTGCCGTAGTCGGCGATCCAGAGTCCGTCGCCGGCGTACGAGCTCGTGTCGTGGTTGAGCCAGAAGGAGCGGTTGCAGTACAGCAGCACTCGGTGGTGGGGCCTCAGCCTCTTCACCTCCCGGATGAAGCGGTCCTTGTCCGCGCTGCTCGCGTGCGTGCCCTCGCCCGTCTGTTCCCAGTCGACGGCGAGGAGGTCGCCCTCCTTCTCCGGCGTCTTGCCGAGGAAGTAGTCCGCCTGCTCCTTCGCGTTTCCGGGCCAGAGGAAGTGGTAGAAGCCGACGATGCAGTCGGCGTCCCTCGCGCGCTTCACCTGGCTCTTCAGTCTCGGATTCACATAGGAGCGGCCTTCGGTCGACTTGACGAAGACGAAGTCCGAGCCGTCCGTGTCGTAGTCCGTCTGAAAGGCGCTGACATCTACGCCGTGCAGCACGGGCGCCACCTCCAAGTGGGGCATTGCGGTTCCGTTTCTCTCCCCCATACGTGCCCACCCGGGGTCCTCCCATCCGTCACCCGGGTGCTGAACCGATTCGGCACTCCCGGAATAGCCTCCGCACCCCCCGGGTTGGTGATCCGTCGAGACCCTTTCACTCCAGGCACTCGGCATCGGAAGGTCGGATTTTCATGAAGATCGGCATCATCGGGGCGGGCAACATCGGCGGCAACCTCACCCGGCGTCTCACCGCGCTGGGACACGACGTGTCCGTCGCGAATTCCCGGGGGCCCGAGACGCTCAAGGACCTCGCCCAGGAGACGGGTGCAACAGCTGTCACGGCGGCGGAGGCGGCGCGGGGAGCACGGATCGTCGTGGTGACCGTTCCGCTCAAGTCGGTACCCGACCTGCCCTCGGGCATCCTCGACGGAGCGACCGACGACGTCGCCGTTATCGACACGGGCAACTACTACCCGCAGCAGCGTGACGGACGTATCGCGGCCATCGAGGACGGGCTGACGGAGAGCCGTTGGACCGAGAAGCAGATCGGCCACCCGGTGATCAAGGCGTTCAACGGCACATACGCCCAGGACATCCTCGACAAGGGGCGGCCCCAGGGCACGCCTGGCCGGCAGGCCCTTCCCGTGGCGGGCGACGACCCTGCGGCCAAGCAGGCGGTCCGGGACCTGATCGACCAGTTGGGCTTCGACACCGTGGACGCGGGCGGCATCGACGAATCGTGGCGCCAGCAGCCGGGAACGCCCGTCTACGGGAATCAGGGCGACGCCGACGCCATCAAGAAGGCGCTGGCCGACGCCTCCCCGGAACGCACCGCCGAGTGGCGGGCCTGACCGCCGCGAGGCGGCCGCGCCGCCCGCCTGCCGGGGCGGCGGCGCGGCGCGGACACCGAAGGCGGACTCAACTCTCAGGAGGGAGACTGTCCATGAACGAGCTGACCGAGAACACGGCCCGGCCGGCGCCGGCGGGACCGTATCCGGGCGGTGAGGACAGGCCGTACTCCTCCATGGTCGAGCGGTAGGCGTCGAGCAGCCTGATGTGGTACTCGAGCGGCGCACCGTCGGGGTTGGTCTTCCCCAGGGGTGTGGTGGGCTCCGGGCACCAGGTGGTGAAGCGCGGGGTGATGCCGTGCGCCATGAAGAAGCGAAGACCCTCGGTGGTCGAGGCGATGGCCTCGTCGACGGTCGTGAAGCCGAAGGGCTCGGCCATCTCCACGCCTGCGACGAAGTTCGGAATCACGTTGCGTGCGCCGAAGACATCGGCCGAGTCGAGAATGCGCCGGTGCCACTCGTCCCGGCCCACGTAGCGCTCCTTGCCCGGGCAGTACAGCTCGAAGAGCCGCCGGTCCCACACCTCGTAGTTCGGGTGGTAGATCTGCACGCCGTAGTCGTGGAAGCGCTGGACGTCGGCCTTGGGCAGCGCCTGGGCCACGACCTTGCCGGTCCAGCGGCCGGGGAAGCGCTCCTCGATGGCCTTGGCGTACTGCCCGTAGAAGTCGGCCTCGTCGCGGCCCTGGATGTGGGAGGTGATGGCCCCACCGGTGAGCGTGTAGGCGGTGGTCGTCCGCGCGGTGTCGTGGCGGTCGATGATCGCCAGGGCCTCCAGCACCTCCTCGACGTCCTTCACCCCGGTGTAGGGGCGGCCCGCCGCCTTGTGCTGCCGCCAGTTGTGGTTGATGTCGCAGTACTGGCACTCCTCCTTGGCGCCGAAGTACTGGCAGACCCGGAAGACCGTGAGGTAGATCAGATAACCCCACTGGATGGTGGGCGCCACCTCCATCACGGACTTCCCGTTGGCCAGGGTGTGGCGGTAGTAGTCCGGCATCGGGGGCAGGCCCACGTCGGAGATGCGGACCCCGTCGAGATAGAGCCCCAGGACCCCGTCGGACCCGGCTGCCACCCGGTACGGAGAGGCGGGGTTGACCCGCACCGACACCACCGTGCGGCGGAGGTCGTAGGGGCCGCCGGTGAGCACGATCTCCTCCGGCGGTCGGCGCAGTGCGGCGGCTCCCAGTTCTGGGAGGGTGCTGTGGTCGAAGGAGAAGATGAAATACGACTTGGGTTTGATGTCCCCGTGCTCGTTGTCGCTGAGTGCGGAGTCGTCGAACGCCATGCCGCCGCGCAGCAGATCCTCCTTGAGCACGGCCTCTCTCGGCACATGGGGGAACCGCTCCATGAGCTGCTCCACCAGACGCGTCCTGTCGCCGGTGACGGCGGTGCGGGTGGTGCCGGGTTCGCTGGGGCTTGGCATGTGCGGGCTCCTCGGGTCCGGTGTCCTGGACGCTGTTGCGTGTACGCCACACTGTCCAACGAAGCAGCGCCTTCAAGCGTTCGCAGATGATCCGCCCGGCCGGTGCGAGACGACCCGGCCGGCCGAGGACTAGGAGTACCCCTCATGCCCCGCACCATGTCCGTATCGGACAGCATCCTGATCCGGGCGGCACCGTCGGCCGTGTACGAACAGTTGAGCGATCCCACGGCGATGGGGCGGTGGAGTCCGGAGAACCGGGGCGCACAGGTGCTCGGGGGCCGCCGGGGGGCTCACGTCGGCATGGTCTTCGAGGGCCGCAACAAGCGCGGGTCCTTCCGCTGGACCACCAGGTGCACGGTGACGGCCGCCGACCCGGGCGAGCGGTTCGCGTTCCGCGTGCACGCGATCGGGGTGCGGCGTCCGCGGCTGCCGGGTGCGATCGCGCTGTGGGAGTACCGCTTCGAAGCGGTCGACGGCTCCACCCGGGTCACGGAGACCTGGACCGACAACCGGCGGGCATGGCCGGACTTCCTCGCCAACGCCTTCGACCGCGTCGCGACGCGGGGGCATACGTTCGCGGAATTCCAGCGCGGGAACATCCGTACGACCTTGGAGCGCCTCAAGGCCGCGATGGAGCAGGACGACGCGGCGGAGTCCGGCCTCGTGGAGGACGGCCCGCACCAGGGGTGAGAGGCCGGTGCGGTCGTCCGGTGGGACCCACACCGGCCGGCCGTGCTCGCGAGCTCGGCGGCGGCCCTCAGAGGGCTTCGCCGGGCATCACGATGCGGGTCAGGGCCTCGGCCGTGGTCGGGGCCACGGGTATGAGGACACCGACGCCCGTGATGTCGAGCAGCCTCACGAGGTGTGACGGCGCGGCGGCCAGGCACAGGGACCCGTGCCGGTCCTTCGCGTACCGCAGGATGCCGATCATCGCGTTGAGGCCGGAGGAGTCGCAGAAGTCCACGGGCTCCAGGTCGAGAACCACATGAGGCCTGCCCTGTCTGATCAGCTCCAGGGCCCTGGTCCTCAAGGCCGGAACACTGTCCACGTCGATCTCTCCGGCGACGGTGAGGACTGCCACGCTCTCCGCCGGGTACCGGACGGTGAGTTCGAGGGACTGGCTGTGCGTCATGGGTCTCAGTACTCCAGGCCGGGAGCGGGCCGCCACCGTGGCGGGAGCAGCGAAAGCCCGCTGGAAGATCACAGATCGGATGTCAACCGCAGAACCGTACCCTATGACAACTATTGTCATGAGGAAACGGATCAGGGTGGCGACGGCGACCTCGGAAGCCTGCGGCAGACAGGGGTACGATATGCAGGGCCACGCGCGTGTCCCTGAACCTTTGTCCTGGCTTTCCATACGAGCGCATCGAATGCCCGGCTCGTTTGCTCGGTCCGGTGGCCAGACGGACGAGTGAGGCGATGCCGGATCGGAGTGTCATCAATATGGGCCTGAACCCCGAACCCGACCAGCGGTCCCGGGATGCGGCCCGTGAGGGTTCCGAGTTCGTCGAACTCCTCGAGGTCCTCTGGGAGCACGGACGTGAGGCCGCGCCGACCGGCCCGGTCTCTCCTTCCCAGCTTCGCGTGCTGTACACGCTGGACCGCGAGGAAGGCATCAATCTGCGGATGCTCGCCGAATCCCTGGGATCGGCCTCCCCCTCCGTCAGCAGGCTGTGCGACCGCCTGCAGGCCACGGGGCTCGTGGAGCGCGCCCCCAGCCCGGTGAGCCGCCGGGAGCTGGAGCTCCGGCTGACCAGCCACGGCAAGGCGTACCTCGTCGACCTGCGTGCACGCAGGGAGGAGGTGCTGATGTCCACGATCGACGCCATGCCGGCCAAGGCTCGGCGTTCGTTCCTCGAAGGGCTCAGGGCCTTCCGCAACGCGGCCTCGGGGCAGGACAGCGGCGGCGCGAGACCCCTGCGGTCGACCGGATAGGGACCGGCCGACCGCACTTCCACCCGAAGGCGCCCCTCACTCGGGCGCGCCGCCGCCGGCGGACTGCCGGCCGAACCAGTCCAGGCAGACCACCAGGGCGTCGTCGTCCAGCGGTGTGGCTCCTCGGTAGTCCCGGAGATCCCGGAGCACCGCCAGCGGCACCTGCTCGGACGGCAGGAAGCGGTGCGCGGACAACGAGCGCGCGAGAGCACGCTGCCCGTAGCGCTCCCCCGCCGCCGACGCGCTGTCGTAGACACCGTCACTGCCGATCAGCAGCCGGTCGCCCGGTTCCACCCGCAGGTGCTCCGCGACGTACTCCGTCTCCTCGAACATACCCAGCGGGAGCTGCGCGTCGAAGTCGAGGGATTCGACGGCGCGCCCCCTGAGCCGCCACATCCGGGGGGATCCCGCGTCCACGGCCTCCACCTCCCCCGTTGCCAGGTCGAAGCGCAGCAGCAGAACCGACGCGTGCAGCGCGCCGCGGTGCTGGGCGTAGACGGCCTGATCGGCGAGGCTGGCCTGGCCGGCGAGGTCGAGGCCGGCGCGCCGGGCGTTGCGCAGCGCGTTGACGACGAGGTTGGTCAGCAGGGCCGCCTCCATCCCCTTGCCCATGCCGTTGGTGACGGTGAGCGTGAGGTGATGGGCCGACACCGACCAGTCGAAGTTGTCGCCGAAGATCGCGTACGCGGGCTCCAGATGGGCACCGAGCGCGAATTCGGGGCGGGAGACCGAGCGGCCGGGCAGCAGCTGCCACTGCATCTCCGCGGCCAGGGTCAGCCGGGTGGCGCGGCGGGCCAGCAGGTAGAGGTCCGTGTCCCGCTCGGCGACCAGGATCTCGTGGCCGAGCGCTTCGCAGATCTGCTGCATCCCCGCCAGGCCCTCCGGAGTACAGCTGCTCTCCGGCGCCGTGACGGTGAGGATGCCCAGCCGGTCGCCCCGGACGGTCACAGGCAGGTGCACCGTCGCCGGTCCCGGCGTGGTCAGGGGCTCCACGAACGGCTCCTGGGCACCGAAGGCACGTCCCTGCGGGCTGTCATGGATGGGCACCGGTTCGGCGAGCGGCGCCTCGGACACCACCTGAAGCGTGGTCACGCCGTAGTCGGCGAGCCGCAATTCCACACTCTGTGCGTCGCACTGCTCCCGCAGAGCCGCCGTGACGACATCGAGGAGCAGATGGGGCGCGGCCTTACGCAGCTCCCGCTCGACGGCAGCGAATCTGTCCACGTGATCCTGTTTCTCATCGTGCTGCGCCGAAACCCGGACCACCTGTGGGCCCTGGCTGTCGCCTCCAGCGTACGGGTCCTGTACCCGATCCAGCGCGGCGCGCCCTGGAGGTCGCACCCGTGGCCGGCGTGCTCATCTTACGATGTCCAGCAACAACTGTTTCCACACAGCAAGAAAGTTCGTGTCATCGCGCATAGGCCTCCCGGGGCGGGGCAGGGGCTGGTCACGAAGTGCGCTCAGTACCAGGGAGGGTGGGACCACAGTGATTCCTGAAAAGACGGCCGGGACCGTATCGGCTGACAAGGCGCCGGCTACGGAGGCTTCGCCGGGGCACATCGGGGAGCTGCCCTGGATCGAGGACGCCGGCAAGGTGGCCCCGAAGGACGCCCGCGCCCTGTCGACCCTGTTCTTCGAGCAGTTGCAGGTCCTCGAGGAGGGCACGCACGAGTACCAGTACGCGCGCAACACCCTCATCGAGATGAACATCTCCCTGGTCCGGTTCGCAGCACGGCGCTTCCGCAACCGGGGCAGTGGCGACATGGAGGACATCACCCAGGTCGGCACGATCGGACTCATCAAGGCGATCGACCGGTTCGAGCTGTCCCGGGAGGTCGAGTTCGCCACCTTCGCCGTTCCTTACATCGTCGGTGAGATCAAGCGCTTCTTCCGGGACACCACGTGGGCCGTCCATGTCCCCCGGCGTCTGCAGGAACTCCGCGTCGATCTGGCCAAGGCGAAGGACGAACTCTCCACACACCTGGACCGTGACCCCACGGCCAAGGAACTGGCCGACTTCATGGACCTCACCGAGGACGAGGTCATGGAGGGCATCATCGCGTCGAACGGCTACACCGCGGGATCCCTCGACCTCCCGACCGACGGCGGCGAGACCACGGGCAAGGCGTCGCGCACGTTCGCCGACATCCTGGGCGAGCCGGACTCGGCCATGGAGACGGTGGAGAACCTGCACGCCCTCGCCCCGCTCCTCGGGGAACTCGACGAGCGCGAGCGCCGCATCATCGAGATGCGCTTCGGGCAGGAGATGACGCAGTCACAGATCGGCGCCGAACTGGACGTCTCCCAGATGCACGTCTCCCGCCTCCTCACCCGCACGCTGGGCAAGCTCCGCGCCGGAATGCTCGCCTGACCACCTCTCGCGTCGGGCGGCCTCGATGACGAGACGCCGCGCCTGCCGTGCGGGGTCGAATATCCGGTGCCGTACCTGGCGGGGAACGTGCAGACTCGCTCCATGACGGACATGCGCGCATTCCGGGACGCGGTCAGCGGCTGGGCGGCCGGCGGCCCCGGTGGACCGGCGAGCGACCTGGCGGCCCGGCTGGGGCTGCGGACGGCGGTGCTGCTGGAAGGACCGAGCGACCTCGCGGCAGTCGAGACACTGGCCGAACGACGTGGCCGGGACCTCGCCGCCGAGGGGGTGTGTGTCGTGCCGATGGGCGGGGCCATGAGCATCGGCCGCTATGCCGCTCTTCTCGGGCCGCCCGGTCTAGGTCTGCGCCTGCGAGGACTGTGCGACGAGCGCGAGCAGCGCTTCTACGACCGTGGACTGCGGCGGGCGCGGGCTCCGCACGGGGGCTTCTTCGTGTGCGTGGCAGACCTGGAGGACGAGCTCATCCGCGCGCTGGGCACGGCGCGGGTCGAGGAGGTCATCCGGGCCGAGGGCGACCTGCGGGCCTGGCAGACCTTCCTGCGGCAGCCCGCGCAGCACGGCCGGCCCCGTCAGCAGCAGTTGCGGCGTTTCCTGGGCACGAAGAAGGGTCGCAAGATCCGATACGGCCGTCTCCTGGTGGAGCCGCTCGGCCCCGGAGAGGTACCGGCTCCGCTCGTCGAACTCGTCAGCGGTCTGTGACCGTCACCCGCCCGCGTGAACCGGTGCCCGCGCACCGGGGCCGGGGCGCTCTCACCTGCGCCGACGGGCCCGGCGGCCGGCCTGGGGCGCCGAGGCCGTCCCGGGACTGCTCCCCGGCCAGTGGGAAGGCCGGGTCAGGGAGTCCGGCAGTTTCGTGGCGGCGTTGCCCCGCGCCGCGTTCAGCTGCGCCTGGGTGAGGAAGAGGGCGCCGCTGAGGTCGGCGTCGGAGAGGTCGGCGTCCCGGAAGTCGGCGCCGATGAGCTCCGCGCGACGGAGGTCGGCTCCGCGCAGGTCGGCCGCGATGAGGTACGCCCCGCGGAGTTCGGCGCCGCGCAGATCGGCGCCCCTGAGCCGGGCGCCGATGAGGTCGGCACCTCGTCGGCCGCGCTTCCCGTGCCCGGGGACCGTGGCGCGTTCGAGTTCACCGGCGCGCAGCAGGAGGGCCGCTGTCCTGTCCCGGTGTGCGGACACGTCCAGTTCCGCGAGCTCCTCGGCGGGCAGGCGGGTGAGACGGTCGGTCGCTCCGAGGGCGTCGCGGAGATCGGCGTACAGGCTCGCGGCCGCGGGCAGGGTGAGCGCTTCGGTGAGATACCAGAGCAGTTCGTGCAGCTGTCTCATCACCGGGAAGACCTGGAACATCTGCTGAGCGGTGTCCGCGGCCGTCCGCCAGTCCCGGCCGGCGTAGGTCTCCTGGGACACCTTCTGTCCCGCGCCGAAGCAGTCGTACACGGTGCAGCCGGAGAAGCCTTCGGGCCGCAGCCGGGTGTGTATGCCGCAGCGGAAGTCCTCCGCCAGGTTGGGGCAGGGAGTTCCCGCCTCCTTGTTGATCGCGAAGTCCGCCGACGCGGTGAGCGTCAGCGCGACGCAGCAGAGCCCGAAGCAGTTCGCGCAGTCCGCGTGCAGGGCGGAGCGTTCGGTGACGGGTGCGGCTGTCGGATCGTCGTCGGGCACGTGACTGGTTCCTCCGGTGAGCGGTATCCGCCAAGCTTACGGCCGTACCCGGTTCCGGCGGCGCGCCCTTTGTCGGTGCGGCGGAGCACACTTGGCGACAGGGACCGGCGCCGGCGAGGGGACAGGACATGAGCGCGTCGCAGGAACAGGAGCGAGGTTTCGAGCCCGCCACGGGAGACGGTCCCGAGGCCGGTGGAAGTCCGGGCGGGCGCGCCGGGGAAGTGCGGACCGCCTTCGAGGGACTGCTCCAGATCAGGCGTCTGACCGGTGCGGGGCGCGCGGACCCCGAAGGTGCGCCGGCCCCCTGGGAGCGGCACCGGCCGGTAAGGGCCGTGGCGTTGGCGCTGGAGGCCGCCGGCATACCCGCTTCGGCCGTCGGCCCGTCCGGTGAGCGGTCCGCCGTGGGCTACCGCGTGTGCGAGGGCGAGACGTCCGGTTCCGTGCGCGTCGAGTGGGCAGGTCCGCCGGGGAGCGGCGCGGCGCACGACGAGGAGGAGGCGCTGGCCGGGTGCGCCGGCGTACTGCGACGGCTGGGGTGGACGGCCCTGCTCTACCGCGGTCCGCGCAGGCGGCGCTTCCTCGAGGTCGAACCACCGGCCGCGGCCCGGTCCTGACGCCTCTCCGCAGCGGGCGCGAGAGCGTTGTCAGACCCATGAGGGATGCTTGACGGTCCGACACCTTCTGACCGGGAGATGCTGAGATGCACGAAGCCGAAATCGCCGCGGCCCAGGCGTACGTCCGTTTACTGGCCGCCACGCGCGCCGCGCTCGCCGACCCGGCCGATGCCCCTCTGTACATGCCGCTGCTCGCCTCCCCGATCGAGGAGGCCGACGAGGCCCTGCGCGGCGCGGGTCTCGCGGGGAACGAGGACCGGCTCTTCGCTCTCGTACGGAAGCTTCAGCCGAGCTTGACGGGTTCCGGTCGCTGACCGTTCCCAGGTCGCGGTAGGTGCCCCGTCCCGAGCGGAAGGCCGGCCGAACATGTGACCGGGCGTCCTCCGGGGCGCCCGCCGCGACGGGCCGCCCGCGACCGGCCGCTCCGGGGCCCTTCGTCCGGCCGTTCGGGCGGCCACCACACCCTCTGCGAGCGTCGGGCAGGCCGCGCCGCGTCGGATCCGCCCGAGCTTCGAGCGCCGTTCACCCGTCGCGATGAATTGATTCAAACCCGGAAGAAAACTGGACTGGCCGCTTGACTAGTGCAGTGCCCAAACCTAGCGTACGTTCCGGATGAAACGATTCACATCCCCGATCCTGACCGGTCGCCGGATGACTCTGCTTACGAGGTGTTCATGTCTGATGTGTCGGCCGTCAAGGCAGCTCTGAAGTCTCAGGTCATCGAGACGCCCTCCTGGGGTTACGGCAACTCCGGAACCCGCTTCAAGGTCTTCGCCCAGCCCGGTGTCCCACGCGACCCGTTCGAGAAGCTTGCGGACGCGGCTCAGGTGCACAGCTGGACCGGGGTCGCCCCGAAGGTGTCGCTGCACATTCCGTGGGACCAGGTGGAGGACTACGCGGCGCTGACCCGGCACGCCGAGGAGCTCGGGCTGCGGATCGGGGCGATCAACTCCAATGTCTTCCAGGACGACGACTTCAAGCTGGGTTCGGTGACCCACCCGGACCCGAAGGTCCGCCGCAAGGCCACCGATCACCTGCTCGAATGCGTCGACATCATGGACGCCACCGGATCCGCCGACCTCAAACTGTGGTTCTCGGACGGCACCAACTACCCCGGCCAGGACGACATCGTGGGTCGCCAGGACCGCCTGGCCGAAGCCCTCGCCGAGGTGTACGAGCGGCTCGGCGACGACCAGCGGATGCTGCTGGAGTACAAGCTCTTCGAGCCCGCGTTCTACACCACCGACGTCCCGGACTGGGGCACCTCGTACGCCCACTGCCTCAAGCTCGGGCCGAAGGCCCAGGTCGTCGTCGACACCGGCCATCACGCGCCGGGCACGAACATCGAGTTCATCGTCGCGTTCCTGCTGCGCGAGGGGAAGCTCGGCGCCTTCGACTTCAACTCCCGCTTCTACGCGGACGACGACCTGATGGCCGGCGCCGCCGACCCGTTCCAGCTGTTCCGGATCATGCACGAGGTCGTCAAGAACGGAGGCCTCGAGACCGAGACCAACGTCAACTTCATGCTCGACCAGTGCCACAACATCGAGGCCAAGATCCCGGCCGTCATCCGCTCGGTCACCAACGTCCAGGAAGCGACCGCCAAGGCGCTGCTGATCGACGCGGAGGCGCTGGCGGAGGCGCAGCGTGCCGGTGACGTCCTTGCTTCCAACGGAGTGCTGATGGACGCGTTCAACACGGACGTACGGCCGCTGCTCGCCGAGGTCCGGGAAGAGCTCGGCCTGGCGCGCGACCCGTTCGCCGCCTACCTCGCCTCCGGTAACCAGGAGCGCATCGCCGCCGACCGCGTCGGCGGAGAGCAGGCGGGCTGGGGCGCCTGAGCCCCGCTCCCCCGCCTGCGTACGTCCCGCCGCACCCGCCCGACCCTCTTCCCGAAGGAACCCTCATGACGTCCGCGACGCACGCCGAAGTCGCCGCGCTCCTGGAGCGCGCCCACCGGATCGGCTCCGACCCCCGCAACACCAACTACGCCGGCGGCAACGCCTCGGTCAAGGCGACGGAGACCGACCCGGTCACCGGTGGCGAGGCCGAACTGCTCTGGGTCAAGGGCTCGGGCGGCGACCTCGGAACGCTGACCGAGGCAGGTCTCGCAGTGCTCCGGCTGGACCGGGTGCGAGCGCTCAGGACGGTGTACCCGGGGGTGGAGCGCGAGGACGAGATGGTCTCGGCGTTCGACTACTGCCTGCACGGCAAGGGGGGCGCTGCCCCGTCGATCGACACGGCGATGCACGCGCTGGTCGAGGCCGCGCACGTGGACCATCTGCACCCGGACTCCGGCATCGCTCTGGCGTGCGCCGCCGACGGCGAGAAGCTGACCGCCGAGTGCTTCGGTGACAAGGTCGCCTGGGTGGGCTGGCGTCGGCCCGGCTTCCAGCTGGGCCTCGACATCGCGGCCGTCAAGGAGGCCAATCCGCAGGCGGTCGGTGTCATCCTGGGCGGTCACGGCATCACGGCCTGGGGTGACACCTCCGAGGAGTGCGAGCGCAACGCCCTCTGGATGATCCGGACCGCCGAGACCTTCCTCGAGGAACACGGCAGGGCCGAGCCGTTCGGCCCCGTACTCCCCGGCCGGGAGGCCCTGGAGGAGGGGGCGCGCCGGGAACGGGCCGCGGCCCTCGCTCCGGTGATCCGGGGGCTGGCGTCCAAGGACCGGCCGCAGGTCGGGCACTTCACCGACGCAGCGCCCGTGCTGGACTTCCTCTCGCGGGCCGAGCACCCCCGTCTGGCCGCTCTCGGTACCTCCTGCCCGGACCACTTCCTCCGTACGAAGGTCAGTCCGCTGGTCCTCGATCTGCCTGCCGACGCTCCGCTGGAGGAGGCGGTGGCCCGGCTCGAGGTGCTCCACGGGGAGTACCGGGAGGCGTACCGCGCGTACTACGAGCGCCATGCGGTGCCCGGCTCGCCGGCGATGCGTGGCGCGGACCCGGCGATCGTGCTGGTGCCAGGTGTGGGCATGTTCTCGTTCGGCAAGGACAAGCAGACCGCCCGGGTCGCCGGGGAGTTCTACCTCAACGCCGTCAACGTGATGCGGGGCGCCGAGGCGGTTTCCACGTACGCGCCGATCGAGGAGTCCGAGAAGTTCCGGATCGAGTACTGGGAGCTGGAGGAGGCCAAGCTCCGCCGGATGCCGAAGCCCAAGGCGCTGGCCACGCGGGTCGCGCTGGTCACCGGAGCGGGGTCGGGCATCGGCAAGGCCATCGCGCACCGCCTCGTCGCGGAGGGCGCGTGTGTCGTCGTCGCGGATCTGAACACCGTGAACGCGGCAGCTGTCGCCGAGGAGCTGGGCGGTCCGGACAGGGCGGTCGCGGTGACCGTGGACGTCACGTCCGAGGAGCAGATCGCCGACGCCTTCAAGGCTGCAGCCCTGGCCTTCGGCGGTGTGGACCTGGTCGTGAACAACGCGGGCATCTCCATCTCCAAGCCCCTTCTGGAGACCACGGCCCGGGACTGGGACCTGCAGCACGACATCATGGCGCGCGGTTCGTTCCTGGTGTCCCGTGAGGCGGCGAGGGTGATGCGGGCCCAGGATCTCGGCGGCGACATCATCTACATCGCGTCCAAGAACGCCGTGTTCGCGGGGCCGAACAACATCGCGTACTCGGCCACCAAGGCCGACCAGGCACACCAGGTACGCCTGCTGGCGGCCGAGCTGGGAGAGCACGGCATCCGGGTCAACGGGGTCAACCCGGACGGGGTGGTGCGGGGTTCCGGAATCTTCGCGGCCGGCTGGGGAGCACAGCGCGCGGCGACCTACGGCATCGAGGAGGAGAAGCTGGGCGAGTTCTACGCCCAGCGTACGATCCTCAAGCGCGAGGTGCTCCCGGAGCACGTCGCCAACGCCGTGTTCGCCCTGACCGGCGGGGACCTCACCCACACCACCGGCCTCCACATTCCCGTCGACGCCGGTGTGGCAGCGGCGTTCCTGCGCTGACCGTGTGCCGCCCCGCCGCGCCCCGGATGCTGTTCCGTGCACACCCGGGGCGCGGCTCCGCCCGGATCGGATGAGATTTTCATGTCTGCGACTTCACGGCAGGACCCGGTGTTCGCCGCAGTGGACCTGGGCGCCACCAGCGGCCGGGTGATCACCGGCAGAGTGGCCCCCGACAAGCTGGAGCTGACCGAGGCCCACCGCTTCGCCAACACGCCGGTCCGGCTCCCCGACGGGCTGCACTGGGACGTACTCGCCCTGTTCCAGGGCATGCTGGACGGGCTGCGCGCGGCCGCGCGCGGCGGCCCCGTGGCCTCGGTGGGCGTGGACACCTGGGCCGTGGACTACGGTCTGCTGGATTCGGACGGGTCACTCCTCGGCCTGCCGTTCCATTACCGCGACGCGCGTAACACGAAGGCCGCCGAGGAGGTCATGGCGCGTCTCGACGCACAGGAGCTGTACGGCATCGGCGGGCTGCAGCATCTGCCGTTCAACACGGTCTTCCAGCTGGCCGCCCACCGTTCGACGGCCCAGTGGCCGGTGGCCAGGACGCTGCTGCTGATGCCCGATCTCCTTGTGTACTGGCTGACGGGGTCGGTGGGCGCGGAAGTGACGAACGCGTCGACGACCGCTCTGTTCGACGCGCGGACCGGCGACTGGTCCGATGCGCTGATCGGGCGGCTGGGGCTGGAGCGTTCGCTGTTTCCCGCCCTGCGCGAGCCCGGCGAACGGGCGGGCACCCTGCTTCCGCACGTGGCCGGATTCACCGGCCTGCCGGCGGACACACCGGTGACGACCGTCGCCTCGCACGACACGGCGTCAGCGGTGGCCGCTGTCCCCGCTGTCGAACCGGGGTTCGCGTATGTGTCGTGCGGTACCTGGTCGCTGGCCGGGCTGGAGCTGGACGCACCGGTGCTGACCGAGGAGTCGAGGGCCGCGAATTTCACCAACGAACGCGGTGTGGACGGCACGGTGCGCTATCTCCGCAACATCATGGGGATGTGGCTGCTGGAGGAGTGCCGCCGGACGTGGGAGCGCGAGGGTACGCCTACGGGCCTCGCCGGTCTCCTCGCGGACGCGGCGCGTGCACGGCCGTTCGCCGCGGTGATCGACCCGGATGATCCGGTGTTCCTGGCGCCGGGCGACATGCCGTCGCGGATCGACGCTGCTCTCACCCGGACCGGGCAGGCCACGCCGGGCAGCCCCGGTGGTTATGTGCGGTGCGTGCTGGAAAGTCTGGCGCTGGCTCATCGCAGGACGCTGCGCGAGGCCGCCGCGCTGGCGGGTCGAGAGCTGACCCGGATCCATCTGGTGGGCGGAGGTTCGCGCAACGAGCTGCTGTGCCAGTGGACCGCGGACGCCACCGGGCTGCCGGTCACCGCGGGTCCCGCCGAGGCCACCGCGCTCGGCAATGTGCTGCTCCAGGCGCGGGCACACGGGCTGGTGGGCGGGCTGACGGACATGCGCAGGCTGGTCGCACGCACGCAGGATCTGCGCCATTACACACCGCAAGGGGACCAGGAAGCCTGGGACCGCGCGGCGGACCGGCTGACGGTACGCGAATGAGCGGATCCCCCGGTCACTTCCGCCGACGGGCGGCGGCGGCCAGGGGATCCGGCGCGCGGACGGCGGGGCTGTGCGCGTGGCCGGTCAGATCGAGGCCAGTCCCAGTTCCTGGTCGCCGAGCTGCTCGAAGTGGCGGGCGACCTCGGCGTCGGTGACCTCGCGGGGCTCGGCGGGGCTCCATCGCGGCGTGCGGTCCTTGTCGATGATCCGGGCGCGCACGCCCTCCACCAGGTCATGCCCGGCGAAGGACCGGCACGAGACACGGAACTCCTGGTCGAGGGCGGCTTCGAGGCTGGTGAGCCGACCGGCCCGCCGCACGGCGGCGAGGGTGACCTTGAGCGCGGTGGGTGAGGCGGTGAGGAGCGCGTCCGCGGTCTCCTTCGCGGCGGGGAGTCCACTGTCGACCAGCCGGTCGATGATCTCCTCGACGGTGTCGGCGGCGTAGCAGTCGTCGATCCACGCACGGTGAGCGGCCAGCTCCCCTTCCGGCGCGTCGGTCGCGTACCGCAGCACCGTGTCCGTCACCTCGGCGGCCGTCGTGCTTCCGGCGAGCGCGGTGGTGAGGTCGGCGAGGTGCTGCGACGGGACGAAGTGGTCGGCCAGCCCGCACAGGATGGCGTCTGCGGCGTCGACTGCCCGGCCGGTGAGCGCGAGGTGGGTGCCGAGCTCGCCCGGTGCGCCGGCCAGCAGGTATGTGCCCCCGACGTCGGGGACGAAGCCGATCCCGGTCTCGGGCATGGCGACGCGTGAGCGCTCGGTGACGACGCGCACGTCGCCATGGGCCGATACCCCCACCCCTCCGCCCATCACGATGCCGTCCATGAGCGCCACGTACGGTTTGGGGAACCTGGCGATCCGGGCGTTGAGGCGGTACTCGTCACGCCAGAAGTCCACGGACGCGCGCCGGCCCGCGCGGGCGTCCTCGTAGATCGACCGGATGTCGCCGCCGGCGCAGAGGCCCCGCCCGCCGGCTCCGCCGATCACGACGGCGGTGACCGCGTCGTCGTCCGCGGCCAGGGTCAGTGCCTCGTCGATCGCGCGCACCATGGTGTGGGTGAGCGCGTTCAGTGCCCGGGGGCGGTTGAGGGTGATGTGCAGGACGTGGCCCTCGGTGTGCAGCAGGACGGGCTCGTCGTCGTTCATGTGTGCGCTCCGGTCAGCCGTGGACGATCTCTGCGTGCCATTCTGCGTCGCCCGTCGCGGGGTCCCGGAGCCGGGTCTCCCGTGATACCGCTGTGGCACTCCGGCATCGCGGGCTCGACAATTGAGATCTACGGGCCGCGACGTCCAGCAGCCCCGCCGGACGACCTCCGGAGCAGGCATGACCGACCCTTCACGGCGAGCAGACGACGACGCAGCGTCTCGGCTCCGGATCGACCGGCGCAGCGCCGGTGAGACCGGGACCGCGGAGCGCCTCGCCATGAACCGGACCGGCAGCTTCGAATGGGATCTGGACGCCCGGACCCTGGACATAGACGACGCGGGGCTGTTGGTCTTCGGCCTCGATCCCGCGACCTTCGAGTCGCGGCCGGGGGCGGTGCTGGAGCAGCTGGACACGACGGAGAGCACGCGCCTGGACGCCGCGATCCAGGAGGCGATCTCCGGCGGGAGCAGCTCCTACAGCGTCCACTTCCAGGTGCCCCTCCCGGACGGGTCGCGCCAGTGGACGCATGTCCAGGCGCGGATCCTGCGGTCCGAGGACGGCCGGGCACACCGCGTCATCGGTGTGGTGCGGGACGCGACGGCCGAGGTCACCCATTCGGCCTTCGTACTGGATCTGGAAAAGCGGCGCCGCCGCCAGACGAGCATCGTCGAACGCACCACCGCGGCGATGTCACGTGCGGTGACCGTGGACGACGTCACCGCCGCGCTCACCGGTCCGGGCGGCCTGGTCGGCATCGGGGCCGACGGGCTGGCGCTCGGGCTGGTGGAGAACTCCACGCTCAAGATCATCGCACTGAGCGGTGACTCGGTGGAGGTTCTCGAAGGCCTGGGCTCCGGGCAGCTCGACGCGGCGCTCCCGCTCGGGGACACCATCCTCAGCGGGCGCCCCCGGTTCATCACCTCGCTCGGCTCACTGATCCGGCGCTACCCGGCGCTCGAGCCGCACATCGGAGAGCTGAACTTCCAGGCCGTCGCCTACCTTCCGCTGATAGCTCAGGCCCGCTCGCTGGGGGGACTCGCCCTGTTCTACCGGGACCGCACGGTCTTCAGCGCGGACGAGCGGATCCTGTGCCTGGGCCTGGCGGCCATCGTGGCCCAGTCCCTGCAGCGGGCGATCCTCTTCGACGAGGAACGCGAGTTCGCCACCGGGCTCCAGTCGGCGATGCTCCCGCGGCGTATCCAGGAGATCGAGGGCGGCGAGATCGCGGTCCGCTACCACGCCGCGTGGAGCGGACGCGAGGTCGGCGGCGACTGGTACGACGTGATCACCCTGCCCAGAGGCCGCATCGGCGTCGTGGTGGGCGATGTCCAGGGACATGACACGCACGCGGCGGCGATCATGGGCCAGCTGCGTATCGCCCTGCGCGCGTACGCCGCCGAGGGGCATCCTCCGGCGACCGTGCTGGCGCGGGCCTCCCGCTTCCTCGCCGAGCTGGACACCGAGCGGTTCGCGACATCGACGTACGCGCAGGTCGACCTCGCCACGGGGGCGGTGCGTGTGGCGCGCGCCGGGCACTTCGGGCCGCTGATCAGACATACCGACGGGCGGGTCGGTGTCCCTCAGGTGCGCGGGGGTCTTCCCCTGGGCATCTCCACGGATTTCCGGGACGAGGAGTATCCGGAGACACGCCTGGACCTGGTGCCGGGCGAGGCCCTCGTCCTGTACACGGACGGCCTGGTCGAGGAGCCGGGGGCCGATGTCGACACGGGGGTCGCGGCGCTGATCCACGAGGTGAGCGACGGGCCGGACGGCGCCGAGGCGCTGGCCGACCATCTGTCGGACCGGCTGTGGGAGCGATGGGGTTCGGGCGACGACGTGGCACTGCTGGTCCTGAGGCGCAGTCCGGATCTCGGGTCTCCGCGTGCGCCCCGGCTGCACCAGTACATCCATCAGGCGGACCCCCAGGGCCTGTCGGAGGCCCGGTCCATCGTCCGTCAGGCGTTGACGGACTGGGAGCTCGCCGGACTGGCGGACGACGCGGAGCTGGTCACCGGGGAGTTGCTGGTCAATGTGCTGCTGCATACGGAGGGCGGGGCGGTACTGACACTGGAGGTCCTGCCGGAACCCGTGCGGCGCATCAGGCTGTCGGTCCAGGACCGGTCCAGCGTCTGGCCGCGGCGGCGCACTCCGGGCGAGACGTCGACCTCAGGACGTGGTCTGCTGCTGCTCGACGCAGTCGCCGAACGCTGGGGCATCGAGCCCCGGGGGGAAGGCAAAGCCGTCTGGTGCGAGATCGGTCCCGCCTCCTGATCCTCCGGCCGCGGAGGTGACAGGCGCACAGCTGCGGAGCCGCGAATCGCGCTGCGGTGGAATGGCGCGGGGCGCACCGCAACGGAGTTGTTGCGGTGCACCCCGGCCCGGCCCGCCGGTGTTCTGCCACCGCCGTGCCGGGATACCGGTATGCGTCAGTGCTGTGCGCTGCGGCGCTTACGGACGGACCACAGGATGCCGCCGCCGGCGAGCAGAACCGCGAGAGCGGCTCCGCCGATGACGGGAGTGGCGGACGACGAACCGGTCTCGGCCAGGTCCGGCGCGCTGGGGCTCGGCTCCGCGGGGGCCGGTGCGGCCTCCGTGGCGGTCTCGCTGGGCGTCGCACTGGGCTCGGGGGTCTCCGAGGCCGGCGGCTCCGTGCTCGGGGTCTCCGAAGGCGTCGCCTCGGTCGGGGTGGGCGACGGGGTGTCGTCCTCACACACCGGAGCGGTCTTCGTGTCGTCGACGGAGTACCTGTCGTTGTCCCCGGCCTTGACGACGAGGCGGACAGTCAGCTCCTTGTCGTGCTCCGGGAGCTGGAGCGGCGTCTTCGTGCTGAAGTCGCGGCCGAACTGGGTCGTGGCAAGCAGATCGTCCCCGCCCACGACGGAAACGGTCACCTCGTTGGTGGCGTCGGCCGAGTAGGCCGTCAGGTTGAGCGTCACTTCGGAGCAGGTCACGGCCCAGGTGGGGGTGTGAGCTGCGGCCGGCCCTGCGGAGAGGACTCCGCCGGCCAGGCCGACTACCGCGGCGGCCGCGAATGCTCCCGCGCCGCGCCACGATCTCCTGGGTATGGTCATGGATTCTTCCTCCATATGAGTTCACCGCTGAGATGGCGGTGGGGCGCACAGTACTGCTCCCCGCCCCAGGGGGCGCACCCGCCCCATGTATCAGCTGTGCGCCAACTGTGCTCAGATCACCGCTACTTGTGACATGAAGGACACACCAGGATGGCCGGAAGACACTGCGCTCACAGTCCTTCCGGCGTGCTGTGAGGGTGATTTCGGAGGGGCTTGTGCATGATGTGCAGTCCCACGTAGCCCTGCGCGGGGTGGTTGAACCCCTCGGGCAGGGTCCCGATGACCTCGAACCCCAGCGAGCGGTACAGACGGACGGCGTGGATGTTCGTCTCCACCACGGCGTTGAACTGCATGGCGCGATACCCCGCCTTGCGCGCCCAGTCCACCGTGTACTCGCAGAGAGCCCTGCCCACGCCCTGGCCCGAGTGTTCGGGGTCCACCATGTAGCTGGCACTGGCGATGTGCGAGCCGTTGCCCATGTGGTTCCTGTTCATCTTGGCCGTGCCGAGGACGGTCCCGGCGTCGTCGACCGCGACCACCGTGCGGGCCGGTTCCGGGAGGAGCCACCAGTCCTGGGCCACGTCCTCACCGAGCTCCACCGGGTAGGTGAACGTCTCGCCCGCGGCGACGATGGCATGGAAGAACGGCCAGATGGCGGGCCAGTCCTTGTCGGTGGCTTCCCTGATCAACATGGAGGCCAAGATGCCCCGGGGGGCCGCCCCGCGCAATCGCTTTATCGATCACCGCGCCCGGGCCGGCGCAACCTCAGCCTGACGAGCAGCCTCCTCCCCACGCCGGGGCTCCCGCCGGGGCGGCGAGGAGCGTGGCCGCTCTGCCCGGATGCCGGTCCTGGGACGCCCGGGGCCGGCCGTACGGCCACAGGCCGGTCCCGGGCCGGGCGGATCGGAGCCGGGCGGATCGGAGCCGGGCGGATCGCGGGGTCGTATCCGGGTCGTGGCGCGGGGCGGACTTCACGCGCCTGTTCCAGCTCCAGCGTCAGATTCACCCGGCGCCAGAGGATTTCGTCCGGATCATCCGCCAGCATCAGCCTCGCCATGGCCTCCTTCCCGGACAAGGAGCCCGGGCGCCCGAAGACGGAGTCCGGCTGCATACGCGTCAGGTAGGCCCGCTCGTAGGGGTCCTCGACCACCTCCGCGAGCTGGACGGGGTCCAGGGCGGAGGCCTGCAGGGCCGCGCGCGTCCAGGGGTCGTCCGCGCGGCTCAGCAGGCGGTCGATCCTGCGTGAACGCCAGTTGCGCGCACGCCAGTCGGTGCCGCCCTCCAGCATAATCCGCATCCCCGCCGGGTTCTTCCCGCCGATCAGATCGGGCTCTCTCGCGGCGAAGGCGACAAGCTCGTCCACCAGATAGAGCCAGACCACCGCGCGGTAGCGGTTCAGATAGAACGCGACCGGTGAGATGCACCCGATGCGGGCCAGGCCGGTGAAGCGCGCGGGCCTGACCCCGAGGAGCGTGGCGCCTTCCGCCGTGCCCGCCGTACGCACCTGGTCCCGGAGGGATCCGGGAAATCCCGGCAGCCCGCGCAGCCGGTCGATCTCCTGCTGACGGATCCGGGGCCTCGCCCCGGCCGTCGCCGGGTCGGCACGGATCAGTCCCAGATGGACGGCGAGATCGAATTCGCCGCGTTTCAAGGTCAGCTCCTGAGCCGCGCGTGCGGCGGACAGGCAGCCGGGTGCCGCCGCTTCGGCGGTGTGCGTGCGGGTGGCTTCCGTAACGGTCATGGCCGTCCTCCCCCGTGAGGTCGAATACTCTCCGTGACCACGGTAGCTCGGGGAGGGACCACCCGCAGAGCCTGTGGATAACTCCCGGATATCCACGAAAATGCAGGTCAGTGGGTGTCCAGGCGTGCGAAGTTCTACCGCGCCGTCACGCCGAGGTGCTCGCCCACCCGATTGACCAGCAGGGTCATCTCATAGGCGACCTGGCCGACATCGGCCTCGGCGGCGGTCAGTACGCACAGGCAGCTGCCGTCCCCGGCCGCCGTCACGAACAGCAGCGCCTCGTCGAACTCCACCATGGTCTGACGTGCTCTCCCCGCACCGAAGTGACGTCCAGACCCTCGGGCCAGGCTCTGCAGCCCGGACGAGACCGCTGCGAGGTGCTCCGCGTCCTCCCGGGCCAGGCTTGTGCTGGCCCCGGTCACCAGCCCGTCGTTCGACAGCACCAGCGCGTGCTGTATGTGCTCCACCCGGCTGGTGAGATCGTCGAGAAGCCAGTCAAGTCCCCGGTCCAGCGCCATGTGCTCGTCCTCCCCGTTCATCCGTTCCCCCGCCTACGGCGCAAGCCTTGCGTACGGCTCCCCTGCGGGCAAGCGCCACCCCGCTGCGGGGGCGTTGCTTCGCGCCACCGTCCGCCCGGCCCCGGGGAGAGGCGGACGGACCTCGGCGTGGGATGCGGATCACTTGCCGGGACACCTGCCTCAGGCCGGGCCGGCGGCCTGGCCGACCGAGTCGAGCAGTCGCGCGGTATGCATCCGCCCCGCGTACTCGACCATGCGGATCAGAACTTCCTTTCCCGAGTCACGGTCACGCGCGTCGCACAGGACGACGGGGGTGCCCCGGTCCAGATCCAGTGCGCGCGAGACGTCGTCCTCGGCGTAGGTCCTCGCACCCGTGAAGCAGTTGACCGCGACGACGAAGGGGATGCGGCGGTGCTCGAAGTAGTCGACGGCCGGGAAGCAGTCCTCGAGTCGCCGGGTGTCGGCCAGGACGACGGCTCCGAGTGCCCCCTGCGACAGTTCGTCCCAGAGGAACCAGAAGCGGTCCTGCCCCGGCGTGCCGAACAGGTAGAGCGACAGTCCGGACCGGATGGTGATCCGTCCGAAGTCCATGGCGACCGTGGTGGTGGTCTTCTGATCCACCCCACCGGTGTCGTCGACGGACTGTCCGGCCTCGCTGAGGAGTTCCTCGGTCCGCAACGGCCGGATTTCGCTCACCGCGCCGACGAGGGTCGTCTTGCCGACTCCGAAGCCGCCGGCGACCAATATCTTCAGGGCGAGTGCCGTGGAGTCCCCGGCCTCTTCCTGGTCTGTGCTGTCCACATGCTCGGAGGACATCGATCACTTCTCTCGCGAGTGCCGTCGGTAGGGGCGACAGCATGACAACCAGAGGCAGTCGCCGAAGACAGTGAACGGATTTTGACTCATGTGTCCGGACCGGTTCGCCCGATGTCCGGATGAGGTCGCTATCCGTCGTGAGTAGGTGGTGCGCACGACAACTACAGGAGCCCTCAGAGCGCCCGCAGACCGTCGATCACCTCGCGCAGGATGCGCTCGTCGGGGAGCTGGGCGGGCGGTACGGGCCTGCTGACCCGGACACAGCCGGCTTCGAGCAGATCTCCGAGAAGCACCCGCACCACTCCGACGGGCAGATCGGCGTCGGCGGACAGTTCCGCGACGGACTGCACCTCGTCGCGGCACAGGCCGAGCAGAGCCCGGTGCTCGGGGCCCAGCAGCGCCTCGCCCTGACGGCCGCCGGCTCCGTCGTCGGCCGCCACGAGTGCGATCAGGTCGAACCGGACCCCGCTGGGTCCCGGCTGCGTCCGGCCGCCGGTGACGGCGTAGGGGCGGACCAGCGGGCCCGCCTCGGCGTCGTACCACTGACTTCCCAGCGGTAGGGAGCCGTTGCCCGGGGGCACTCCGCCCGCGCTTCCCGGCGGCACCCCGCCCTCGCTCATCCGCACGTCCCCGTCCTCAGCCCGTCGCCGGTGGCCCGGCGAGCCTCACCGGGGTGGCGAGGTGTTCGCCCACCCGCTTCACCAGCCGCGCCATCTCGTACGCCACGAGGCCGATGTCCGCGAAGGCCGTGCTCAGGACGGTGAGGCAGGAGCCGTCCCCGGCGGCGGCGACGAACAGGAAGCCGTCGTCCATCTCGACCATCGTCTGGCGTACGCCCCCGGCGCCGAAGTGCCGTCCCGTGCCCTTGGCCAGGCTGTTGAAGCCCGAGGCCACGGCCGCGAGGTGTTCCGCGTCCTCACGGCTCAGCGCCAGGGAGGCGCCGACCGCCAAGCCGTCGTTGCTCAGGACGACGGCGTGCCGGATCTCGGCGACCCGCGCGACCAGATCGTCCAGCAGCCAGTCGAGTTCGCCGGAACCGCGGGGCGCCCGTCCGGGCCTCTCGTTCACCATCATGTCTGCTCTCCTTCGGTGTGCCGGCGGAACGGGGAGACGGGTGCGGAGCGGCCCGAGGAGTTGCCCCCCGGTGCCCGGCCGCCCCCGCGGGCCCATCCGTCCCGGTAGGCGGTCATGCGGTCACGGGCCAGTTCGGGGGTGCGTCCCACCGTGGGCCCTCCGTCGGGGTCCGGCTCGCCCTCGTCCGGCTTCGGCTGCTCGCGCAGCTGGGGTACGAGGCTGGCCTGGCGGACGCGCCGGGGCAGCTCGCCGTCCTCCTCGGTCGAGCGAGGACGCCGGTGCAGGGTGGTCACCGGGGCCGGCCCGGGCCCGGCACCCGCGGCCGCACCCCGCTCGAGGGCCGGCACGGGGGCCGGCGCGGGGACGGCAGTGGGGCGGGGCCGGGCGGCGGAGTGCGGGGCGAGCCCTCCGGGCCCGGGGCCTTCGTCGTCCCTGGCCACCGTCGTCGTCCGGGTCACGGCGTCCACGGGGCCGGCCTGCGAGCCCTCCGGAAGCTCGCTCTGGAGCAGCGCGGTCGGCAGCAGGACCACGGCGGTCGTGCCCCCGTACGGGGATGTGCGCAGCTGGACCTTGATGCGGTGACGGGCGGAGAGCCTGCTCACCACGAAGAGGCCGAGCCGGTCGCTGTCGAAGAGGTCGAGCGCCTCGGACTGTTCGATGCGGCGGTTCGCCTCGTCGAGCAGTTCCCTGCCCATGCCGAGTCCGCGGTCCTCGATCTCCAGGGCGTAACCGTTGCCCACGGGTTCCCCGCTGATCCGCACCTTGGTGTGCGGTGGCGAGAACTGGGCCGCGTTCTCCACGAGTTCGGCAAGCAGATGGGTGAGGTCGGCCACCGCCGCGCCCTTCACGCCGGCGTCGGGCAGCGCCCGCACCTCCACGCGTGCGTAGTCCTCGATCTCCGCGACCGCCGCGCGTACGACGTTGGTCAGCGGTACGGGCATCCGCCAGGCGCGCCCAGGGGCGGCGCCGGAGAGGATGATCAGGCTTTCGGCGTGCCGTCTCATGCGGGTGGTGAGGTGGTCGAGGCGGAACAGGTCCCCGAGTTCGCCCGGGTCGTCGGCACGGCGCTCCATGCCGTCGAGGAGCGTGAGCTGGCGGTGGACGAGGACCTGGCTTCGGCGGGCCAGGTTGACGAAGACCCCGGAGATGCCGCTGGCGAGTTCGGCGCGCTCGACCGCGGCGTCGAGGGCCGCACGGTGCACGGTGTCCAGGGCTTCCCCCACCTGGCCGATCTCGTCGTGGGACGCCCGTCCGGGTGGCGCCTCGGCCCGTACGTCGATCTCCTCACCGGCACGCAGGCGCCGCATGGCGTGGGGAAGCTTGTACCGGGCGATCTCCAGCGCGCCGTCCCGGAGGCCGACGAGTTCGACGACGAGCCCGCGGCCGATCCGTACGGAGATCACCAACGAGGCGGCGACGGCGAGGAATCCGAGCAGGACGGCTGCCCCCGCCGGGCTGAACAGCGCATGTGTGAAGGGACCCGCGCGGTCGGACGCCTGGCCGCCGGCCGGCGACCCGATGGCGCGCAGCTCCGTGCGTACCGTCGCCACGTCCCGCTCCCAGGAGTCGGGCACCGCCTCCGCCGCGCGGCGGCCGGGGGGTGCGGCCAGCACGGTGTCCTCGGCAGCCGTGAGCCGCCGGTAGGCGGTGCGGTCGGTGAGGGCACGCCAGGCCTTCCGTCCGGCGGCCGGCAGATCGGCTCCGGCGGACCCGGACAGTGCCCGGCGGGTCGCCACGGCGCCGGTGAACAGGCGCAGTCGTTCCCCGTCGAGTCTGCCGGCCGGCAGGGCCGACGCCAGCAGGGCCTCCTCGCGGGCCAGCATCTCCCCGCTCCGCTCCAGTTCGAGGAGGACACGGGCCTCCGATCCGGTTTCGGCGTCCTGGGTGCCGGTCAGAGCCCCGGAGACCCCGAATGCCGCGGCGATGGTCTCCGTGTACCGCGTGTAGACGGTCCGCGTCTCGTCCTCGGTGGCCCGGGGCGTGCCGGAATCCCCTTCGGGCGGGTCCAGGATCCCGGTGCGCAGGGTCCGCAGTCGCTGCGCCTGGTCCAGGAACGTGCTCAGCCGGCTGGCGGCTCCTGCGGAGAGGATGCCGGCGTCGGCGACGGTGTGCGCGTCACCCAGGCGCAGGGCGTCAAGTGCCGTGTCCGTGCGGCCGGCCCGCTGTTGCAGGGCCCCGGCGTGCCCGGCGCCGGGGGCGGCCAGCTGGCGCAGTACCGCCGTGCGTTCGCTCTGCAGCGCGTTCACGGCTGCGGCGACCGGGGCTCGTACCGTGCTGTCCACGCGCCGGATCTCACGCAGGCGTGCCACGTCCTGCGCCGTGGTGACGGTGGCGAGTCCCCAGAGGGCGAGCAGAGAGACGACGGGCACCATCAGGAGTGAAATGATCTTTGCCCGCACGGTCCGGGGGCGTAGAGACCCGCGTCCAGGTTCCGGCCCGGCGGGCGAAGGCCGCTCCGCCTCGGGCTCGGGACGCTCGTCCGCCGGCGGTCCGGCGTGTGCGCGCCGTCCGCGCGGCGGTGTCACGGACCGGCCGGTGTGCGCGCCGGGGTCCGGGGTCGTCGTACGGGGTGTGCGCATGGCCTCCTCGTTCCGGGTGGGGAGCTCTGTGCCCCGAATCGCTGTGTACGGCAGGTGAGCCGCAGTCGGGCGGTTGTCAGGTGGCGGCGGCCTCGGCGGGCCGTTCGGCGGAGGCTCCCCCGGGGGCCGCGGCCGGTGCATCGGCCGTGTGGTTCCGGGCGGGCGGGGAAAGGGCGACGAACGCCGAGGTCAGGAAGAGGTACGACCCGAGGCCGACGGCGAGCGGGAAGATGAACTGCATCACCGTGGCTCCGGGGAGTTCGGATCCCGAGGGTGTGACCCGCACGCCGACGGCCAGCATTCCGGTGTAGTGCATGCTGCTCACCGCCGCGCCCATGACGAGCGACGCGAGGGCCACGGCCCCGGGTGACCTGATGTGGAGTGCGGCCCACAGGGCGGCGGTGGCGGCGACGACGGCGATGACGACGGAGACGGTCACCAGCAGGGGGTCGTAGGAGACGGCGCCGTGGAGGCGCAACGCGGCCATGCCCAGGTAGTGCATGCTGGCGACGCCGAGGCCTGTCGTGAGGCCGCCGACGAAGAGGGCGCGGGTGCGGTCGTGGCCGTAGCCGACGGTGAAGACTCCCGCCCCGACCACCAGCATGGCGACCAGCAGGCTGAGGAGGGTGAGCGGCACGTCGTAGCGGATGTCGGTGCCGGTGACGCCGAATCCGAGCATGGCGACGAAGTGCATCGTCCAGATGCCGGTGCCGAGGGCGGACGCGGCCGTGAGGAGCCAGTTGCGGCGTGAACGGCCGCTGGTGCCGAGCGCGCGCACGGTGCAGCGGAGTCCGAGCGCGGCGCCGATCGCTGCCATCGCGTACGACAGCACGGGGGTAAGCCAGCCGAAGGTGGCGTGGTCCAGGTGTCCCATGGATCCGGGACGCTAGCCCGCACCGGGGCGCCCACCGGGGGCGCATTTCGAAAGGTGCTGGGATATGACAGAGAGATGTTCCCGAACGATCAGGCAACGTTCGAACGTGTGCACCGCTTCGTGCCGTTCCGCTCGGGTGCGCGCTGCGCGATCATGTCCGTATGACCGAGGACCGGACACAGGTGCAGGACTTCTTCTCCGCCCGGGCGGCGGACTGGGACAGCCGTTTCCCCGATGACGGCCCGGCCTTCGCCGTCGCCGTCGGAGAGCTCGGACTGCGTCCCGGCGACGCCGTGCTCGACGCGGGGTGCGGTACGGGGCGCGCGATGGCGGCGCTGCGTGCCGCAGTCGGACCCGGTGGGACGGTTCTCGGGGCCGACCTGACGCCCGCGATGCTGGACGCGGCCCGGCGGGCGGGGAGGGCGGCGAGCGGCACCGTGCTGCTGGCCGATGTCGCGCGGCTTCCGCTGCGCGCCGGGTGCCTCGACGGCGTCTTCGCCGCCGGGCTGATCTCGCATCTCCCGCACCCCGGCCAGGGGCTCTCGGAGCTGGCGCGGGTGGTGCGGCCCGGTGGCCGGCTCGCGCTGTTCCACCCCATAGGCCGTGCCGCGCTGGCCGCACGGCACGGCCGTGTCCTTTCGGACGACGATCTCAGGGCGGAGCCCCGCCTCACGCCTCTGCTGGCGGACGCCGGCTGGCGGCTCGACGCGTACACCGACGAGGACAGCCGATTCCTGGCAGTGGCCGTCCGGACCGGCTGAGCGGTCGCCCTCGGGCACCCGGGCGCTGTGGGCCCACCCTCCCGTCCGCCGCGCTCACGGTCACTCGGCCGGTGCGTCCGAGGGCCGCCCGTGCGGCACGGGGCAGCCGCGCACACCCGGTGTGGGGAATGTGCCGAGCCCGGCCACCTCGTAGCCGTCCGGATAACCCTTGATCTCCGGGTTCTGGCGGGCGTAATGAGGGGTCGAACGCGGCGGCATGAGCCGTACGGCGCGGGCCCTCAGACGCAGCGCCCCGCGGGTCAGTCCCCGGGCGAGGGGGCTCGGCCGCTCGTACCGGAACGCCCGGAGCAGCGAGTCGTCCAGGAGGGCCATGCTGGCTCCGCGGACCACGGGAGCGAGCAGGCGCGGGTACCAGGAGCCCATCAGGGCCAGGGTGGCGTCGGAGACCGCGCGTGCGCCCTCGTCCCAGCCGAAGTGCTCCTCCTCGTACGAGTCCAGGGCGCGCTCGAAGTCCTCGTACGTCTGCGGCACGTCCTGGATGCCCATCCGGGCGCCGAGCGTGCGGTAGTACGCGGCGAAGGCCCGCAGTTCGTGACCGGACAGCCTACGCCAGCCGTACGTGTCGAGCCAGCGTTTGGGGGTGACGACGAAGGTGCACAGCACGTAGCGCATGTCGTCGTTGCTGATGTCGTAGCTGCGGTGCATCTGGTTGATCCGCCGGACGGCCGTGCGGCCCTCCTCGCTGTCGAAACCGTGCTCGACGACGGCGTCGAGAAGAAGTGCGGTGTCGTCGTACCTCTTCTGTGAACGTTCCGTCAGTTCGCCCGTCTCGGCGAGCAGTCGCCCGATGCTGGGGACGGCGTACGTGCGGTACAGGGCGAGTTCGAGAGCGCGGGTGATGTCCCAGGGGAACTCGTACGACACGGAGAGCCGGTAGATCTCGAGGAAGTCCCGCTCCGGGTCCAGCCGCTGGATCTCCTTCAGACGTTCGAACCGCTTCACCATGCTGTCCCCCTCGTCGGCCGGAGCCATAACCCTACGTGTGCCGGGCAGGCCGGCACCACGGCACGAGGGGCGCCGCGGCGCGCCCCGGTGGCCGGTGGCGCGGTCCGGGTACGTGGCCGTTAGCGCTTGTCAGGGCCTCGACGACAGGGTTACCGAGTAGTTAAGGTGCGCCGACGGACCAAGCGATCAGGGATGAGGGTGGGTGCTGTGGCTGCGACGGACGACACGGTCGCCGACGACGACGCGCTGTTTGTGCTGACCGCGGTGCTGCTGACGCCCGCGCAGTTCCCGAGCGTGCTCGGCGACGACTACGTGGCCGCGTGCGCCGCGCTCGGTCTGGAGCCGTACGCCGAGGGGTACGGCCTCGTGCTCGGCCAGGACAGCGGCGGTGCCCGGTGGACGGTGGTCGTCGAGGACGTCTCACTGGTGGCCGTCGCCATCGCCTCGTGGGACTGCGGGATGGAGTACGACCTCTCCCCCGACGACCGCTCGGTGGTCTGCGCACTCCCGGGTTGGCCGCTCGCACTGTCGGTCGCCGCGCCCGGCGTCCCCGAGCCGCACGACCCGCTGCCCGGCCCGGACGACGAGGGCCCTGCGCCTCTGACGCCGCCGGACACCGAGGTCTGGGGTGCTCCGCAGCGGCGCCTCGGGGCGGACGAGATTGCCCTGCAGTGGGCCGCGTGGCGCGAGCAGATCGACGACGAGACCGCGTTCGTCCGGGCCGAGGAGCCCGGGCCGGACGGCGGACCTCCGGCCGGAGATGGGCCGCACACCGAGGCTCCCGACGGGGATGCCCCGGCCGGAGAGGCGAGGAGCACGGGGGAGCCCGCCGCTTCCGGGCAGCACCCCGGCGTACGCAAGGCGCTCGAAGCGGCACGGGCGTACGTCGGATCTCCGCCCCCGCCCGGCCGGATCCGCTCCGCGTTCGCCCCTGGCGGGGCCCGGACACTGCGGGCCGACGGCCCCGGCTGGTCCCTGGTGGCCAGGACCGACGACATCGCGTTCATCCTGCTGGACGAGGAGCCGGGCGAGATCATGCCGGTCGGCCGCGGCCCGGAACTGCCGGGCCTGCTGAAGTCGCTCGACGAATTGGCCGTGCGGCCGTCCTGACGCGTGCCGCGCGCTCGCGCGGCACGACCCGTGTGTACTACACGCGCTCCAGCGGACGGTGCGGCCCGACGGGCAGCTCCGCCTCGACCGCGTCGCCGGGCCGCACGACTCCGCCTGCCGTGACGACGCCCATGATTCCGGCCTTGCGGACGACGGTGCCGTCGTCCGCGCGGCCGACGACCTGCTTGAGCAGTCCGTCCTGGAAGTTGTCGATCTGCAGGCAGGGATTGCGCAGGCCGGTCACCTCGACGACGGCCTCGCCGCCGAGGTGGAGCAGCGTGCCCACGGGGAGCGAGAGGAGATCGACTCCGCTCGTGGTGATGTTCTCCCCGAGGTCGCCCGGGCCGACCTCGAATCCCGCGTCCCTGAGCTCGGCGAAGAGCTCCTCGTGGATGAGATGGACCTGACGCAGATTGGGCTGCGTCGGGTCCTGGGCGACCCGCGAACGGTGTTTCACCGTGACTCCGGCGTGGACGTCCCCCTCCACACCGAGTCCGGCGAGGAGCGTGACGCTGCCCCTGTTCGGCTTGGTGAAGGAGTACTCGCCGTTGCTGCTGACCGCGATGACCGTGCTGTTCAGCGCCCTATCTCCTTACGGCTGATCCTGCGGAGCCTGCGCCTCTGCGACGGGTCGAGCATCAGGTACCCGACCGTGGGTACGCCGATGAGGACCAGCAGCGACCACCAGAATCCGATGAACGGAATCAGGACGACTGCCGCGACAACTCCCCCGATGGCGATCTTTGCACCGTTCGACATGATCCGTGCCTCCTCCGCGGCCGGGGCCGCTCCTGGTGAGAGAACGCCTGCGAGCGTCCGTCGGTTCCGGCTGCGCGGCACGAGCACCGCGACGGTCTACCGGAGCGGCTCGCCGACCTCGTGCATGTGCTCCAGCGCCTGCCGGTAGGACTCGATGATGCCGGTCTCCGCGTACGGCATCCCGATCGAGGCACAGTGCGCCTTCACCAGCGGCTGGGCGAGCCGGAGATGGGGGCGGGGCATGCTCGGGAAGAGGTGGTGCTCGATCTGGTAGTTGAGACCGCCGAGGAACCAGTCGGTGAGTACGGCACCCTTCACGTTCCGCGAGGTGAGGACCTGGCGCTGCAGGTGCCCCCAGCGGTCACCGTCGGGGTCCGGCATCTCCATGCCCTTGTGGTTCGGAGCGAAGGCCATGCCCAGGTGGAGACCGAACAGAGCGTGGTGCACGAGGGCGAAGACGACGGCCTTGCCCGGGGACATGACGGTCAGGAGCAGCGTGGCGTACAGCGCGAGGTGACCGGTCAGCAGAAGACCGGACAGTGCGCGTTGACGGGCGGGCTGCCGCCGCAGGAACTGGAAGCCGTAGATCTTGAGGGCGATGCCCTCGAGGAGCAGCATCGGGAAGAAGAGCCGCGCCTGGTTGCGGGTGAGCCAGCGGGCGAAACCCTCGCGCTGAGCGGCCTGCTTCTGGGTCCACACCAGGGCGCCCACCCCGACGTCGGGGTCCTTGTCTATGTGGTTGGGGTTGGCGTGGTGGCGTACGTGCTTGTCGTTCCACCATGCCTCGTTCATTCCGAGGAGCAGATTGGCGTGGACGAGACCGACGATCCGGCCGGCCTTGCGGTCGCCGGTTATCTGGGCGTGGCCCGCGTCGTGCCCGAAGAACGCCGTGCGGGTCCACAGGACGGCCAGTGGGAGGGCGAGGAACAGGTTCCACCAGGTGTCACCGAGAAACACCATGCCGGTGATCACGGCTCCGAGAGCGGCGAGGTTGGCGGCGATCCCCGCCGCGTACCAGCCCGTGCGCCGTTCCAGGAGTCCCTGCCCCTTGACGGTCTTCAGGAGCGGTGCGAAATCACTTCCGGTGGCCGGCGGGACCGCCGGACCCTCCGATCCGTCGCCGATGTGTTGCGCAACGGTGGCTGCTACCGCCTGGGGCATGACGTCTCCGGTTTCTGGGCATCTGCGCTGACCTCGTCAAACGTACGGAGAGCGGGCCTGCGGCAGCCATGGCGCCATCACCCCGGTCGTGCGGGGGAAATCCCCCTGTCCGGTGGTGGCGGGGGCTGCACCCCAAGCTTCAGAAGGCAGAAATGAGTGAGGTGGATCACTGTGCATTTCTCCCGGAACGGGCCGTGGGTGGAGTACCCTCGGCGAACCCCGGGCTCACTAGTCAAATTTGAGGAATCTGACATCGCTGTGCACAGGCTCCCTGCGGCAACGCTCAACGAGATCTCTGAACTGTCCCGCTGCTCCGCAGTCTTCCTCCCCGCGGATCCGGCCCGTACCGGCCTGATCGCGTTCTGGAATGCGGACGGTAGCACCCCTCCCGGTGAAGCAGGGAGTCCGGCGGAGCTGACGGTCGTCGGAGGCGACGTCCGCCCTTGTACGGTCCCGGCGTTGCTCTTGCCCGTGCGGGACGCGTTGCCGGTCCTGACGAGGGCGCGGGCGGACTCCCGTTCATCCCCTTCCGCGGCGTTCTGGGGCGCTGCCGGTGTCCTTGCGCTCCAACTGGTCGCGCGTGGACTGCTGCTGCCCGGGCTGAGCCCCACCGACCGCGATGCCTGGCGGGCCGGGCCGCTGACCGCGGACGACCTGGAGCGGATCCGGGTGCTGGCGGCTTCCATGCCGCCCGACGCTCATGCGGTGCCGATCGATCCCGCGGCCGAGCCCGTGCTGCTCGCCGAACCGGAGTCGTTGCTGCGGTCGTTCCTCGACGCGGTGGTGGACGGACTCCCGCGCACCCCGGCGGCCGGACTGGCCACGGGCACAGCGGCGTTCGCATCGCCGGAGGCGCAGCATCTGCCAGAGCTCCGGCCGTGGGCGGCCGACGTCGCGGCCGGACACGACGCGGGCGTGCGGCTCTCCCTCCGTGTCGAGGTCTCGGGACTGGGCGATACGGAGGGTGTGGAGGACGCCGGCGGCGCCCCCTCGTTCCGTGCGGTCCTGCAGATCCACAGCGTCCAGGACCCCGCCCATGTCGCCGACGCGGCGGACGTGTGGGCCGACCGCTCCCCCGCCGCCTCGCTGTTCGGTCCGCGCGCCCGCATGGACGCCCTGCTCGCCCTGCGGCGCGCCGCCCGGGCCTGGCCCCCGCTGGCGCCCCTTCTGTCGGCCGCGGTTCCGGACGCGGTCGAGCCTGCCGACGAGGAGATCGCCGAACTGCTGGGCCCGGCGGCCAGGGCGCTCGCCGCGACGGGCGTGCAGGTGCACTGGCCCAGAGAGCTGTCGAGGAAGCTCACCGCGCGAGCGGTGATCGGCCCGCAGGACGACGGTGCGCCGACCGCGCGGACGGGAGGGGACACTCCGTCCTTCCTGTCTGCCGACGCACTGCTGGCGTTCGACTGGCGCTTCGCGCTGGGCGGCAGGAACCTGAGCCGCGCCGAGCTCCACCAGCTCGCGGAGGCGGGCAGACCACTGGTCAGACTGCGTGACCAGTGGGTGCTGATCGATCCGGAGGACGCCCGCCGGGCACGCGGGACCCAGGACCGCAAGGTCACCCCCATCGACGCGCTGGGGGCCGTTCTGACCGGAACCACCGATGTCGACGGGCACCGGGTGGAGGTGGCGGCGACGGGCTGGCTCGAGCAGCTGCGCGAGAGGATCGCCGACCCCGAGTCGGAGGACCGCCGGGCTGTCGCACAGCCGGAGGCGCTCGACGCGAGTCTGCGCGACTACCAGCTGCGCGGCCTCAACTGGCTGCACACCATGACGTCACTCGGTCTCGGCTGCTGCCTCGCCGACGACATGGGACTCGGCAAGACGATCACGCTGATCGCCCTGCACCTGCACCGGCAGGGCATCGAGTCCGCCGCCGGGCCCACGCTCGTGGTGTGCCCCACCTCCCTGATGGGCAACTGGCAGCGGGAGATCGAGAAGTTCGCCCCGGGGACACCGGTGCGTCGCTTCCACGGCGGGTCGCGTTCGCTGGAGGGCCTGGTGGACGGCGAGTTCGTCCTCACCACCTACGGCACCATGCGTCTCGACGCCGCGCACCTGGCGCAGACGTCCTGGGGCATCGTCGTCGCAGACGAGGCACAGCACGTCAAGAACCCGCACTCCGCGACGGCGAGGCAGCTGCGCGCCGTCGGTGGGCGGGCCCGTGTCGCCCTCACCGGTACGCCGGTGGAGAACAACCTCTCCGAGCTGTGGGCCATCCTCGACTGGACGACCCCCGGGCTGCTCGGGCGGCTCGGCACGTTCCGCACCCGCTACGCGAGCGCGGTGGAGGGAGGCAACGACCCCGTCGCGGCCGAGCGGCTCGCCTCTCTGGTCCGCCCGTTCCTCCTGCGGCGCCGCAAGTCCGACCCCGGAATCGCTCCGGAGCTTCCGCCGAAGACGGAGACCGACCGCGCCGTGTCGCTCACGCCGGAGCAGGCCGGCCTGTACGAGGCGGTGGTACGCGAGACGCTCGAGGAGATCTCCGGCGCGGACGGCTTCGCCCGGCGCGGGCTGGTCATGAAGCTGCTCACGGCGCTCAAGCAGATCTGCAACCACCCGGCGCAGTACCTCAAGGAGGAACGCCCGCGGATCGTGGACCGTTCGGGGAAGGTGGAGCTGCTTGACGAGCTTCTCGACACGATCCTGGCCGAGGGCGCCGGGGTCCTGGTGTTCACCCAGTACGTACAGATGGCACGGCTCCTGGAACAGCATCTGGCCGCGCGCGGGGTCTCCACCCAGTTCCTGCACGGTGGCACCCCGGTCGCCGAGCGGGAGGCCATGGTGAGCCGGTTCCAGGCAGGCGAGGTGCCGGTCTTCCTGCTGTCGCTCAAGGCGGCGGGTACGGGTCTCAACCTGACCCGGGCCGCTCACGTCGTGCACTTCGACCGCTGGTGGAATCCGGCCGTGGAGGCGCAGGCCACCGACCGCGCGTACCGGATCGGGCAGACCCAGCCGGTGCAGGTGCACCGGCTGATCGCCGAGGGCACCGTCGAGGACCGGATCGCCGCCATGCTGGCCCGGAAGCAGGGGCTCGCGGACGCGGTCCTCGGCAGCGGTGAGGCCGCGTTGACGGAACTGAGCGATGCGGAGCTGGCCGAGCTGGTCGAGCTCCGAGGGGGCGCACGATGAACGAGGGTTACCAGCCGGAGCGCACATTCGCCGCACTGCCGCCCGCACAGGGCCGGGGGTTCGCCTCTTCCTGGTGGGGGCGGGCGTGGCTGAAGGCTTTGGAGGACACCGCACTCGACGGTCAGCAGCTCAAGAAGGGGCGCCGGCTGGCCCGGGAGGGCCGGGTCGGCGCGGTTTCCGTCCGGCCCGGCCGGATCACAGCGGTCGTGCAGGACCGCGACTCGACGGCGTACCGCAGTGATGTGCTGCTCCAGGAGCTGACCGAGGAGGAGTGGGACAGGTTCCTGGACATGGCGTCCGAGCGGTCGGGCCACATCGCCGCCCTGCTCGACCGCGAGATGCCGCCGCACCTGGTGGAGGACGCGGCCGCCGCCGGTCTCGAACTGCTGCCGGGCATCGGCGACCTGGAGCCGGAGTGCAGCTGCGAGGCATGGGACCACTGTCCGCATACGGGGGCCCTGTGTTACCAGGTGGCGCGGCTGCTCGACCAGGACCCCTTCGTGCTGCTGCTGTTGCGGGGACGCGACGAGCGGCGGCTCCTCGACGAGTTGCAGGTGCGCAGCGCCGCGCGTGCGGTCCGCGGGAGGGGTGACGAGTCGTCGGCCGTGAGCCCGGCGGGCGGTCCGACGGCACGCGGGGTGCGTGCCGACGAGGCGTACGCGGCGCGGGACATCCTGCCGCCGCTGCCCCCTCCCCCGCCCCTGCCGGCCGAGCCGGGCGTGCCGCCCTCGCTGGACACGGAGACGGATCCCGCCGGGGGCATCGACCCCTCCGCTCTGGAGTTCCTGGCGGCGGACAGCGCCGTACGGGCGTTCGCGATGCTCGCTGAGGCGCTCGCGGTCGGGCACGGACAGCAGCCCCTGGCAGCCGTTCTGACGCCGGAGCAGGACGCCGTGCGACTGACTGCCGACGGCCGGCCGGACGCCCGTCTCACGGCCCGTCTCGGTACCGCGGCCGGGCGTGGGCCGGCCGGTCTCGACGCGGCGGTGCGGGCCTGGAGGTACGGCGGGACGACCGCCCTGACGGTGTGCGACGGGAAGTGGCTGCCCGGTCCCGAGGAACTCGCACGCGCCCGGGCGCAGCTCGCCTCGGCGTGGGAGGAGGGCGAGGGCCCGCAGCTCCGTGCCGCCGACAACCGCTGGACGGTGGTCGGTTCCGGTGCGCAGCTGCGGTACGGCCCCGACGGGCGATGGTGGCCGTACGCCAAGGAGCGCGGCCGGTGGGTCCCGGCAGGCCCGGCGGAGGACGATCCCGCGACTGCCCTGGCCGGGGTGCAGTCCGGCGCCTGAGGCCGGGGTGTGGGGGTTGCCGGTGTGCCCCTGCCCGTGCGGTCCCTCTGCCGCGGAACCGTACGGTCGGGGCGACGCGTGTTGTGCCGTAGACCGGGCCCACGTCCATCGCACAGGAGCATCGATGCAGCGCAGACGGATACTTCAGAGCGCCGCGGTGACGGCCACCGCGGCGCTCTTTCCGGCCTCGGCCCGCGCCGTGGCCGCGCCGACGGCGGACACGGACCACCCCGGTGCCCGGTGGGCTCCGGCGTCCACGTCCAACTACACGGTGGCGAGCCGCCCTTCGGAGTATCCCGTCGACCGCGTCATCATCCATGTCGCCCAGCAGACGTTCACCGAGACGATCGGCATCTTCCGGAACCCGGGCAGCGAGGTGTCCGCCCACTACGTGGTGCGCTCGGGGGACGGGCTCGTGGCCCAGTGCGTGCGGGAGCGGGACGTCGCCTGGCACGCGGGGAACTGGGACTACAACACGCGCAGTATCGGCATCGAGCACGAGGGCTGGGTCGACCAGCCGTCGTACTTCACGCACACGATGTACGAGCGGTCGGCGAGGCTCACGGCGGGCATCTGCGACCGCTACGGCCTGCCCAAGGACCGCGCGCACATCATCGGCCATCACGAGGTACCCGGCAGCGACCACACGGATCCCGGGGCCCACTGGGACTGGGTGCGCTACATCCGTCTCGTGAATCTGGCCTGATACCCGCCTCGGCGGGTGGCGGGCGGTGGGCGGCGGGCGGTGAGCCCGGGAACGCCCCACCGCCCGCCGTCGGTCGGCGCGGTCCGTCAGACGGCCGCGTTGCGCCAGACCGTCAGGTCCAGAGTCATGTACTTGCTCGGTGAGTTCTCTGCCGAGAAGCCCTGCACCGTCACGAGGCCGATGTGGCCGCTGCCCGTGAACACGCAGACCTGACGGCCCTTCGACAGCTTCTCGGTGTCGATGTTCTCGGTGAACCTCGTGTCCGCCCGGCAGGCCTCGAGCGAACCCTCCTGGGACGGGTCGAGCAGCACCAGCTTGCCGTCGGTGCTCTCCGCGTCGAGGTATCCGCCCGTGTCGTAGGAGAGTTCGTACCCGGCGTCCTCGCCTTCCTGGGGCCGTACGTCCTCGTCCGCGAGGGTCAGGTGGTAGCCGGCGGTGAGGTTGATGCCGTTGTACTCGGCGGGCTCGGGGTCGGGCTTCTCCTCAGCGCCGTCGTCCGAGGTGTCCGCGGGCTTCGCGTCCGGGTCCGGAGTCCCCTTCGCCGTCTCCTTCTGCCCGCCCTCGGGCGAACTCCCGCCCTGTGTCTGCTTCTCGTCGTCCTTGCTCAGCAGGTACGCCGTGCCACCGCCCGCGATGCCGAAGACCAGTGCGGCCGCGAGAGCGATGAACAGAGCGCGCCTTCCCGTGCTCTTCTTCGGCGGGGCGGCCTGGTTCACGGGAGCGGGCGCGGGACGCCCGGGCCCGGGATACGGCTGCGGGTGCGAAGGCGAGGGATGCTGGGTGGGTGCGTAGGCGTGGCCCTGGGCGCCGGACGGCTGCGTGGGGTGGTGCGGCGGGTAGGGCTGCGGCGGCCCGAACCCCGGGGGCGGTGTGGCCGGGGCCTGCGCGACCGGTGCCGGGGACGCGGGCGCGGTGGGAGAGTACGCCGCACCCGGTGCGGTGGCCGGGGGCGGAGGGGTCTGGACGGGAGCGGGAGCGGCAGCGCGCACGGTGATGTCGGCGGCCACCGGCGCGGGAAGCCAGTCCTCGGGACGGCGCAGGACCGTCTCCGCGTTCGCGGTCCGGCACAGTTCGATGATCTCGGCGATCGAGGGCCTGCCCGCGGGGTCCTTGGTGAGGCAACGGGTGACGAGCTCTGTCAGCCGCTCGGGAACCCCCGTGAGGTCCGGTTCCTCGTGCACGATCCGGTAGAGCACTCCGTGCGAGGTCCCCTCGCCGAAGGCCGGGATGCCCGTCGCGGCGTACGCCGCCACCTGGCCGAGGGCGAAGATGTCCGTGGCCGGGGTCACCTTGCGGCCGGCGGCCTGCTCGGGCGCCATGAACGACGGCGTGCCGATGGTCACCCCGCTGCCGGTGAGGGAGGTCGCGTCGGCCGCGTAGGCGATTCCGAAGTCGATGACCCGGGGCCCGTCGGCGGCGAGCAGAACGTTGGAGGGCTTCAGGTCGCGGTGGACGATGCCCGCGCCGTGGATGACATGGAGGGCCTCCGCCATGCCCGCGATCAGCAGGAGCACCGCCTGTACGGGCAGTGCTCCGTGCGCGGCGACCGCGTCGGCGAGGGAGGGGCCGGGCACGTACGCGGTCGCCAGCCAGGGCTGAGCGCCCTGGGTGTCGGCGTCGATGACCGGCGCGGTGAACAGGCCCTGCACCCGCTGAGCGGACTGCACTTCCTGGGCGAAGCGGCGCCGGAACTCCGCGTCCTCGCCGAATTCGGGGCGGATCACCTTGATCGCTACGGGACGCCCGCCGGGTGTGTACGACAGGTAGACCTTGCCCATCCCGCCCGCGCCGAGCTTGGCCGCGATCCGGTATCCGGCGATCGTCGCCGGGTCGTCCCCTGCCAGTGGCTGAAAGATCTGGGAGCCGTTGCCCCGGTCCTGCTGCTGACCACTCATCTACTTGTATCTCCCCCGAAGGACACTGATGGCGAACGGCACCCTATCCAAGTGGCGGGGAACCTTCGCCTCCGTCTCGCTTTCGTGTCGGAACTCCGGCGTCGCGCGTCCCGCCGGCGCGGCCCGAATCCGGGTCCCCTCCGCCCCCGACTGCCTCCGGAGCGTCCTGCTCGGCAATCGGCGGGCCCATGGCCCCTCCGCCCCGCAGGCGTTCCAGGTCGGAGGCCCGGACCTGGATGACCAGCAGAGCCACCAGCGCCGCGACGACGGAGAAGACGGCGGCGGCGATGAACGCGCTGGAGACACCGGAAGCCAGTACCTGGTCGCCCCACGGCGCCGGGAGCTCACCCGTCCTGCGGAATTCCAGCTGCTGCGCGGGGGTCGCCTCGGCCAGGAAGCGCGGTATCTGATCCGTCGCCTCGTTGCGGCTGGCCGTACCGAACACCGTGACCAGGATGGACAGCCCGAGCGAACCGCCGACCTGCTGGGTGGCGTTGAGGACTCCGGACGCGGCCCCCGCTTCTCTCGGCGCCACCCCCGAGACCGCCATCAGGGTCAGCGACACGAACTGCATGCCCATACCGAAGCCGAAGACCAGGATGGGGCCGAGGATGCTGCCCAGGTACGTGCTGTGGACATCGGTCTGCGTGAGCCAGCCGAGCCCCACCGCGGCCAGGACCGCGCCCGTCACCATGAAGGGCTTGGGGCCCCACCGGGGCAGCAGCCGTGAGGCGAGACCCGCGCTGATCGCGATGATCGCGCTCACGGGCAGGAAGGCGAGCCCGGCGCGCAGCGGGCTGAAGTCCAGGATGTTCTGCACGAAGAGGGTCAGGAAGAAGAACATGCCGAACATCGCCGCGGCCAGGCTCAGCATCATCGCGTAGGCGCCGGAGCGGTTGCGGTCGCTGAACATGCGCAGGGGCGTGATGGGCTGCCTGGACCGGCGTTCGACGGCCAGGAAGACCAGGAGGAACACCACGGCGGCGCCGAAGGAGGCGAGGGTCAGGCTGTCGCTCCAGCCGTCCTCGGAGGCACGGATGAAGCCGTAGACGAGCAGCACCATGCCCAGGGTGGAGGTCAGCGCCCCGAGGAGGTCGAAGTGGCCGGGATGCCGCTCGGACTCCTTGATGTGGCGCGGTGTTCCGAGGGCGATCAGCAGGCCGATGGGGATGTTGACGAAGAGCACCCAGCGCCAGTCGAGCCATTCGACCAGCAGACCGCCGGCGAGCAGGCCGATCGCGCTTCCGCCCGCCGATACCGCGGCGAACACACCGAACGCCCTGTTCCGCTCGGGTCCTTCGCGGAAGGTCGTGGTGATGAGGGAGAGCGCGGTCGGTGAGGCGATCGCGCCTCCGACACCCTGCAGGGCGCGCGCCGCGAGCAGTTGCCAGGAATCCTGCGAGAGTCCGCCCAGCAGCGAGGCCACCACGAAGAGCAGCACGCCGAAGATGAAGACCCTGCGGCGCCCGAGGATGTCACCCAGCCGTCCACCGAGCAGAAGCAGCCCGCCGAAGGTCAGGGTGTAGGCGTTGATCACCCACGACAGGCTCTCGGTCGAGAACCCGAGGGAGGACTGGATGTGCGGCAGAGCGATGTTCACGATGGTGACGTCGAGGACCACCATCAGCTGGCACGAGGCGATGACGAGCAGCGCAATCCCGTTGCCGTGGCCCCGGCCCGGGGATCCGGCAACCGGCGCAGACTTCGCTTGCGATCCGGTCATAGCTTTAGTCGCCAAACACGTCAGGGGAGAACGGAAACGTTCACTCATCGACGTTAGGACGGGCCTGACCGGACCGCCAATCGATCACCTGACAGACGCACACGCGCTCGGACGCACGAGAGTTCGATGACCCCGCCGGTCAGGAACGGCCGACGGGGTCCGGGTCGGGGGCACGGCACAGGGTCAGGTGAAGTTCACGTCACTGCAGAGGAAGTACGTCTGGTCCATGTGCGACGCCTGCCAGATCGTGTAGACGACATGACGGCCGCTGAGACCTGAGGTGCTCACGGGGATCTCGTAGTTCTGACTGGGGGCGTAGCTGCCCGTCTCCGCGACCAGCTGCAGGTCACCCCAGGTCAGCGCCTCCGTGGCGGGGTCGAAGCCCTGCCGGGTGACGTACACCTGGAAGTAGTCGGCGCCGTGACTGGCCTGGTCGTACAGCTTCACGGTGAAGTCACCGGTGACGTCGGTGGTCTTCCACGCGCCGACGGTGTCGAGCGAGTTGTACCGTCCGCTCTCCGTCCGTCCACCACTGCACAGCTGACCGTCCGGCACCGCGGCCGGGAAGTTACCGCCGGATCCGTTGCGGTACAGCCCGTTCCAGTTCCACATGGCGTTCGGGTCGGCCTGCCACGCCTGCCAGCACATGGGGTCTTCCTGCTCCATGGCCGGGTTCTGGAAGTCATCGCCCCAGCGGAGCCAGCAGCCGTAGTTGCGGGAGGCCGGGTCGACGACGGAGCCGTGGGCGCTCGCGGTGCCTGTCCACGGGAGAAGACAGAGGAGAGCGGCGACGAATACGCCGCCCAGGCGCAGCACCCAGCCGCCTAAGTTGACGCGATCATGACATATCATGGTGCGATCTCCGTTTCGAGGGGAGGTGGGGGGATCCACCGGCGTGGGAGCGCTCCCGCGCCACTTGGGCTTTGCCCCGCCACTCTCACCTCAAACATGGGCGAGGCGACATCACCAGTAATGCCGGCGGCCTCCGACCGCGTGGCCCACAGCACCGAGGAGCCACAGGGCGAGCCCGATCACGAGCAGGATGATCCCGATGGTCCACAGGAACCCGAGGCCCGTCACCAGGCCGAGAATCAGAAGGATGGCTCCGATGATGATCATTGCTGCCTCCGGAACGAACACCCCGTGCGAACATTGTGGACATATAGAGCATATGCCCTTGCCGCCACCGCGCCCAGGCCCGAGCACATCCAGTTGCTTCTGTGAACTCCGGATTTCGCCTGCGCCAGCAGCGGGCATGTCGGTCGAGGGGCATGTCAGTCACGGGGCAGAAGGGTGCCCAGCGGGCCCAGGTCCAGGTTGAGGTCCTCGGGACGCACCCCGTGCTGGTCGCAGAGCTCAGCCATCCGCTGGTCGAGCAGCATGAGCGTGGTGCCGATCTCGTCCACCTGGCTGTCGGTGAGGTCCCCCTGATCGATACGGCGGATGGCCTGCCGCTCCATCAGCTGCCGCAGCAGTTCCACCACTGTCAGCACCAGGGCGACGAGATCGCGCCCCAACTGGTCCGAGTCGACGTCGAGTCGTGAAGTGGTCACAGCGGGCCTCCGTCCGCCCAGGGGGCCGGAACACGTTCGTTGACGGACGAGAGCAGGGCGTGGAGCGACAGCCGCACGAGCGGAACGTCCGCGATCGCGATCACCAGGTCACCGCTGATCACCACGCCCGTCGCCAGGACCCTGTCCAGCAGATCGACGAGCGGCACCCCGATGGGTCCGCTCAGTGGCTCGGCGTTGTCCCAGGGCACCACCTCGCGCTCCACCTCTACACCTCACCGACGAAGGAGTACGGCACCCAGGGCCCGGAGATGTCGATCCCGGCCCCGGTCGCGTCCCGCAGTGCCCGGGTGAGCTCCTGGAGTTCGGCACCGCGGTGCTCCGCCACGAGGTAGGTGGCGTTGAGCACCTGGACACGCCCCTTGCCCACGAGTTCGGGAGCGTGCAGCCGTAGACGCCGCCCCGCGGCGGCAACGTTCCCGAACGCCGCGTCCACCGTTTCGGCGAGCCGGAGGGCGTCATCGTGTCGCTGTTCACGCCGCGCCTGCACTCCTCGCTTGCGTTCCAGGTAGGCCAGACCGGCTCCGGGGGCCGGGCGGGAACGCCCGGCCGGCGCCTCCGGCCGGAGCGGAGCGGGGCTCGGGTCGGGCGCCGGGGAATCGGCCGCGTAGACCTTCACTCCCCATTCGGAGTGGCCCGCAGTGCGCTCCATAGCGGTGTTGAAGCGGACGGTCTCGTCGAGGAGAGCCTGCCGGGCCCGGTCCTCACCGTGATACAGGGTGGCCAGTGGGAGAGGGACGGTGGGGCACGACGCGGCGGCTGCCGACACCACGTCGTGGTGCGCGCGTGCGTATCGTTCCAGCTCGTCGCGGTCCGACATGCGGGCCTGCCACACCTCGTCCGTGAAATCGGCCGCCCGGACGGTCTGGACGACCGCGGTCAGCTCACCGAAACGCAGCAGGCGCAGCGGAGGGCCGGCCGCGACACCAGGCAGCTCCGCGAACACCGCCGGATCCGGTGCGTCGCACACCGCGAATACATAGAGGGCGCTTCTGTCCGAAGATCGTCCGGGTCCCCGCTCCGTCATGTCGTTCGATTCTCCCTGCTCATCAGTTGTCCGATGTCTCGTCCGTCTTGGACTCGAGCGCTTCCAGGCGCTCGCGCAGTTCACGGTTCTCGTCCAGGAGGGAGTTGCGGGCAGCGCGCGAACTCAGCGCGGGATCCGTCTCCCACCAGTCGATACCGGCCTTCTTCGCGGTATCGACTGAGGCCACGAAAAGGCGCAGCCGGATGGTGAGCAGTTCGATGTCGAGAAGGTCGATCTTGATGTCACCCGCGATGACGATGCCCTTGTCGAGGACACGTTCGAGAATGTCCGCGAGGTTGGTGTTCTGCGGCCCCGGAACGGGGTACGCCTCCCGCCCGACGTCGAGGTCAGTCATCTCGAGGCCCTCCGTCCGCGTCGCTTCCTGGGGGCGGGTTCCTCTTCCTCTTCGTCTTCTTCGGGCTCTTCGTCTTCGTCCTCGAATTCGGGCTCTGCGTCTTCCTCTTCGTCTTCCTCTTCTTCGTCCTCGGGTTCCTCGCCGTCCTCGTACTCGTTCTCGGGCTCTTCCTCGTCCTCCTCCTCGTCCTCCGGCTCTTCTTCCTCGTCCCCCTCCGGCTCCTCTTCGTCCTCGTAGTCCGAGTCCTCGGACTCCTCCTTCTCGGCTTCCTCCTTCTCCTCGGCCTCTTCGTGCGTCATGACGACTTCCCCGTCGCGGATCTCGCCGCGCCAGCCCTCGGGCTCCTCGTCGGTGAGCGTCACGAACCGCTGGAAGTGTTTGAAGTCGAGTCGCATGCGCCGACCCTGTACCCGCCACAGGTTGCCGGTCTTCTCGAAGAATCCCGAGGGGTAGTACTCGATCACGAGGACGATCCGGGTGAGGTTCGGCGCCAGTTCGTGGAAGCTGACACAACCGCGTGTGGAGCCCTTGGCTCCTTCCGACGTCCACACGATGCGGTCGTCAGGGATCTGTTCCTGGACCGTTGCCTTGAAACCGCGCGAGGAAGGGCCGATCTTGACCTTCCAGTCGCTCGACATCTCCTCATCCATCGAGACGCTCTGAACGCCCTTGGTGAAGCTGCCGAACTTGTCGTAACGCGTCCAGTGGTCGTACGCGTCCCGCAGTGGCACCCCCACATCGAGGACCTCGATGATGTTCATCGACTTGCCCCCGCCGGACTGGCTCTTGCCCTTCCCGCCCCCGAACACGTCCTTGGCCTTGTCCACGACCTTGTCCTTGACGTCCCCGGCCTTCTCCGAGACGAAGGCCTTCACCGGGGAATCGCCCTGCATGACACGAGAGGCGATCGACGGCAGTGAGCCACCGTTCTCGGCGATGTCGGTGAGCTGCCCCGTGAGACCGGTCAGCTTGTCGCCGGCCTTCTGCGCGAGCTTCCCCGTCTGTGCGCCGACGAAGTTCGTGAGCTCCTCGCGAAGGCGGTCCATGCCCGAGGCTTCCGACTCGGGCTCGTCCTTGTCCGTCCTGGCCATTGCTGCCTACCTCCGCCGTGCGCCGCGCTGGGACGCGGCTCGCTTCGCTGACGTCGCCTTCTTGCCTGAAGCGCTCTTCTTGGCCGACGACTTCTTGGCCGGAGCCGACTTCTTGGCAGGCGCTTTCCTGGCCGCGGACTTCTTCGCCGGAGCCGACTTCTTGGCCGCCGCCTTCTTCTTGGCCGGTGCTGCCTTCTTCGCTGCGGTCTTCTTGGCAGCGGTCTTCTTGGCCGGTGCGGCCTTCTTGGCGGGTGCGGCCTTCTTCGCCGGTGTCTTCTTGGCTGCGGCCTTCTTCGCAGCGGGCTGCTTCTTCGCCGCCGCTTTCTTGCCGGCTGCCCCGTCGGAGGACTTGCCCCTGCGAGGGCTCGGCCGCGGCTTCTCCGGCTCGTCCGGCTCGTCCGGCTCCTCCTCGTCCTCTTCTTCCTCCTCGTCCTCCTCCGGCTCTTCTTCCTCTTCCTCTTCCTCTTCTTCCTCGTCCTCTTCCGGTTCTTCTTCCTCTTCGTCCTCTTCGTCCTCGTCTTCCTCGTCTTCCTCTTCCGGTTGCTCTTCCTCGTCCTCGTACTCCTCGTCCCCGCCCTCGTCCTCGTCGTATTCGTCCTCGTCCTCGTCGGGTTCCCCCAGCCGCGCCGTCCGGTCGCTGAGAGCGTCCGCCAGCGAGTTCATGCCCCTGTCGGCCGCCGCTGTCAGTGCCTTCCTGCCGGAGTCGAGGACCTCGCCCTTCAACTGGTCCTGAAGTTCGGCGAACTGCGGCATCTCGCCCAGTCGGCGCATGCCTTCGGCGGCGAGCTGGCGCGGCTCCAGGCCGAAGCGCCTGCCTGCCAGATAGGTCGCGACGGAGAGCGCCACGCGCCCCTTCTTCGTGCGACCGAGTACGTATCCGCCCACAACGGCTGCTGCGAGCGTCACCTTTGTCTGATCTTCCATGAGTGAGTCACCTTCGATGGTTCGGCGCGGGGCGGGCTTGTCCGGCATAGAGCCGGTCGAGCAGCTCCGCCTCTTCCCGTTCGAACTCCTCCAGGCCGACGTTGCCGTCCTCGAGCTCCTGATTCAGCGCGGCAAGCTGAGCCCGGATCACACCCGGGTCGTGCAGCTCCCGGTCGGCCGCGTCATTCACTTTCTCGGCGACCCAGATCACGCCGCGGACCGGCGCGAGGGGCAGGAGGAGCAGGCCGGTGAACAGTCCCATGTCAGATCCTCGAGACCGTCGGCCGCGGAGCACGGGAGGGGACGAAGCTGTAGCAGGGCAGCGGCCCCGCGACGCGAAGCTCGACGCGCTCCCTGTGCGCGTCGGCGAACCGCTGCGCCGTCGCCCGGAAGGCGTCGCTGTCCTTCCGGTCGACGAGAAACGACACGTTGAGCGCGCACCCGTGGACCTCGGGCCCCGCAGCCACCTCGCGGGCCAAGGGCGTGAGCTGGTGCAGGAGCTTCTTTCCGGCCTCGGCCGCTCGGCGGGACAGCGCGGTTGCCACCGCCTCACCGAGCCGGACGTTGGCCTCGTAGTTGGGGCGGCGGCGGACGTCTTCGCGTAGCCGCCGTACGTTCCTCTCCTCGGCGACGACAGCCGCCAGCGCGTCCTGGGCAGGGAGCGCCTTCACGTTCATCTCCACGCTCCGGTCGAGGTGGTGGAGGGTCGCCAGGTGCTCGCGCTGCGATCCGGCCAGTTGGGCACGGACCGACGACTCGTCCGGTGCGACCACGCCGAACCGCATGGGCAGCACGGGGCCGCTGTCCGAGAGGCGCAGCAGCAGGTCCTGGTGTGCCATCAGGTCCCGTCGGCGCGCGCGCAGTTGCTCCGGCGCGTCGCTCACGACTGCGGTGACGTCCCCGTCACCGACCAGCCGCAGCCCGGCGGGAGGGCTGCCCACGCCGACGGCGCCGGCCGGAAGCCTCACTCCCGTCGGGATGATCGCGTACACGTACACGCGGCTCTCGGTCACGGCTCACGCCTCCGCGCGCTGGCGTCGGCTCGCCCCGTCGCGGGCGGGCGCCCGGCGCTTCTTCGGCCGCTCTTCCTGCTCGTCGTCGTCATCGTCACCGCTCCCCACGGCCTTGCGGACGGAGTCGCCGACGGACTCCGCCGCCTTGCGCACCTTGCGCTTGCCCATGGACTTGGCGGCACGTCCGCCGAGCAGCTCGGGGATGGTGGTGCTGCCGGAGTCGCGCTCCAGGTCGAGCCGGTTGCACGCCTCGGCGAAGCGCAGGTAGGTGTCCACACTCGCGACGACGATGCGCGCGTCTATCTTGAGGATCTCGATGCCGACCAGCGACACCCGGATGAACACGTCGATGACCATGCCGCGGTCGAGGATGAGTTCGAGAACGTCGTAGAGCGTGCCGGCCCTGGGCGGGCACGGGGCGACTTCGTCGGCGTACATGGTCGTGGTCATGGAGCGTCCTTCCGGGTGAGGGGCGAAGCGGTCATTCGTCGGCGGAGCCACGCCGGTAGCGGCGGACTCGGCTGTACTCCGTGAGTTCGCCCCGCTCATCGATCTGCACCTCGTACGAGGCCAGCAGGCTCGTGGTGTCCGGGATGCGGGGCACTTCGAGCACGTCGACGACGACACACCAGCCGTCGTCGTTCCGCCGCACCGCCGACACCCCTTCCGCGGGGTGACAGATCAGTCTTTCGAGGCTCTCGCAGGCAGCACGGGCAGCGTGCTCGGGGCCGCGTCGGGACGAGGAGCGTGGGGCTGCCGTTTTCGTGGTGTGCCCGGATCGGGCGCGACGGTTCTCTGCCATGAGATCCAGTCTGATCAGAATCCGTCCCGCCGCACTTCGGCGGACGAGGACGGCCGGGGAAGCGCTCACCCTTTCGCCGGTCCGGCGGGACGCATCGCCCGGGACGCGTGCACAGTCGTATGCATGAGTGAGAACCGTGGCCCCGACGGGCCCGAGGAAGAGCACGTGCGGCCGTCCGGGGTCGACGACACGACCGTCGAGGCGCTCGGAGCGCTGACGGAGGCGTTGGAACGGGTGGAGCGTGCGCGGGGGCAGCTCTACGGGTTCCACCAGCTCACGGGCGGTGCGGATCTGACGCTGGACCGGGCGGTCGAGCTGCTCCGGATGGGTGGTCACACGGCCCAGGCCGACCTGGTGGAGCGGGAGATCCTGGGCCGCAACGTCATTCCCGGCTGCTGGACCTTCCAGATGGTCGAGGCGTACGACGACACGTACTACCGGCCGTTCGTCGCAGTCGAGGAGCGGGTACGCCGGGAGCTCGTGGGTGGGCGGCGCCATCTCTACGAGGCGGAGATGAAGGAAAGCCGCCGGACGCACGGGCACCCTCATCACACCGCGCGGCCCTGACGATGGATCCGGCAGACGCGCTGCGGCGGATCGCGTTCCTCCTGGAGCGGTCCCAGGCGGCCACGTACCGGGTGAAGGCCTTCCGCACGGCGGCGGAGGCGATCAGCTCCATGGACGCCGAGGAAGTCGCCCAGCGGGTGGCACACGGTTCGCTGGAGACGGTGCGCGGCATCGGGCCGAAGACGGCCAAGGTGATCCGTGAGGCGGTGGAGGGCGCGACGCCCGCCTACCTCGAGGTGCTGGAGCAAGAGGCGTCCGCACCGTTGGCCTCCGGCGGCGAGGCGCTCCTCTCGGCCCTTCGCGGGGACTGCCATCTGCACTCGGACTGGTCCGACGGGGGAAGCCCGATCGCCGAGATGGGCCGGGCGGCTGCCGAGCTGGGCCATGAGTGGGCGGTGCTCACGGACCACTCCCCCAGGCTGACCGTGGCCAACGGGCTCTCGACCGAGCGCCTTCTCGATCAGCTGTCCGTCGTGGCGGAGCTCAACGAGCGGTGGGCCCCCTTTCGTCTGCTCACCGGCATCGAGTGCGACATCCTCGACGACGGCTCGCTGGACCAGGAACCCGACGTTCTGGAGCGGCTCGACGTGGTGGTCGTCTCGGTCCATTCGAAGCTGCGCATGGACGCCGGCGCGATGACGGCGCGGATGCTCGCCGCCGTACGCAATCCGCACGCGGACATCCTGGGGCACTGCACGGGGCGGCTCCTCGGCGGGAAGAAGCGTCCGGAATCGGTGTTCGACGCGGAGCGGGTCTTCGCGGCGTGTGCCGAGGCCGGGACCGCCGTGGAGATCAACTGCCGCCCGGAGCGGCTCGATCCCCCGCGCGGCCTGCTGCGGCAGGCGGTCGCGTCGGGTGCCCTCCTCTCGATCGACACCGACGCGCACGCCCCGGGGCAGCTGGACTGGCAGATCTACGGGTGCGCGCGGGCGGAGGAGTGCGGAGTACCCGTGGACCGTGTGGTCACCACCTGGCCGGTGGAACGGCTCCTGGGCTGGACGGCTCAGAAAGCCCGCCCGTAGGGGCCCGTGCGGGGGTGCGTCCCTGCGGACAGGCTGGTCACGGGCGATCGGCGTACAGTCGATCACGGTAGTCCGTGTGACTCCGGGGCATGCCGGGGCAGGAGGAACACCATGTCACGTCAACACACAGGACCTTCACTTCCGCGAGGACGCGGCGCGCTGTCCACAGGGGTCATCGGCTATCTGCGGGACGACGGCGTCCTGCCGGACCCGGATGCCGCCGGGGCCGCCGAGCCCTACGGCGACGACCTGCAGCTGGCTCTGTACGTCTGTTACGAGCTGCACTACCGCGGGTTCAGCGGCGTACGCCCCGAATTGGAGTGGGACCCGCCCCTGCTCGCCGTACGCGCAGCGTTGGAGGACCGCTTCCTGGCGGCCCTCCGGAGCGACGCCCCGGTGCACGCGAGCCTGGACGAGGTCCTGGACGGCCTCCTCGTGGAACCGGTCCGCGGCTCCGGTGTCTCGTGGTTCCTCCAGGACCGGGGCGAGCTGCGCCATCTGCGCGCGTACGCGGCACAGCGTTCGCTGTACCACCTCAAGGAGGCCGACCCGCACGCCTGGGTGCTGCCCCGGCTCAGTGGACGGGCCAAGGCGGGCATGGCGGCGATCGAGTACGACGAGTTCGGCGCCGGGCGCGCGGACCGCGTCCACGCTCAGCTGTTCGCCGACCTCATGACGGATCTGGGCCTGGACACGACGTACGGCCGCTATCTGGACGAGGGCTGCGCGCCCATGCTGGCCCTGGTGAACCTCATGTCGCTCTTCGGCCTGCACCGCCGGCTGCGCGGAGCGCTGGTGGGTCACTTCGCCGCTGTCGAGATCACCTCCTCCCCCGCGTCCCGGCGCCTGGCAGACGCCATGAAGCGCACGGGCGCGGGTCCCGCGGCGGAGTTCTTCTACACCGAGCACGTCGAAGCGGACGCGGTGCACGAGCAGGTGGTGCGTCGCGAGGTGATCGGCGGGCTGCTCGAGGACGAACCCGAACTGGCGGCCGACATCGCGTTCGGCATCACCGCCACCTCATGCCTGGAGGACCGGCTCGGCGACCGGCTGCTCGCGGACTGGCAGGTCTGAACCACAAGCCCTGGTCCGCACCGACGGCGAAGCATCGAATGGAGTCGCAGATGTCAGCAGACATGGCCGAGGACACCCGTAAAACCCGCTTGATGACCCTCCCTGGGGTGTACGCACCCCAGCACGACACTCTCCTGCTCATGGCGGCACTGAACCTGGAGGACATCGGCCCGGGCACCGAGGTCCTGGACGTCGGCACGGGTAGTGGCGCCCTCGCCCTGCACGCGGCGCGGCGGGGAGCGCGGGTGACGGCAGTGGACGTCGCGTGGCGGGCCGTGGCGACGGCCCGGCTGAACGCGCTGCTGCACCGCCGGCGCATCACCGTGCGGCGCAGCGATCTACTCTCGGCCCTGCCCGGCCGGTCCTACGACCTGGTGATCTGCAACCCGCCCTATGTGCCGTCCCCGCTGGGCCGGCTTCCCGGGCGCGGTGCGGCGCGGGCCTGGGAGGCGGGGCGCGACGGCCGGGCCGTCCTGGACAGGGTCTGTGAGACCGCCCCGGCGGCGCTGCGCCCCGGAGGGCGCCTCCTCCTCGTGCACTCGGGCCTGTGCGACAGCGAAGTGACCCTTCGGCGCCTCTCGGAAGCGGGGATGCGGGCTCATGTCAGCTCCCGCGCCCTGGTGCCCCTCGGGCCCGTGCTGCGCTCCAGACTGCGGTGGCTGCGGGCGACGGGCCTGATGGACGAGGAAGAGACGGCGGAGGAGCTGGTGGTGATCCGTGCCGAACGAGTCTGAACGTCCGTGCCGCATCACCCTCGGCGACGAGGGTCCCCTTCTGGTCGAGGGGCCCGTGGAAGTCACGTGTGCGGACGGCAGTGTGGCCGTCTCCGACCGGTTCGTCGTGGCCGTCTGCATGTGCCGGCGCAGCCGGATGTATCCGTGGTGCGACACCAGCCACCGGCGCCGGAAACGGCCCGTCGAGGAGCCCCGCCGGCCGGCGGACTGACGTCCCTCACTCGCCGGCCCGTCGCCGGAACTGTGTCCCGCCGCGCAGTCGGCGGGACACCTCCCGCAGCCGTGGGTGGCGCTCGTGGGCCTCGGCGGAACGGCGGTCCAGCTCCTCCGCCAGGCGCTCCGTGCGCTTGTCGATGTCGAGTTCGTCGAGGATGCGGTCGACCTCCGCGAGCAGTGCGCCGTGCAGTTGCCACTGCCTCGGGTGCTCCTGGACGTCTTCGAGCAGCAGATCCGCCACGCGGTCGCGGGTCGCGCGACTGCGGGCGAGGGCGTCGGCCAGGCGCTCCTCGGCCTCCTCGCCGCTCTCGGCCATCGGCGTGGTGATCATCACTGCGAACCCCTCGATGGCGTCGGACATGTGTCCGAAGAGCTCCCTGAGGTCCGTGGCCACGTCCTCGGGGAAGAGCGCCTCGTCGGTGCGCGCCTTGGCGAGGTCGGTCAGCGTGCGGGTCAGGACGCGCAGCACCACGGCGCAGATCTCCAGCGTGTCGAGCCCGGTCCGCAGGACGACGCGGTAGAGCAGCCCCTGCTTGACGCGGGGGTTGAGCATCAGGCTCTCCTCGGCCTGCCTCAGGGACGCGTCGACCTCGACGATGTCGTGGTCGAGGCGGCGGGCTTCGTGCAGCCGGGCGGCAGCCTCCCGCACGGGGTGGTTACCGCCGATCTCGTCGCCGAGGGCCCGGAACATCTTGCCCATCCGCTCTCCCAGGCCGCCGATGGAGGCGCCCGCCGACTCGACCCAGACGGGTGGTGCCAGCAGGAGGTTGAAGAGCAGGCCGACTCCCGCACCGATCAGCGTCTCCAGCACACGCTCCCATGCTGTGTCCGCGACCTGGGCGACGCCGAGGACGAGCATCGCGCTGATGGCCACCTCGGGTACGAACTCGTTGACCCGTACGAGCCGCCCGATCAGCAGGGACGTGAAGATGGTCAGGCCCAGGGTCCACCAGCTGAGGCCCACCAGGGAGCTGAATCCGCTGGCGATCAGGACCCCGACGACGACGGCGTTCACACGCCGGATCCCGGTGGTCAGCGTGGCGTAGAGCGTCACCTGCACCACGAGGAGGGCGGTCAGAGGGGCGGTGAGCGGTGCGGGGTGCGGCGCGGGCAGTACGGCCTGGGCCACGGCGAAGGCGATGACGGCCGCCGCCGTCGACCGCAGTGTCTGGGCCGCGGCCGGTTCGGCGGTGCGCTGGACGAGTTTGACGACGGGCTCGGGCGTGGAAACTGCAGGCATTCCTTGACGGTGCCCCGTTCCACGGCACCGCAGCGCTTCGGGGACCGGTCGGACTCCGTACGGACGTACGCGTGCCCCCATCGGCGCCGGCCTCGCGGGGACGGGCGCCCGGAGAGAAGGTGGATACATGGCTATCTCACTCACGCCCCCCACGGAGACACCTCCGGCCGAGGGCTGCATAAGCGAAGCGCACGTCGAACGCCCCGACGGAGGGATCTGGGAACACCCGGTCTTCTGGGCAGCCGTGGTGCTGCTGGGCTCACTCGTCGTGGCCGGTTACTTCATCGCGCGGATCTTCGGGTTCACGTGAGCGCCCCCCGGACTCTGGAGGCGCTGCTGAAGCGCCACGGCACCACGTACGCCGCCGAGGCCGGCATCCGGCTGCGTGACACCCCCCAGCCCCTGTACCAACTGCTCGTCCTGAGCCACCTGCTGAGCGCGCGGATCCGCGCGCAGGTGGCGGTGGCCGCGGCGCAGGCGCTCTTCTCGCACGGGCTGCGCACTCCGCGCCGAATGACCGACGCCACGTGGCAGGAGCGCGTCGACGCGCTCGGCGAGGGCGGCTACCGCCGGTACGACGAACGGACGGCGACCCAGCTGGGGGACGGTGCCCAGCTCGTGCTCGACGAGTACGGCGGTGACCTGCGGCGCCTGCGCCGGAAGGCCGACGGCGACATGGACACCCTGCGCTCCGGACTCCGCCGCTTCCCCGGCATAGGGCCGGCGGGTGCCGACATCTTCCTGCGCGAGGTGCAGACGGTGTGGCCCGAGGCGTCGCCCTACCTCGACGCCAAGGCGCTCCAGGGAGCGGAACGGCTCGGCCTGCCCACCACGCCGGACAAGCTCCTCCGGATGGCGAAGGACGAGGACCCGGCCGTACTCGCGGCGGCGCTGGTGCGGGGCGCGCTGGACAAGGGCTGAGCGGGCTCAGCCGGCGGGCCGCCGCTTGCCCGGCTTGGTGGAGCGGCCTTCCACGAGGGCGCGCCGGATCTGCGCGGCGGTCGCACGGGCGTGTTCCGAGGTGGCCGTCCGGTCGGCGACCGATGTGACGAAGCGGTGGGTGGGGCGAAGGCACTGGCCGCACGGCGTGTCGGTGGTGATCAGGTAGCCGTCCTCGCACTGCGGATTCGCGCAACGGCCCGGGCTCACGAGCGCCTCGGCGATCTCCTGAGGTGCCCAGCGGCGGCGGCCGTCCTCGTCCTTCTCGTGGAGGGCGTGGGACCAGCGGACGTTCCACCTGCGTTCGAGCCGCTCCAGGAGCTGGTCCGGGGTGCGCCGGGCGAGCTCCTGGTGGATCAGATCGTGCACCGTACGCGGGTGGCGGTGGCCGAGCGCCTGGACCAGCGGTTGCGGGAGGGCCTGAAGGATGTACGCGACCGGATCGCCGGCCGCGCGTTCGCGCCACTTGCGGCAGGTGCAGGCGCCCTCGGCGGGCAGGGCCCGCTGGCACCGTCCGCAGCGGCCCCGGCACTCGGCGCAGAGTCCGTCGTCGAGCCCGTCCAGATGCGGCGCGGGGGCGCGGCCGCAGTCACGGCAGCAGGCGGCGCACGGGCCGCAGAGCCGCTCGTCGCCGAGTTTCGTCGTCCATTGGCGCTGCTGGCAGCGGCAGCACAGGGCGTTGTTGCAGTACTCGTGGTGGGCGGCGCCCGAGTGCCGTCCGGGGGGCGGGAATGACATGGATGCGTTCTCCAGGTACGTGGCGAGGATCGGTCAGGTCCAAGCCATGTCGACGAAGCGCGCGCAGGGGCCCTCGGACGACGGTACCGCCCCGGCCGGGTCCCCCGCGGCGCTGTGCCGCGATCGGGCAGACATTCTCCCGCACCCGGACGGTGCGTGCGGGGTCAGGGCCTCAGGCCGCTGACCACGTTCGCGGTGGCCGTGATCCCCTCATGGATGGTGGGGGCCATGCTCGTACTGGCCAGCAGGAAGCCGAGCAGCCCACAGACGATCGCGTGCGACAGCTTGAGCCCGCCGTTGCGCAGGAAGATCGCTGCGAGGACCAGCAGAAGCAGCACCACTGAGATCGAAATGGCCATGGCCAACCTCCTCCGCCGCGCCGGAATTGCGGCATTCGGCCGCCAGTGTGGCGCAGCGGAGGGACCGCTCGGCGCGCTGGCGTGTCCGCCGAACGGGTGTTGACGCACGGTGACCGGAGAGGACTGCCGGGGGGCGGTCAGCCGTTTCGACGGCCGTCGGCCTCGTGCCGGCGGAGGAAGGCCTCCAGCCCCGCCAGATCGTCGGTGTTGAGATGGTCGACGCCGGCCGCGAGGAGCTCGGTCCAGACGGCGTCGCGTGCCGGGCCCGCGAGGTCGGGCGTGCCCCAGAAGCGGACCCGTTGCCCGTTCGCGTGGGCCGATGCGACGAAGGCGTTCAGCCGGTCACGCTCGGCGGCGGGGAAGGGACCGGTCCCCTGCCAGCTGAAGCTCGCGGCCCAGTTGCCGCTGATGAGCGGGACGAAGGAGGCGGGGGCGGCGGTGCCGAGATCCTCCGGGCGGCCGTCGTAGAAGGCGTACCGGGTGGTCTGCTGCTCCATCGGGACGCGCGCGGCGCGGTCTCCCGAGATGACGGCGGTGACCGCGCCGGTGCGGACCCCGCCGTGGACGGAGCGGGTGAGGATCGGCTTGTAGCGGCGGAGCACCCGGTCGAGCTGGAGGTAGGCGGCCGCACCGTCGGTCTTGATGTCGATCAGCAGCTGCAGCGGGGCGGGGTGCCCGGCGTGGACGGTGCCGTGGTTGGCGCGGACCCGGGTGAGCAGGGGGTCGAGGTAGAGCGAGACGAGGGTGCGGGCGGGGTCGAGGCTCTCGGCCTCGTGGGCGACGAGCAGTTCGCCGTCGACGAGGAAGATGTCCGCCTCGACGCTCGAGAACCCGTGCGCGAGCGCGTCGTGGAGAGGGCGCGGATGCAGGTAGTCGTTGTGGGCGTGCGCCCGGGCCAGCGGCCGGGGCCCCTGGGGGCGCGCGGTCGCGGCGGGTGCCGCTGCCGCTGCCTGGGCGGGGACGAACGCGCCCGCGGCTGCGGTGGCGAGGGCGGTGGTGATGACTCTGCGACGGGTCAGGTGTGCCATGGGGTCTCCCTGAAGCGGTCGGGCGGGCAGAGCGGGCGGGGGGACGCGATGATTATGGAGGCGCGGGCCGACCGATAGGCAGGTACCTGCCAAGAGTTGGAACGCCCTTCGTCCGCGCGTCGGTTGCGCTGCGTCTGCCGTTTCCCTGCTCACCGCTCCGGTCGTCCGCCAGGCACGACGGGGCGGGGGCACGTGTGATCACGTACCCCCGCCCGTCAGCGCCTCACGGAGCCGGAAGCTCCACCAGACCGGCTACGGCCTCGCGGTGGCGTCCCGCGGTTCCGTACGCGATCGAGTCGGCCTTGGCCCTCTTCAGATACAGGTGCGCGGGGTGCTCCCAGGTCATCCCGATGCCGCCGTGCAGCTGTACGCATTCCTCCGCGGCGTGTACCGCGACCTTGGAGCAGTAGGCCTGCGCCACGGCCACCGCGAGCGGCGCGTCGGGGCTCCCGGTCGCCAGCGCGTCCGCCGCGTTGCGGGCGGCTGCGCGGGCGGAGACGACCTCCAGCCAGAGCTGGGCCATCCGGTGCTTGAGCGACTGGAACGAGCCCACCGGCCTGTTGAACTGGTGGCGTTCGCGGGTGTGCCGGACGGTCTCGGTCAGGCACCACTCGGCCAGCCCGAGCTGCTCGGAGGCGAGCAGCCCCGCACCGGCGAGCAGACCCTTGCTCACGGCGGTGGCCGCCGGGCCCGCCTCCGCGAGCAGGGTCCCGGTGGCCCCGGCCAGCGTGACCGTGGAGAGCGGGCGGGTCAGGTCGAGCGGGACGAGCGGCTGGACGGCGACACCGTCCGAGCCGGTCTCCACCGCGTACAGCCCTTCCGCGGTGGGCACCAGCAGCACGTCGGCGGCCGCCGCATCCGCGACGCCGGTCACGGTCCGCTCCAGGGTTCCGGTCATCGCGGCGGCCCCGTCGGCGGGGGCCGTGGCGAACGGCAGGGCGAGCACGGCGATCCGGCTGCCCGCCGCCAGCTCACCGAGGAGTCCGGCGGCCGGGCCGTCATCGGCACCCAGCGCGAGGAGGACCTCGGTCGCGACGACGCCGCTCGTCAGGTACGGCGCCGGGGCGGCGCTGCGGCCGAGTTCCTCCATGACCACGGCGGCCTCACGGTGGGTGGCACCCTGCCCGCCGAGCTTCTCCGGGACCAGCAGCCCCGCTGCCCCGATCCCCGCGGCGAGCGATTCCCACAGGCGCAGGTCGTACGGCGTGTCGGACTCGATCCCGGCGATCACCGTGGGCGCGTCGGCACGGTCTGCGAGCAGCGAGCGCACGGCCGACCGCAGGTCCTCCTCGGCTTCCGAGTAGAGCAGGTCGGGTGCCTGGGCGGCTTCGGTCTGTGCGGTCATCGGGCAAGATCCTTCCAGGCGACGTCCTTGTCGTTACGCGGTTCGACGGGCAGACCGAGGACACGCTCGGCGACGATGTTGAGGAGGACCTCGCTCGTGCCGCCCTCGATGGAATTGCCCTTGGACCGGAGATAGCGGTACCCGGCGTCGCGTCCGGTGAAGTCGACCAGCTCCGGGCGGCGCATGGTCCAGTCGCTGTACAACAGACCTTCGTCACCGAGGAGTTCGACCTCGAGTCCGCTGATCTCCTGGTTGAGACGGGCGAACGCCAGCTTCATGCCGGAGCCTTCCGGCCCGGGCTGTCCGGCGACGAGCTGCTGACGCAGCCGTTCACCGGTGAGCCTGGCGACCTCGGCCTCGACCCACAGGGTGAGCAGCCGCTGGTGGAGGTCGTGGGTGCGCAGACCGGGCTGCTCGCGCCAGGTCTTGGCGACGGTGCCGATCATGCCGCCCTCGCGGGGGATGCGGGCTCCGCCGATGGACACGCGCTCGTTCATCAGGGTGGTCTGGGCGACCTTCCAGCCGGCGCCGACCGGGCCGAGACGCCTGCTGTCCGGGATGCGTACTCCGGTGAGGAAGACCTCGTTGAACTCTGCTTCCCCGGTGATCTGGCGCAGTGGCCGCACCTCGACGCCGGGGTCGGTCATGTCGCAGATGAAGTAGCTGATGCCGCGGTGCTTGGGTACGTCCGGGTCGGTGCGGGCGATCAGGATCGCCCAGCGGGCCACATGGGCGCTCGACGTCCAGACCTTCTGCCCGTCGACCACCCAGTCCTCTCCGTCGCGGACCGCGCGGGTGCCGAGCGCGGCGAGGTCGGAACCGGCTCCCGGCTCGCTGAAGAGCTGGCACCAGACCTCCTCCCCGACCCACAGCGGGCGCAGGAAGCGCTGCTTCTGCTCCTCGGTGCCGTATTCGAGGACCGTCGGAGCGGCCATGCCGAGGCCGATGCCGATACGGCGGGGATCGTTGTCGGGGGCGCCCGCGGCGGCGAGCTCGGCGTCGACGACGGGCTGCAGGGAGCGCGGCGCGTCGAGGCCCCCGAGCCCGGCGGGGTAGTGCACCCAGGCCAGACCGGCGTCGAAGCGCGCCTTGAGGAAGTCGGTGCGGTCGGTGGTGGCCGGCGGGTGGGCCGCCAGCAGTTCCTGGGTGAGGCGGCGGATCTGTGCCGCGTCGATGGTGGTGCTCATCGGGTGCCTCCTGACGGCAGGACGACGATGCGGCCGGTGCTGGTGCCGTCGGCGACCCGCTGGACGGCCCGTGCCGCGTCGGCCATGGGGACGCGCTCGCTGATCAGCGGCTTGATGACGCCCTGCGCCGCGAGCTTGGTGAGCTCGTCGTGGCAGGCGCGGACGGCTGCAGGGTCCTTGGTGTTGTACAGGCCCCAGTGGAGTCCGGCGATCGAGTAGTTCTTCACCAGGGCGTGGTTGAGGCCGGGTGTGGGGATGGACCCGCTCGCGAAGCCGACGACGACGACACGGCCCTCGAAGGCGATGCACTTGACGGACTTGGCGTAGGCGTCTCCGCCGACCGGGTCGTAGACGACGTCCGCGCCGCGCCCGCCCGTGGCCTCCTTCACCGCCGCGACGATGTCCTCGCTCCGGCGGTCGACGACCAGGTCACAGCCCAGTTCGCGGGCGATCCGGGCCTTCTCGGGCCCGCCGACGACCCCGATGACGGTGGCGCCGGCGGCCTTGCCGAGCTGGACGGCCGCGCTTCCGACCCCGCCTGCGGCCGCGTGCACCAGCAGCGTCTCACCGGCCTGGAGGTGTGCGCGGCGGTGCAGCCCGAACCAGCCGGTCTGGTAGCCGATGTGCAGTGCGGCGGCCTCCGCGTCGTCCAGGGCGTCGGGAGCCGGCAGCAGGGACGCCTCGTCCGCCACGACGTACTCGGCGAAACCGCCCTCCGGGAGCGCGGGGGTGGCGAGCACGCGCCGTCCGTCCTCCGTCACCCCGCAGATCTCCACACCGGGGGTGAAGGGCAGCGGGGGCCTGACCTGGTACTGGCCGCGGCAGAGCAGCGCGTCGGGGAAGTTGATGTTCGCCGCTCGCACTTCGAGCAGCACCTGCCCCTCTCCGGGGGTCGGCCGGTCCGTCTCCTCGAGCTCCATCACCTCGCTCGGCTCGCCGTTCCGGTGCACTCGCCATGCCTGCATGAGGGGCCTCCACAACACTGTCGGCATTACCACTGCTCCGCCGCATACTAAGCGGTCGCTTGCCCGTCTGGGAACACCTCGCGGCCACCGGGCCCGGACCCGTTCACGACCGCTTCGGCTTGGCCCTCACATGCATCCGCTCCCCTTGCGGCCCGAACAGGCTGAGGAATTCGACCGGCTCGTCGCCCGCCGGGCCGAACCAGTGCGGAAGCCGGGTGTCGAACTCGGCGGCCTCACCAGGGGCCAGGACCAGATCGTGCTCGGCGAGCTTGAGGCGCAGCCGGCCGTTGAGCACGTACAGCCACTCGTACCCCTCGTGGGTGCGCTGTTCGGGCGCCTCCGTGCACGGCGCCTCCTGTATGACCTTGTACGCCTGGAGGCCCCCCGGCCGGGCGGTGAGCGGCAGGGACGTCTTCGTGCCGTGCACGATCGGCTTCGCCCTGACCCTCGGATCGCCGACCGGCGGCGCCCCGACGAGGTCGTCGAGCGGCACCTCGTGGGCCCGGGCGATGGGGAGCAGCAGCTCCAGGCTGGGGCGCCGGCCACCGGATTCGAGCCTGGACAGGGTGGAGACGGAGATTCCGGTGACCTCGGAGAGCCCCGTCAGCGTGACACCGCGGTCCTTGCGCAACCGCCTCAGCCGTGGACCCACCCCGGTGAGCACGGCGTCGAGTTCGGGGTCGCCCTGATTCTGTTCACTCATGACCCCATTGCAGAATCAGCAACCTCGTTTGTCAATCAGGCACCCCCTGGCCGCTCGCGCCGGACGGGTCAGCGTGCGAAGAGTTCGAAGGTGACGGCCGGTCGGCCACCGAATCGCTCGGCAGCCGCTCCCGTGGTGCCGGTGAGGAACCTACGGCAGTACGCCTCCGGGTCCTCGTCCGTCAGCACCTCGATGTACGTGCGGTGGGCCAGCAGCGACCGGACGGAGCGCTCGAACCCCGGCGTCGCGTCGACCGCGTGGGTGGGCCGGTCGGTGCCCGCGACGGCGACCCAGCGCACCCCGTCCCACGGCTCCAGCCCCTGCTCACGCAGCTCGGGGAAGATCCAGCGGTTTCCCGCGTCGCCTGCGGCGTCCAGGGTGGCCCGGCCGACCGCGCGGTGGTCCGGGGTGTTCCACGCGACGCCGCCCCAGGTGTCCCGGTGGTTGAGGGTGATGAGCAGCTCGGGACGGTGACGGCGCACGGCCGCGGCGATGTCACGTCGCAGAGCCGTGCCGTACTCGATGACGCCGTCCTGGTGATCGAGGAACTCCACGGCGGCGACACCGACGGCCGCGGCACTCTCGCGTTGTTCCCGCTCGCGCAGCGGAGCGCACTCAGCAGGGGCGATCGTATCGATCCCGGCCTCTCCGCGGGTCGCCAGGAGGTAGGTGACCTCACGCCCCTCGTCGGTCCAGCCGGCCACGGCGGCGGCGCAGCCGTATTCCAGGTCGTCGGGGTGGGCGACCACGGCCAGGGCGCGGCGCCAGTCCGTGGGCATGGGTTCCAGCTGCTCCGTCATACCCGGCAGGCTATCCAGCGGAAGGTGACGGATGCGCGCATTCCGGAAGCGGTTCAGGGCAGGGAGCAAGGAGCCGCTCCGGCCGGACGCGCCGTAGGACCAGCCGCGCAGAGCCGGAGCGGAATACCCCTAGGGGTATTATTGCCTTCCGGGGCGCCGGGGTGAGCAGGCCCCGCACCGCCCCCGCTCCGGCGACCGAAAGGACCCCGCTCGTGATCAGCCCCGCCTCCCTCTCCCCCTCCGAGGCCGCAGCCCGGCTGGAGGAGTTCACCGTCATCGACGTCCGGGCCCCCGGTGAGTACGCCTCCGGGCACGTGCCCGGTGCTCTGAACGTTCCGCTCGACCGGCTCACCGAGGCGGTGCCCGCCCTGAAGTCGGCCTCCGCCCGCGGCTCACTGCTGGTGGTGTGCGCCTCGGGCGTGCGGTCCACCAGGGCGTGCGAGATCCTCGCCGACGCGGACATCGACGCGGCCACCCTGACCGGCGGGACGTCCGCCTGGGAGGGCGACGGGCGCGGGCTCGACCGTCCGGTGGGCGCCCGGGCGACCTGGCCGATGGAGCGTCAGGTGCGCCTCGCCGCAGGTTCACTGGTCGTGGCCGGCCTCGTCGCGGGCCGCCGCTTCCCGGCGGCGCGGTGGCTGTCGGCGGGCATCGGCGCCGGGCTCGTCTACTCCGCGGTGAGCAACACCTGCGGCATGGCCGCCGCCCTCTCGAAGCTCCCGTACAACCGCGCGCCGCACGCGGCGGCCGGCTTGGACGCCACGCTCGACGCCCTGCAGGGCTGACCCCCTAGGGCCTCTCGTTTGGATCATGCTGGGCTCGCGCGCCCTGGCACCGCACCTCGCGGCGTTGTCGTCAGTCGTTCCCCAAGCTCTCGGCTTCGCTCGAGCCGGGGAGGCCCCAATCGCTCGGCGTTGACTCCCTCCTCCGCCTTGCGATGCACGGCACCAGACCCCGCTCCCTGATCCAGCCTGATCCAAACGAAAGACCCTAGCGGTCGGCCTCGCCCCGGACGAGTTCGAGCAGCCGGTCCAGCACGCGGGGGCCGCCCGCGCGCACGCCGTCGTGCTCGTACTCGCTGGTCACCCACGTACGCAGGCCGCGGATCGAGGACGCGGTGCGGAGCGCGTGGTCCGTGTCCACGTACATGTCGTCGTGGTAGACGGCCGCGGCCACCGGGACCTCGTTGGCCGCGAGCCGCTCCGCGTCGTACAGGACGGGCCAGTCGGTGCGGGCGGCGAGCAGCTCCGCGGTCTCGCGCAGGGGGCGCAGCGCGGGATCGACGTCGAAGTGCCAGGGGTGGATGCTCTCGCCGGTGAAGAGCACGGGGCCGTCGCCGGCCAGTGCTGCGGCGGCGTCGAACTGCGGGAACTCGGCGCGGACGCGTTCGGCGGCCCAGTCGGTGGGCCGCGCGCCCTGGCCGTAGATCGCCTCGTGCATGAGGGCGTACAGCGGGTGGCCGGCGAACGAGGTGGCGGTGCGCACGGCCTCCTGGAAGGCGTCGGACAGCTCGGTGCCGTTCGGGCCTTCGACGAAGGCGTTCTCCAGGAGGTAGTGCAGCTGGTGGCTGCCGTTGCCGCCGCCGAGCAGGATGCCGAGGGACTGGAACCCCTCGGGTGTCAGCGTGTGTCCGGCGCTGTCCGGACGGTGCTCGGCGAGATACGCGGCGATCGCACGGGCGCGGGCGACGTCCTGGGGGTAGCGGGCGTAGTGCGCCGCCACCTTGCGCTCGATCCGCGGGTAGCCGGCGCGGTAGACGTCGTCGGCGTGCGCGTCGAGGGAGGGCAGGCCGCCGGTGATGAGGACGGCCTCGAGGCCCTCCGGAGCGGCCGACAGGTAGCGGACGGCGCAGAAGCCGCCGAAGGACTGCCCCAGGACGGTCCAGGGCGCACCGCCCGTGAGCACCGGGCGGATCAGTTCGCAGTCGCGGACGATGCTGTCGGCGCGGAAGTGGGCGAGGTAGTCGGCCTGTTCGCGGGCGCCGCCGCGCTTCGGCAGGGTCTGCCGGTTGGCCGGGGTGGACAGGCCGGTGCCGCGCTGGTCCAGGAGCAGCACGCGGAACTCCCGGACCGCCCGCCCCAGCCAGGCCTCCGTGCCCACGAAGCGGCGGGCACCGAAGCCGGGACCGCCTTCCAGGTAGACCAGCCACGGCAGGTGCTCGGCCGCCTTCCCGCTCGCAACGGCTTCACGGGCGAAGATCTCGATCGTCTCGCCGCCCGGCTCGTCGTGGTCGAGGGGGACCGTGAAGCGTCGGTCGGTGAGGACGATGCCGGGCTGGCGGTAGCTGTTCAAGGGGACTCCTGTATCCGGTGTTTCCCGGACAGTTCAGCACACGGCCGTGACCCGGTCGGTCGCGGCCCGTGTGCGGCCCGCCCCGGCGGCTCCTACCGTGCACTCATGATCCGGTTCGAACAGGTCAGCAAGGTCTACCCGGACCGCACGACCGCTGTTAACGGCCTGTCCTTCGAGGTCGGCGAGGGGGAACCGGTCATGCTCGTCGGGCCTTCCGGCTGCGGGAAGTCCCCCACGATGATGACGGTGAACCGGCAGGTGGGGCTTTTCCCGCACCGGACCGTGCTGGACAACACGGCGACCGTCCCGGCCCTGGCCGGCCGGCAGCGCGCCAGAGCGCGGGAGCGGGCGTCCGGGCCGCTGGATCCGGTGGGGCTCGACCAGCAGACCTACGGCCCGCGCCATCCGGTCCAGCTCTCCGGCGGGAGGCACCGGCGGGCGGGGCTGACGCGGGCCCTGGCCGCGGACCCGCCCGTCCTGCTGATGGAAGAGCCGTTCGGAGCCGTGGACCCGGTGGTGCGCGAGCGCCTCCAGAAAGAATCCCTCAACCTCCGGTCGAGGGTGAGGAAGACCGTGCCGCTCGTCACGCACGCCATCGAGGAGGCGGTGCGGGCGAGGACGGCACCGTGGGCGGTCCGGCGCGGCGCATGGACGCGTGGGCGCCTGTCGGGAGCCCCGCTGAAGCAGGTGTTCAGCGAGCTGCCGCAGCACGACGCCGTAGGGGTCGCGGTTCTGGACGGGCTGCGCCGGTCGATGGGCGCGGACGCGCAGGGGGTGGGGCGCGACCAGGTGCGGTTCGAACGATCGCCGGATGCCTGAGATTCCGCCGCGGGCGCCTGACAGGCATCACCAGCTTTGCCAGCGTTTGCCATTAACCCGCGTGTGCAATTATTGTTTACGCCAGTAATCATCGTACGCAGGTCGGCTCGGTCCGACATCACGAGAGGCCCCACCATGTCCACGGTCCCCACTGTCACACTCAACAACGGCGTCCCGATTCCGCAGCTCGGCTTCGGCGTCTTCCAGGTCCCCGACGACGAGACCACCGCCGCGGTCACAGCGGCACTGGAGGCCGGCTACCGCTCCATCGACACCGCGGCCGTCTACGGCAACGAGGCGGGCGTGGGCCGCGCCCTGGCAGAGTCCGGGCTCGCCCGCGAGGAGCTGTTCGTGACGACGAAGCTCTGGAACGCGGACCAGGGCTACGACGCCGCACTCGCCGCCTTCGACACGAGCCTGGCCAAGCTCGGCCTCGACCATGTGGACCTCTACCTCATCCACTGGCCCACCCCGGCCCGCGGCCTCTACGTCGAGACCTGGCGCGCACTGGAGAAGCTGCTGGCCGACGGCCGGATCCGGGCCGCCGGCGTCTCCAACTTCCAGCCCGCTCACCTGCGCCGCCTGCGCGAGGAGAGCTCCCTGGTCCCGGCGGTCAACCAGATCGAACTGCACCCCGGGCTCCAGCAGAGCGAACTGCGGGCCGTGCACGCGGAGTACGGGATCGCCACCGAGGCCTGGAGCCCGCTGGCCCAGGGCGCGCTGCTCAAGGACGAGGCGATCGTCTCCCTCGCCGAACGCCACGGGAAGACGCCGGCCCAGGTGGTCCTTCGCTGGCACCTCCAGCTCGGCAACGTCGTGATCCCCAAGTCGGTCACGCCCGTACGCATCCAGCAGAACATCGACGTCTTCGACTTCGAACTGTCGGCCGCGGACATGGACGCGATCGCGGGCCTGGACCGGGGCATGCGCACGGGCCCGGACCCCGACACACTCAACTGAGCCGCGGCGGCGGCCCGCCCGGGCCGTGGAACGATCGGGCCCGGGCAGGCGCCGTGCGCCGCCCGGCCGCGTTCCGCATACACGGAGACGGGCCCGCCGACTACCGTCCCCGGCGGTAGCTGCTGCCGTCGCTGGGCCGCTCGAGCAGGCCGGCCACCACGAGGTAGCGGCGGAGGGCGGAGCAGTCCTCGTGCACCGTGAGCAGCGCGTCGTTGACCTCGCGTTCGGTGTAGACGCGGTCCCGCTCGAAGAGTGTGTGCGCGAGGTGCACCAGCAACTGCTCGCGGCGGGCGGGCTTCCGGGGGATCGCCGTAAGGCGCCCGCCCGAGAAGAGTGCGGCCACCTGGTGCGAACCTCGGGGTTCCGTATCGGACATGCCGGAAGCCTCGCAGGAGCCCGCAGGACGGGCAACGCCTTTTCCCACAGTTCGAGAGCTTGTTGACGTTCGGGCGGACCCTCGTAAGGTGTGACCATTCATGCACCCTGACGACATGAGGCGGTCCCGCATGGCCCTGTTCGATCTCCCTCTCGATGAACTGCACGCCTACCGCAGCCGGTCGGTGGAGCCCGAGGACTTCGACGCGTTCTGGTCGGCCACGCTCGACGAGGCGAGAACCCAAGATCTGGACGCCCGCTTCGAGCCGCGTACGGACCTCGGCCTCGTCACGGTCGACGTGTACGACGTCACGTTCTCGGGCTTCGGCGGCCACCCCGTCAAGGGATGGTTCGTCATACCGGCCGGGACCACCGAACCCCTGCCCGTGGTCGTGGAGTTCATCGGGTACGGCGGGGGCCGGAGCCTCCCCCACACCCACCTGCTGTGGGCCTCGGCCGGCATGGCCCACTTCGTGATGGACACCCGGGGCCAGGGCAGCGGCTGGGCCCCGGGCGACACCGCCGACCCGGTGGGCTCCGGCCCGTCCCTGCCCGGGTTCATGACCCAGGGCATCGAGGACCCGGCCACGTACTACTACCGCAGAGTGATCACGGACGCCGTACGCGCGGTGGAGGCGGCCCGCTCGCATCCGCTGGCCGACGCGTCCCGCACCGCGGCGATCGGCGCGAGCCAGGGCGGCGGCCTCGCCCTCGCCGTCGGCGGGCTGGTGCCGGACCTGGCGGCCGTCGCACCCGACGTACCGTTCCTCTGCGACTTCCCCCGGGCGACCCGGATGACCGACCGCAAGCCCTACCGAGAGATCGGTGACTACCTCAAGACGCACCGGGGCCGGGCCGAGCAGACCGCCAGGACCCTCGCCTACTTCGACGGGGTCCACTTCGCCGCACGCGGGCGGGCACCCGCACTGTTCTCCGTGGCCATGGAGGACCTGACCTGCCCGCCGTCCACGGTGTTCGCCGCGTTCAACGCGTACGCGCACGCCACGAAGGAGATCGAGGTCTACGACTTCAACGACCACGAGGGCGGCGGCCCCTTCCAGCACGCCGTACAGCTCGCGCGGCTTCCGCGGCTGCTGAAGGCCTGAGGAGGCACGCGGCCCGCACCTCTTGACCCGCCCCGTGCGCGGAGCCTAGGTTCCCGGGTGGAAAGCGCTTACTACCGGGTGAGCGCCTCTCTCTCCGCCTGAAGGGGTGTTTGTCACGACCAGCAATCCTTCGCACCGGAAGCCGGTGCGGGTCGCGATCGTCGGCACGGGCGCGATCGCGCGGGGCAGCCATCTGCCCGCGCTGACCGCGCTCGCCGCCGGCCAGCCGTTGGAGATCGTCGCCGCGGTCGATGTCGACCCGGCCTCGGTCGAGGCGTTCTGCGTCGAGGCGGCAATAGCCCACCCGTACACCGACCTCGACCGGATGCTGGCCGAGCAGCGTCCGGACCTGGTCACGCTCGCCACCCCGCCCCGGTTCCACCGCGACCAGACGGTGGCGGCGCTGCGCGCCGGGGCGTGGGTGTGGTGCGAGAAGCCGCCGTGCCCGTCGCTGGAGGACTTCGACGCGATGGAGGCGGCGGAGGGCGCGGATGGTGACGGCCCGTACGCCGCGATCGTGTTCCAGCACCGCTTCGGCTCGGGTGCCCGGCACGTCCGGGAGCTGCTCGACCGCCAGGCCATGGGGCGGCCGCTGGTGGCTCACTGCCAGACGACCTGGTACCGGGACGAGGCGTACTACGCCGTTCCCTGGCGGGGCAGCTGGAGCAGCGAGGGCGGCGGGCCCACGATGGGGCACGGCATCCACCAGATGGACCTGCTGCTCGACCTGCTGGGCCCGTGGGCGGAGATCCGCGCGATGGCGGGGCGGCTCGTGCACGACGTGGAGACGGAGGACGTCTCCACCGCGCTCGTACGTTTCGAGAGCGGTGCGGTGGCCACCGTGGTGAACAGCGTGCTCAGCCCGGACGAGGTCAGCAGGATACGGATCGACTGCGAACGCGCGACGGTCGAACTCACTCATCTGTACGGACACCGCAACGCGGACTGGCGGATCACACCCGCTCCCGGAGTCACCTCCGAAGTGGCGGATGCCTGGCGGGACTTCGGGCCCGATGTGCCGAGCTCGCACGAGGCACAGCTCAAGGGGCTGCTGGAGGACCTGCGGGCCGGGCGCAGGCCGCGGAGCAGCGGCGCGGACGGCCGGAAGAGCCTGGAGCTGGTCGCCGCGCTCTACAAGGCGGCCTTCACCGGGGGCACCGTACGGGCGGGCGAGATCGGACCCGGCGACCCGTACTACGGCGCGCTGCACGGCAACGCACCCGGCTGGGCGCCGGAACGTCCGCAGCAGCCCGCGGAGGCGCCGGCCTGAGGCGGCGCCGGACCGTCCTCCGGCGCGGATCCGCTGGTGACGGTCAGGCCTGCTTCGGATCCCCCGTTCCGCACACGTGGGCGCCGGCCGGGCCCTGAGCGCGCTCCAGGAACCCGAGCCCGCCCTCGTGGTGCCGGCGGTTTCGGAGGAAGGCGCGCCCGGGGGCCCGGGCCGGTCAGCTCGTCGGCCGGAGCCTCAGCTCTTCCCCGCCGGGGAGAGGACGAACACCGGGATCTCCCGGTCGGTCTTGGTCTGGTAGTCGGCGTAGTCGGGGAACGCCTCGACGGCGCGGTCCCACCACAGGGCCTTCTCCTCCCCCGTGACCTCGCGGGCGACCATGTCCTGCTTCACGGTCCCGTCCCGCAGCTCCACCTCGGGGTGGGACTGCACGTTGTAATACCAGACGGGGTGCTTCGGGGCGCCTCCCAGGGAGGCGACCACGGCGTACTCCCCGTCGTGCTCGACCCGCATCAGCGGGGTCTTGCGGAGCTTGCCGCTCTTGGCGCCGAGCGTGGTCAGGAGGATGACGGGCCTGCCGTGCAAGGTGGTCCCCTGGGTTCCGCCGGAGCTCTCGATGAGCTCGACCTGCTCACGGACCCACGTCGTCGGGCTCGGCTCGTACTCGCCCTCGATCGGCATGACACGTGTCCTCTCGTCGGAGTGCTGTGATCGTGTGCCCATCATGGCTCCGCCATGGACCGGCGGCGCGCAGGGACACCGGCGTACAGCCTGCCCGTCGGCTGCTGTCTCATTCTCTGGAACCCCGTGAGACGGCGGAGGAGGAATCCGCTCACAGAATCCGGGCCTCTTGATGCTGATACGTCCCTTTATTTCCGAAATATGCACTCGCCCCGATCCAGGGGCTTCCGGGGGCAGGCCGTACCGTGGGGGCAGCGGAGTAAGCCATGCCTTACCCCGCTGCACTCTGCCCGTGCTCGCCCGCCCTAAGGAACATCACTCCATGACACGCCCCGTCCGCGTCGCCATCGTCGGAGCCGGTCCCGCCGGAATCTACGCAGCGGACGCGCTTCTCAAGTCCGAGGCCGCCCAGGAGCCGGGCGTATCGATCGACCTGTTCGAGCGCATGCCCGCGCCCTTCGGCCTGATCCGGTACGGAGTGGCCCCGGACCACCCGCGGATCAAGGGCATCGTCAAGGCGCTGCACCAGGTCCTGGACAAGCCGCAGCTGCGGCTGTTCGGCAACGTCGACTATCCGAACGACATCGGCCTGGACGATCTGCGCTCCTTCTACGACGCCGTGATCTTCTCCACCGGCGCCGACGCCGACCGCGCCCTGGACATACCCGGGATCGAGCTCGAGGGTTCCTACGGTGCCGCCGACTTCGTTGCCTGGTACGACGGGCACCCCGAGGTCCCGCGCACCTGGCCGCTGGAGGCCGAGAAGGTCGCCGTGCTCGGTGTCGGCAACGTGGCCCTGGACGTCGCGCGCATCCTCGCGAAGACGGCGGACGAGCTGCTCCCGACCGAGATCCCCGCGAACGTCTACGACGGGCTCAAGGCGAACAAGGCGCTCGAGGTGCACGTCTTCGGACGGCGCGGGCCGGCCCAGGCGAAGTTCAGCCCGATGGAGCTGCGCGAGCTGGACCACTCGCCGAACATCGAGGTCATCGTCAACCCCGAGGACATCGACTACGACGAGGGTTCGATCGCCACCCGGCGGGAGAACAAGCAGGCCAACATGGTCGCCTCCACGCTGGAGAACTGGGCGATCCGGGACGTGGGCGACCGCCCCCACAAGCTTTTCCTGCACTTCTTCGAGTCCCCGGTCGAGGTCGTCGGCGAGGACGGCCGCGTCGTGGCCCTGCGCACCGAGCGCACGGAGCTCGACGGCACGGGCAACGTGAAGGGCACGGGCCGTCATACGGACTGGGACGTGCAGAGCGTCTACCGCGCGGTCGGCTACTACTCGGAGGAGCTCGCGAAGCTGCCCTTCGACGTGGCCTCCGGCACCGTCCCGCACGCGGCCGGACGCGTACTGGCAGGCGAGGAGCCGATGCCCTCGGTGTACGTCACCGGGTGGATCAAGCGCGGTCCGATCGGCCTGATCGGGCACACCAAGGGTGACGCCAACGAGACGGTGGCCTGCCTGCTGGAGGACCACGCCGCCGGGCGGCTGCCCGTCCCCACGCAGCCGGGGCCCGACGCGATCGTCGACTTCCTGGAGCAGCGCGGTGTCCGGTACACCACCAAGGAGGGCTGGCACCGCCTGGACGCCCACGAGCAGGCGCTCGGCGCCGAACAGGGCCGCGAGCGCGTCAAGGTCGTCGAGCGTGCGGCCATGCTGGACGCCTCCGGAGCCTGACAGCCGGCGAGCCGCCCCGCGCCCCTGGTGCCCCGTCGACGGGGCACCAGGGGCGCGGCGCTGTCCGGGGCGGAACAGCGCTCCCACACCGGGGCGGGCCGGCGCCGGTGGACGGGACGAGCAGCAGAGCAAGTCCGACCGAACCGCCGATGGTGAGTGCGGTCTGCGGAACACCTGCGTGATGTCCGCGTGCCCCGCCGGTGCGGTGGCGAGGAGGCCGGTGAGCACCGCGGCAGGCAGGAGCAGGCCCGCGAGGGCTCCCGCCCGTTCCCGGTCGGCGAAGACGGCGCCGGGCAGCAGTGGTTCGGCGCGTGCACCAGTCCGTACACCCCGGAGGTGACGGCGAGTGGCCCGCTTCGTGCAGATGGTCCTGGAGGGGGTCGTTCGTCGTCCCCCCGGCGGGGAAACTGACCGGCCGGGGTCGGCGCAGGGCTCCCGCGACGCCTGCGCGTGTCCGCGCCTCGGCCGGCCGGTCCGGGTGCGGATCCGCTCGGCCCTGCGCCCCGCACGCCGTAAGCGGAACGTGTCCGCCCCGAGGCCGTAGACTCGCCGGATGGCCAAGTACTTCGACGTGCACCCCGAGAACCCCCAGCGCCGCACCATCACCAACGTGGCCGAGAGCATCCGGTCCGGCGCCCTCGTCGCGTATCCGACCGATTCCTGTTACGCCCTGGGCTGCCAGTTGGGCAGCCGCGACGGGATCGACCGCATCCGGTCCATCCGGAATCTCGACGACCGCCATCACTTCACCCTGGTGTGCCAGAACTTCGCGCAGCTCGGCCAGTTCGTGCAGGTCGACAACGACGTGTTCCGCGCGATCAAGGCGGCGACGCCCGGGAGTTACACCTTCATCCTCCCCGCCACCAAGGAGGTGCCGCGGCAGTTGCTGCACCCCAAGAAGAAGACCGTCGGCGTCCGGATCCCGGATCACACGGTCACGCAGGCCCTCCTGGCCGAGCTCGGTGAGCCGCTGCTCTCCAGCACGCTGCTCCTGCCGGACGAGGAGGAGCCGCTGACGCAGGGCTGGGAGATCAAGGAGCGCCTCGACCACGTCGTGGACATCGTGCTCGACTCCGGCGACTGCGGGACCGAGCCGACCACCGTCATCGACTTCTCCGGGGGCGAGCTGGAGGTCGTACGCCGGGGAGCCGGGGACGTCTCGCGGTTCGAGTAGCGCACCGCGCGCACGGTCACTCCGCGCTTCCGGCACCCCCGCTGAGATGCGCGCACCCCCGGGTGCCTGGTTCGGTGGAGGAGTCCGCTCCGCCCAGCGCCAGGGAGTGATCATGAGCGAGTCAGAGAACGTACGCGGCCGTCTCCAGCAGATGCGCGGCCGGGCCGAGGATCTCGAGAAGGCCGCCGAGCAGGCCACCGATCCCGCGGAACGCCGGCGCCTCCAGGACGAGGCGCACCGGCTCGAATCACAGAGCGTGCAGGTCAGCGGCATGGCGAGCGGGGACATCTACCCCATGGAGTAGTCCGCTGTCGCGGCTCGCGCGGCTGCGGGTCCGGGCTCCGCTTGCCACCACCGGGACCACGTGTTACTCCGGAACTGAGGTGACATGCGGTGGATACGCGGAGGGCGGGGCACGGGCTTCCCCTCCCCCGCCCCGCTCTCCGCCCGCGCTCCGCGAAGGGGAACCGGTGACGTACATGAGGTGGCAGCCGTTCCTGGAGGCCGTCCAGGAACGCGGCGATTATCCATCGGGCCTGGAGGCGGAGCGGGCGTCCCGTGTGGTGCTGGCCCTCCTGGGGGCCCATCTGGTCGGGGAGGAGCGCAACGAGCTGGCCGCCCGGCTGCCGGAGACGTTCGCGCTCATTCTCCTGAACCCACTTCAGGCCGCCGAACCGCTCAGCTCCCAGCGGTTCGTACGGGCGGTCTCCGCCTGGATCGAGGGCGCCAACGAGCAGACGGCGGCCTGGGACACGAGCGCCGTGCTCAGCGTGGTGGCCGATGCCGCCGGTGAGGAACTGCTCCAGCGCGTACTGCTGCAACTCCCCCCGGGGTACGACCTCTTGTTCGGTCACCCCGCCGGCGGCTGACCCTCAGCCCAGGCCCGCGATCCGTGCGAGCCGCCGCATCGACTGCACCAGCGCCTCACGGTCGTACGTGCTCGTGGTGACCAGCACCTCGTCCGCACCGGTCTCCTTGATCACCAGTTCCAGCCCGGCGGCCACGGTCTCCTCGGTGCCGGCCAGGTGGCCGCGCAGTCCGTTCTCGAAGAGGCCCCGTTCCTTCTCCGTCATGGCCAGCGCCTCGATCCGCTCGGCCGGCGCCAGCGGCGGGAAGGACCCGTGGGTGCGGGAGTACGCCATGGACCAGGCCTCGGGGACCAGCAGCCGCCGCGCCTCCTGCTCGGTGCCGGCCACCGCGACGGTGCCCGCCACGATCACATAGGGCTCCCGGGCCCACGCGGAAGGGCGGAAGCGGGCGCGGTAGTCCTCGACCGCCCTCACCAGCTTGTCGCGGCCGCGGAGGTCGCCGACGACGAGAGGCAGGCCGGCAGCCGCGGCGATGGCGGCACCCTCACCGGTGGCCAGGACGTACGGAGGAATGCGCAGCCCCTCGGCCGGACGGGCGTGGACCTGAGGATGGGCCTGCTGACTGCCGTCCAGCCATCCGAGAAGCTCGTCAAGCTGCGCGGCGAAGGCGCCGGCGTCCTCCTTGTCCCGGCCGAGCGCTCTGCGGATCCCGTCGGTGAAGCCGACGGAACGCCCGAGGCCCATGTCGATGCGGCCGGGGAAGAGCGAGGCGAGCACCCCGAACTGCTCGGCCACGACGAGGGGCTGATGGTTCGGAAGCATCACGCCACCGGTTCCCACCCTGATGGCCGAGGTCGCCGCGGCCACGGCGGCGGCCAGCACCGTCGGCGCCGAACCGGCCACACCGGGCACGCTGTGGTGCTCGGACACCCAGAAGCGGTGGTAGCCGAGGGCCTCCGCGGTGCCCGCCAGCGTGACGGTGTCCCGCAGCGCCTGCGCGGCATCGTGCCCCTCGCGGGTGCGGGAGCGGTCGAGGAAGGAGAACCGGGTCGATGCGATGGAAGAGCTCACGCATGGTTCAACGCCCTCGGCGCGCCGGGATTCCCGTCCACCGCACGGCCGGCACCGCGACGCGGCCGCACGCTCAGCACCGCGAAGAGGTCGCGTGGTCAGCGGCGCGACGCCGCGGCGGCGATCTCGGCGGGCGCGTCACGGAGCCCGAGGCGCAGATGCTCCACGTGGTAGAGGGCCTGGTCGAGGAGTTCGGCGACGTGGTGGTCGTACAGGGCGTACACGATGGAGCGCCCCTGGCGCTCCCCCGCGACGAGCCCGAGGTTCCGCAGGAGACGGAGCTGGTGGGAGCAGGCGGAAGGTTCCATTTCCACCGCTTCGGCGAGATCACCGACGGCGCAGGGGCCTTCCTGGAGGCGCGCCAGGATGCGCAGCCGGGAGGGCGTGGCCAGCGCCTGGAGGGTCGCGGCGACACCCGCCGCCCCTACGGCGTCCAGGCGCTCGCGGGTGGTGGCGGTCGTCTGCTCGTCGCGTCCGTGACCCATGCCGACCATTCTACGGATGACACATGAAGACCTGTTCATATATTCCTGTACGGTGAGGGCGTCGTCGTCCCGCCGCCCATGAGGGGTCGTTCCGTCATGCCCGCTGATGTCCTCCCGCGCCCCTCACGGGCCGCCGCCCGCGCCGACGCGGTCCCCCGGCGTCGCACGCGCGTCCTCGCGCTGGCCGAGGCCCGCTGGGCGGGGGCGGCTCTGGTGCTCTTCCTGCTCGCACTCCCCCTGGAGCTCACCGGCGCCCCGGGCTGGACATGGGGCCCTCTGTACGCCCTGGTGTACGCCGCGGGCGGGTGGGAGCCGGCGCTGTCGGGACTGCGGGAGCTCCGCGAGAAGGTCCTGGACGTGGACCTGCTGATGATCGTGGCCGCGCTCGGCGCCGCCTCGATCGGACAGGTGATGGACGGGGCCCTGCTGATCGTCATCTTCGCGACCTCCGGCGCACTGGAGGCACTGGCCACCGCGCGCACCCAGGACGCGGTCCGCGGGCTCCTGGATCTGGCTCCGGCCACCGCCTCCCGCATCACCGCGAACGGTGGCGAGGAGAGCGTCACCACCGGGGAGCTCGTGGTCGGCGACGTCATCCGGATCCGGCCCGGGGAGCGCGTCGGTGCCGACGGGCGGGTCCTCGACGGGGCGAGCGAGGTCGACCAGGCCACCATCACCGGCGAGCCGCTGCCCACGGCGAAGGAGCCCGGGGACGAGGTGTTCGCCGGGACGCTGAACGGCACGGGCACGCTGAAGGTCGCCGTCGAGCGGGACGCCTCCGAATCGGTGATCGCCCGGATCGTGACGATGACCGAGGAGGCGTCCCGGACGAAGGCCCCCACCCAGCTGTTCATCGAGAAGGTCGAGCAGCGCTACTCGCTCGGCATGGTGGCCGCCACCCTGGCCGTCTTCCTCGTACCGCTCGCCTTCGGTGACGACGTGACGGGCAGTCTGCTGCGCGCCATGACGTTCATGATCGTGGCCTCCCCCTGCGCCGTGGTCCTGGCGACCATGCCGCCCCTGCTCTCCGCCATGGCCAACGCGGGGCGGCACGGCGTCCTGGTCAAGTCCGCCGTCGTCATGGAGCGCCTCGGGCAGACCGACGCGGTGGCCCTGGACAAGACCGGCACCCTCACGGAGGGCGCTCCGCGCGTCACCGGCGTCCACCCGCTCCCCGGGTCCGGGCTGACCGCGGACACGCTGCTGACCCTGGCCGCCGCCGCCGAGCATCCCAGCGAGCACCCGCTGGCCCGTGCCGTCGTGCACGCCGCCCGGGAGCGACGCCTTCCCCTGCCCTCCGCCTCGGACTTCACCTCGGCACCGGGAACCGGCGTCGCGGCCGATGTCGGCGGCCACCGGATCGCGGTCGGCTCCCCCGCGCGCCTCCTGCGCGACTCCGCGTCCCCCGGGACGGCCGGGGCCGCCGCGTCGGCCGCCGCCCTGGAGGAGACGGGATGCACGGCGGTGCTCGTCGTGCGTGACGGCCTGCCGGTCGGGGTGCTCGGGATCGCCGACCGCATCCGGAGCGACGCCTCCGCGACGGTCGCCGCTCTGGCCCGGCTGACCGACGGGTCCCCGGTGCTGCTGACCGGCGACCATCCGCGCTCCGCCGCACGGCTGGCCTCCGAGGCCGGCATCACCGACGTCCGGGCGGGACTCCTGCCCCAGGACAAGGCGGCGGCCGTCCGCGAGCTGGAGCGCGCCGGGCGCAAGGTGCTGGTCGTGGGTGACGGCGTCAACGACGCGCCCGCGCTGGCTGCCGCGCACATCGGGATCGCGATGGGACGCGCGGGCTCCGACCTCGCACTGGAGACCGCGGACGCCGTCATCATCCGTGACGAACTGGCGACCGTGCCCACGGTGGTGGCCCTGTCCCGGGCGACCCGCCGACTGGTCGTGCAGAATCTGGTCGTCGCCGGTGTGTTCATCTCCGGCCTGGTCGTCTGGGATCTCGTCGGCCATCTGCCGCTCCCGCTGGGCGTCCTGGGGCACGAGGGCTCCACCGTCATCGTCGGCCTGAACGGCCTCCGGCTGCTGCGCGAATCGGCCTGGCGCCGCGCCTCCGGTCCTGGCGGCGCCGGTTCGGCGCCGAAGTCCCGGCCCGCCGACGCCACCGGGTGACGGGCCGTCAGCGGTGCCGCGCGAGCGCCCGACCGCCCGGCGGCACCACCCGACCCGCCGCCACCTATGCCCCTTATCGGATGCCAGGTCCTGTTTGCCGTTAAAGTTCCCTCGTAACTGCATCACACGAGGGGACAGGATGACCAGCTCCCGGACAGGGACCGACGTCCCCGAAGGCCCCACCACTGCGGCGAAGATGACGCTGCTCACGCTCACCACCATGGTGGTGGGCTCGATGGTGGGCGCCGGGGTGTTCTCCCTCCCGTCACGCTTCGCGCAGGAGACGGGTGTCGCCGGGGCGCTGATCGCCTGGGCGATCGCCGGCACGGGCATGCTGATGCTCGCGTTCGTCTTCCAGACACTCGCCGTACGCCGGCCCGATCTCGATGCCGGTGTCTACGCCTACGCCAAGGCGGGATTCGGCGAGTACCTCGGCTTCTTCTCCGCCTTCGGCTACTGGGCCAGCGCCTGCGTCGGCAACGTGACGTACTGGGTGCTGATCACGTCGACGATCGGAGCCGTCTGGCCGGCCATGGGCGACGGCGACACCGTACTGGCCGTCATCGTGTCCACGGCCGGTCTGTGGGCCTTCTACCTCCTCATCCGCCGGGGCGTGAAGGAGGCCGCGGCCATCAACAGGGTGGTGACCGTGGCCAAGGTGGTCCCGATCATCGTCTTCGTCATCCTCGCCCTCTTCTTCTTCGACGCGAAGGTCTTCGCCGACAACTTCGGCGGAGCGGACTACGCGGGCTCCCTGTTCAACCAGGTGCGCGGCACCATGCTGGCCACGGTGTTCGTCTTCCTCGGGGTGGAGGGCGCCAGCGTCTACTCGCGCCACGCGAAGCGCCGGGAGGACATCGGGAGAGCCACCGTCCTGGGGTTCCTCAGCGTCTTCGCCGTCTTCGCGTCCGTCACCATCGTGTCGTACGGCATCATGCCGATGGCCGACATCGCCGAGCTCCGTCAGCCCTCCATGGCGGCGGTCCTGGAGGAGGCGGTCGGGACCTGGGGGCAGGTCTTCGTGAGCGTGGGCCTGATCGTGTCCGTGCTCGGCGCCTATCTCGCCTGGACCCTGATGGCCGCCGAAGTCCTCTTCGTCGCGGCCGAGGACGACGACATGCCGCGCTTCCTGCGCCGCTCCAACTCCGCCGACGTGCCTGTGCCGGCGCTGCTGATGACGACCCTGCTGTCCCAGGTCGTCCTGATCATCACCCTCTTCTCGGACGACGCGTTCAACTTCGCCCTCGATCTCACCAGTGCCCTGTCCCTGATCCCGTTCCTCCTCGCCGCGGCGTTCGCCGTCAAGATCATGGTGCGCCCGGACGAGCTGACCAGGGGCCGGAGCCAGGGGCGCTACCTCGCCGTGAGCATCGTGGCGACGGTCTACACCGCCTTCCTCCTGTTCGCGGCCGGGCTGAAGTTCGTCCTGGTCTCCTTCATCGTCTACGCCCCCGCCACGATCCTCTTCGCGATGGCCCGCAGGGAACAGGGCCGCCGGGTCTTCTCCCCCGCCGAGCTCGTCATCTGCGTGGTCTCGGTCGCCGGGGCCGTGATCGGCGTGGCCGCTCTGGCCTCCGGCTGGATCAGCCTCTGAGGTCCCACCCGTTCCGCCCGTCCCGCCCGGCCCTCGCGGGCGCAGTGGCCCCCGACCGAAAGGCAGCCCACATGACGAACGCATCCGCCGTGGACCCCGGCCTCGCGCACGGCGTCCACTCCGAAGTCGGCAAGCTGCGCAAGGTGCTGGTCTGCGCGCCCGGCCTCGCGCACCGCCGGCTCACCCCGAGCAACGCCGACGACCTGCTCTTCGACGACGTGATGTGGGTGGACAACGCACAGCGTGACCACGCCGATTTCGTCGGCAAGCTCCAGCAGGCGGGCGTCGAGGTGGTCGAGCTGCACGACCTGCTGGCCGCGACACTTTCGGATCCCGTGGCCAAGGCGTGGCTGCTCGACCGCAAGATCACCCCCAACGAGGTCGGCCCGGGACTCGTCGATCCGACCCGCGCCTTTCTGGAGTCGCTGGAGCCGCACGGGCTCGCGGAGTACCTGATCGGCGGCATGGCCACCGCGGACCTGCCCGACGCGTACCGGTCCGGCTACCTGGCGCTCGCCCGCGAGTCGGCCGGGGCGCGCGAGTACCTGATGCCGCCTCTGCCGAACACGCTCTACACCCGCGACACCACCTGCTGGCTGTACGGAGGGGTGACGCTCAACCCCCTGTACTGGCCCGCGCGTCACGACGAGACGCTGCTGATGAAGGCGGTCTACCGGTTCCATCCGGACTTCTCCGACGCCAAGGTCTGGTGGGGCGATCCCGAGGCCGACTGGGGCCGGGCCACCTTCGAGGGCGGTGACATCATGCCGGTCGGCAACGGTGTCGTCCTCATGGGAATGAGCGAACGCACCTCACGACAGGCCATCACCCAGGTCGCGGCCTCCCTGTTCGGCCAAGGGGCCGCCGAACACGTCGTGGTGGCGGCCATGCCGAAGCTGAGGGCCGCCATGCACCTGGACACCGTCTTCACCTTCGCCGACCGCGACATCGTCACCGTCTATCCGAAGATCATGGACGCGGTCCACACCTTCTCCCTCCGCCCGAGCGACCGTTCACCCGGCGTCGAGGTCATCGACGAGGGATCGCGTCCGTTCACCGATGTCGTCGCCAGGAGCCTGGGCCTGCCCGCCCTGCGGGTGATCGGGACGGGCGGCGACGTGTACGCCTCCGAGCGCCAGCAGTGGGACAGCGGAAACAACGCCGTCGCCCTCGAACCGGGGGTCGTCTTCACCTACGACCGCAACACCCAGACCAACGATCTGCTGCGCGCGGCGGGAGTCGAGGTCATCACCATCGTCGGTGGCGAGCTGGGCCGTGGCCGGGGCGGCGGGCACTGCATGACCTGCCCGCTCATCCGCGAGCCGGTGGCCTTCTGAGCGCCGGGCCGTGCCGGCCTGTTCCTCCGCCGTCGCCCGGCGGTACCCGCTCGGCCCGGCGGGCCTTACCGTGGAGTAACCTTCGGGTGCCCGCCGCCGGCCGAGCACCCAGGAGCCCTCATGGCACGCGTCCCCCGCACCCCCTCGCCCCTGCTGCTGGCCGGCCTCCTGGCCGCGGCCGGGGTCGCGCACTTCGCCGTTCCCGAGCCGTTCGACGCGATCGTGCCGCGGGCCCTCCCCGGCAGCCCCAGGAGCTGGACCCGGGCCAGTGGGGCCGTGGAGCTGATGCTGGCGGCGGGACTGGCCGTGCCTCGCACCCGGCGCCTCAGCGCCCGTGCCTCCGCGCTCCTCTTCGTCGGCGTCTTCCCCGCCAACGTCAAGATGGCGTACGACTGGCGTGACCGCCCGGCACCGGCGCGCGCGCTCGCCTACGGCCGGCTCCCGCTCCAGATCCCGCTCTACCTGTGGGCCCGCGCCGCGGGCCGCCCCGCAACCGGCTGACAGCGAGGCCGTCCGGCCCGGCCGAGTGATCCCGGCGCGCGTCCGGAGCTCAGCAGGTCCGGTACACGTACCCCTTCTCGCCCGCGGGCAGCACATCGAGGTCCCGCAGGACGAGGGAGACCCTGTCGCCCCATGCCGAGCAGCTCTCGTCGAAGCTCACGTCGCCCTCGCCCTCGTACTCGATCGCGAAGACACGGCCGTCGTACGCTTCGGCGTAGGCACCGCATTCGTCGAACTGGGCGCATTCCTCCGTCACCGCGAAGTCGAATCCGATCGTGGCGTGCCGGTCGAGCAGGTCGGTGGTGTTCTTCTGCCCGATCGCGAGGCCGTCGCTGTGGGCCCGTTCCGCCAGCACTTCGGCGAAGGCGGCGTTGTGATCCGCCGTCAGCTTCCCCTTCGAGCGTTCGAAGGAGTCGAGGTTGTCCGGCTCCACCGCCTGGAAGCCGCTGTCCGCGCAGCCGTCGATCCATTCACCGACGATCTCGGCGAGCTCGGCCCGCCCGGTCTCCGTCGAGGTGTCCAGAAGCACTTCGTCCCAGCCCTCGTCGATGATCGGCTCTCCGTCGTCGTCACGCAGCAGCAGGCCGGGGTGGGTGTCCTGCCACCACTTCAGCGCGCCGGGCTGCGTCTGGAAGGCGTTGACGTAGCAGACGTTGTACAGGCCGGGGGCCGGATCGTCCTCACGGTCCCGCGATACGGCGCGCACCCCTTCGGGCGGCGTGTAGCCCCCGCCGATCTGGTAGTCGAACTCCATGCCGGCGGCCGGCAGTGCCACGTCGGCGGGCTTCGGCTGCTCGGATCCGTCACCGGCGGGTGAGCCGCTCGCGGCGGAGCACCCCATCAGCACACATGCTCCGAGGGCGGAGGCAAGGCCCGCTGCCACGGCGGAGGCGCGCTTGCGACGGAAGAGCGGGGGAAGGGTACGACCGGCCACACGTGTCTCCAGGTGTCGGGGTCCTGAGGAGGATCTGCCCATCCTCTGTCACCGCGACTTCCGGCCGCGCACCGGGCAGCGACGACCGTGGGCGGCCGTTCCTCAGGAATCGGCGGCACCCTCGTCCGCCAGCTGCTGGGCCCGGTCGATCTCGGCCATGTGTTCCTCGGCCCACTGACGGACAGCGGCCAGCGGGACCTCCAGCGACACTCCGAGATCGGTGAGGCCGTAGTACACGCGCGGCGGCACGCTCGACTCCACCCGCCGGCTGACGAGGCCGTCACGGCACAGGGCCTGCAGCGTGACGGAGAGCATCTTCTGCGAGACGCCGGCCATGCGCCGCTGCAGCTCGGCGAAGCGCACCTCGTCGGGGGAGGCTTCCGCCAGCACCTTGACGGCCATCGAGGTCCACTTGCCGCCGATCCGGTCGAGGAGCCGCCGGGTCGGGCACAGCGGGTCGAACAGATCACCGCGGGCGCCTACGGGCGGACGCGTGGTCCGAGGGGTCACCTGGAGCTCACCACCTGGGATGAAAGTACGGTCTTGGCGGCTCCAGGGTAGTTACCTATCGTTTTCTTGTCACCATTGGTAACCGAGGGAGAGCCACCGTGCCCGTCTCACCGAACCCCACGCAGCCCGGCCGGGTACCGGGAACCGAACTCCGTCGCGTCTCCGTCAACGGCGTGGAACTCAATGTGGCGACCACCGGCACGGGGCCCGCCGTCCTGCTGCTCCACGGGTTCCCCCATACCTGGCGGCTGTGGACCGGGGTGATGGGCGGCCTGGCCGGACAGCACCGGGTGATCGCCCCCGATCTCCGGGGCCTCGGCGCGAGTTCGCGCGCTGCGGACGGTTACGACGCCGGGACGCTCGCCGGGGACTTCCTGGCGCTCCTGGACGCGTGCGGCGAGAGGTCCGCGGCCGTGATCGGCATCGACGCCGGCACCCCGCCCGCGTTCCTGATGGCCATGCGCAGCCCCGAGCGCGTCAGGCGGCTGGTTCTCATGGAGTCACTACTGGGCCCGCTTCCCGGTGCGGAAGAGTTCCTGGCGGGAGGCGCCCCGTGGTGGTTCGGCTTCCACTCGGTCCCGGGCCTCGCGGAGACCGTGCTGCCGGGCAACGAGGCGGCGTACATCGACTGGTTCCTCGGCCAGGGCACCCTGGGCGAAGGGATCGCGCCGGAGATCCGGGACGCCTTCGTCAGCGCGTACACCGGCCCCGAGGCCCTGCGGTGCGCGTTCGCCCACTACCGCGCCATGCCCACGAGCGGCGGGCAGATCCGGAAGGCCGTGGAGACCGGCCGGCTGACGGTGCCCACGATGGCCGTCGGCGCCCGGCCGGTGGGGCGTTCGCTGGAACGGCAGTTGCGCCCGGTCGCGGACGATCTCACCGGTCACGTCGTCGAGGACTGCGGTCATATGATTCCGCTGCACCGGCCCCAGGCACTCCTTGACCTGGTGCGCCCGTTCCTCGCCTGAGACCGCCGGGGCCGGGGGAACGGTGACCGAGAGGCGCCGTGCCCGGCCGGGGCGGCTCAGGGGGTCAGCTCACCGAGATGCTGGAGCCCTCGCTGCTCTCACAGCCCTCCGTCGTCATGATCATGTATGGCGACCTGGGCGAGAAGCTCCTCCAGGCCGATGGCATCGGTGCGCGTGGAGGGGACGGTGCAGGCGTAGGCGCCGGCCACGGTCCCGTACAGGGCGCAGCGCCGGGGGTGTTCGCCGTTCAGCAGGCCGAACAGGAACCCGGAGGCGAAGGCGTCACCGGCGCCGTTGGAATCCACCACCGGAGCGGGCGGAGCGACGGCGGGGGTGTGCGTCAGCTCGCCGTCGTACAGCAGGTACGACCCGTCGGCCCCCGCGGTCGCGACCACGGTCCGGGCCCTGCCCCGGTCGGCGATGTCACGCATGGTGCGCTCCGGGTCGGTCAGAGCGGTGGTGGACAGGAACACATGGTCCGCCTGGAGGGCGAACGGCTCGTGGTAGGTGTCGACGCCGTCCCAGTTGTGCAGATCGGTGGAGACGGTCACACCGGCCTCACGGAGCACGGGCAGCGTGAAGGCGCACGGATGCGTAATGACGACGTGGGCGTGGCGGGCGGCGGCGACGAGTTCGCGGACGGTCGCTTCCTCGAACCGGTCCGATTCCTGCGAGCGTGCGGCGTCGTACAGGGAGAGCCTCCGCCCGTCCGGGCCGACGAGGTTGACGGCGCGTTTGGTACCTCCCGGCAGGGGCGCCTCGGTGAGCGGGATGCCCCGGTCGCGGTGGAGGGCGCGGACCAGGTCTCCCTCGTGGTCGTCGCCGATCACGTCGAGGTGGTGGGTACGCAGACCGAGGGCGTGCAGACCGAGGGCGACGAAGTCCCCGCTCTGTCCCGCGCGGGTCTCGATGCCCGGCCGGATCATGTAACTGTCCGCGAAGGGGAGCGGGAGTTCAGGGACATGGACGATGGTGTCCACGCCCGCGCCGCCCAGGACGAGAACGTCGGTCCGCTTGTGCATGAAGGTGGTCGTGCCTCTCGCTTCAGGGGATTCGCTCATGGTGTCGCCGTTCGGTCCGGTCGGCCCACGACGCGCAGGACGGAGCGGGCTCCGTCCTGCGCGTCTTGGGTCCGTGTCGCGTTCCCGGTCAGCCCGCCCGGGCTCCGGTGTGCAACGCAAGTGCCCCGCGGGCCGGCACCGTGGCCTTGACGGTGCCGTCGTCGCCGACCGTGACGGTGTTGCCGTCGCAGTCGTCGGGCGAGGCGGCGGCGACGTTGCAGTACGTGCCGCCGGGCAGAGAAGTCGTGAAGGTCTCCTCCAGGGCACCGTCCGCGTTGTTGAGGGCGACGAACCCCTTGTCTCCCCGGCCGAACGCAATCGCGCTGCTGCCGTTGTCCCACCAGTCGGTCAGCTCGGCGGAACCCACCTCGTTACGGAAGCCGACCATGCCGGTGACGGCCTGCTGGGTGTGGGTGTCCGTCCAGCCGTCGCCGCCGCTCGGCGGGCCGGCGTCCTTGTCCGACCACTCGTAGCCGGAGTAGACGTTCGGTGAACCGTACGGTGAGGCGAGCATGAAGACGTTGGCGAGCGTGTAGACCGCGCCGTCCTTGTAGGTCAGGGTCGAGCCGTTGCGCTCGGTGTCCCAGTTGTCGACGAACGTACGGGCGGAGCCGCTGCTCAGCTTTCCGTCGGCGACGGACTTCAGCTGGGCGAGGCCGCCCCCCTGGAAGGCGCTCTTGAGGTGGCCTCCGTAACGGAATTCGTCGACGTCGCCGATCCCGGCGTACTCCTCGGGCTGCACGGCCTCCCCGCCGCCGTGGATGACCTCGGAGACCCAGAACCCGGGATCGCTCATCTTCGCCTTGATGGCTGCGACGTCATCGGCCGCCATGTGCTTGGCCGCGTCGATGCGGAAGCCGTCGACACCCATCGACCGCAGGTCGTCGAGGTACGCGGCGATGGTGGAGCGGACGTCCTCCTTGCCGGTGTCGAGATCGGCCAGTCCCACCAGTTCACAGTTCTGCACGTCGCCACGGCTGGTGTAGTCCTTGACGGCGGTGCGGCAGGCGTGGAAGTCGGCATCCTCGAAGTAGCCGGGGTAGCCGTACTTCGTGTAGGCCGTTCCTCCCGTGCCCGTCCCGGAGCCGGCGGCCATGTGGTTGACCACGGCGTCGGCGACGACCTTGACCCCGGCGGTGTGACAGGCCTCCACCATGGCGGCGAAGGCGTCGCGGTCTCCCAGGCGGCCCGCGATCCTGTAGCTGACCGGCTGGTACGAGGTCCACCACTGGTCGCCCTGGATGTGCTCGGTGGCGGGTGACACCTGGACGTAGCCGTATCCGGCGGGGCCGAGCTGGTCGGTGCAGGCGGATGCCACGTCCGCGTACGGCCGTTCGAACATGGTGACGGTGACGGTCTTCGCGCCGGGCGGTGTCGCCTGCGACTGCCAGGGGGCGAGCAGGGTGAGACCGGCGACGGTCATGACTCCGGCCAGCGTTCCGCCGACCAGGCGGAATGGGTGCTGCATGTGCGGCTCCTTCGACGACAGGGCACGGATGTGCCCTCGAAGACAGCCACGCGCCAGGCTGCCGTGGGGGGAACGTGTCGGAGCCTGCCGCTCCGTCCGTACCGCCGTCAAGGAATTCTGCAAGCTCTTTCAGATTCTTGCGCAAGGTGAAGGTGTCGCTTTTTCCCGTCAGTTGCCCCCTCGGAAGGCGGCCGGGTCAGGAGGAGGACGGCGGCAGCAGTCCCGCCGCACGCCGCAGTTCCACGGCGTGCCGGGCCAGCTCGGGTTCGCCGCCGCGGTCCGCCGGCATGGAGGCCATCAGCGCGAGCCGGTCGCGCCAGCTGCTGCCCGCCAGAGGCACGGCGACCGCGCTCATCCCCGGCACCCACTCCCCGGCACTGTCGGCACGGCCGAGGGTACGGATACCGGCCAGCTCCGAGAGCAGGGCGTCACGGGCGACGGGGGCGTGGCCGGCGGCACCGGGGAGGTGCTCCTCCGGGTAGAGGGCGCAGACCTGTTCGGTGGTCAGCTGGGCAAGGAGCACCTTGCCCGCCGAGGTGGCGTGTGCGGGGTGGGCACGGCCGGTCTCCAGGACGGCACGCACGGGGTGCGGCGATTCCCGGCCATCGGTGATGATCACCTGGTCGCCGATCAGGGCGGCGGTACTGATCGTCTCCCCGGTGGCGGCGGCGGCCGCGTCCAGCACCACTTGCAGGCGGGCCCGGATCCCGGGGCCGTAGCCGGCCGGGCGGCCCAGGGCGACGAGTTCGGGCCCCGCGGAGTAGCCCCGGCCCGAGGTGTCACGGGTGGCGAAGCCTCGCGACTCAAGAGTGCTGAGCACCCGGTGCGCGGTGGAGCGGGCCACTTCCAGCTCTCTGGCGGCATCGGTGACCGACAGCGTGTCGTGGGTGAGGAAGAGACGCATCAGACGCAGCCCTGTGTCCAATGACTCGATGATGTAGCTCCTGGGGTCGGCCACGGGGTCCTCTCGGTCGTGTCACAGGGGCCGTGTTCGTGGTGCGGCGCCCGGCACCCATGATTCGGGCCGTGCGGACGGTGGCGCAACCGACGTCGAGATAGGGCCGTCGCCGTCGACGACGCGGACCCGGGAGGGCGCCGGTTCCCGCTCGCGAGCCTGTCCACGCGGGCGTCGATCCACTCCACACCGCCTGGCGGGATCACGGTGACAACCAAGTCCGCGCATTCCAGCTGCTCTTGACCGGGCGCCGGCCGTGCTGCTTGGATCACCTGCATGAAGCGCTGCCAGGAGTTCACGCGACGACGCCATGTCGATCTCGTGCGAACCGCCGGCGCGCTCTGTCTGCGCGTCGGCTGACACCGCTGGCGGGTTGCTGTCTCCGCACCCGTCCATCGCCTGATCCACCGCGCGGCTCCGTGGAGCCACTTCCGACGCTGCCGCGGTCCGTGAGGGCTCCTCCCGGCCCGCCGCGTCGTCGTATCCGACGCCCCCGGTCCTGCCCGTGGGACTCCCGACGCGCCCTGCACACAGCACGGTCGGCATCTCGCGCCGATTCCCCCTGCCCCAGGCCACATCCGAACCGGAAAGGACCGTCCCGCCGTGTCCCTCTCCCCCGCTCCCCGCCGGGCCTCCCGCCGGAGGCCTCTCGGCGCCCTGCTCGCGGCCCTCGCCCTCGGCTGCGCCGTCCCCGCCTCGGCCGCCTCCGCCGCACCCTTCGGCCCGACGCCTCCTCACAACCCCTACGCGGGCCCCGACGGCACCGCCACCATGCACGGGGACACGGGTTCCTCCGACACGACGCCGCTGGCCGGGCCCGGTGCCGGCACCCTCACGTCCTCCCGCACCGCCCTGGCCTCGGCCTGCCCGACCGTCCTGGTCGGGGCCGACGGCTACCCCGTCGCGCTCTGCACCCCGATCTTCGGCCAGGTGCCGACGGTCCATCTGCTCGATCCGGACGACGGGTCCTCCCTGGCGTCGCTGAAGCTGACCAAGGGATCGCTGCTGGGTGGCGTCTACGCCTACATCGACCACCAGGACCGGCTGGTCGTCGCCGACGGCAGCCGCAGCCTGCTCCGGGTCGGACACCACCGGGACGACGACGGTGCCTGGAGTCTGAGGATCGACCGGAGCCTGTCGCTGGCCTCCGTCATACCCGAGGACGACGCGGTCACCGGTCTGTCGCCCGACTGGGACGGCCGCGTCTGGTTCGCCACCGGCGGCGGAGTGGTGGGCACGGCCGACGACACCACCGGCACGGTGAAGGCCCTCTCCCTCCCTGCGGGCGAGCGCGTGGCCAACAGCATCTCCACGGCCCCGCAGGGCACCGCGGTCACCACCACCCATGCCACCTATCTGCTGACCGCGGAGGGTGGTACGCCGACGATCCGCTGGCGCAAGGAGTACGACCGCGGTTCCGCCCGTAAGCCCGGCCTGCTGAGCTGGGGCAGCGGGTCGACCCCCACGTTCTTCGGTCCGGCTGAGGGAACCGAATACGTCGCCGTCGTCGACAACGCCGATACAGCGGCCAACCTGAAGGTGTACCGCACCGCCGACGGCTCCGACGTCTGCTCGGTCCCGGTGCTCAGGGCCGCGAACGGCCCCGGGAGCGAGAACTCCCCGGTGGGCGCCGGTCGCAGCGTCTTCGTCGCGGGCACCTACGGATACCCGTACCCCGCCGTCCCCGAGGGCGCGGGCGCCAGCGTGCCCACCTCCGCGGACTTCGCGGGCGGCCTGACCCGGGTGGACGTACGGGCCGACGGCTCGGGCTGCTCGCTCGCGTGGGACAACGCGCTGCGGTCGGCAGCCGTGCCGAAGCTGTCGACGGCCGACGGGCTGCTCCACACGGTGGTGCGCGACCCGCTGATCCCCGGCACCAAGGGAACGAGCCTGCTCGACCCGTACCGCTACGTGCAGATCGACCCGGCCAGCGGACAGATCACCCGCTCCACGAAGGTCGGGGTGGGATCGCTGTACGACACCCTTCAAATGGCGGGCACGATCGCGCCGGACGGCGCCTACCTCCAGGGCACGGTGACCGGGGTGCTGCGTATCGCCGCCCGGTGAACGTGCGTGGCGGGCGGGTGGTCCCGCCCGCCACGGGCGAGCCCTGCGACATCCGGCGCCGCCCGTCACCGACACCCGATTCGCCCGGAGTTCCACAGAGGTCACCGCCGCAACGGCTGGTACGAGATGCGACGCACGCCGTCGAGCTGCTGACCGGCCGTCAGAGGAGGTCGCTCGCCGACCCACTCACGCCCCACAGTTCGGTTCTGCCGGCCACCTGAGCAGAACCGAGAACCGACGCAGCAGATTAGGTTAGGCTAAGCTATCTAATCCTTGGATTTCCCAGGGACGCGTGTGCCAACGACGGAGGCAGCTCACCCATGGACGTGGTCGTCGTCAAGTTCGGCGGCAACGCCATGGTGGACGCGGACCTCCAACGGTCCTTCGCACACGACGTGGTGGAGCTGTGGCGCGCCGGGCTGCGCCCCGTCGTCGTGCACGGGGGCGGGCCGCAGATCAACGCGATGCTGGACCGCCTCGGCCTCGAGACGCGCTTCGAGGCCGGTCTGCGGGTGACCACGCCGGAGACCATGCAGGTGGTGCGCATGGTGCTGACGGGCGGGGTGCAGCGGGAGCTGGTGGGCCACATCAACGCCCACGGTCCGTTCGCCGTCGGCATGACGGGCGAGGACGCACACACCATGACGGCAGTCCGGCGGCCGGCATGGGTGGACGGCCTGCCCGTGGACATCGGTCTCGTCGGTGACGTCGTGGACGTGAACCCGGGCATGCTGCGCACACTTCTGGACCAGGGACACATCCCGGTGGTCTCCCCCGTCGCACGCGGTGAGGGCGGGCACGTCTACAACGTCAACGCCGATCTCGCGGCGTCGGCCCTGGCGGTCGCCCTCGACGCCGAGCGGCTGGTGATACTCACCGACGTGGAAGGGCTCTACGCGAACTGGCCGGAGAGCTCCGAGGTGATCGCGCGGGTGACCGCCGACGCACTGCACGAACTGCTGCCGGGGCTGGCGAGCGGAATGCTGCCCAAGATGGAAGGCTGCCTGCGTGCCGTCCGCGGCGGCGTGCGCAGCGCGCACGTGCTCGACGGCCGCGTGCCGCACGCGGTGCTGCGGGGCGCGCTCGACGCGACCAGCCCCGGGACCACGGTCGTACCAGACAGCGCCGAACCGAGGACCACGGTCGTCGTACCGGACAGCGCCGAACCGAGGACCACGGTCGTACCCCACGCGACCGGGCCGATGGCCACGGCCGCACCCGACGGGAACAACACCGCGTGGCCGGCCCGGGTTGTACAGTCCATCCCTGCCACCGACCGGAGTTGACGGCTCGCGCTCACCAAGTGAGCGCGAGCACTTGCGCGTTGCGCCCGGGATCCAGCGACTTCACCCACGGCCGAGGTGCGGAACGCGCGGCAGCGGGCGTGAACCCGTGGCGCAGGAAGAGCGCGCCGTCACCGGTCGTCGCGGTGAACAGGGCTCCGACGCCCTGGCCGTGCGACCGGGCCAGCACGGCACGCAGGAGGCCGGCTCCCACCCCTCGGCCCTGCCGGTGCCCGGCCACGCAGAAGTTGTACAGCACGCCCGCAGGGCCCTGGCCCCCCGCGTCGTCCGGGTACACCCGCAGCCCGACGCAGCCTTCGAGGGAGCCTCCGGCGCCCTCCGCCACCAGGAAGTCCGCCGCGCGGGCCGCGTAGAGCGCGACGGGCCGCTCACGCAAGGCCCCCGAGTGCACGAACGGCCTGGCCAGGTCCGCGAGTGCGGCTGCGTCCGCCCCAAGGCCGGAGCGCAGGCGGGGCCGCGTCGCACGCAGCTCATGCGGCAAGGCGGGAGAGCGCGGCGTGACCGTGATCAAAGCCGCTCCCCTACCGGTCGCGGACGGATTGCTCGACAGGACATGGCGGGACCGTTCGGAGGTGGACGGAGGATGGAAGCGAAGGCAATGATTAGGTTAGGCTCACCTAATCATTGCGGGCTCATCTCCGCAACTTCCCTCTCCCAAGGAGACGTTCATGCCCCACAGCTGCTCCGGCGGGCCGGCCATGAGCGAGCCCGCGTCCTCCCTCGCGGCCGGCTCGGAGAGCGCGTTCGGCGCGTTCGGACTGTCCGGCAGCCCTGGTTCCGACGCGTTCTGGGCGGCCGCGCGGTCGCCCTCGTCGGTACCGGGCGACGACGGCGGCTGGGTGACGTTGTTCCTGTGGCGCCGGTCGCCCGCGACCATCGTCTTCGAGAGCTGGTCGAAGCCCCTCCCCCTGCGCCGATGGGGCGACACCGACTGCTGGTACGCCGAGGTGCGCATGCCCCCGCGGCTGCGGGTGACCTATCGGTTCCTCGTGGACGACGCGGTGTACGCCGATCCGTTGAACCCGGTCGGGGCGGGCGGTGACCGGTCCATCGCCGCGACGCCGGACGCCCCTCACCACCCGCACTGGCCCGCCGTGGGGGCCGACGACGTCCTGCCCGTGCCGAAGGCCCGTATCCGCTGGGCAGGCGGACGGCTCGGCGGACGCCGTACCGTGCGGGTCCACCCGGTGGGCGGCGGCGGTCCGGTGGTCCTGCTGCTCGACGGCGACGACTGGCTGTATCTCCACCCGGCCATGACCGCGTTCGACTCGGCCTTCGAAGCCGGCGAGATGCCGGCTGTCACCCTGGTCTTCCTGCCCGCCAAGGACAGGGCAGCCGAGTTCCAGTGCAGCCCCGGGCTGTGGGAGGCGGTCCGGGACGAACTGCCCCGGCTGGTGGCGGAATCCGGTGTGCCCGCCGACTGGGACCGGCTGGTGGTCGCCGGACAGAGCCTCGGCGGGCTCAGCGCGATGTACGCGGCGCTGGAGTTCCCCGGCCTGGTGTCCCGCCTCGCCTGCCAGTCCCCGTCGTTCTGGTGGGCGCCCGGGGCCCTGGACCGGACGGACCTCATGGAGGGCCCCGTGGGCGGCGCCATCGCCGCGCGGCTCCGGGAGCGCCCCGACCTGTCCGGGCTGAGGGTCGCGTTCGACGTGGGAGAACACGAGGCCGGGATGCTCCCCCACTGCGAGCTCGCCGAGACCCTGACCGAGCAGGCCGGTGCGGCGGTACGCGTCTCACGGTCGGCCTCGGGACACGACCGGGCGGGCTGGCGGCACGCCCTCGTCAGGGATGTCGCCTGGGCGCTCGCCCGGTAGCGGTCACCGGGCCACGGCCCTGCAGTAGGCCTCGTCGGTGGCCAGGAGGCGGCGATGGGTGTCGTCGGCCGTGACGGCACCGTCGTCCAGGACCAGCACCCGGTCGGCGGCGTCCAGGAGAGCGGGGCTGCTGGTGATCACGACGGTGGTGCGGCCCTTGCGCAGTTTCGCGATGTTACGGGCGATCAGCTGTTCGGTGACAGCGTCGACCGCTGTCGTCGGGTCGTGCAGAACCAGTACGTCGGAATCGGCGGCGAGGGCACGCGCCAGGGACAGCCTCTGGCGCTGCCCCCCGGAGAGGTTCGCGCCGCGGTCACGTACCCCGTGGTCGAGCCCCTCGCGGTGCAGGGCCACGACGTCGGTCAGGAGCGACGCCTCCACGGCCTCGGGAACCATCCGGCTGGTGCCCGACGGGTCGATGTTCGTGCGGAGGCTGCCCGCGAAGATCTCGCCGTCGTACGGGTTCACCAGCATGTGCTCGCGCAGGGCCTCGACGGACAGCTCCGCGATCTCCCGCCCGCCGACCCGCACCGCGCCCTCGTACGCCTGGGGCGGGACGTTCGCCCCCAGGACCGAGGCGAGATCGGCGGCCGCACGCGGCTGGTAGGGGGCGATGGCGACGAACTCTCCGGCGCGCACCCGGAACGTGAGCCCGTGCAGAGACCCGTGGCGCACGCCGTCGACCTCGAGGTCCCCGCCGGTGGCCGGGCTGCCCCGGCCCGGGGCCGTCAGCGGCGGCGCGGCGAGCACCAGCGCCATCCGCTCGGCCGAGGCGCGCGCCATCATCACGTACTTCGGCATCTCCGAGAACATCTTCAGCGGCTCCATCACGAACTGCGCCAGTCCCACGGCCATGACGAGTTCCCCGACGGTGATGCGGCCTCCGTACGCCAGCCAGCCCGCCGTCAGGGTGACGGCGGCGGCGAGGACCGCGTTGAGGGCCAGCGCGGTACCCGCGTACACGCCGTTGACCTTGGCCACCGTGACCGCCTGGCGCCTCGCCTCCGTGCTGACCTTCCGGTAGGACCGGAACGCCGCGTGGTTGCCGCCGAAGCCGTGCAGCGGGCGCAGGCCGGTGATCAGGTCGGCGACCTTGGCGCCCGCCCGGGCCACCCGGGCCTGCTGTTCGCGGGTGCTCGCGCCGATCCGCTTGGACATGACGCTCAGGACCGACAGGATCGCGACCGTCCCCACGACCACCAGCAGACCGAGCCGGAGGTCGGCCAGGCCCAGCGCGACCGAGGCGACGACCACCGCGACCAGCGAGCTGACCAGCAGCGGCACCACCTCCACGATGTCGGCCGTCTGGTCGGCGTCCTCCGTGGCGATGGTCAGTACCTCGCCGGACCTCAGGCCGACGTCCCTGGCCACCGGCTGGAGGCCGCAGGCCGCCACCCGCACCCGCCAGCGGTGTGCCTCGGTCGTGTTGGCCTTCTGCAGGACACGCATCCCGAACCGCCACGACAGCGAGACGGTCGTGATGATCACGGCCAGTGCGGCGATCGACAGGCCGAGCGAGCCGGGGCTCCGGTCCCGCATCGTGTGCTCGACGATCAGGCCGAGCGCGATCGGGAAGGCGGTCTCGCCCGCCTGGTACAGGCCCATGAGGACGGTGCCGCGGACCACCGCGCCTGCGTTGCGGCGCAGGGCGGTCCGGAGGATGTCGGCGCCCGGGCGGGGGCGGCGCACGTCAGGTGTTGTCATCAAGGTGGCGGGCAATCGCTTCCGGGGTTCGAAGGGTGAGCAGATCACGGATCGTGATCACAGGACCGTACTCCCGGCGGAGCAGCCCGATCAGCCGCACCGCCAGCATGGAGTGCCCGCCCAGGGAGACGAAGTCGCTCACCGCGCTGACCTCGTCGTCGTCCAGGTCCAGCGCCTCGGCGAAGAACGCGCAGACCAGTGTCTCGGTCTCCGTCTCCGGCGCGCGCTCGCCTCCCGTGGTCAGCACGCCGAGCGGCTTGGCCTCCGGCAGGGCCTTGGTGTCGGCCTTCCCGTTCACGGTCAGCGGGATGGCGTCGACCTGGGCGTAGTGCGTGGGGCGCAGGAAGTCCGGCAGTCCTGCGCCGGCCTCGGCGGCGACCGCGGCCAGGTCGGAGCCGCTCAGCACGAGGTAGGCGGCCAGCCGGTAGGCGCCGTCGACCTGCGGGTCGGGCTGCGCGACCGCGGCGACGAACCGCACCGCCGGGTGAGCCGCGAACACGGCCTCGACCTCGCCCGGTTCGACCCGATGGCCCCGGATCTTGACCTGCTGGTCGGTCCGGCCGAGGTACATCAGATTCCCGTCGGGTCGTCGGGAGACCAGGTCCCCGGTGCGGTACATGCGCTCGCCGGGTTCGCCGAAGGGGCACGCGACGAACCGGTCCGCGGTCTGGGCGGGCTGCCCGAGATACCCGCGCGCGATACCGATGCCCGACACGTACAGCTCACCCGGCACTCCGTCCGGCAGCGGCCGCAGCCAGGGGTCCAGAACGTACACGTCGGTGTTGTCGATCGCCACGCCCACCACCGGGTCCTGGCACTCGAAGGTGCCGACGCCCAGGGTGTTGATGGTGTACTCGGTGGGTCCGTACAGGTTGTAGCCGGCCGTCCCCTCGGTCTCCGCGAGCCGCTGCCACAGGGTGGGGGTGACGGCCTCCCCGCCCAGCAGCACCAGCGCCGGGCGCCGCGCGGGATCGTCGAGCAGGCCCTCGGCGACCAGTTGCTGTGCGTAGGTCGGGGTCACGTTGATGACGTCGATCCCGTGCTCCGCGCAGTACTCGACCAGCCGGGGCGCGTCACGCCGCAGTTCCTCGTCGCAGATGTGCACCTCGTGGCCGTCGGCGAGCCACAGCAGCTCTTCCCAGGACATGTCGAACGCGAACGACACGGTGTGCGCGATCCGGAAGGTCCGGTGCCCGTGCTCGGCGAGCACCGGTTCGAAGATGCGGCGCTGATGGTTGATCAGCATGTTGGTCAGCCCTGCGTACTCGGTCACCACGCCCTTGGGCTTCCCGGTCGATCCGGAGGTGTAGATCGTGTACGCGGGGTGCCGCAGGCGGTCCGGGTCGTCCGGCGCGAACGTCACGTACGGCTCCGAGTCGGGCAGGGGCCGGTCGAGTTCGATCAGGTCACCGGTCAGCCGTGACGACACGGCACCGACCGTGAGGATCACATCCGGGCGTGCGGCGTCGACGATCGCGGCGATCCGTTCGTCCGGGTGGTCGAGCTCCAGCGGCACGTAGGCCGCTCCGGTCCGCAGTACGGCGAAGAGTGCCACGATCGAGTCGAGGGAGCGCGGGACGGCGAGGCCCACCGTCGTCTCCGGGCCGATGCCCCGCCGGACGAGCACCCCGGCCACCGCGCGGCTGCGGTCGCGGAGTTGGGCGAAGGTCATGGCCGAACCGTGGGCGACGAGGGCGACCCGTTGCGGATCCCGGCCCGCCGCCCGGTCGAACCGGTCGACGACGGTGTCCGTGCCGATGTCGGTGCGTCCGGCGGGCTCGGGTTCGGGGCCGGGGCCGCGCAGCGCGCCGATCGGTCCGGTCTGCCGCGCCAGGTCGTCCAGCAGGCGTACGTAGTCGTCGAGGAGACGCCGGGCTCTCCCGGTGTCCTCGTCCCGGTGCTCCAGTTTGACCGTGAGCCGCTCCCCGGGTGTGACGACCCAGGTGAACGGATAGTGCGTCGAGTCGTCGGCCTTCACCGACGTGATGCCGTGCCGGGCGTTCATCGCGGCGAACGCGTCCATGTCCAGGAAGTTCTGGAGCACGAACAGGTTGTCGAACAGGTTCCCGTGCCCACTGGCCCGCTGGATCTCCCCGAGCCCCAGGTGCTCGTGCTCCATCGCCTCGACCCTGGCCGCCTGGACGCCCGAGAGGTACTGCTCGACCGTGTCCTGGGGCCGTGCCCGTGTCCACAGGGGAACGGTGTTGAGGAGCACGCCCACGATGCCGGAGAGCCCCTCGCCCTCGCGGCCGGAGACGGTGACGCCGAACACCGCGTCGCTCCGGCCCGTGTGCGCGCCGAGCAGGAGGCCGAACGCCCCGGTCAGCACCGTGTTCAGCGTGACGCCGTACGTCTTCGCCGTCTCCCGGAGGAGGTCCGACTCCCCGTCGGACAAGGTGTGTACGAGGGCGCGCGGCAGGGTGTCCGGGAGGGACGGGTCCGGGCCTGCGAGGAGCGTCGGACCGGTCAGTCCGGCCAGGTGCTCCGCCCAGAAGCGCTCCGAGACCTCGGGGTCCCGGGCGGCGAGGGCCCGGGCGTGGTCCTCGAAGCTCGGCGCTGCCGGGGCCGAGTCCGGTTCCTCGCCCGCGAGGACCGCCTGGTAGGCGTCGAACAGGTCCCGCAGCAGGATCTCCCGGGACCAACCGTCCCACAGCAGCAGGTGGTAGCTCAGCAGCAGGCCGTCGCGCCCGCCGGGCAGACGTACGACCGTCATCCGGATCAGCGGCGGCTCGCCGGGGTCGAATCCCGTGTCGCGGTCCCGCGCACACAGGGCTTCGACGTCCGCGTCCGTCAGCAGCTCGGCCGTACGGACGTCGACACGCCGGCCCGCGGCGAGTACCTGGACGGGGTCGCCGTCGTCGTCGGTGGTGAAGCCGGCGCCCACGCCGGGGTGCCGCGCGATGACGTGCGCCATCGCCTCGGACAGCGCGTCGGTGTCCAGGCGCCGGTCGAAGCCGAAGTAGCTCTGCGCGACGTAGTGTCCGGCCGGGCCGGCCATCTGGGCCTGGAAGAAGAGGCCTCGTTGGAGCGGGGTGACCGGTGCCGTGCGCTCGGCCGTGGCGGAGGCGTCCGCGAGGCGTTCGAGTGCGTCGAGCCAGTGCCCGGTCAGCTCGTCGGGAATGCCGTCGGCAAGGGTGAAGGCCGCGTGCAGGCTTCCGCTCGCCTCGTCGGTCCAGGCGTTGACCTCGACGGCGTACGGGCTGCCCTGGTCTCCGCCGGTGATGTGCGGTACCTGGGACTCGCTCCCCCGGCCGAGGTAGTTGAACAGCACCTGGGGGCGGGCCCTCAGCAACGGGGCCGTCTGCGGGTTGAGATACCGGAGCTGGCCGTAGGCGACGTGTCCGTACGCGTCGGGCTGGCGTTCGGCCACCTCGCGGGCCGCCGCCACGGGGTCGGTGTGCGCGGTCAGCCGTACGGGGGCGATGGAGGTGAACCAGCCGACCGTGCGGGTGTAGTCGTGGTGTTCCAGCGCCGGTACCCGGCCGTGCCGTTCCAGGTCGACCGCGAGGTCGGTGGGCGTCGGCTGTACGTGTGTCAGCGCGGTCCGGAGCGCGCCGCACAGCAACTCGGTCAGGCCCACGCCGAGCGCGGCGGGCGCGGTGCGCGTCACCCGGTCGCTCGCCCCGGGCGCGAGGACGACCGTCGTGTGCCGCAACCGTTCGGCGGCGGGCAGCAGCGGGGGCGCCTGGAGCGTGGTGATCCAGTGGCCCAGACCGCCGGTGACCCGGGCGGACCCGGCGCTCAGGGCTTCGGCGTACTCGGCGTAGGGGGTGGTCGGCGGTGGCAGCGTCTGCCCGCGCATGACGGTGGCCAGGTCGTCCAGCAGGACCAGCCAGGACACGGCGTCGACGGCGAGGTGGTGGACGGTGACCACCAGGGTCCGGCTCGGTTCCAGCCAGGAGAACGCGATGACCTCACCGGCCTCGGGATCGAGGCGCCCGGCGGCCTCCTCCGCCGCCGCCGTCGCGTCCGCGGTGTCCGTCCGGACGACGGTGATGTCGCGGGCGGGCTCGGTACGCAGCGCCCACACGCCGTGCTCCACGTGGAGCCGCAGTCTGAGCGCCGGGTGGGCGGCCACGACCGCGTTCGCCGCGGCCTCGGCGTCGGCGAACCCGGTGCCTTCGGTCGCCACCACCGTCCTGGCCTGGGCGAACCGGGCGAGTGAGCCACCCAGTTCCCGCTGGCGCAGGATGACCGGTGTGGGTGTCAGCGGACCGTCCGCTCGGAGGGCGGGGGCGGGTACCACGGCCGGCTGTGTATGCGTTTTGAGGTGCTCGGCGAGCGCGCGGGGTGTCCTGAGGAGGAACACGTCCCGTGGCGCGATCGACAGGCCGAGCGCCCTCGCACGGTTGATCACGGTGATGGCGACGATGCTGTCGCCCCCGGCGGAGAAGAAGTCGGTATCCCCGTCCACGGCCAGGGAGCCGGGCAGCGTCTCCGCGAAGATCTGCACCAGCGCGGCGAGCGCGGAACCGGTCGCGGCGGGCGCGGAGCCGCTCGCGGCCACCCCGGGGGCATCCTCCGCGGCGCGTTCGGTCAGGGCCTTCCGGTCCAGCTTGCCGTTGACCGTCAGCGGCAGGGCGTCGGCCCGGAGGACCCGGCCCGGAACCATGTGCGCGGGCAGCTTCGCGGACAGGCGGCCGGTGAGGTCGCCCGGCACCTCACCCACCACGTGCGCGACCAGGTGGTCACCGCTGCCGGCCACGGTGACGGCCACGTCGACCACTCCGTCCAGCGCCCTGACGGCGGCCTCCACCTCGCCGAGCTCGATACGGAAACCGTTGAGCTGCACCTGGTCGTCGGCGCGCCCGGCGAACTCCAGCTCCCCGTCGAGGATGCGGCGGGCCAGGTCGCCCGTGTGGTACATCCGGGAGCCGTCGTCCGCGAAGGGGTTCGCCACGAACCGGCCCGCCGTCAGACCCGGTCTGCCCAGGTAGCCGAGCGACACCTGGTCACCGGCCACGTAGATGGCACCCACCCTGCCCGGCGGCACGGGGCGGAGCCGGTCGTCGAGGAGGTAGGCGGTTAGCCCGGGGACCGGGCCGCCGATGGGGCTGACGTCCGCCTCGAAGTCCTCGTCGGTGAGCACCCGGTGGGTGACGTGGACCGTGGTCTCGGTGATGCCGTACATGTTGACCAGCTCGGGCGAGCCGGTGCCGTGCCGCTCCACCCAGCCGCGCAGCCGCGCGGGATCGAGCGCTTCGCCGCCGAAGATGATCCGGCGCAGGGCGGGCAGGGGCTCGGCCGCATGCCGGTCCGCCTCGACGAACCGGTAGAAGGCCGAGGGGGTCTGGTTGAGCACGGTCACTCCGCGCTCTCGGACCAGCCGGTGGAAGTCCACCGGGGAGCGGGTGAGCCCGTGATCGGGCACCAGCAGTTCACCGCCGTGCGCGAGCGCGCCCCACAGCTCCCAGACCGCGAAGTCGAAGGAGTACGAGTGGAACTGGACCCACACGTCCTGGGGGCCGAAGTCCATGACGGGCCGGGTGTTCGCGAGCAGCGTCACCACGCTGGAGTGCGGGACGACGACACCCTTGGGTCTGCCGGTCGAGCCGGACGTGTAGATCACGTACGCGGGGTCGTGCCATCCGGCCCGGGCGGTGACGGGCGCGGGCTCCTCCGGTAGCTCCTCCCCCAGCACGATGACGCGGGGCGGCACGCCCGGTCCCCGGCTCAGCAGTTCCGTGAAGCGGTCCCGCCGCTCACGGTCCACGAGGACGGCCTGCGGAGCGGCGTCGGTGACGATGTACTCCAGCCGTTCGTCCGGGTAGGCCAGGTCCAGGGGTACGTACGCGCCGCCCGCGGTGACGATCGCCACCAGGGCGACGACCTGCTCCACGGAGCGCGGGAGGGCCACGGCGACTCGCGTGCCCGGCGCGACACCGGCAGCGCGCAGGGCCGAGGCCAGCGCGTTCTTGGCGCCGGCCAGTTCACCGTACGTCAGGGACCTGGTTTCGCCGTCGAGTGCGCAGTGGGTGACCGCGGTGGCCTCCGGGGCACGGCTCGCGGCCGCGTCGAACAGTTGGCCAAGGGTGGTCGGCGCGATCCGCGCGGGGCGCCGGGACCCTTCGGGCGCCAGCTCGTCGACCAGGGCGTCCGGCCGGGTGAGCAGGCCGGTGAGCGTCGCGGTGAACGTACGAAGGATCGCCTGGACGCTCTCCTCGCGGAGCAGTCCCCTGTCGTGGATCAGGTTGAAGCGGGGGCGCCCGGCGGGTGTGCGTTCCACGACCAGGGTCAGCGGGTAGTGGGGGGCGCCCTCGTTGACGATGCCGGTGATGACCAGCTCGTCGCCGGGACGCCGCAGTGTCCCGATGTCGGTCGCCACGTCGAAGACCACGAGGGTGTCGAACAGGGCGCCGCCGCCGGCCTGGCGGCCGATCCGCGCCAGCGAGCCGTGCTGGTGCGCCAGCACGGCTCCCTGGTGTTCCCGCACGGAGGCGAGCAGGTCGCGGGCCGTGCTGTCCCCGTCCCAACGGGCGCGCAGCGGAATCGTGTTGATGAACAGGCCCACCATGTCCTCGATACCGGGCACCTCGGCGTCGCGGCCGGACACCGTGGAGCCGAAGACCACGTCCCTGCTCCGCAGGATGCCGCCCAGTGTCACGGCCCAGGCGCTGTGCACCGCCACGCTCAGCGGGATGCCCGCCGCCCGTACGGCCGCGTCGATGTCTTCCTCGGGCTCCGCTGTGGCGTCGGCGAAGCGGTCGGAGGGGGTGTGCCCCTCGGCGACCAGGGAGGGGCCGGGGAGGCCGGTGAGCTGGTCGCGCCAGACCCGGTCGCTCTCGTCGTCGTCTGCCGTGGCGATCCGGCGTGCGTGATCGGGGAAGCCGCCGAGCGGGTACCGGGAGCCCGGCGCGTGGTACTCGGCCAGCAGCGCGCGGAGCATGGGCGGCACCGACCAGCCGTCGGCGACGATGTGGTGGACGGTCTGCACCAGCACGTTCCTGCCGGAGCCCGCGCGGATGAGCGTGTACCGCATCAACGGACCGGTGGACAGGCCGAATCCCGCGCGCCGGTCCCGTTCGGCGTGGTCGCGGATCTCGGCGTCGGTGATGCCGGGGCGGTCCAGCGTGGTGAAGGGGACCTCCACCCCGCTCTCCAGGACGGAGACCACCCGGCCGTCGGCGAGGGCCACGAACCGTGCGGCCAGATTCGGGTACAGGGCGAGCAGACGCGTCGCCGCCGATGCCAGCCGGTCCGCGTCCACCTCGCCTTCCAGGGTGAGCAGTTGCTGCTCGACGTAGCTGCCCGCGGCGTCGTCGTCGAAGACCGAGTGGAAGTAGAGGCCCTCCTGCAGCGGGGTCAGGGGCAGGATGTCCCGCAGCGCCGGTCCGTCCAGGGCGTCGACGTCGGCCTGGGTGAGCGGCACGGGGGCGAAGTCGCCGGGAGAGTGACCACCGTGGCCGAGGGCGGCGAGCCCGGTCAGGGCCTCGCGAAGATATGCGCCGATGGTGGCGGTGTCGTCGTCGGTGAACATCCCGTCGGGCCAGGAGAGGGTGGTCACCAGCTCGTACTCGCCGTTCGAGGCGGGTTCGGCGACCGCGTTGAACTCCAGGGCGCGCGGCAGGCGCATCCTCGGGTCGCGCTTCTCGCCCAACTGCCCTGCGGCCCCGGCGAACCGCCAGTCACCGGTGGTGCCCGAGTCGAGGCGGCCGAGATAGTTGAACAGCACCTGCGGTGCCGGGGTGTCGAGGCCGGTGTCGGTGAGGTACCGCAGGACGCCGTAGGAGAGCCCGTTGGCGGGGACCCGGCGGAGGTCGTCCTTCACCGCCTTGAGCGCGGCGGACAGATACGCGGGGGCGGTCGGGTCGATCGCCGCACCGGGGTCCACGACCACCGGGAACAGGGTGGTGAACCAGCCCACTGTCCGGGAGAGGTCCGGCTCGAAGCCGGCGGTCTCCGCCACGAACCGGCCCTCGCGGCCGTGACCCTCCAGTTCGATGTGCGCGAACGACTGGTCCTGCCCGAGGTCGCGGCGCCACCGGGCGAGGGCGACGGCGAGGGCCGTGAGCAGTACGTCGTTGACGCCGGCGTGGAACCTCGCGGGTATCTCCCCCAGCAGCGCGGCCGTGGCCCCGGCGCCCACCGACACCGTCCGGCTCCGTTCCCGGGCGACGGTGTCGGTCTCGGCCAGCGGCCGCCTGCCCAGCGGTCCGTCCGGGCCCGGGAGGGAGCGCCGGAAGGCAGCGCGGTCCCGTTCGAAATCGGCACCCGCCAGCAGCTGCGTCCAGCGCCGGAACGAGGTGCCCACCGGGGGCAGCTCGACGGGCCTGCCTGAGGTGAACTGCCGCCATGCGGTGGCCAGGTCCTCCATGAGGATCCGCCAGGACACGCCGTCGACGACCACGTGGTGGACGGCCACGACCAGTTGCCGTGCCTCGCGGCGCCAGACGGCGCTCAGCATCGCACCGTGGTCCGGGCCGAGCCCCTCCGCCGCGAGCGCCGCACAGGCGTCCGCCGGCAGGTCGCTCTCCCGCCATCCCACGACGGCTCCGTCCGCCTCCGGGATGTCGAATCCCCAGCGGTCGCCGCGCACCAGTCGGGCGCGCAGCATGTCGTGGCGCCGGGCCACGGCGGTGAGGATCGTGTCGAGGGCGCCGGGGGTGAGGCCCGCGGGGGTGTTCAGCACGACCGACTGGACGAAGCCGTCGATCGCGTCCGTCGTCCGGCCGAGCCACTGCACGACGGGTGAACCGACGACGGAGCCGGTCGCCTCGTCCCCGTCCTCCGCGCGGAAGACGTCCTCACCGCTCACGACCGCCGCCAGCGCGCCCACGACGCTGTGGGTGAAGATCTGCCCGGCCGTGACGTGGAGACCGGCGGCGCGCAGGGCACGCAGCAGCGAGATCGCCAGGATGCTGTCCCCTCCGAGCCGGAAGAAGTCCTGGTCGACGCCGACCTCGTCGAGACCCAGGACCGACGCGACCGCCGCGCACACCAGACGCTCGCTGACGGTGACGGGCGCCACGACCGAGCCGGTCGCTGTGACGGGGTCCGGCAACGCGGCCCGGTCGACCTTGCCGTTCGCGGTGAGCGGGAACGCCTCCAGGACGACGACATGGGCGGGCACCATGTACTCCACCATGTGCTCTTCGGCCCACGCCCTGACCTCGTCGGCGTGCAGCTCCTCGCCGCCGGTGGAAGCGATGACGTAGGCCACCAGATAGGTGCCGCCCGCCGTGTTCTTCTTCGCGACGACGCAGGTGTGCCGTACGGAAGGATGTTCCGCGAGGCCCAGTTCGACATCCTCGATCTCCAGCCGCATGCCGCGGATCTTGATCTGGTTGTCGGCCCGGCCGAGGAAGTCCAGCGAACCGTCCGGGGCGAAGCGCGCGAGGTCACCGGTGCGGTACAGCCGGGATCCGTCCGAGGCGAAGGGGTTCGCGACGAAGCGGGACGCGGTCAGGCCGGGCGCGTTGACGTACCCGCGTCCCAGCAAAAGTCCTCCGGCGTACAGCTCGCCGCCGACCCCGACCGGGACCGGGCGCAGCTCGTCGTCGAGCACGTACAGCTGGGTGTTGGGGTTCGCCTTGCCGATCGATGTCGACAGGCGCTCGGCCGCGCCGCGGTAGATGACGTGCGAGACGCCGATCGTCGTCTCGGCCGGGCCGTACCCGTGGTACATGGGGATGCCGAGCCGGGTACGGAAACGCTCGTAGAGCTCCGGGGTCAGCACCTCGCCGCCGCACCACACGTGCCGCAGGCTGTCCAGCTGCCCGGAGCCGCCTTCCATCTCCAGCAGCACGTCGAGCATGGACGACACCAGATAGGTGAAGGTGACGCGCTGTTCGGACAGCACACTCAGCAGATGGTGGGGATCGCGTTCGCCGCCGGGCCGCAGGACCACGAGTCTGGCGCCGCACACCAGGGGCAGGAAGATCTCGTTGATGGAGATGTCGAAGGACAGTGGCGCCTTGAAGAGTGACGCGTCGTCGTGGCCGAAGCCCAGGATCTCCCTGGACTGCCACAGCAGACGTTCGCTGATCGCCTCGTGGCGGATCATGGCCCCCTTGGGCCGGCCTGTGGAACCGGACGTGAAGATGACGTACGCCAGAGCGGCCCCGGGGACGGTGACCTCGGGCCCCTGGGCGGGACCGGATCCGAAGCGCCAGGCCCCGATGGAGACGGCCACGGCCGCGGGTTCGCCCGCCGGGGACTCACCGGAGTCGTTGAGCTGCAGCACGACCCGGGCGTCCTCGATGACGACGGCCCGGCGCTCGGCCGGCCACTGCGGGTCGAGCGGCACGAACGCGCACCCGGCCTGGAGCACGCCGAGCAGGCCGATCACCATGTCGGCCGAGCGGCCCAGCGAGATGCCGACGACCTGCTCGGCGGTGAGCCCGCGTCCGATCAGATGGTGGGCCAGCCGGCCCGAGAGCTCGGCCGTCTCACGGTACGTCAGTGACCGGTGCTCGTCGACGATCGCGACGGCGTCCGGCCTGGCCCGTGCCTGCTCGCGGAACATCTCGACGACGGTCGGGCGGATCCGGTCGGCCTCGGTGTCGTTCCACTCGGTCAGGGCCTTGATCCTCGCCGCCGGGCCGAAGGGGCCGATGGTGCCGAGGGGCCGGTCCGGGAAGTCGGCCAGGTCGTCCAGCGCGAGCTGTGCGTCGCCGGGCGCGACGCCTGCGGGGACGTGGATGCTCCGGCCGTCGGCGCCCACCTCCCAGCCGACGGGTGCGGAACCCCCGTTGTCGACCCACCGGAGGACGTCGGGGAAGAGGGTGCCCGGGGTGAGATCGATGCCGTCGGGGCTGCGGCCCGTCGCCCAGTACGACAGACCGATGGCGCAGGCCTCGGTGATGGTCCTGTCGGAATGGTCACCGGTTCGCCGGCGTACGCCGTCCAGGCTCGTCGGGGAGAGCGACACGGGGCGAGCTGTGGGATCCGTCATCGAAGACCCATCGTCCTTCCAGCGTATGAAAGTGGGACCAACTCAACTCAGGGATGGTTCAACTGCCTTCGCGCCAGGCCCGCCACAGTCGTGCGTACCGTCCGCCCAGGGCCACGAGCTCCTCATGGGTCCCCTGCTCCACCACGCGCCCCTCGTCCAGCACGGCGATCCGGTCCGCGGCCATCGCCTGGGTCAGCCGGTGCGCCACGTACAGCGTGGTCCTGCCCGCGCAGGCGGCCCGTACGGACCTCTCCAGCTCGGCGGCACCCTCGCTGCCCGCCTCCGCGGTCGACTCGTCGAGCACGACGACCGGTGCCCGGTTCAGCACCAGCCGGGCCAGGGCGATCTGGGCGACCTTCGTGACGTCCAGGCGCTCGCCGCCCTCGCCGACCGTGGTGTCCAGCCCGTCGGGGAGGGCGGAGACCCAGGGTTCGGCGCCGACGGTGCGCAGGGCGTTCATCAGCTCCCCGTCGGTCGCTCGGGGGGCGGCCAGCCGCAGGTCCTCCGCGAGCGGGCCGGAGAACACGTGCGTCTCCTGCGTCAGAATGCTGACCAGGGCGCGCGCTCCCGCCTCGTCCATACCGGAGAGGTCGTGCGTCCCGACGCGCACCGAACCGGCCTGCGGGCTCCCGATGCCGGCGATCAGGGCGGCGAGGGTCGACTTGCCCGCTCCTGTGGCCCCCACCAGGGCGAGGGAGCCACCTGCCGGGATCGTCAGGCTGACGTCCCGCAGGACCGGCTCCTCGGCACCGGGATAGGTGAAGGTCAGTCCCTCCACCGTCACCGGGTGATCAGCGGCGTCCGCCGACGCCACGGAGGCATCGCCCACCAGCCGGTCCTCGGTGGACTCCCCCAGCACCCCGACCAGCCTGGTGAGGCTCGCGCCCGACTTCTGCGCCTCGTCGAACGTGAACATGATGGCGCCCAGGGGCGTGAACAGCCGGTGGAACATAAGCGGCGCCGCCGACACCTCGCCCAGGCTCGCGGCGTCGGCCTCCAGGAGGGCGTACCCCACCACGAGGATCAGGACCAGCCCGATGAACTCGGCACGGTTCTCCCGGCCGACGAACCGGCCGAAGATCCGGAAGACGTCGATGCCGAGGTCCCGTACGCGCCAGGACTTGACGGTGACCTGCTCGCGGAAGGCACCCTCGAGGCGGTACGCCCGTACGGTGTCGATCCCGTTCAGTCCGCTGATCAGCGCCTGCGCACGGTCGGCCTGCGCCGCTCGCTGCTGCTGGTACAGCGGGGCGGACCGGGGCAGATACCAGCGCAGCGCCAGCGCGTACGCGGGCAGCGCGCCTGCGCCCGCCAGGCCGAGCCTCCAGTCGAGCCCGAACATCCCGACCGTGGCGATGGCGACCAGCACGCCGGCCGAGAACACCGTGGGGACGGCCGTACGGATGCCCCTGGACAGCACGGCGACGTCGTCGCCGACCCGGGACAGCACGTCGCCCCGGCCGACCTGCTCGATCCGTGCGCTGGGCATCCCCAGTACCGCCCGCACGGCGGCTTCCCGCAGCCGCGCGAGGAGGTCCGCGCCCAGCCGCCCGATCAGATAGGTCGAGACGGCGGTGACCGCCGCGCCGAGCAGCGCGGCGGCTCCCATGAGGACCCCGATCGTGACCAGGACCGAGCGTCCGTCGCCCTCGACCACGCCGTCGACCACCCGGCCGAGCAGGAGCACCGGGAGCACCTGGAGCGCCGCCCCGGCCACCGTGGTGAGCACGGTGGCGGCCGTCAGCCACGGCACTTCTCGGCAGCGCGCGGCGACCCAGCGGGTGGACTCGCCCCCGGCCGCCGTGCGCAGGGTGGCCGCCGGGGTGACGCGAGTGGTGGTGGCGCTCACCCCGGCACCGGTCCGGGGCGCCGACGGGGCCGGGCGGCGTGTGTCACCGGCCGGCCGACTTGACGAGCTCGTCGATCGCGTACGGCAGGGAGAGCAGGGTGCCCTGGGAGAGAGCCGCACCGACCGCCGGGCCCTCGCTGTCCAGGAGGTAGGAGACCTTGCCGTCCTTGACCGCGGACAGGTTGTTGAACAGCTCGAACTTCTTCAGCGCTTCCGTGTCCGCCTTGTCGTTGATGACGAAGATGCGGTCGACGTCGATCAGGTCGACGCGCTCGGGCGAGAGTTCGGTGGAGAACTGGCCGCCGGCGACCTCGTCGATCTGGGTCGCGCCCTTGTAGCCGATTCCCGTCAGCAGCCGTCCGCGTACGTCGGTGGTGGTGAAGGCCGAGATCGAGTCCTTGTACCAGGACACCGCGACGGCGGTCTCCTTCCCGAACTCCGGGTTCGCCTCACGCGCGGCGTCGAGCTTGTCCTGGATGCCCTTGACCAGCTCGGTGCCCTCGTCCTCCTTGCCGAGCGCCTTGGCGATGTGGACCGCGTTGTCCTGCCACGGAGCGCTGAACAGATCCTTCTCGCCCTTGGTGCGGCCCACGGTGGGAGCGATCTTGGAGAGCTTGCCGTAGGCGGCCTCGTCGATCTCGGAGTAGACGGCGATGATCAGGTCGGGCCGAAGAGCCGCGATCTTCTCGTAGTTGGGGCCCGCGTCGCCGTTCTTCATGACGACCTCGGGGCGGGCGTCGCCCCACTTGTCCTTCACCCAGGGCCACTGGGTGTTGATGTCGGGGGACTCGCCCGCCGGGTTCGGGTACTGGTCGACCATGCCCACCGGCTTGATGCCGAAGGCCAGGACCGCCTGGTCGTCCGTGTAGCCGACGGTGACCACCCGCTCAGGAGCCTTGTCGATCTTCGTGGACCCGAACGCGTGCTCCACCGTCACCGGGAACGCACCGCCGGCGGCGGCCGGAGCCTTGTCGCTCGTCCCTTCCTCCGAGTCGGAACCGCATGCCGCGAGGAGGCCGACGCCGAGCGTCACGGCGGTGAGGGTCGCCGCCAGCCGCCGCCATGGCTTCCGAAACGTCGATCTGTGGAAGAGCATCCGAGAATCCCCTGCTTTCGCGCTGTCCGCTTCACCCCGTACAAGGGCAGGCAAACCTTATCCATACGAGGTGAGGTTAGCCTAGCCTAACTGACGTATTTCCTTGGCGGGAACCTCAGTTGAGCTGCACGTGCGTGCGACCGATGGGCACGATGAGCGGGCGGTCCCCCACCGGGTCGTCGATCACCTTGGCCCGCAGCCCGAACGCCTCCCGCAGCAGATCCGCCGTGATCACGTCACGCGGGTGACCCTGCGCCAGGATCGCCCCGTCCCGCATGACGACCAGATTGTCGCTGTAACGGGTGGCCAGATTGAGGTCGTGCAGCACCATGACCACCGTACGGCCCGACTCGTGGAGGTCGTCCACCAGATCGAGCACGTCGATCGCGTGGGCGAGGTCCAGGTACGTGGTCGGCTCGTCCAGCAGGAGCAGGTCGGTGCCCTGAGCCAGCGTCATCGATATCCACACGCGCTGGCGCTGCCCGCCGGACAGCGAGTCGACGGGGCGGTCGGCCAGTTCGGAGACACCGGTCATGGCCAGCGCGCGCTCCACGACGGAGGCGTCGTCGGACGACCACTGCCGCAGCCAGCTCTGGTGCGGGTGGCGCCCCCTGGCCACCAGGTCGGCCACCGTGAGCCCTTCCGGCGCGACCGGGGCCTGCGGCAGAAGACCGAGCTTCTTCGCGACGTCCCTGGTCCTGAGCTTGGCGATGTCCTCGCCGTCCAGCACGACCGCACCCGCTGTCGGCTTGAGCAGCCGCGTGAGGGTGCGCAACAGGGTCGACTTCCCGCAGCCGTTGGGGCCGATGATCGTGGTGATCAGTCCGGGCGGGACCGTCACGTCGAGCCCGTCGATGACGGTCCGGCCGCCGTAGCCGACCGTGATGCTCCTCGCCGCCAGCCGCGGGACGTCGCCGACCGCCGAATCGGTCCTCGTCATGTGCTCAGTACCCACAGGTCCCCCCGTTGCCCGGTTCGTCCGGTCGTGTTCGTCGGTCATCTGAGGTTCGCCCGCACCAGCAGATATACAAGGAAGGGCCCGCCGATCGCGGCCGTGACCACGCCGACCGGGAGGGTGACCGGCAGCGCCGAGCGGGCGGCCAGGTCCGAGCCGATGAGCAGCAACGCGCCCACCAGGCCGGAGGCGACCAGTGGAGGTGTCGGGCATCTGGTCAGGCGCATGGCGACCTGCGGCGCCACCAGGGCCACGAAGGGGACCGGGCCGGCGGCGCTCACCGCGGCGGCGGCCAGCAGCACGGCGCACAGGAGCAGGACCGCCCGCACCCTCGAGAAGCGGACGCCGAGCCCCGCGGCGACCTCGTCGCCGAGGTGCATGGGCTTGAACTGGAACGCGGCGGCCGCGACGACCGTCAGGAGGACGAGCGTGCACCAGAAGACCACCCGGATTTCGTCCCATGACCGGTTGTCCAGCGACCCGACCAGCCACGCCTGTGCCCGCGCCACGTCCCTGATGTCCGCCGCGGTCAAAAGCCAGGTGGTGATCGCCTCCGTCATGGCGGTCACCGAGATGCCGATGAGGATGAGCCGGAAGCCGTCGATCCCGCGCCGCCACGCCAGGAAGTAGACCAGCAGCCCCGTGCAGAGGCCGCCCGCCAGCGCCGCCGCCGACAGGCCCACGGTGCTCACGACCGCGGCGGCGGTCCCTCCCGACACGGTCACCAGGAACACCGCGACGGCACTGGCTCCCCCGGTGATCCCCAGAATGTCGGGGCTGGCCAGTGGGTTACGGGCCACGGACTGTGTAATGGCGCCGGACACCCCCAGAGCGATTCCCACGAGGAGCCCCGCCAGGGCGCGCGGCATCCGCAGGTCCATGATCACGAACTCGTCCACCTGCTCGCCCCGGCCCAGGATCGTGGCGATCACCCGGGAGAGGCCTATGGGGAAGTCGCCGATCCCGATGGACAGACAGAACACCAGGAAGGTGACCGCCGCCAGCAGCAGGGTGACGCTCACCATCCAGGGCCGCCAGACGAACGACACCTGGCCGAGCCGCACGCCGGGCGTCACCCGCCGCTCCACATCGGTCCCGTTCATGTGCTCCTGAACTTTCCTCGCCACACGAGAACCGCGAAGAACGGGGCGCCGAGAAGGGCCACGACGATACCCGCGTCCAACTCGCCCGGCCGCACCACCACGCGTCCCACGATGTCGCAGACCAGAAGGACCACCGCTCCGAGGAGACCCGCGTACGGCACCAGCCAGCGATAGTCCGGCCCGGTCAGATACCGGGCGACGTGGGCCACCATCAGCCCGAGAAAGGCGATGGGGCCGCATGCCGCCGTCGCCGCTCCCGCGAGCAGGGTGATGGCGACGATGCCGACGGTCCTGCTCAGCGCGATGTTCACGCCCAGCCCCCGCGCCACGTCGTCCCCCAGGTTGAGCAGGTTGAGGGAGGGCAGCGTGGTCAGGGCCAGCACCACGCCGACCGCGACGAACGCCGCGACCGGCCAGATCACTTCGAAGCCGACGCCGGCCACGGAGCCCGCGTTCCAGAACCGCAGCGCGTTCAGCGACTTCAGGTCCGACAGCGCGACCGCCGTGGTCATCGCCGCGAGGAACACCGTGACCCCCTGGCCCGCCAGCGCGAGCGTCAGCGGATTGCCGGCCCCCCGGCCGATACCGGACAGCCCGAACACGACGACACCGGCGACCGCCGCGCCGAGGAAGGCGAACCAGACGTACTGGAACGGGTCGGCGAAGCCGAAGACGGCGATCACGGTCACCACGGCGAACGAGGCCCCGGAGTTCACGCCCAGCAACCCCGTGTCCGCGATCGGGTTGCGGGTGTACCCCTGGATCAGCGCCCCGCCGATGCCCAGCGCGACGCCGGCGACGATCGCGAGCACCGTCCGGGGGACCCGCACGGTGCGCACGATGAGCCTGATCTCGGTGAGGCGCTGGTCGGGGTCGGGCGCGGCGAACAGCCCGTGCCACACCTCCGCGGGGCTCAGCGACCGCGCCCCGACGGCCAGCGACGCGGCGAACCCGATCACGAGGATCGCCACCAGAGCGGCCAAGCCCACCACCCGTCTTCGGCGGGCCTCTGTCGTGCCCCTGGGAGCGGGCCGCTCCACTGCAGTCGTGCTCATGGCGACGTACGATATCCCTTTGATCTACGCGGTACGCGTGGGCAGTTGGGCGCCCGGCGCGGGCCGGGAGGTGAATGCGTGCGGTCTAGCGGGTGGTGCCCCCGGCAGCCTCCGCGACCAGCCGGGCCTCGTCGGGTGCTTCCTTGACGCCCCGGCCGAGCAGCGAGTCCAGGATCTCGCCGACCCGTATCGCCGTGTTGGAGAGCAGGGCCGACGTGATGCCGTGCGTGTGCTCGGTGCCACCCTGCAGATAGATGCCGCAGTTCAGGCCGGGACCGGTCGCGATGCGGTAGTCGCGCTCGACGCGGACACGCCCGTCCGCGTCCAGGAGGCAGCGGTCCGCGACCTCGCCGAGCAGGCCGAGGGGATCGACGGGGCTGTAGCCCGTGGCGAACACCACGACATCGGCGTCCAGGACGGTCTCCTCGCCTGTGACGAGGGACTTCACCGTGGCACGGACCGTGTCCGTCCCCTCCTCGACGGCGGCGAGCCGGGAGACGTTGAGGAAGCGCAGCCGCTCGGTGCCGAGGACCTTCTCCTGGTACGTCTTCCGGTACAGGTCGTCGATCAGGTCGATGTCCACCACGGAGTAGTTGGTGTTGCCGTGGTAGTCCATCAGTCTGCGCTTGACGCTCCCGGGTGCGGCGAAGTAGTCGTCGACGGCCCCGGGGTCGAAGATCCGGTTGGCGAACGCGCTGTCGTCGGCGGGGCTGTAGCCGTAGCGCGAGAAGACCGCGCAGACCTCGGCCTCCGGGAAGCGGCGGTGCAGGTAGGCCACGTTCTCGGCCGCGCTCTGCCCGGCGCCCACGACGACGAACCGGGAGGGCGAGGTGCCCTTCAGGCCGTCCACCTTCGCCAGCAGGTCGGAGTTGTGCCAGACACGGTCACCGCGCTCCACCCCTTCGGGCATGAGCGGCCGCAGCCCGGTCCCGATGACCACGTTGCGGGCCCGGTGGGCCACGAGCTCCCCGGCCGAGCGGACCGTCACGTCAAGGTACTCCACGGTGCCGTCGCCCACGACGGGCGTGACGCCGACGACCTCATGGCCGTAGGAGACCATGGCGTCGACCTTGGCCGCGGCCCACTCGAAGTAGTCGTGGAACTCGACCCGGAGGGGGAAGAGGTTCTTGTGGTTGATGAAGTCGACGAGCCGGCCCCTGCTCTTGAGGTAGCAGAGAAAGCTGTACTCGCTGGCCGGGTTCCGGAGCGTCACCAGGTCCTTGAGGAAGGACACCTGCATGGTCGCGTCGTCGATCAGCATTCCGCGGTGCCAGCCGAAGCGCGGCTGCTGCTCGAAGAAGCGGGCGGTGACCGGCTCGTGCGCGCCCGTCCCCGCGTTGTGCTCGCCGACGGCGATCGCCATCGCCACGTTGGACGGTCCGAAACCGATGCCGATGAGGTCGTGGACCTGTGGTGCGCCGCCAGGCCGAACCTGTGACATGTCACTCCCATCGTGCGGGGAAACCGCCCGAAGGCGCGGGGTGCCGAGGGCCGGGCACACCGGACGGAGCGGCCCGCTGCAATTTAGGTGAGCCTAAGCTCATCTTCCGGAGCTGTCGATAGCGCGCGGCATGGGACCGGGCGCCGGCCCCTCAACGAACGTCCCATGAGGCCCCGTTGCTCAGCAGGTGAGCCTCGCTCCGCCGGGTTGCCGTAGCGGCCCTGGGGTACGGCTTGGACCGGGCGCTCGCCGGCGTCGGGCGTTCCCCTCTCAGGACTTCGACTCGATCCGCCCTATGGGATCGGCGCTCTCCGCCAGAGCCTTCCGCACCGCCTCCCAGCTCGCGTGCTCGACGTCGAGCGCGTGACGGAGGTAGGCCCAGGTGACCCGCTGGATCAAGGACACGCGTCCCGGGTCCTCGTCCGTCGTCTCCCTGGCCTCGTACCCGGTGATCCCGCCGAGCGAGTGCTCACCCCCGAACAGGGTGAGCAGGCTCTTCTCCCCCGGGCTCAGGAAGTAGGGATCGGCAAGCCACTCCGGCCCCCTGACGGACAGGGGGAGGTCATCCTGATCGCCCGCGACCACCAGGGTCGGCGTGATCATGTTCGCGAAGCTCGGATTCATGAACGGGAAGTGCTCGGCCGCGTACGGCGTCAGGTCGGCGCCGCCCTTCCCTGCGGTGGCGAGGAGCACCCCCGCTCCGATCCGCGCGTCGGACAGGTCCTCCTCCTGCTTGCTCACCGGGTCGAGGACGCGCAGGCCCAGCAGGTTGCCCGCCGTCTGGCCGCCGAACGAGTGGCCCGCCGCGGCGATCCGGCTGCGGTCGAGGCGGCCGCCGAGGCCGGGTACGGCGGCCTCCAGCACGTCGAGTCCGTCGAGGACGCGCTTCATGTCCTCGACACGGAAGCGCCAGAGCCGCGGTATACGGGGATCGTCCTGGGACAAGCCGACCGTCCTGGAATCGAGGTGGGTGGGCTGGATCACCACGAAGCCGTGAGCGGCCCAGAAGTCGGTCAAGGGGCCGTAGCCGTCGAGTGACGAACCGAAGCCGTGGGCGAAGACGATGACCGGCAGTGCGCTGCCGGTCGCCGGCGCCGAGACCCTCACCCGCAGGTCTTCACCCCGCCCCGGCGCTTCCAGCACCACCGGCTTCACGGAGATGACGGGTGTGGACGCGTCGGCGGTCGTCGCCATGTCTGAAGCAGCCATGGAATGGTCTTCCTTCGATCGGATCTGCCATCATGGAAAACGGGACAACGTCCCGGATAAAACATACGGGACACTGTCCCGTTTAGCGAGCGACAGCGGAGGAGCGAGTGTGGTGGGCGGCAGCCAGCAGGGCACCGGTGGTGCGTCCAAGCCGAAGCGGGCGGACGCGCGGCGCAACGAGGGGGTCCTGCTCGACGCGGCCGCGTCGGTCTTCGTCACCTCGGGCGTGGAGGCGCCGATCCGCGACATCGCCGCCCAGGCAGGCGTGGGGACAGCCACGATCTACCGCCACTTCCCCACGCGGGCGGACCTCATCGTCGCCGTCTACCGCCACCAGGTCGAGGCGCTCGCCGAGGCCGGCCCCTCCCTCCTCGCCACCGGCCCGTCCCCGTACGACGCGCTCGGGCGGTGGATCGACCTCTTCGTAGATTTCGTGGTCACGAAGCAGGGACTGGCCACCGTGCTGCAGTCCGACGACCCCTGCTTCGACCCCCTGCACTCCTACTTCGTCGAGCGGCTCGTACCCGTGTGCGGCCAACTGCTCGCGGCAGCGGCCGCTTCGGGTGAGATCCGTCCGGGCATGGACGCCTACTCCCTCATGCGTGGCGTCGGGGGTCTCTGCGCGGGCGCCGGAGGCAACCGCGGCTACGACGCACGTCAACTGGTCGGGCTCCTGGTGGCGGGGCTGCGACAAGCGGTCTGACACGCCGGAACCCGCAGGGACGGATCCTCTTCGACACCTGGTATCGGATTCGCCGACAGAATAGGAGGCACATCCGCCGCCGTCCGTCAGCAGGAGTCCACCGTGTCCATCCGCCGCGTCGTGCCGGACATCCGTTCAGAGGCCATGGAGGAGAGCCGGGGGTTCTACGGACTCCTGGGGTTCGAGGAGGTCATGAACCTGGGGTGGGTCATGACGCTCGCCTCTCCTTCGAACCCCACGGCACAGATCACCTTCATGAGCCACGACAAGGCGGCACCGGTGGTGCCCGACGTGAGCGTGGAGGTGGACGACGTGGACGCGGCCTACGCGGTGATGCGGGCGAACGGCGCCGAGATCGTGCATCCCCTCCAGGACGAGGAGTGGGGTGTGCGCCGGTTCTTCGTCCGTGACCCCAACGGCCGCGTCGTCAACGTCGTGGGCCACCGGTGATCCGGCCGCCGGACGCCACGTAGCCCGCCCGGCCATGCGCCGTTCGTGCGAAAGAGGCCGACGGCTCGCGCGTCCGGAGCGGTAGGAGGAGGACTTCTCCACCGGATGCGCGACTGTTGCGGGACGGAGCGCGCCGAACCTGCCGCTCCGGGTCCCCGCACGTCCGGAGGTGTCGCGTGACCGGCCTTCAGCTGTCGGTCGTCGTGCCCTGCTTCAACGAGGCCGAGGGCATCGGTGCCTTCCACGCGGCGCTGATCGGCGTCCTGGAAGGGCTCGAGGAGACCTTCGAGATCTGTTACGTGGACGACGGCAGCAAGGACCGCACACGGCTGCTGCTCAACGCGTTCGCCGCCCAGGACGAGAGGACCCGTTACACGGCGTTCAGCCGGAACTTCGGCAAGGAGGCCGCCATGCTCGCGGGGCTCCGCATGTCGCGGGGCGCCGCCGTGGTGATCATGGACGCCGATCTCCAGCACCCTCCCGAGCTCATCCCCCGGATGCTCGAACTGCACCGGCACGGTTACGACCAGGTCATCCCGCGTCGCGACCGCTCGGGCGAGGGCATGGTGCGCAGCACGCTCAGCCACGCCTACTACGCGGTCGTGCGCCGCTGTGTGGACGTGGAGCTCCTCGACGGGACCGGGGACTTCCGGCTGCTGTCGCGGCGGGCGGTGGAGAGTGTCCTGTCCATGCCGGAGAGCAACCGTTTCTCGAAGGGGATCTTCTCCTGGATCGGCTTCGACACCGTCAGCTTCCGCTACCGGAACAGCGAACGCGTGGCAGGCCGCTCGAAGTGGGGCAGCCGGCGGCTGCTGAACTACGGCATCGACGGACTCCTGTCCTTCAACAACCGCCCGCTCCGTCTGGCCATCTACACCGGCTTCTGGGTCTTCCTCTCGGCTTTGGCCTACGCGGTGTGGACGGTGGTGACCGTGGTGCTGCACGGCGCGGACACACCGGGCTATGCCACGCTGCTCACGGCGGTGGTGGCCCTCAGCGGCATCCAGCTGGTGACCCTCGGAGTCATCGGCGAGTACGTGGGGCGCATCTACCACGAGGCCAAACACCGGCCGCCCTATGTGGTGCGTGAGACCGACGAGAGCTGTCCGGCGCCGTCGGACCGCACTCCGCCCGCCATGACCGCGACCGACTCCCCCCGGGGCCGCACCGCACGCCAGTTCGCCAGTTTCGTCCTGGTGGGATGCGTGAACACAGCTGTCTACCTGGGTGTCTACGCCGTCCTGAACCGATGGATCCCCTACCTGGTCGCCCATGTCCTCGGATACGCGGTCAGCATCGTGTGCTCGTTCCTGCTCAACTCCTACGTCACCTGCCGTACGAAGCCGACATGGCGCGCCTTCGTGCGCTATCCCGTGTCGAGCCTGGTGAACCTCGTCGCTTCGGGCGCTCTGCTCTACGGGGCGGTCAGCGGCCTCGGTATGGACAAGAACCTGGCCGCGCTCGTCGCCGGTGTCCTCGTCACCCCGGTCTCCTTCCTGCTGGCCCGGTGGGCGATCATGTCGGGCCGCCGCGAGGCCCCCGCTCCGGCCGGCCGGTCCGCCCAGCAGCCCGAGCCGCCCGTGGGCGCGCCGGTCCCCGACCTCCCCCTCCGCGCCTCCGAGGACCGGTGATCGCGGATGTCCGACAGCACACCGGAGTCGACGGCCCCTGACCGGCCGGATGCCACGGTGCACGACCCCGGGGGCCCGGCCCGGCGTCCGCAGGACGGCTCGCGGGCCTCGCTCTGGCTGACCGCCCTCTCACTCCCGCCCCTGGCCCTGCTCGCCGCGGCAGCGTGGTTCGGGCGGTCGGTCCGGCCCGGCGCGGACGACTGGTGCTTCCTGCCCACGGTGCGGGACCACGGCGTCACCGGCCTGATCGGCCGGTTCTACTTCGACGACAACGGGCGGGTCGCCAACGCCGTACTGGTCGGCGCCTATGCGAAGTTCCAGGTCGCGGGCCACCAGTGGTTCGGCCTGGTCACCGGCGTGCTGACACTGGCGGTGCTTTGGGCTGCGGCGGTCCTCGCGCTGCGGCGTCTCCGGCTCACCGTGCCGCGCGGGCTGCCGTTGCTGGTCGCGGCCATGGCGACCGCGCTCTTCCTGTTCGTCACGCCCAACACGTACAAGACGTTCTACTGGCCGGCCGCGTCCGTCTCGCACACGATGCCACCGGTGCTGGCCTGTGCCGCGCTGCTCCCGTTCCTGGTGGCCCGTTCGCCCCGTGGCAGGGGTGCGGCCCTCGCCGTCGCCCTCGTCGCAGGCCTGGCGGTCGGCACGCTCTCGGAGGAGACGGCGATCGTCGTGACGGTGCTGCTGGTCACCGTCCTCGTCCTCAGCGGCCGTGCTGCCGCCGGCCCTTTCCGGCGCTTCCTCCGCCTCGGGTGCGCGGCGGGCATCACCGGGGTCGTCGCCGGGGCCCTCGTGCTGATCACCTCACCCGGCTCGAACACCCGGCGTGACCGGTTCGGTGCGGGTACGACGTCCATGGTCGCGCCGGAGTCGCTCGGCGCCTCGTTGCGCGGGTTCGCGGAGATCGCGCTGACCGTGGCCACCACATGGCAGTACGTCGGCGCGGTCGCGGTGGGGATGCTCCTGGGGCTGTTGTGCCGTCGCCCGGACGGGAGCCCGCCCCGCCCGCCCGCTCACCGGCTCCTGACGGGCTGTGCGGCGGTGGCCGCGCTTCTCGTGTCCGGCTTCCTCTGCACGGTCGTGACCTATCCGGTGTTCCAGGACCGGGTGAGCGATCCGAGCGCCAACCGGCTCTGGAACGACTACCTCTTGGTCTACGTGGCGCTGCTCGTCGCTGCCGGTGCGCTCCTGGGGCTGGCGGCCCGGCAGCGGGCGCGGAGGACCGGCCCCCTTCAGGCGGCGTGCGCGGTGCTCTGCGTCCTGGTCTGCTTCGGGCCGGCCGTGGCTCTGCTCGACCTCGACACGAACATGCGTGCCCGGGCCGAGGAGTGGGACGCCCAGGACCGGCGACTGCGCGAGGGAGCGCGCGCCGGCGCCAGGGTCCTCCCGTACGAACGGCTCGTGATCAGTCAGATGCTGGAGCCCTTCAGCCGACAGGGGCGCTCGTACTGGCCCGGGGGGTGCGTCGCCGACTACTACCGGCTCGACCGCGTCACCGACGCCACCCGGTCCCCCGGCCACGAGTAGGACGAGGCGGGGGTGCCGTGATCACGGCGGGGCCCGGTCCCGGGAATCGGTAACACGCGTGACACACGTGCCTGTTGAAGCTTTCCCGGAGTGATCATAGACTTCACCGCCGTCGGCTCCGGTTCGCGTCCGCGACTGTGATCCAGCTCCGCGGATGTGCGCGTCCCACGCTGCGCTCCTCACCGCGGGCCCGGGGGGCCGCTGCTCGGCCTGCACCACTGCGACACCCCGTACCCACCAAGCCGGGAGAAGCATGTGAGAGCACGTCGTACGGCCGGATGGGCCGCCTCAGCACTCGTCACCACCCTCGCGCTGACCGGCGTCCTCGCCGGCCCCGCAGCCGCCTCCGGGCCCGCTGCGGCGCAGGAGCGGACGAGGCCGGTCGCCACCGCGACCGGCCCCGTCACACATCAGGAGAACGACCGCGTACCCGAGGGCTCCCGCTGGACGCAGCACTACTTCCCGTCCTCGGACCGCTCCGGCACCGAACTGCACGCCGACGTGCTGCTTCCCGAAGGGCTGCCCAAGAAGGCGAAGGTGCCCGTCATCCTGTCGGTCGGCCCGTACTTCGGGCACTCCGGGCAGTCCGGCGCCGAGGGCTGGACCCACACCGGCCCCTCGGACCGGTTCCAGGACTTCATCGAGGGCACCGACCTGTTCGACCAGGGTTACGCCTTCGTCATGGTCGACCTGCGCGGCTTCGGCGGCTCCACCGGCTGCCTCGACTGGGGTGGCCCCGGCGAGCAGGCGGACGTGAGGGCGGCGATCGACTGGGCCGCGAAACAGCCCTGGTCCACGGGTTCGGTGGGGCTGTACGGCAAGTCGTACGACGCCGTGACCGGTCTGATCGGCAACAACCTGGACCAGCGCGCGCTCAAGGCCGTCGTCGCCCAGGAGCCGGTCTGGGACATGTACCAGTACATCTACTCGAACGGCGTGCCCCGCCCGAACGTCACCGGCACCGCCAACGCCTACAACTCCATCGCCACGCTCCCCCAGTTGCCGGACGACGACCCGCGTTACCTGGCCAACTCCCGCTACGAGCAAGCCCATCCGGAGTGCCTGACGCGGAACGCGGCCGGCTACCGGATAGCCGACCAGGACGACGCCTTCTGGACCGCACGGGACCTGGCCAAGGCGGCCAAGGGCACCGACACCCCGCTCTTCGTCACCCAGGGCTTCATCGAGAACAACACCAAGCCCGAGGAGATGCAGGAGTACCTGGACAACCACAAGGGCCCCGAGCGCGGCTGGGTCGGCCAGTGGGAGCACGTACGCGGCGGGGACCGCACCGGCGACGGGCGCCTGTCCATGGGGCGTGAGGGCTGGTACGACGAGACGCTCTCCTTCTACGACCAGTACCTCAAGGGCAGCAGGCCGGAGGTCCGCTACCCGGCCTACTCGGTCGAGGACTCCACCGGTGCGTGGCGGGCCCAGAAGACCTGGCCGGTCGTGGAGCGTGCCGTCACCCTCCCCCTGGGCGGAGGCTCCTACGTGGACGACGGCGGCCTCTCCTCCCTGGCCGCCCTGGCGACGTCCGGACTGCCGTCCCTCCGGGAACGCGTGAAGCCGTCCGGTGAATGGGACATGGAGAACGCGCCCGCCACCGACCCGGCGGCACCGAGGGGCCTGACCGAGGGGCAAGCCCTGCTCCAGGAGGCGGGGAAGGTCACATCGAGCTTCTTCGTGTGGTCCGAGGCGCTCAAGAAGCCCGTGCGGATCACAGGGACCCCGCAGATCTCCCTGAGAGCCGAGGGAGGGGGCAATGTCATGCTCAAGCTGTACGACGTCGCCCCGGACGGCACGGCCGTCATGTTCGACGAGCAGGTCTCGCTGCTCTCCACCGGCAGGCTCACCGTCGATCTCAAGGCGACCGACTGGACGCTGGCGGCCGGTCACGTCCTCGCGGTGGAGGTCGGCTCCATCCGGACCGGCTCGTGGCGCGACACCCCGTCCGGCGAGACCATCGACGTCAAGGACGCACGGCTCCGACTGGCCCTGGACGACCCGTCCGACGACGTCCCCACCGGCGGTGCCCGCTCGCCGTACCTGGACACCTACCTGAGCCAGTACACGGTGGACCTGCCGGCCGGGCCCGCCACGTTCCCGGTGGTCCCCGGCGGCCGCCTCTGACCCTCGGGCCGACGTCCTCCTGCCGGTGTGTGTCCGCGGTTGTACCGTCGACGCATCGACCGGCAGGAGGCGGTACGGCATGAGGGTGACGATGTCGAGCGCGTCGGCACGGCCCGGCCACGCGAACGAGGACTTCACCGGTGCCGTGCCGACGGCGGCGGTACTGGTCGACGGGGCCGGCATCCCCGGCACCGGATCGATCTGCCCGCACGGCGTGGCCTGGTACGCCACACGTCTGGGAGGCGGCCTTCTCGGCCTCCTGTCCCTCGCCGGGGACCGCGGCCTCCCGGCGCTGCTGGCCGCGGCCATCGAGCAGGTGACGGATGATCACCGGGACACCTGCGACGTCGCCGACCCCGTCAGCCCGTCGGCGGCCGTCGCCGTGCTGCGCGTGTCCGAGGGAATCGCCGAGTATCTGGTCCTGGGCGACGCGGTCCTCGTGCTCGACACGGCGGAGGGGCCACCGCTCGTCGTCACCGATCCCCGGGAGGCGGACATCAGCCGGCCGTACCGGTCCGCGCTCGACGCCACCGCCGAGGGCAGCGGCGCGTACCACCGGATTCTCCGGGAGCTGCGCGCCAACCGGAACCGGCCGGGCGGCTTCTGGGTGGCCAAGGACGACCCGCGGGCGGCCGACGAGGCGGTCACCGGAAGCCGTCCGGCCTCCGGGCTGTCCGGTGCCGCCCTGCTCAGCAACGGCGCCGGCCGCCTCGTGGACCTGTTCCGGCTGTCCGACCGGCCGGAGGTCATGAGCGTCCTGGCGTCGAGCGGTCCCGCCGAGATCATCCACCGGGTCCGGCAGGCGGAGGCGCGCCACGCGGTGGCGGCGGACGATGCGACCGTCTTGCACTGCACCGGCCTTGCTCCAGGCCTCGGTTGCGGCCTCCGCGAGCCCTGACACAGGCCGGGCGGAGTGCCCCACCGCGGCCCGCCGGGGCACTCGCCCCCGACCACCTTTCGGCCGCCGCCGGTCTCACGTGCTGAAACGCCGGCCGGTCAGGACTTGAGCCGAGCGGTGCGGCTCCCCCACAATGCCTGACATGACCGCTGCTGCCGACCTCCTCGTGGCGCGCCTGCACGTCGACCTGTGTCGCCAGTCCAGCGCGACCTGTCGCCGCTGACACCTGCCGGGCCCTCGGGGCCTCAGCACCACCGGCCCTGAGCTTCTCGCGCACCCGCGTCCCCGCGGCACCACCACCGCGCCGCGGCCATTTCTCCCCGTGTCCCCGCGTGCCTCGACGCGTACCTGACCGTACGCCGCCGGGCAGCCGCGGCATGCCCTGCCCGGCATGCCGGCACGCCGTCCTCCGCACCCCTCGGGAGCTCCCGCATGTCTGCTCTTACCTTCCACTGGTTCCTGCCCACGACCGGTGACAGCCGCCACGTCGTCGGCGGCGGCCACGGCTCGACACCCGGCAGCGCCGGCGGCGACCGGCCGGCCTCCGTCGAGTACCTCGGCCAGATCGCCCGCACCGCTGAACAGCTCGGCTTCGTCGGGGCGCTCACCCCCACGGGGGCGTGGTGCGAGGACGCCTGGCTGACCACGGCCATGCTCACCCAGGTCACCGAGCGGCTGAAGTTCCTGGTCGCCTTCCGCCCCGGCCAGATAAGCCCGACGCTGTCGGCGCAGATGGCGGCGACCTACCAGCGGCAGTCCCACGGTCGGCTGCTGCTCAACGTCGTCACGGGAGGCGAGTCGGCCGAGCAGCGCGCCTACGGTGACTTCCTCGACAAGGACCAGCGGTACGCCCGCACCGGGGAGTTCCTGGACATCGTGCGCCGGCTCTGGGCCGGGGAGAAGGTCGACCACCACGGCGAGCATCTGCGGGTCGAGGCAGCCGAGTTGACCAGGCTGCCCGATCCGGTGCCGCGGATCTACTTCGGCGGTTCGTCGCCCGCGGCCGGTGAGGTGGCGGCGCGGTACACCGATGTGTATCTGACCTGGGGCGAACCCCCGCAGCAGGTGAAGCAGAAGATCGAATGGGTGCGCTCGCTGGCCGCCGCCCAGGGACGCTCCGTACGGTTCGGCATCCGCCTGCACACCATCAGCCGGGACACATCGGCTCAGGCGTGGGCCGAGGCGGAGCGGCTCCTCGCCGCCATGGACCCGGAACGCGTCAAGGCGGTGCAGCGGGGCCTCGCGGCCAGCGAGTCCGAGGGACAGCGGCGGATGCGCGAGCTGCACCACAGCGGGGACACCGGCAACCTGGAGATCTACCCCAATCTGTGGGCGGGCGTCGGCCTGGTCCGCGGCGGTGCCGGCACGGCGCTGGTGGGCAGTCACACGGAGGTCGCGAACCTCATCGAGGAGTACCACCGGCTGGGCATCGACGAGTTCGTCCTGTCCGGCGTGCCTCACCTGGAGGAGGCGTACTGGTTCGGCGAGGGTGTCCTGCCGTTGCTGGAGAAGCGCGGTCTGTGGCAGCACCCGGCCGGTCCGCGCACCGTCGAGGCGGGCACCGTCCCGTTCGCCGGCCGGTGAGCGCCACGCCCGTGCCCCCGAAGGCACGGCAGAGCGCTCCGGAGCCGGGACAGGATTCCACGGCTCCCCGGCGGCTGAGGACCGTGGTGCTCGCCAGCCTGCTCGGCACCACGGTGGAGTGGTACGACTTCTTCCTCTACAGCACGGCTGCCGGGCTGGTCTTCAACAAGCTGTTCTTCCCCACGGCCGATGGCACGGTCGGCACGATGCTGTCGTTCGCGACGTTCGCGGTGGGCTTCGTCGCCCGTCCCGTGGGTGGCCTGCTCTTCGGGCACCTCGGTGACCGGATCGGCCGTAAGCACACCCTCGCCTTCACCATGGGTCTCATGGGGGTCTCCACCGCACTGATCGGTCTGCTGCCCACGTACGAGCAGGTCGGTGTCCTCGCTCCCGCTCTGCTTCTGGTCCTGCGCGTCGCACAGGGCGTGGCGCTGGGCGGGGAGTGGGCCGGGGCGGTGCTGCTGGCCGTGGAGTACGGGCCGTCGGGGCGCAAGGGCCGGTTCGGCAGCTTTCCGCAGATCGGGCTCGCCATCGGGCTGGCCCTGGGCACCGGGGTGTTCGCGCTGCTGAGCAATGTCCTCAGCGAGTCGGCGTTCCTCGACTACGGATGGCGGATCGCCTTCCTCATCAGCCTGGTGCTCGTCGTGGTCGGACTGACCGTGCGCCTGAAGATCGACGAGACGCCCGCCTTCCGTGCGGCGCGCCGCCTCCAGGAACTGCCCCGCGCGGCGCCGCTGGTGGAACTGCTGCGAGAGCCGGCCGCGCGCCGTCACGTCCTGCTGGGCATGCTCGCGCGGTGGGGCGAGGGGGCGGCCTTCAACACCTGGGCGGTGTTCGCCATCACGTACGCGACGGGGACTCTGGAGCTGGAGCGCACCCCGGTGCTGCTCGCGGTCACGGCCGCGGCGCTCGTCATGGCAGCGCTGATTCCGGTGTCGGGGACAGCCGTCGACCGCTACGGGGCCCGCCGGGTCTACCTCGTGGGGATGGCCGCGTTCACCGTCTCGGTCTTCCCGGCCTTCTGGCTCTTCGGTACCGGCGGAACCTGGGCGTTCGCGGCGGCGCTCGTCGTGACGCTGGGCGTCGTGCACGGCTCGTTCTACGGCGCCCAGGGAACCCTGTTCGCGGCCCTGTTCGCCACGCCGGTGCGGTACACGGGTATGTCGTTCGTCTACCAGATGTCCGGCATCTTCGCGTCCGGCATCACTCCACTGATCATGACCGCGCTCCTGGCCCTCGGTACGGGAAGCCCGTGGTGGGCCTGCGGCTACCTGACGCTGACCGGCCTGGTGAGCGTGTGGGCGACCGGTCGGCTCCGGGACGGTGACCAGCACGTGCCGACCGGACGGGCCGCCTCGGCTCCGCCCTCACCGGCGGCCGCGCCTTCCCTGGTGGGGGCCGGCTCCGGGGGTGCTGAGGGCGCCCGGACCTGAGTGCCCCACCCGCATGAGGCGCTCCTGCCCGGGGGAACGGGGCGGGCGAGAGGACACCGCTGGAGCGCGGCGGACAGCCCCGGTCCCGTACGCGCCGTCCGAGGCATGGAGGTGGCTCCCCGGCTCGTCCCGCCCGTCGGGACGAGCCGGGAGGCTTCATGACGGGTCGCCACCGGGTGACGCGTCCGGCTCCTGCCGCTCCTCGGCGAGCTGCTCGCGCAGATAGTTCCAGGCCACCGCGATCAGCGCGGCGGCCGGAACGGCGAGCAGGCTGCCCACGATGCCGGCGAGGCTGCCCCCCAGCGTCACGGCGAGCAGGATCACAGCGGCGTGCAGACCGAGACCGCGGCTCTGGATCATGGGCTGGAACACGTTGCCCTCCAGCTGCTGCACCACGACGATGATCGCCAGCACGATCAGGGCGTCGGTGAGCCCGTTCGACACCAGGGCGATGAGAACGGCGACGAAACCGGCGAACAGGGCTCCCACGATCGGGACGAACGCGGACACGAAGGTCAGCACCGCCAGCGGGAGCACGAGCGGCACCCCCACGATCCACAGGCCGAGGCCGATGAGGACCGCGTCGAGCAGGCCGACATAGGCCTGGGAGCGCACGAATTCGCCCAGTGTCTCCCAACCACGGGACGCCACGGCAGGAACATCGGTGGCGAGCCGGCCGGGCAGCTGACGCTCCAGCCACGGCAGGAAGCGGGGGCCGTCCTTGAGCATGAAGAACATCAGGAAGACCGCGAGGACAGCGGTGACCACACCGTTGACCACGGTGCTCACCCCTGTGACGACGGTGGTGACCATGCTGCCGAGGCTGTCCTGGACGCGGGCGGTCGCGGAGTCGAACGCACCGGTGATCTGATCGTCACCGATGTTGAGCGGCGGCCCGGAGGCCCACTCGCGCAGCCTCTGGATGCCTTCGACCACACCGTCGGCCAGTTGTCCGGACTGGGAGGACACCGGTACCGCGATCAACGCCACGACCCCAGCGGCGACCAGGAGGAACAGCACCGTCACGACCGAGGCCGCGAGGGCCGGGGGCCACCCGCGCCGGCGCAGGAATCGCGCTATGGGCCACGTCAGGGTGGTGAGCAGCAGGCCGACTATGAGCGGCCAGACGACCGACCACATCCGCCCCAGCACCCACACCGCAACTGCGGTCATAACAAGGACGATCAGCAACTCGCCTGAGACGCGGGCCGAAACGCGGAGGGCGGCGCGGGTCTTGGTGGAGCTCAACGTGACAGACATGGGGGTCACCCTATGGGCCGCCGGTCCCGCTCCGGACCGCGCCCGCCCGGCCCCACGTCCCGCGAGGCACGGACCGGCCCGCCGGGCGGGGTGCCCCGGCGGCAGCGGCGTCCTCAACACGCCCGTGTGTGCCAGGCATTGACACGGTGACCGCCCTTACTTAACGTGGCGCCCCGTCATTACATCGATGTAAATGCGCGTGTGGTCCCCTGTCCCCCCAACGGGCTCGGCCCGGAAGGACGCCTCATGCCCTCACGATCGACCCGACGCCCCACGAGACACGTCGGCGCCCTCGTCACCGCCCTCCTCGGGCTGGTCCTGGGTCTGCTGCCCGCGGTCACGGCCCCGGCCGCCGCAGCACCGTCGCCGGAACCGGCGGCCGCCGCCGCGGCCGGCACGTTCCGTAACCCGCTCAACACCGGACCCGACCCGTTCATGACCCACTGGAGCGGGAACTACTACCTCACCACCACCCAGGGCGACAGCATCAAGATGTGGCGCTCGCCCTCTCTCGGCAACCTCGCCGCCGCCGACCCCGTCACCGTGTGGACCGACTCCGACCCCTCCCGCAACCGCAACATCTGGGCTCCGGAGTTCTACCGCTTCGGCGACCGCTGGTACCTCTACTACACGGCGGACGACGGCGTCGACGACCACCACCGCCTGTACGTCCTGGAGTCGGAGCGCGACGACCCGACCGGCCCCTACCACTTCAAGGCGAAGCTCGCCCCGCCCAACCACGCCGACGAGTTCGCCATCGACGCCGGCATCCTCCAGATGAACGGCCGTCTCTACCTCGCCTACAGCGGTATCAACCAGTACCAGCACAACGGCCTGAACATCGCCCCGATGTCCAACCCCTACACGGTCTCCGGGAACGCCGTCGCCTTCGACGCGGCAGGCGGGTGCCCGGAAGTACGCGAGGGACCGGAGTTCCTCTACCGCAACGGCCGTGTATGGATGACCTACTCCGCCTGCGACACCGGAAAGCCCGACTACCAGGTCCGGATGATGTCGCTGCCGGCGAACGCCGACCCGCTGGTACCGGGCGCCTGGTACCAGCATCCCGACGCGGTGTTCTCACGGGCCGACGAACGGGGCGTGTTCGGCCCCGGCCACCACGCCTTCTTCCGCTCCCCGGACGGCACGGAGGACTGGATCGTCTATCACGCCAAGACCACGTCCGTGTCCACCTACACCAACCGCACCACCCGGGCGCAGAAGTTCACGTGGCGCGCCGACGGCACTCCTGACTTCGGCCGGCCCCTCGCCCTCGGCGCCACCCAGGACCTGCCCTCCGGCGATCCCGGTTCCGGCAATTACTGGATCAACGACGACGGCCGCTCCAGCGGGGCGGGCGGCGTGACCTACGGCGGCGCCTGGAACTCCGGCACAGGCTGCGCGACCCAGTGCTTCTGGAGCGACGACCACTGGAGCGACAGGGCGGGCGCCACGGCGACGTTCTCCTTCACCGGCACCCGCATCATCCTGCTGTCCGTGAAGGACACGGGCAACGGATACGCGGCCATCAGCATCGACGGCGGGCCGGAGCAGACAGTGGACTTCCACGGCGCCATCCGCATCGGAGAGGCCGTGCAGTACAGGAGCCCACGGCTCGGGAACGGCAGCCACACCCTCCGCATCCGGGTGACGGGGCAGCACAACGCCCAGTCCCAGGGGTCCTTCGTGAGCGTCGACCGTGCCGAGGTCTACGTCAACTGAATCCGTACACGTCGGCCGTCGGTGACGCCCTTCACCGACGGCCGGTGGACACCTACGGTTTCGGGACGCGGTAGCGCAGGGGGGTCACGGACCCCCTGACGGGCTCTCCCCCCGCTGGATCAGCCGGGCCCGCTCACCGGCGAACGGGGGCGTGCCTCCGCCCAGCACCAGGACGTCCTTGTCCCCCGCGGCCTCCTTGGCGCGCCGGGCCGCCTCCCTCAGCCCGGCGAAGGCGAACGTTCCGCCGTTGTCGCCGAGGAGGTCTTCCCTGGTGCGGTGGGTGACCACGAAGCCGGGGACGCCGGGCCACGGCGTGCCGCCCCACGGGCCCAGGCCGAGGTCGAAGGTGCGCCGGGAAACGGCAACACGCGCCTCCCCGCAAGCCCGTGCTCAGTGCGCGGAGCTTCGGGGGCTGACTCCGTCGACCGCGAGCCGGAGAAGGCGGTCGGCCTGTTCGGCGGCGCCGGGGTGCTGTTCGGTTGCCAGGGCGATGCCCACCGTGAGGGTGAGCAGGTCATGGAAGGTGACGGTCTCCTTGACCGAGCCGACCCTGATGGCATGGCGCAGCAGCGGTGTACCCGCAGCTTCGAGAGCGGCACCGCAGGAGTCGTCACGGGGGTGGGGAGTGGGGGGCTCGTAGGTGAGGGCGTCGGCGAGTCCGCGGGCGGAGACGGCGTACGCGAGCAGGTCGTGCAGCCAGGTCAGGAGTGCCGCGCGGCTGTCCTGGGCCTCCTCGAGTTTCCGCGCGCGTTCGCACAGGGCCTCGATGCGTTCGTGGAAGACGGCCGTCAGCAGGGCCTGCCGGGTGGGGAAGTGACGGCGCACGGTGGCTGAGCCGACGCCTGCCGTACGGGCGATCTGCTCGAGGGAGGCGTCGGCACCGTGGGTGGAGACCTCGGCTTCGGCCACTTCCAGGATGCGGGCGTAGTTGCGGCGTGCGTCTGAGCGCTGACCGGGCATGCTCTCCCTCGCTTGCTAAGTGGTGGCCCCCGCCATATCGTAGCCGAAGCAAAACGGCGGGCCCCGCCGTTTCTTGTCGACGCCTCATCAGCAGGAGTGATCATGACTCTCACCTCAGCCCCTGTTCTGGTTACCGGCGCCACCGGCCGTCAGGGCGGGGCGACGGCCCGTGCGCTGCTGGCCGCCGGCATTCCGGTCCGCGCCCTGGTGCGTGATCCGCACAAGGAGAGCGCGAAGGCCGTCGAGGCCCTGGGCGCCGAACTCGTCACCGGCGACCTGAACGACCGGGCCTCGCTGGACCCCGCCGTCCACGGTGTCCGCTCGGTGTTCTCGGTGCAGATGCCGCCGATGAGCGAGGACGGCGTCGACTTCGCGGCGGAACTGGCCCAGGCCGCCAACCTGGTGGACGCGGCCGGAGAAGCGGGGGTGCCGCAGTTCGTGCAGTCCTCCACCAGCGGAGTCGGCGCACACACTCGGGCTCCCGGCTGGGCCGAGGGCCGCTGGGCGCCCATGCAGCCGTACTTCGAGACGAAGCAGACGATCCTGGAGCTGGTGCGCGGTGCGGGCTTCGACCGCTGGAGCGTCGTCAAGCCGGCGTTCTTCATGGAGAACCTGCCCCAGCTGGCGCCCCACGGGCCAGCCGGCGGCCTGGCGACCGTCCTGCAGCCGGACACGGAACTGGCCCTGGTGGCAGTGACGGACATAGGCGCGGCCGCCGCGCACGCCATCAGCGATCCGGACCGCTTCCACCGGATCGAGCTGGAGCTGGCCGGTGACCGGCTCACCATGAAGGAGATCGCCCGGACCCTCTCGGAGGTGTGGGGCGTCGAGGTTCCGGCCCCCTCGATGAGCCTCTCGGAGGCCCTCGCCGCCGGAATGCCCGTATGGGGGGCCGGCCACGAGTGGAGCGACGTCGTCGGACAGCCGGCCCACCCGGAGTTCGCCCGGGCGCTGGACATCCCGGTGACGACGTTCGCCACGTGGGCCTCCGAGCACCTCGCGGCGCACTGAACACCCGCGCCCTGCTCGCGGGGACGCCAACTGCCCTGGAGCGGGGCGCCGGGTGAGAACATGACCCGATGGGGATGACCGACGGCGAGCCCGTCCAGTACGTACGGTTCCAGTCGCCGCACCGGAACGGCCGAGGCCACTTCACCGGTGTCTTCGGACTCGTCAACACCCTGGCCCGGGAGGGAAAGCTCTCGGACGAGCAGGAATCCTTCCGCCGCAGCAACAACCGCTGGTACGACGCCGCGTACACCGACCCCTCGACCGTCGACCCCACGGTGTACGACGACGAGGTCAACCCTGGGGCAGCCGCGTGGTTCAAGCCGTCAGCCGCGCATCTCCTCGCCCGGGTCCCCGGCTATCTCGAGATCCTGGCCGCTCACGGCGTCGACTGCCGGGTGCTGCGTTCCGTGGATCCGGGGCGGGTCGTCTACGAGGACGACGTACAGGTCGTGGTCGTGCCCTACGCGTCGGATTCGGCAGGGACCGGGCCGTCGTGGACGGGGACGGATGGTCGGCACAGGTGACCCGGTGACCGCGTGCCACCGGTTCGCGGCTGATCGCGGGGCCGGGCAGGACGCGGCTGACGACGGGTACGCCGGCCACGGGGATCGCGAGCCGGGACGTGTCCGCCGGCACGGCGGCGCGCCCGGGGGTCAGGGACGGCCGATGAGTGCGGCGGCCTCCTCCAGTTCCGCGATCGACCCCGACATGATCGTCCGCACGTGCTGGGTGATGTGCTGTACGGGCCAGTCCCACCACGCCACGGCGAGGAGCCGGGCGACGTCTTCGGCGTCGTAGCGGGTTCGGATGAGTCGGGCGGGGTTGCCGCCGACGATGCCGTAGTCGGGGACGTCGGCGGTGACCACGGCGCTGGCACCGATGATCGCGCCGTGGCCGATCCGTACGCCGGGCATGACCGTGGCGCCGTGACCGAACCAGACGTCGTTGCCGACGACGGTGTCACCCCGGCCCGGCAGGCCGGTGATCAGGTCGAAGTGCTCGGCCCAGGATCCGCCCATGGTGGGGAAGGGAAACGTGGACGGGCCGTCCATGCGGTGGTTGGCCCCGTTCATGATGAACCGGGTGCCGGTGCCCAGCGCGCAGTACTTGCCGATGAGGAGCCGCTCGGGCCCGTAGTGGTACAGGACGTTGCGCGTCTCGAAGGCGGTCGGGTCGTCCGGATCGTCGTAGTACGAGTAGTCACCGACCTCGATCAGCGGCGACTTCACCAACGGCCTGAGCAGGACGACCCGCGGCTGCTCGGGCATCGGGTGGAGCACGGTGGGGTCGGCGGGAACGGGTGGCATCGGGAAGGCGGTTCCTCTCCGGAGGGATGGGCTAGCACTAGTGCGACAACTGTTGCGTTAAGATGCTGACACAGTCACGGCACGTCGATCAAGCGGATACTGGATTCCCGATGACAGACACACCGGCCACGAAGCCGGGCCGCCGTCCGGGCGGTCGCACCGCACGCATCCGCGCCCAGGTCCTCGACGCGGTGCGCGCCGAACTCACCGAAGCCGGCCACGAAGGGCTCACGATGGAGGGCGTCGCGGCCCGCGCGGGTGTACACCGGACCACGGTCTACCGGCGCTGGGGCGACGTGGGCGGCCTGCTCGTCGATGTCATCGACGCCGCCGGCGAGATCGACTGGCAGCCACCGGACACCGGCTCCCTGCGAGGTGATCTGACGGCCCTCAACCAGGAGATCCAGGAGTCCCTGGCCGTGCAGCCGTCGATCGCCGTCGCCCTGATGGCCGTCTCGTTCCACTCCGAGCAGGCCGCGCGGGCGCAGAAGAATCTGTGGGCGGACCGGTACACCCAGTGCGAGGTTCTCGTCGAGCGCGCTGCCGAACGGGCGGAACTGCCCTCGCGGCACACCGACGCACAGAGTCTGCTGATCGCCGCCACGGCGCCGGTCTACCACCAACTGGTGCTCCTGCGCGCCGATCCCGATCCGCGGCTCCCGGAGCAGGCCGCCGCGGCGGCGGTACTGGCGGCGGCTGCCGGTGCGTTCTCCGTCCGGTGATCGCGAGCGGATCATGATCAGCCAGGGGGCGTTCACCTGGATCCAGCGACAGCCACGAACGCCCGGCCAACCGCTGCCCCCTCATCAGGCAACCCGCAGAGCGTGGACGGCTTCGGGCTCCGCGCGTCCCCGACCTTGCCGCGCGCCCGGTGGAGTTGACAGATCTCCCTGGGGCGTGGATGGTGGCCCGATGCACACCCGCATTCTCGTACTTGGACGGCGCGTCGGCTGAAGCCGGGACCCTCTGAACCACGGTCACCGCTCCGACGCGCTCCCCTCGCTTGCCCACCGGCTCGAGGGGTTTTTTGTTGCTGCTGCTCCGCCGTCATCCGGCGTCGTCAGAAGAGCGCGCGCACGTCCATGCATCTTCCCCTCAACGACTTGTCATGGAAAAAGAGAGAATGTCGATGACTGAACAGGTTTCTGAGTCCGGCATCCCCCTGGGGGCCCTCAGTGACACGACCCTCAGCGACACGGCCGGGTCCGCATCCACATCCGTCGAGCCCACCGCCGATTCCGTCGGATACCTCACGGGTGCACAGGCCCTCGTACGCTCGCTCGAGGAGTCCGGAGCGGAGATCCTCTTCGGGATTCCTGGCGGGGCCATCCTGCCCGCCTACGACCCGATGATGGACTCGACACGCCTTCGGCATGTGCTGGTCCGTCATGAGCAGGGCGCGGGTCACGCAGCCACCGGGTACGCGCAGGCCACCGGCAGGGTCGGGGTGTGCATCGCCACCTCGGGTCCCGGCGCCACCAACCTGGTCACCCCGCTCATGGACGCCGCGATGGACTCTGTCCCGGTGGTCGCGATCACCGGGCAGGTGGCCTCCCATCTGATCGGCACCGACGCCTTCCAGGAGGCGGACATCGTCGGCATCACCGTGCCGATCACCAAGCACGGGTTCCTCGTCACCCGTGCCGAGGACATCCCGCACACCATCGCGGAGGCTTTCCGCCTGGCCTCCAGCGGGCGGCCGGGCCCGGTGCTGGTCGACATCACCAAGAACGCACTCCAGTCGGACACGGTGTTCAGCTGGCCACCGAAGCAGATCGCTCCGGCCGACGGACCGGCGACCAGGCCGCACGGCAAACAGATCCGCGAGGCGGCGAGACTGATCGCGGAGGCCGAGCGTCCGGTCCTCTATGTCGGCGGCGGCGTCCTCAAGGCCCGCGCGACCGCCGAGCTGAAGGCCCTCGCCGAGCTGACCAAGGCCCCCGTCACCACCACCCTGATGGCGCTGGGCGCGTTCCCCGGCAGTCACCCGCAGCATGTGGGAATGCCGGGCATGCACGGTTCGGTCGCTGCCGTCACCGCGTTGCAGAGGGCCGACCTCATCGTGGCCCTCGGAGCCCGCTTCGACGACCGCGTCACCGGCGATGTCGACAGCTTCGCCCCGCGGGCCAAGGTCGTCCACGCCGACATCGACCCGGCGGAGATCGGCAAGAACCGGGCCGCCGACGTGTCCATCGTCGGGGACGCCCGGGAGGTGATCAGCGCTCTGGTGCGGGCCGTCCGGAACGAGGACGCCAACGGCCCGGCAGCCGCCCGGGGTTACGCGGACTGGTGGCAGGAACTGGACCACTGGCGGACCACGTACCCGCTGGGGTACGACGTGCCGGACGACGGCCGTCTCGCCCCTCAACAGGTGATCCGGCGAATCGGCGAACTGGCCCCGCACGACACCATCTTCACCTCGGGCGTCGGCCAGCACCAGATGTGGGCCGCCCATTACCTCCCGCACGAGAAGCCGGGCACCTGGCTGAACTCCGGCGGCGCCGGGACCATGGGCTACGCGGTTCCTGCCGCCATGGGCGCGAAGGCCGCCCAACCCGGTCGTACGGTCTGGGCGATCGACGGCGACGGCTGCTTCCAGATGACCAATCAGGAACTCACCACCTGCGCCCTCAACAACATCCCGATCAAGGTCGCCGTCATCAACAACGGCGCCCTGGGCATGGTGCGGCAGCTCCAGAGCATGTTCTACGACGACCGCTACTCCGGCAGCACTCTGCACTCGGCGCAGGAAGGCATCGAAGGTGCGCCGGCCGGCACCCGGGTGCCCGACTTCGTGAAGCTCGCCGAGGCGTTGGGCTGCGCTGCCTTGCGCTGCGAATCCGCCGAAGACCTGGACGGCGTCATCGAGGCCGCCAACGCGATCGACGACCGGCCGGTCGTGGTGGACTTCATCGTCGAGGAGAACGCCATGGTCTGGCCCATGGTCCCGGCCGGTGCGTCCAACGACGACATCCTCACCGCGCTCAACCTTCGACCGTCCTTCGGCGACGGTGCCGACGACTGACGTCGCTCGTGGCGTCGGGCGAGTCCGACCGGCACGCCGCAGCCTGTAACGCCGGACTCCAGGGGCCGGGCCGTCCGCCCGGCCCCTGGCCGAGGACGGCGGCGGCCGGTGCGGCTCATCCCTCGATGCCGGCGGAGGAGGGGGGAGTGCCGACGGGCTTGGATCCCGGGGAGCCACGCCGGCGCACGCGGCCAGGCCCATCAGGAGCACGCACAGGCACGCACAGGCAGCTGAACGCCCCGGTGACGCGCTCAGCGTGTCCGCTCACGCCGGCCCCTTCCGGCCGGTTACGGTCCGTCCCGTCGTGAGCGTTCGCCCACCGAAACGGTGCCGGACACGCTTTCGGCAGCGGCTGGACCCGGCACCTGCGGGTCAGGGCCGAGCAGGGGAACAATCGGCCTCACACGTCTCCTTTCGGCCGTTGAGGGAACACGTCGTCCATGACCAAGCAATCTGAACTACCCGGCACGGCCGAGTCGTACTGGATGGCCACGGCACCGGGCACCCGGTGGCCCGCCTTGGACACGGACATCACCGCGGACGTCGCCGTGATCGGGGCCGGGATGGCCGGCCTGAGTGTCGCCTGGGAACTGACCCGGGCCGGACGGAACGTGGTCGTGCTGGAGGCGGACCGCGTCGCCGCGGGGGTGACCGGCTACACGACGGCGAAGCTCACCGCGGCTCACTCACTCGTGTACGAGCGGCTGCGCCGCACGCGGGGGCGGGAGGGCGCACGTCATTACGCACGCTCCCAGCAGGCGGCGGTGGAGCGGGTCGCGTCCGTGGCGGCGGAACTCGGTGTGGACTGCGACTTCGAACGGTCGTCCTCACTGACCTTCACCGTTGACCCGCGACAGCGGGCCGCGTTCCAGGCCGAGGCCGAGGCCGCCTCGGAGGCGGGTCTGGACGCCGGGCTCGTGACGGAGACGGACCTGCCGTTTCCCGTGGCCGCGGCTGTGCGCGTCGCACACCAGGCGCGCTTCCACCCGCGCAAGTATCTCCTCGCCCTCGCGGACGACATCGCCGCACGAGGGGGCGCCGTCCACGAACGAACAAGGGTGACCGGCCTCGCCGAGGGCAGCCCGTGCCGGCTGACGACGGAGCGGGGCGCGACGATCACGGCGACCGACGTCGTCGTCGCCACGCACTACCCGGTCTTCGACCGGGCGCTGCTCTTCGCGCGCCTGTCACCGCGTCGTGAACTGGTCGTCGCCGCTCCCCTGCCCGTCGCCGATGCGCCGGAGCACATGTACATCACGGACGACATGGGGAAGCGATCCGTACGCACGGCTCCGCTCGACGAGGACCGCCGGCTGCTCATCGTCACGGGTGAGAGCTTCACCCCAGGCACGGACGACGGCCGCGAGCGCTTCCTGCGTCTGGACGCGTGGATGCACGAGCACTTTCCGGTCGGTGACACGGCCTACCGGTGGGCCGCCCAGGACAACGACGTGAGCGACGGAGTGCCGCTGGTCGGCCCTTTCCATCCGGGCGCACGCCATGTGTACGTGGCGACAGGCTTCGGTGGCTGGGGAATGAGCGGGGGCGCCATGGCCGGGCAGTTGCTGGCGTCGGCCCTCACCGGCACCGAACCCGAGTGGGCGGGGCTGTACGACCCGCGTCGTCTGTGGAGCACACTTCGTGAAGGTACGGCCCTGCTGAAGCAGCAGGCGGAGGTCGCTCGCCACTTCGTAGGTGACAGGTTGAGGACCACCCACGTCGACTCGGTCGCCGAGATCGCCCCCGGCTCGGGCGCGGTCGTCCGGGTCGAGGGACGGCGCTGCGCCGTCTACCGCGACGAGGGCGGGGTCGCCCACGCCGTGTCCGCGCGCTGCACGCATCTCGGCTGCCTGGTCGCCTTCAACGAGGCGGAAACCGCGTGGGAGTGCCCTTGCCACGGTTCGCGTTTCGGCATCGACGGCGAAGTACTTCACGGCCCGGCCCTGCGCCCACTGCCGCCACGGTCGATCTGATCAGGGACCTGCCCGCCACTCGCACCATGGTCCGTCCCGGCGACGCTCGGCGCACAGGAGTGTGGGCGTGATCGCCCGGGGCAGAGCTGGAGGTATGACGACGACACTAGGTGCCTTTGTCCTCGGCACTCCGGACCCTCCCGCACTGGCCGACTTCTACCGCGCCCTCCTCGGCTGGCAGGAGGTGGAGCGCACCCCGGAGTGGGTCCGCCTGAGGGCGGTGGAACAACAACGCCCGGGCCTCAGCTTCCAGTTGGAGCCCGACCACACGCCTCCGACGTGGCCGCAACGCCCTGGTGCCCAGCAGATGCAGGCTCACCTGGATCTGCAGGTGGACGACCTGGAGGCGGAGACCGAGCGGGCGTGTGCCCTGGGCGCGACGCTGGAGGATCACCAGCCGCAGCCGGATGTACGGGTCCTCCGCGACCCGCACGGCCATCCGTTCTGCCTCTTTCTTCCGGGAGCCTGAACGCCACTGCCGCGATCGGCCTCGGGCACTGCCGCCACCGGGCCACGTGAGGCGGCAACGGAGACACGTCCGGTGTCTCATGGTGTGGTCCCAGGTGGCCGTGGTTCGCAGCTCCGGCCGTGTGTCGTCGCTGCGGACCACGCAAGGTCCCGCCGCGTCACCCATGTGGGCCCGGAAGACAGCGGGTGACGCTTCCCGCCCCAGTACGTCACGGAGTGGGTGGCGCGGCCTGCGTCCGGAGCGTCCCGGCGCGCGACCCGTCCCGCTTCCCTCGGTTTGATACCTTTCACTGGACACGAAAATCGATCGGATGTTCGCTTTTTGGGATCTCCGACACGTCCGTTGTCGGCAGTAGACGCTCACGTTCTCCGACGTGCGGCGTGCCACTCAATCGGACCGGGTGAAGCTCATGGCAGGAACCGATCACGAGAAGGCGCTGGACACCGCGCTCGCACAGATCGAGCGGAAATTCGGCAAGGGCGCGGTGATGCGCCTCGGCGAGCGGCCCGTCGAACCCATCGAGGTGATTCCTACCGGGTCCACCGCGCTCGACGTCGCGCTCGGCGTCGGCGGTCTACCGCGCGGCCGTGTGGTGGAGGTGTACGGGCCGGAGTCCTCCGGCAAGACGACGCTGACGCTGCACGCCGTGGCGAACGCGCAGAAGGCCGGCGGCTCGGTGGCGTTCATCGACGCGGAGCACGCTCTGGACCCGGAGTACGCCAAGAAGCTCGGCGTCGACACCGACAACCTCATCCTGTCCCAGCCGGACAACGGTGAGCAGGCGCTGGAGATCGTCGACATCCTGATCCGCTCCGGCGCGATCGACCTGATCGTCATCGACTCCGTCGCGGCCCTGGTGCCGCGAGCGGAGATCGAGGGCGAGATGGGCGACTCGCACATGGGTCTGCAGGCCCGCCTGATGAGCCAGGCGCTCCGGAAGATCACCAGCGCGCTCAGCCAGACGAGGACGACGGCGATCTTCATCAACCAGCTGCGCGAGAAGATCGGCGTGATGTTCGGTTCACCGGAGACCACGACCGGTGGCCGGGCGCTGAAGTTCTACGCCTCGGTGCGTCTGGACATCCGCCGGATCGAGACCCTGAAGGACGGCACCGACGCCGTGGGCAACCGCACCCGCGTCAAGGTCGTCAAGAACAAGGTCGCGCCGCCGTTCAAGCAGGCGGAGTTCGACATCCTCTACGGCCAGGGCATCAGCCGTGAGGGCGGTCTGATCGACATGGGCGTGGAGCACGGCTTCGTCCGCAAAGCCGGCGCCTGGTACACGTACGAGGGCGACCAGCTCGGCCAGGGCAAGGAGAACTCCCGCAACTTCCTCAAGGACAACCCCGACCTGGCCAACGAGATCGAGAAGAAGATCCTCGACAAGCTCGGAATCGGGGTACCGGCCAAGGCCGCGGTCGTCGAGGACACGGGCGCCGTGACGGCCCCTGATATCGCCCGGACTTCGGCGGGAAGCGCAGCCTGACAAGCCTTCCGCACGCCTCAGCACCGCCTCGGCTTCTGGTGATCCACGTTTGAAAGCACCGGCACGGTAAAGACGGTCCTTGACACCGTCTTTATATCCCCAGGTAGGAGAGGCATTATGGGCATCATTGCTTGGATCTTCATCGGGTTGCTCGCGGGCCTCATCGCCAAGGCGCTCATGCCGGGCAAGGACCCGGGCGGCATCATCATCACGATGCTCATCGGTATCGCGGGCGGACTGCTCGGCGGCTGGCTCGGCAAGGTCATCTTCGGCATCGACTCCATCGATGGCTTCTTCGACCTCTCCACCTGGATCGCCGCGATCGTCGGCTCGCTCATTCTCCTCGTCCTGTACCGCGTCATCTCGGGCAACCGGCGTCGCGCTTGATCCGTACGCCCCTCACGCGAAACGGCTCCGCCCTGCCTGGGCGGAGCCGTTTCGCGCGCCACAAGCGCTTTGTCGTACGCATCGGAGCCGAAGGCTCGGTCCAGCTGCTGCGCCTCGTCGTCGCTTCAGTACCGTGTCTGCTCACCGGCGGGAAATGGACCGGCGGAGGCTGAGCGAGCCCGGCGCGTCCGGGCCGGCGTCGGCATTCCGTCGGCCAGGGGCGGCACGGGCCGCGCCGCCGGTCGCCGTTCACCGGAGAGAGGTGTTGCCCGATGCCCATGCAGTCCTGGTTCTCCGACGCGAAGCTCGGAATCTTCGTCCACTACGGCATCTACGCCGTCGAGGGGGTCCCCGAGTCCTGGGCCTTCTACACGGGACAGCTTTCGCACGAGCAGTACATGAAGCAGCTCGGCGGTTTCACCGCCGCACGCTACGACCCGCGCGGCTGGGCCGCCCTGTTCGCGCGTGCCGGTGCGCGCTACGCCGTCCTGACCGCGCGTCACCACGACGGGGTGGCCCTCTGGGACACCGGGTTCGGCGATCTGGACGTCGTCCGCCGGACGCCCGCCGGGCGTGACCTGGTCGGGCCGTACGCCACGGCGCTGCGCGAGCAGGGGCTCAAGGTGGGCCTGTACTACTCCCACTCCGACTGGAACCACCCCGACTACGCGAGCGTCCTGCACCCCCGCCCCTCCCCCACCCATGAGGACGTGCTGACCAGCCGCTGGGTCGCGCCCCGGAACGGGGTGGAGGACACGGAGGCCTGGGCCCGCTATCTCGCCTACCGCGACGGCCAGGTCGGCGAGCTCGTGGACCGGTACCGACCGGATCTCCTCTGGTTCGACGGCGAGTGGGAACGCGCCGAGGAACAGTGGGGCACGGACGCGCTCGCCGCCCGTGTTCTCGGTGCCCATCCGGACACGGTGTGCAATGCGCGCCTGATCGGCCACGGGGACTACGCGACCCCCGAGCAGGGAGTACCTCTGCGCGCACCGGACGGTCCGTGGGAGCTCTGCCTGACGGTGAACGACTCCTGGGGGTTCCAGCCCGGCGACACGAACCACAAGTCGGTGCGGCAGCTGGTGCGGTACTTCGCGGAGACGATCGGGACGGGCGGCAACCTGCTGCTCGGGGTCGGTCCGCGGGAGGACGGCACCGTCACGGACGAGCAGGCGGCACGCCTCGAAGGACTCGGCGCTTGGATCGCGGCACACGGCGAAGCGGTGTACGGGACCGTCGCGGGCCTGCCGGCCGGGCACCACTACGGGCCGAGCACCCTGTCCGCCGACCGTCGCACCCTCTACCTGTTCTGCTTCGACCCGCCGCGTGAGTACGTGGCCGTGCGCGGGCTGCGCAGCCGAGTGAAGCGGGTGTCGGTCGTCGGCACCGGCGCGCCCCTCGCACACCGCGTCGTCGGCGGTCTGCACGACGTGCCGGGCGTTGCCTGGATCGACGCGCCGGCCTCGCGGGACGTCGACACGTACGCGACCGTGCTAGCACTGGAACTCGACGGCGAACTCGACGTCTACCAGGGCACGGGCCGTACCTGAGCCGGCGCCGGCGGCGGACCGACGCGTCAGCCGCGAAGCTGGCCCCGTTCGAAGTACGCGACCAGGTCGGGGTCCAGCTCCGGTACGCGGGCCGGGGTGCCTCCGGACCGCAGGGAGGACGTGGCCTGCACTCCCGCGGCGACCGCCATCCGCGCGGCGACCGGTGAGGTGTCGGTTCGTCCGCCTGCCCGGACGAACCGCAGGAACTCGTCCATCAGCAGCGGGTCGGCGCCGCCGTGCCCGGCGTTGTCCTCGGCGGCCGGGATCTCGTGGACCTGGTCCGCGTCGGCGCGGTAGCCGGACCGCCGCGCGTTCCACACCTTCACGTGGCCGCCGGGCCCGTCGCCGAAGTTCTCCAGGCGTCCGGCGTCCCCGATGACGGTGTAGTTGCGCCAGTAGTCGGGGGTGAAGTGGCACTGCTGGTACGAGGCGAGGACGCCGTTGTCGAGGCGCATGTTGAGCAGCGAGACGTCCTCGACGTCGATGACGGGGTTGAGCGCGCGCTGGGTGTGGGGTGGCCAGTGGCCGTCCTTGGTGTACCAGTCGTCGGTCTTGGGCTCACCCGGCGCACGCCGGTGCGGGATGTCGCCGTAGACCATCAGGTCGCCCAGCGCCTGGACGTCGCGCGCGTAGCCTCCGGCCAGCCAGTGCAGGACGTCGATGTCGTGTGCGGCCTTCTGCAGCAGCAGGCCGGTCGTGTACTGCCGTTCGGCGTGCCAGTCCTTGAAGTACCAGTCGCCGCCGTAGCCGACGAAGTGGCGGATCCAGACGGTCTTGACCTCCCCGACGGCACCGTCACGGATGAGATCACGCATGAGCCGGACGACGGGCATGTGGCGCATGTTGTGGCCGATGTAGAGCCGGGTGCCGGTTTCGTGGGCGGTGCGCAGAATCGTGTCGCACCGCTCGATGCTGATGTCGAGGGGCTTCTCCACGAAGACCGGCTTGCCGGCCCGCAGTGCCTCGCAGGCCAGGTCGGCATGGGTGTGGTCCGGGGTGAGGACGAGGACCGCATCGATCTCGGGGTCCTCGACCACCCTGCGGTGGTCGGCGGACGTACGGGCCTCCGGGAAGGCCCGTGCCGCCTCCGCACGGGCGCGTGGGTCGGGCTCCGCCAGGGCTGTGACGCGGGCGCCGGAGCCGGGCCGGTGGGCGGTGCGGGCGAGTGAGCCGCGCAGGCCGTAGCCGAGCACGCCGATACGGAGGTCGGTCATGGGACTTCCTTCGTTGTCCAGTGATGCTTGTCGTCGTTCAGTGGTGCCGCGTCGTCTCCGTCACGGATGGACGAGGACCTGGGAAAGGGCGACACTTCCGGTTCCCCGGACCATGATCTTCACCGTGCGGGTGCGGCTGTCCACGTCGATGACGGTCGGGCGCAGGGCCTTCCCGGTGACGTGGACGGTGCGGTCGTCGGTGATGACGTCGAAGTCCGCCGTCGTGGACGAGGCGTTGTTCCAGACCTCGATCTGGCGCACCCGCCGCTCCGCGCCGAGGTCGACCTGCCACCAGGCGCCCGCTTCGGCCCGGGTGCGGGTGTCGGTGTTGGTGTCGGCGTCCAGCGCAAGGGCCGCGGTCGCGGTGCCGTCCGTGGAGGACTGGGCCGCCGTACCCGTCCGGGCCAGGTCGGTGCGCAGTTGTTCGACCGGCCCGCCGTGGGCGCCTGCCCGGGAAGCCACCGCGAGGGCGGCAGCGGGAAGCCGGTCGAGCCCGGTGAGGTTGTCCGTCATGACGGATCCGGCGCCGCCTAGGGCGGGCGCGGCCGTGTCGGTCCAGTTGCCTCGGGCGGTGTTCCCGATGCCGTAGCCGGCCCAGTTGGAGACCCACTTGTAGCCGATGCGGGTGATGACGTTCTTCTCGACGAGGATGTGGGAGGACTGCTCGTCGAGGTAGATGCCGTTGCCGTCGCGCTCGGTGTTGCCGTAGGCGGAACGGTTGATGTAGTTCCCCGACAGGACGGTGCCGGGCTGGGCGCCCTGGGTGTAGATCGCGCCGCCGTCGTGCTGTTCCTGGGCGACCTCCATGACGTCGGAGATGCGGTTGCCGGTCACTTCGTTGTCGCGCAGCACGGACTGCTGTGCTTCGGGCTGGATCCAGCCCCAACCGACGGAGATCCCGGAGTACGGCAGGTGCTCGAGGGTGTTGTGGTCGATGGTCAGCCCGGCCTCGTAACCGGCCCAGATGCCCACGGAGTCGGTGTACTCGACGCCCGAGCGGTGGATCGTGTTGTACGCGATCGTGTTGCGCTCCCCCGCGAGCGCCGCCTCGGGCCGCGGCTCGGTGTCCCCGACGAACACGGCGCCCGAGGACAGGTCGGTGAAGGCGGATCGGGTCAGGGTGCTGTCCTTGGTGCCGGCTTCGAGGATCGCTCCGGCGCCGCCGAGGTTCCTGAAGACCGCCCGGTCGATGGTGACGTGTCGGCCGCCGCGCACGGTGACGGCGGCGGCGGGCTTGGTGTAGTAGCGGCCGGCGTGGTCGACGGGGCCCGTCGCACCGGTCAGGGTGAGGCCGGCCTGCGTGCCCGCGTACCCCTCGTCCGTGCCGGGCTGCCGGTAGGCGGCGTACGCGAAGCCGATGCCGCTGACGGTGACGTCGTGGGCGCCGTCGAGGACGAGGAGCTGTTCGGTGTGCGGGGTGACCACCTGGTCACGGCGCATGTCCTCGCCCTCGCGCGGCAGGTAGGTGACGGTGCGCGCTTCGGAGTTCCAGGTGAACTCGCCCGGTTCGTCGAGCAGTTCGGGTGCGTTCTCGAAGAAGGCGACTCCGCTGTAGCGGCCGGAGTCGACCGTCGTGGAGTCCCAGGCGGGGCCGGTGCGGTCGGTGCCCGCCGAGGAGTTGGTCCAGCACGGCTGGGCGAAGGTCATGTCGTCGCCGCTGACGCCCGCGATCCGGCAGTGGTAGTTGCGCCAGCGGATCCGGATGACGGCTTCCGCGTCGGTGGGACGTGTCCAGTCGGCGATGCCTGTGGTCCTTGCCCCCGTCATCCCGGCGTCGGTGGCATCGCAGACGGTGGCCGCGCAGGCCTCGCCCCGGGCCCGGACGGCCCGTTCGCCGTCGACGAACAGTTGCCTGGGGGTGACGCCGTCGGGGACCGACGCGGTCCAGGTGCCACCGGTGCCGCGCTGCCATCCGGTGATCTCGCGCCCGCCGGAGAATACGGGGCGGGCACCGGGGGCGGCGCTCCAGGTGACGGTGCGGCCGTCCTCCCCCGAGTCGTCGGCGCCGAGCCGGAGGGGTTCGTCGAGACGGTACGTACCGCCTGCGAGGAGCACGCGGACGTCCCGGTCGCGCTCGGTGCGGGCCGCGTCGCGGGCTCCGTCGGTGCTGCACGGCCGGGCGACCGTACAGGAGGTGCCGCCGCCGTCGGGGGCGGCGTACAGCGTGCGGGCGGCCGGGGCCGCTTGGGCGGTGGGGGCGGCGAGGAGCGCTGCGAGGAAGGCGGTGGTGGCGGCAGCGGCGGTTCCTCGCAGGATGTGCGCGGTGCGGTTCATGCGGCGGTGGCCTTCCAGTCGGGGTGGCCGGGCATGGGCGGGTTCACGGCTCCGAAGAGCCAGTCGCGCAGGAACGGGTCGAGCGACTTCCTTCCGGTGACCTCGACGGCGTGACCGATGAAGTCCTCGCTGGAGGCGTTGCCGTCCCTGAACCGCTCGGGCCACAGCCGCATCACGCGGTCGAAGTCCCGGTCGCCGATCTGCCGGCGCAGGGCGTACAGGACGAGGGCGCCGCCGTCGTAGATGTTGGTGCCGCCGAGCGCCTTGGGCAGTCCGGGAGGTCCGTCCTGGGCCCGGACGGCGTCGAGTTTCTCGTACGTGGCCTTCATCTTGTCGGTGAGCACGGACCAGCCGCGCTCCTCCCCGTACACGGCGGCGTAGTAGACGGCGGGGCCCTCGTTCAGCCAGGCCTGCTGCCAGTCGGCGGGGGTGACGGAGTCGCCGAACCACTGGTGGACGAGCTCGTGGACCATGGTGGTCTCGTAGCGGGGCCGGCCCTCGGCGTCGGTCTTGAACCAGTTGGTGGAGAAGAGCGAGAGGGTCTGGTTCTCCAGCGCGTCGGTGTAGCCGTCGTAGATGTGCACGCCGTAGACGGAGAACGGGTAGCGGCCGAACTTCGCCTCGCACCACGCAAGATGGTCCGCGGTGCGGGCGACGACGGGGGCGTACGTGTCCTCCTTCCCCTGCGGCACGATGTGGCGCAGGGGAAGGCCGTGGGGGCCCGTGCCGTAGAGGTAGGTGCCCTTGACGACGGCGATGCCGATCAGCTCGGTCGCCATCCGTTCGCGGAGCGCGAAGTGCCAGACGGTGGAGCCGTCGGCGCGCGGTGTGCGGTGCAGGAGTTCGCCGTTCGCGGTGGCGACGAAACCCCGGGGGGCGCTGATGTGGAACGTCCAGGTCGCCTTGTCCGACGGGGTGTCGTTGCAGGGCAGGAAGGTGTCCGCGCGGGAGGACTGGGCGGCGGAGGCGAACCCGCCGTCGGTGCCGAACCTCCAGCCGGTGAGGCCGAGCCGGGGTGCCTTGCCGTTGCCGCGGTAGCGGACCTCGACGGTGAATGCCTGCCTGTCGCGCAGCGGGCGGACGGGGGTGACGGTGAGTTCCTGGCCGCTCTGTCCGGGCGTGAGCTGCCAGGCGGCGGCGTGTCCCTGGACGGTGAGGGCGTCGATGGTGTGTCCGTCGGTGTCCAGGTTGAACGCGGACAGGTCCTGGGTGGCGCGCGCGCTCATCTTCACGACGGCGGTGAAGTCGTAGGTCACCGGGGTGAAGTCGAAGGTCAGGTCGTAGTGGAGGACCTGGTAGCCGCCGTTGCCGAGGGTCGGGAAGAGGGGGTCGCCGACTCCGTCGGAACCGGGCCGGGGGTCGAAGGCGTGCGGGCGGGCCGCGGCGGGCGTTCCGAGGGCGGGGACCGCCACGGCCACGGCGACGGCCGCGCCGCCGAGTCTGAGGGCCGAGCGTCTCGTGGTCACTTCTTCCCCTTCTGGTAGGCCTCTTCGAATTCGCCGCGGGCCTGCTCGCCGCCCTTGGCCAGGTAGTCCTTGACGAGCTGGTCGTAGGCGGACATGGGCTTGCGGCCCGCGATGATGTCCTTGAGCGCGTCCTGCTTGAAGGTGAGGAGGCTGCCGCTGCCCTTCGAGTCCCAGGTGGGCGAGGAGTACTGGAGTGTGGGGTCCTGCTCCATCATCGGGATCATCTTGGTGAACGTCTCGTGGACGTGGCGGACCCCTTGTTCGGAGTCGGCGCTGTAGATCGCGGGGACTGCGGAGGCCATGAACTTCCAGGGCACGGTGACGTCCTGGGTGCCCTGCTCGGTCAGGGCGGGGTTGCCCTTGTCGTCACGCGTGAAGTCGGTGCCCTCGACGCCGTAGTTGATCAGCGTGTACTCCTCGCTGCCGAACGGCGAGGCGGCGAAGTCGGCGAGTGCGAGGATCTGCCGGATCCGTTCGCCGGAGGCCTTCTTCACATGGGTGTTCTCCAGCTTGACGTTGTCCATCCACGCGACGGCATCCTTGCCGACCGGGACGAAGGGGCGCGGGTCGTACTTCTTGTCGATCGCCTGCATGGCGGCGACGTATCCCACGCCCGGAGCCAGGTAGGTCGGCATGCCGTCGTAGACGTACGCGCCCTTGCCGTTCTTGAACATGTCGGTGTACTGGGCCTTCTGCGCCCCGGACATCTGGATGGTGCCGGGGTAGAAGCAGCCGGCCCTGTAGAGGGCGCGGGCGGTCTCGACGGCTGTGCGGTACTCGGGCGTCTCCAGGTCGGAGGTGAACTTTCCGGTCGCCGGGTCGAGTCGCCAGGAGTACGGCGCCCCGGCGGACATGGCGAGCATGCTGGTGGCACCCGCGATGATGGCGTACTGGTCCTTCTTGGGCCGCGTCAGCTCCTTGCACACCTCGACGAACCGGTCGAGGCCGTCGATCTGGTCGAGGCTCGTGACGCCGACCTCCTCGAACAGGTCGTGGCGGTAGACCCCGGCGCCGCCGGTGCCGGTGCGGGCGATCGGGATGCCGTAGAGCTTTCCGCCGAAGATCGCGGCCTGCCAGGCGCCCTTCGGAATCGCCGCGAGGTTCGGGTAGTCCTTGATCTTGTCCCCGGCGAGGTGCGGGGTGAGGTCGGCGCACTTGGCCCGGAGAAAGGCGGCCTTGTTGTCGACACCGCCGACCTCGGGATACATGAAGAGGTCGGGCAGGCTGTCGCTGGCCACCATCGTGGAGAACTTCGTGCCGTAGTCGTCGGCCGGGACGGCGGTGATGTTCACCTCGCCGCCGAGGAGTTTCTCGATGCTCCGCCAGGCGGCGTTCCTGCCCCGGCCGGGCGGTGGCGGCGAGAAGGTCTCCATGGTCACGCTGATCGGTGCCGCCCCCTTGAGCGGGGTGTTCTTCGTGGCACGCAGCGGCTCGGCCGGGTAGCCGAAGAATCCCTGGGGCACTCCCGCGGCGGTGCCGGCCAGATCGGGCTCGAGTCCGATGTTGCGCACGGCGGTGTCCGGCAGGAGCGAGGCGCTCTTGGCCTCCGCCTTGGCGGTGGTGCCGCCGTCGCCGCAGCCGGCGAGCAGCGGCCCGGCGGCCAGCCCGAGACCGAGGCCCGCGCCCATGCGGAACAGTGAGCGGCGGTTGATGGGGGTGGAGCTCGACACTGGATCTCCTTGGGAGAAGGGGCCGACAGGCCGGGGTGGGCGCGCGCTCAGCCCTTGATGGCGCCGGTGAGCACGCCCTTGGTGAAGTAGCGCTGGAGGAAGGGGTAGACGAGGAGGATCGGCACGACGGCGATCACGAGAACGGCCATCTGCACGGCCTGCTGTGGCGCGAGGACCTCTCCGGCCGAGGCGCTGTTGAGGCTCTGGCCCTGGAGGACGTAGGTGCGCAGCACCATGGGCAGCGGCCACTTGTCGGAGTCGCCCAGGTACAGCAGTGCGTTGAAGAAGGCGTTCCAGTACGTCACCGCGTAGAAGAGGCTGATCACGGCGAGAACGGCCTTGGACAGCGGCAGGACGATCCGTACGAGGATGCGGAAGTCCCCGGCCCCGTCGACCTTCGCCGCGTCGTACAGCTCCTCCGGCAGGTTCATGAAGAAGGACCGGAGGACGACCAGGTTGAACGCGCTGACCAGGGTGGGCATCACGAGTGCCGCGTAGGTGTCGTAGAGCCCGAGGCCCTTGATGAGAAGGAAGTTGGGGATGATGCCCGCGTTGAAGAGCATGGTGAACAGCGCGATCATCAGGATGGCGCGGGAGCCGGTGACATCGCGGCGGGAGAGCCCGTACGCCATGCCCACGGTGACGAGAAGGCTGGCCATGGTGCCGACCAGAGTGATCCCGATGCTGACGAACAGGGCGCGGGTGACGACTCCGCCGGTGAAGATGGTCCGGTAGGCGTCGAGCGTGGGGTGGTCGGGCCACAGGACGAGGCCGGTCGAGCGGATGATGTCGGACTGCGAGGCGAAACTCGTGCCGATGACGCCGAGGAGCGGGTAGACGACGGCGGCCACCACGACGACGACGGCCGTCCCCTTGGCGAACTGGCCGAGGCGTGTGGGACGTTCCATCCACGGGGGGCGGCCGTCGGAGCGGGCGGTACGGGTGGTCTTCTTCGCCGGCGCCGTGAAGGCGGACGTGGCGGTCGGCTTCTCAGCGGTCAGCACCGCGGTACACCCCTTCGTGGCCGAGGCGGTGGGCGAACTTGTTCGCGCCCAGGACGAGTGCGGTGCCGATGACCGCCTTGACGAGTCCGACCGCGGCGGCGACGCCCCAGTCGTTGTCCTTGATGCCGTGGTAGTAGACGTAGGTGTCCAGGACCTCGCCGGCATCGGGGCCGACGGCGTCACGCTGGAGCAGGATCTGCTCGAAGCCGACGGACAGGATCTGTCCGAGGTTGAGGATGAGCAGCAGGATCAGCACCGGAGCGATCCCCGGGAGTGTGACGTGCCAGAGGCGGCGCCGGGGGCCCGCTCCGTCGATCGCGGCGGCCTCGTACTGCTGCTTGTCGATGTTCAGCAGCGCGGCGAGAATGATGATCGTGCCCCAGCCCGCGTCCTTCCAGGCCACCTGGAGGGTGAGCAGCCAGGGGAAGGCGTCCGGGTCGCTCATCATGTCGTAGCGCGGCAGTCCCAGACCGCCGAGGACGTCGGGCAGGACTCCCGCGCCGCCCAGGATCTGCTGGAAGACCGAGACGATGATGACCCAGCCGATGAAGTGCGGCAGGTAGACGACGCTCTGCACGAAGCGCCGCAGCCGTTCGCTGACGATGCTGTTGAGGAGCAGGGCCAGGGCTATCGGGACGGGGAAGAAGAACACCAGTTGTACGAGGGCGATCTCGAGGGTGTTGAAGGTCGCGGACCAGAAGGCGGGCTCGCCGAACGCCGCGGTGAAGTTGGCGAAGCCGACCCAGGCGCTGTGCATGTATCCGAGGTAGGGCTGGTAGTCCTGGAACGCCACGACGTATCCCAGCAGCGGGACGTAGTGGAAGACGACGAAGTACAGCAGACCGGGAAGGGTCAGCAGGAGCATCACCCGGTCCCGCTTCAGACGCTGCCGGAGTGTCAGGCGGTTCTGTGCCCGTGCCGCCCGGCCTGGTGGGGTGGCGTTCGCCGGCGCGGATCCCTCGTCCCCCTTCCCGCGTTTTGACCGCTTTTCCCGCGTCAGCGGGGGTGCTGTGTCAGCCATAGTGCGTCCTGTTCGGCTGGGTGGCGCGTGGTGAGCCTTCTGCGGCCGCAACGTAGTAAGCGGTTAACCCAGCGGTCAAGGGATCCCGGGAAAAGGGTGCCGAAGGAACGGACTCCCGGGCCCAATCCACGGCCCCAGAACCCCAAAAGACGCCCCTAAAACGGCAATTGGACTCCGGTGTCGCTTGACGCTCACCGGTCCGGCTCCCTAGCGTGCCGGTCATTCCATAGAACGCGATTACTGTGCGGAGGCAGGGTGCGAACCACCGAAGAGGCGCCGGCTGGGTCCGGTGCCGACACCGCGACGCCGCCACCCGAGCGGCCGCGCACGGTCCTGGTGATGCGTCCCGGGTTGCTGGACGACGTCTTCCCACCACTCGTCCGGGCCCGGATCGAAGACGCGGCGGAGCTTCGCCATCCCGCGGTGATCAGCGAGTTCGACTCCCCCGAGGCGTCGGCTGCGCTGGCCGAGGCCGAGGTCCTGCTGACAGGCTGGGGCTGCCCGCCCGTCGACGCCGCGCTCCTGCAACGGGCCCCGCGGCTTCGTGCGGTGATCCACGCGGCGGGGACGGTGAAGACGTTCCTGTCCCCGGACGCCTTCGACCGCGGCATCGTCGTCTCCTCGGCTGCGGCGGCGAACGCCGTCCCGGTCGCCGAGTACACGCTGGCCGCCATCATCATGGGCACCAAGCGGGTCTTCCCGCTGGCCGGCATGTTCCGCAGCCGGCGCACGCACCGCACCGGCGCGGACCTGGACCGGCAGCACTGGATGGGCACGCACGGGCTGACCATCGGCGTGGTGGGCGCCTCCCGTGTCGGCCGCCGGGTCATCGAGCTGCTGAGGATCCTGGACGCCGACGTGCTCCTGTACGACCCTTACGTCGACGCGGCCGAGGCCGCCCTGCTCGGTGTCACCCCGGTCGACCTGGACACCTTGGTGGCGACCAGCGACGTGGTCACCGTGCACGCTCCGGACACCGCGCAGACCCGGGGGCTGATCGATGCCCGGCGGATCGGTCTCATGCGCCCCGGAACCCTGCTGGTCAACACCGCGCGCGGCTCCCTGGTGGACACCCAGGCACTGACCGGGCACCTGGTCAGCGGGCGGCTGGACGCGGTCCTCGACGTGACGTCACCGGAACCCCTGCCGCCCGGCCACCCCTTGTGGGACCTGCCCAACGTCTTCATCACCCCGCACCTGGCAGGCGCGCAGGGCAACGAGGTGGGACGTCTGGGAGCTCTCGCCGCCGACGAACTCGTGCGCTACGCGGCGGGTTCGCCCTTCGCCCATCCCGTGCACCGCGCCGACCTGGAACGGATCGCATGAACCCGGCCGCCCCACAGGCTCTAGGCTCGGCCTCACACATCAGCCAGCAGGGGGTGAGCCGGATGCGCCGGCAGACCAGCGCCGCGGACGGACAGCGGCGGGCGACGGTCACCGATGTGGCCCGACGGGCGGGCGTGTCCACCGCCACCGTCTCCCGCGTCCTCAACCGCAACTACCCCGTGGCGGAGACCACCCGGGAGCGGGTCGAGTCCGCCATGCGGGAGCTGGGCTACGTGGTGAACGCCCACGCCCGCGCGCTGGCCGGAGTCTCCGCCCGCACCGTCGGCATCATCGTCAACGAGGTGGTCGACCCGTTCTACGCCTATATCGCCCGAGGCGTCGAACGGGAGGCGGCCCTGGGCGGCCGGCTCTGTCTGGTGTGCTGCACCCAGGGCGACCCGGAACGCGAACTGGCCTTCATCGACCTGATGCACGAACGCCGCGCCGACGCGGTCGTCGTGGTCGGCGGCAGCATCGCCGACCGCGGCTACACCTCCGAACTCGCCCGCCGCGCCCGGGCGCTGGACGCGGGCGGTTCCAAGCTCGTGCTGTGCGGCAGGCCCCCGCTGGACGAACCCGCGCCGACCATGGCCGTCGAGTACGACAACGAGGGTGGCGCCTTCGCCATCACGGACCACCTGCTGACACGGGGGCACGAGCGCATCCTGTATCTGGGCGGCCCGCCCAGGCTCTCCACCACCCGCGACCGGCTGGCCGGGCACGCCCGGGCCCTGGAGCTGCGCGGAGTGGCCCGGGACCCGGACCTGGTGCGGCCCGGCGCCTTCAGCCGCAACTTCGGCTATCTGAAGCTGACCGAACTCCTGCGCGGGAAGCTGGACTTCACGGCTGTCTTCGCCGCCAACGACGTCGTGGCAGCGGGCGCCGCGCAGGCCCTGGAGGAGGCCGGGCTGCGGGTTCCCGAGGACATCTCCCTGGTCGGGTACGACGACATCCCCGTCGCCCAGGAGCTGCGCCCCCGGTTGACCACGGTGCACGTACCGCTGGAGGAGATGGGCCGGCAGGCGGTGCGGCTGGCCGTGTCCGGTGGCGATGACGACGACTGGCGTGAACCGACGACGGGGGCGCTCCGGCTGGGCACCCATATCGTGGTACGCGATTCCGTGGCTCCGAGGGCGGGGCGTGGGTCCAGGGCGTAATCGCTTGCCTCACCGTCGACCCGGTCCGGCCATAGTAAATCGTAGTAACTTTCCGACCCCCCTTGCGGCTTGATGGCAACCGCTTACATGCTGACGGCAGGCTCCACCGGTTCCGCCCGCTCGTGCCCTCATTCACTTCAGCAGGGAGAGTTCCGCATGCGCTTCTCCGCCTCAGCCGCCCCGGTCGGCCGCCGTTCCGTCCTCTCCGCCGCGGTGGGGGCCGGTGCCCTCGCCGCTCTGGGCGCCGCCTCCGGCCCTGCGGCCGCCCTGGCCACGGCCCGCACGTCCGCCCACCGCAGCGTCCGGGTGACGGTGGTCGCCCGGCCCGCAGCCGAGGCGGAACGGCTGCGGCTGGCCCAGGCACTGCGCGGCAGCGAGTTCCAGCCCACCGGCCGTTACGTCCCGCCGGGTGCCCCGCTGGACCTCACGGTCGGGCCGCACGACGGTCTGCTTCCCACGCTGTGGATCGGCGCCTGGGACTACTACGGCGAGGTCAAGGAGCCGCGCCGCTACCCGCTCACGGCGGGACCCAACACCGTCACGGACCCGCACGGCGGTCCGGTCTACCTCACCCTCGCCGGAGCGGGTGAACGGGCGGAGGTGGTCTTCCGTTCCGGCTCGGTGGCCATGCCGGTGTTCGCTCTGGGCAGCACCACGGAGGCCGGCTACCAGGAGATGCTGGACACCTCACCCGGGGTGCCGTACGCGGAACTCCACGCGCCGCGCACGATCATGACGCTCACCCGGGAAGGGGCTCTGCTCCACCGCGGCGAGGACCACGCCGCGCTGCTGCGCCTCGTCGAGCAGATCATCGACTCGGCGGCCGCGATCAGCGGCCTGGACGGTTCGAAGCCGGTCCACCGGCGCAAGGCCGGCCCGTATCACTTCACCGAAGTGAGCAAGGTCCCCACGGGCGTCGGCGCCTACGCCACGCACGGGTACAACGGCTTCCCGCGCGCCTACCTCGACCGGGCCACCACCGTGGAGGGGCTGCGCACCCGCGGCTGGGGCCTGTACCACGAACTCGGCCACCTCCATCAGCAGATGGCGTACAAGCCGGGAGGGCTCACCGAGGTCACCGTGAACATCTACTCCCTGGCCGCCCAGCGCGCCCTGGGGCAGCCCTCCAACCTCCTCACCGTGGACCCGGCGACCGGGCTGACCGCCTTCCAGACGGCACGGGCGAAGTTCGGGACGGCGGGACTGACGTACGAGAAGTCCTTCGGCGCCTACGAGAAGCTCGTCCCGCTCCGTCAGCTGGAGCTGGCCTTCGGCGACGACTTCTGGCCCCGGCTGCACCGCCTGGTGCGCGAGGAGAATCCGCAGTCCGACTCCACGGAGAACGCCAAGCGCTACCGGGCGCTGGCGACGTACTCCAGCCGGATCGCGGGCTACGACCTCGGCGAGTTCTTCATCGGGACCTGGGCCTTCCCGATCGACGCCACGGGAAGGGCCGAGCTGGCCGCGCTGAATCTGCCGAAGCCGCCTGTCGACCCGAGCACCCTGACCGACTGACCGTCCGGAACGGAGCCAGCATGGACATGAGCAGGAGATCCCTCCTCACCGCCACCGGCGCCACGGCAGCCACCGCACTCATCGCCACGGCGGGCCCGGCGGCGGGCACCACCCGGGTCTCGACGGACGCGGACGATTTCGGCACGCTCCTCGAACGGGCCGGAACGCTGCTGACGGGCGGCGCGTTCGACTCCGCCGACCCGGACTTCGCCACAGCTCTCGACACGCTCGACACCACGGCACGGGGCCTCTGGGGCACCCTGGATCGCGGCACCACCGGCCGGACCGCGCTGTGGGCCGATCTCGCACCGCTCACCGACGCCGGCAACTTCGGCCAGAGCTACACGCGGCTGCGGACCCTCGCCACGGCCTGGGCCACCCCGGGCACCTCGCTCACGGCCGACCAGGAGGTGGCGGACACGCTCGTGGCTGCCCTGCGCTTCGTCCACGACACCGCCTACAACCCCGGGCTGCCGGAGAGAGGCAACTGGTGGTTCTGGGAGATCGGTGCGCCGCGGGCGCTGATGGACTGCTGCGTGCTGCTGCGCGACGAGCTGCCCGGCCCCGACCTCGCCGCACACCTCGCGGTGGTCGACCGGTTCTGTCCCGACGCGGACCGTCGCACCAACTCCCCCACCCTCGCCGAGACCGGCGCGAACCGCACCGACAAGGCCGTGATCGTCGCCTTGCGGGGGCTGCTCGGGCAGGACACGGCGAAGCTCGCCTCGGCCCGGGACGCCCTGTCCGACGTACGCGATTCCGGGCGTAACAGCCTGTTCAGATACGCCGATTCGGGCGACGGCTTCTACGAGGACGGCTCCTTCGTACAGCACGACGTGGTCGCGTACACCGGCACGTACGGCACAGTACTGCTCGGCGGGGCGGCGTATCTGCTGGCGCTGCTGGCAGGTTCGCCCTGGGCGGTCACCGATCCGAAGGTCTCGGTGATGTACGAGGCCGTGGAACGCTCCTTCACTCCCGTGATCTTCGACGGACTCATGATGGACGCGGTGCGCGGCCGCGCCGTCTCCCGGGAGCGGGCCGGTGACCACCGGGACGGCGCCGCGGCGGTGGCCGCGATCCTGCTGCTGGCGACAGGCGCGCCGGCCGCGTACGCGGACCGCTGGCGGGCGGTCGTCAAGGGCTGGCTGACCCGCAACCGCACCACCCCCTTCACCGGTCTCGCCACCCTCCCCCAACTCGCCCTGGCCAAGGACGTGCTGGGCGACCGGACGGTCCAGGCGGAGCCGCGCACCACGGGCCTGACCGTGTTCGCCGGCATGGACCGGGTGGTGCACCGCCGGCCGCAATGGGCCTTCACCCTGTCGATGTCCTCGAAGCGGATCTCGGCGTACGAGGCGGGCAACGGGGAGAATCTGCACGGCTGGTACACCGGCGACGGAATGACCTACCTCTACGACGCCGACGACCTCGGACAGTTCAACGACGGGTTCTGGCCCACGGTCGACCCCTACCGGCTGCCCGGCACGACCGTGGACACACGCCGGCGCACGGACCTCGGCACCGGTGGCGGCACCTCCACGTACCGGCCGGGGAACACGGTCGCGGGCGGCGCGGTCCTCCAGGACCGCTACGGGGCGGCCGCGATGGAGGTGACCGGCGCGGCCGGTACGACGCTGCGCGCCCGCAAGTCCTGGTTCCTGCTGGACAACGCGGTGGTCGCACTCGGATCGGGCATCTCCTCGGGCGACGGACACCGTGTCGAGACCGTGCTGGAGAACCGCAACCTCGGTACGGACGGACGGCACCGGCTGACCGTGGACGGCGTCCGGCAACCGCTCGACCAGGGGCGGTCCGCGGAATTCGACCGGGCCCGCTGGGCCCACGTCGAGGACGTGGGCGGCTACGCGCTGCTCGAACGAGCCATGCTGCACACCGTACGCGAGGAACGCACCGGGGCCTGGCGTGAGATCAACACCGGTGCTGACACGGGCGGTTCGGCCGACCCCATCACTCGCCGCTACCTCACGCTCTGGGTCGATCACGGCGTCTCACCCACCGACGCGCGGTACGCCTACGTCCTGCTGCCGGGCGCGTCGGCCGCCGCGACGGCCGTGTGGTCCCACTCGCGGCCGGTGCACGTCCTCGTCAACGATGCCACCGCACAGGCGGTGGAGGTGCGCCGGCCGGGTCTGACCGCGGTGAACTTCTGGGCGGCGGGAAGCGCCGGCGGAATCAACGCCTCGGGACCTTCCTCGGTGCTGGTGCGACGGCACGGGCCCCGCCTCTCGGTCGCCGTGGCGGACCCGGGCCGTACCCAGACCTCGCTCACCCTCGAACTGCCGTACCGGGTGCGGAAGGTGGACGGCGCCGACGGGACGGTGAGCGTGGTGCCGGGCCGTCGGACGCTGGTCACCGTCGCGGTCGGCGGCTCCCGGGGCCGCACCCACCGCGCCGAACTCGTCCTGTAGTCCGACTTTCCAGGAGCCTCCGCAATGCCCGTCGCCCCGTACCTGCACCTTCCGCCGACCGACCGGGTGCTGTCCTCCCGCACCGGGTGGACCCGGGCCCACTGGGAGGTGACGGCCGATCGGATGCTGGACGCGCTGGTGCCGTACGCGACCCCCGGCTTCGCCCAGTACCGGCTGCCGGGGCGTTCCAGCTGGTCGGGGATCGTGTGCGACGGGCTGGAGGGATTCGCCCGGTCGTTCCTGCTGGCCGCCTTCCGGATCGCGGGCGCCGACGGGGCCGTGGAGCCCGCGCTGATCGAGCGGTACGCGGCGGGCCTGGCTGCCGGAACCGACCCGGACAGCGGCGAGGCGTGGCCACGGATCACGGACTGTTCGCAGCAGATGGTCGAGGCCGCCTCGATCGCGGTGGCCCTGCACGAGACGAGGCCGTGGATCTGGGACCGGCTGGACGCCGGGGTGCGGGAACGGGTGGCCGACTGGTTCTCCGGCTTCGTCGGCGGACGGACCTGGGACAACAACTGGCGGCTGTTCCAGGTGGTGTCCGAGCAGTTCCTGGCCTCGGTGGGGGCACCCTACAACCGTACGGACATCGAGTCCGGCCTCGACCGGATCGAGGACTGGTACGCCGGTGACGGCTGGTACACCGACGGCGACGGGCAGAACTTCGACTACTACATCGGCTGGGCGATGCATCTGTACCCGCTCCTGTGGTCGCGGATCGCCGGGCCGGACGACGGGGGCCGCACCGCTGTCTACCGGCAGCGGCTCAGCCGGTTCCTGGAGGACTACCCGCACTTCTTCGGGGCCGACGGTGCGCCTGTCCACCAGGGGCGTTCGCTGACGTACCGTTTCGCGGCCCTCGCCCCCGTCTGGATGGGCGCGCTGGCGGACTGCACGCCCCTGGCCCCCGGCCTGACCCGGCGGCTCGCCTCGGGCACGATGCGCCACTTCGCCGAGCGCGGGGTGCCGGACGAGCGTGGGCTGCTGACACTGGGCTGGTACGACACGTTCCTGCCCGTCACCCAGCCGTACTCCGGGCCCGCCTCCCCGTACTGGGCGAGCAAGGGGTTCCTCGGGCTGCTCCTCCCGGCGGACCACCCGGTGTGGACGGCACGGGAAGTGCCGCTGCCGATCGAGCAGGGTGACCGGTACACCGCGCTGCCCGCGCCGGGCTGGCTGCTGCACGGTACACGGCACGACGGCATCGTCCGGCTGGTCAACCATGGCAGCGACCACAACCCTCCCTTCGCCCCCGGCGCCGGTCCCGCGGACGGAGAGGAGGACCCGCATTACGCACGGTTCGCCTACTCGACGGCCACGGCACCGGAGTCGGCCCCGCACGCGGCGGCCCGCGGGATCGACAACCACCTGGCGCTGCTCACCCCGGACGGAACACCTAGCCGTCGCAGTCGCATCCACCGGGCGCACTGTGCGGGCCGTACGGCGAGCTCCTGGTATGCGGCCAGGCTGCCGGACGACGAGCGGGAGTACCGGATCGGGACGACGAGTGTGCTGCACGGCCCGTGGGAGATCCGCGTCCACCAGGTCGACGCGCCCGCGGGGGCGACGGTACGGGAGGGCGGTCACCCGGTGGCACACACACTGCCTCCCGTCAGCGCGTCCGGGCCCGGCTGGTCGATGGCCCGTACGGCCGAGGGGCTGAGCAGCGCGGTGGTCGCACTCCACGGCTGGGACGGGGCGGCGGGCACCGGCCGGGCAGCGGCGGAGGTGGCCAGGGATGTGGAGTCCAACGCGTACGGACCGCATTCGGCGATTCCCTGCCTGCGGCTGGACCGTCATCCAGGAGGCAGGAGCCTTCAGGTCTCCCTCGTCGCGCTCTCCCGCGACACACTTCATCCCGAGGCACTGCGGGAGGCGGTGTCCGTGCGGGTCACAGCGGACGAGGCGTCGGTGGTGCTGACGTTCCTCGACGGTACGACGGTGGACGTCGAGGCCGCCCCCCTGTGGAACCGGCCTGCGGACTGCCCCCGCCCGTCGAAGTGACCGTAGCCTGCCGTGCCGACTCCGCGGCCCTCAGGCAGGACTGCCGATCGTCAGCTCGACCTCGTCTCCCGTGCGGACGAACTCCCGGATCAGCCACCTGCGCCCGGCGACGGCAGTGCCGGCGCCGGTGGTGTACGCCGGGACGGTGAGGACAGGTTCCGCCGGGTCTTCGATGCGCAACTCCACCTCGGCGACCACATCGTCGGAGAAGCGCAGGTCCAGGTCGACCGGCCATGGATCTGCCACGAAGGCCTGGAGGTCCGGAAGCCCTGTGACCCGGCAGCGGGCGCCAGGAAACAGATGAGTGTGGCCGCACACGGCCAGATAGGTATCCGATTCGGCCGGTCCGGTGGAGGACTGGGACATGAGGGAGCTCCGGGTGTGCGAGGGACGAGGGGCCCTGGCAGTCTGGCGCCCTGAGAGGCCCCGCCTCGGCTTCCGCACCCGCTCTGCTCCGTCCGTCACCCTGTCGGAGGCGGACCCGGCTGAGGAGCCTGCGGTGCGGTGCTCCTGGGGACGTCGGTGGCAGGACAGGCATGCAGCAGCGATGCCGCGCAGAATGGGGATGTCGACCGCCGTGCGCGGCCCGTCGGCCCGGCGCTTCCAGCGAAGCGCGGAGCCGGTCAGTAGGAGGTTCATGAGCTACTCCTTCGAACCAGACGGCGGACTCGGTCCGCAGGGCCGTCCTCGGGCCGCCGCCCGTGTGGCTCTGGCGGTCAACGGCATGGGCAGCTTCACCTGGGACCTGGCCAGCGGCGAGATGCGCTACGACCGCGGCGGCCTCGCCGTGATGGGGTTCGGGCCGGGTGAGTTCGACGGACGTCTCAGCACGCTCGGTGAGCGGATGCTTCCCGTGGAGCTGCCCGCGATCGAGGAGCAGGTGGATCGTGCGCTGAGGGAACGTTCCGGCTTCAGTCTCTACTTCCGGATCCGCCGGCACCGGGGCGGCGCGCTGAGATGGACCCACACCCAGGGCCACGTCGTATGCGACTCGGAGGGGCGCCCGGTCCGCGTCATCGGGATCATCCGGGACGCCACCCAGGAGCTGCGTGCCGTCGACCAGACCGAACAGCTGCGCATCGCCAGGAACGACCGGCGCCGCCAGGCCGACATCGTCGGGCACGTCAGCGACGCCCTCGTCCCGACCCTCACCGTCGAGGACGTCGCCGAGGCGCTGACCACCACCCGGCTTCTGGAGCAGATCGGTGCCTCCAGCATCGTCCTGGGCCTGGTCGACAACGGCCGTATGGGACTGGTCGGAGCGAACGGCGTGGCCGAGGAGCTCATCCGCGACTTCCACCTGTCCCGTCTGAACGAGCCCCTGCCGCTCACCGACGCGGCCCGCACCCGCGAGGCGGTCTTCCTGACCGACCGAACGGACTTCGTCGAGCGGTACCCGGCTGTCGAGCCCTACCTGACGCAGTTCCCGCGGGCCGCGGCGGCGGTCTTCCTCCCGCTGATCGCCCACGACACCCCGATCGGCGCCGTGGGGCTCACCTACGAGGGCAGGGCCGGCTTCCCGCAGGACGAGCGGACCGTACTGACCGCGCTGGGCAAGGTCATCGCCCAGTCGCTCCAGCGCGCTCTCCTCTACGACCAGGAGCACGAGCTCGCCGCCGGACTGCAGACGGCGATGCTCCCCGGGCACCTCCCCGACGCCCCCGGCCTGACCCTCGCGACCCGGTACCGGCCCACCCGCGCCCGGGGAGGCATCGGCGGCGACTGGTACGACGCCCTCACGCTGCCCGACGGCCGGATCGCCGCGGTCATCGGCGATGTGCAGGGCCACGACGTGACAGCCGCTGCCATCATGGGGCAGCTCCGCGTCGCCCTCCGGGCGTACGCCGCAGAGGGCCACCCACCGACCACCGTCATGGCACGCACCTCCGTCTTTCTGACGGAGCTCGCCACCGACCGCTTCGCCACCTGTCTCATCGCCTTGCTCGATCCACGTACGGGAATGACCTCGGTAGTGCGCGCGGGGCACCCCGAACCCCTGCTGCGGCGCCCGGACGGGAGCACCGCGTGGCTCGACATCCCCGGTGGGCTCCCGCTCGGCCTCACGGCTCAGGGTGCCCAGCCCGTGTACCCGGCCTCGGAGACGGTCCTGGAGCCAGGCTCGACGCTCGTGCTGTGTACGGACGGACTCGTCGAGGCCCGCGCCGAAGACATCGACGTGGGACGCGGCCGGCTCCTCCGGGCCCTGCGCACCGGGCCGGAGCAACCCGACGACCTCGCCGACCATTTGCTGCACAGCATGGCCGCCTACACAGGAGAGGAGGACGATGTGGCGCTCCTGATCCTGCGGCGGCCCCGGGGCAGGCCCGTCCCGGCCCCGCAGTGGGAGACCGGCATCGCACCCAATGACCCGGACGCGCTGCGGGCGGCCAGGCTCGGGCTGCGTACAGCGCTGAGCAGCTGGTCGCTGGAGGCCCTCAGCGACACCGCCGAGCTGCTCGCCTGCGAACTCGTCACCAACGCCCTTCTGTACACGGGCGGCGCCACCACCCTGACGGCCAGGCCCGTACGGAACGGCGGGCGGGCCCTGCGTCTGGCCGTCAGCGACACGTCACCGGCCTCCCCGCGACGCCGTGCCGCCACGGGACTGCACACGTCCGGCCGGGGCCTCATGCTCGTCGAGGAGCTCGCTGACACCTGGGGAATCGAACCCCGCGGCAACGGCAAGACCGTGTGGTGCGAGATACCCCTCGCCGTGCCCTGAGGGGCCCTCGGAACCCCAGTTCACGACCGCACCGGCACACGGCCGAAGGCTCGCGTCAGGACGGTGTACAGGACCGAGGCGACGACGATGCCGACGGGCAGCGCCAGGTCCAGGCCTCCCAGTACCTGGGCGACCGGGCCGGTGTAGAGGGTGTTCACGCACAGGGCCGCCGCGGCGACGCCGCCCGTGAGTGCGACGGCCCCGGCGGGGTTGAATCCGGCGGTGTACCAGAAGCGGCTGCCAGGGGTCTCGTCCATGAGGGCGGGGCCGTCGTAGCGGTTGCGGCGCAGCAGGATGTCCGTGGCGTACACGGCCATGGCCGGTCCGAGGAGGACGACGGTGAGCTGGAGGACGTTGCTGACGGTGTCGAGGAAGTTGGATATGAGCAGCCCGTACAGGGTGAGGGAGACGGCGGCGGCCCCGTCGACGAGCACACTGCGGGTGCGGCGGATGCGTATGCCGACGGCTTGAAGGGCGAGGCCGGCGCTGTAGGAGGTCAGCGCGTTGATGGCGATCGTCCCGAGAACCAGGGCCAGCAGGAAGACCGGGGTGAACCAGGCGGGCAGGATCTGCTCGAGGCCGGTCTGCGGATCGCTCATGTCGACCGCGGTCGCGGCGCAGGCTCCGAGGGAGCAGACGATGACGCTCGGTACGAACCCGCCCAGAGCCGTCCAGCCGGCGACGGCCCTCGCGGACGTGGCGCGGGGCAGGTAGCGCGAGAAGTCGGCGCTGGTTGTGTACGACAGCGGCCCGGAGCCGATGAGGGTCACACCCGCGACGAGGACCGACCAGAGACCGACGCCGCTCAGAGGCTCGGCCGGGGTGTAGCCGAAGTCTGCGCGCCCCAGCACCGGCACGGCGACCACTGCGAAGACGGCCGACAGGACGAGCGTGATCGGGAGATACAGCCTGGTGATCATCGCGTGGCCGTAGACACCGATGGCCAGGGTGAGGGCGGCGATGACCACGACGACGGCTACCTGGACGCCGGTGTTCGCGGTGATGCCGGCTTTCTCGACGAGGGAGAAGTCGGCGGTCGCGGCGGCGGCCAGATTGAGGGCGAAGTAGCAGACGGAGATCATCCAGCCCACGACCGCGTTGTTCACCCGGTTTCCGAGCACGCCGTAGATCGCCCGCGTGATCACCTCGCTCGGCGCGCCCGCCGCCGGGCCCGAGATGGCGAGCAGTCCCGTGAGCAGCCAGAACAGGTTGCCGACGACGATGACCGCGACGGCCTGCCACAGGCTCAGGCCCATGAGGACCAGGGCGCCGCCGGTGACCAGGCTGAGGTAGTTGACGTTCGCCGCCGCCCAGATGGAGAACAACTGCCGCGGGTGGCCGTGGCGCTCCTCGTCGGCGATGTGGTCGATGCCGTGCGCCTCGACGCGGCTCGCCCGGTCCGAGGGTGGCTCCGCAGCGTGTGTGCCGTGTTGCGGGTCGGGAATCGTCGCTGCCATCGGGCTCCTCCGGATGCTGCGTACCCACCTGGTTGTTTATTGGTCGCAAACTCAATAGCATCGATTCCATGCCGTCAAGCGTCTCGCACAAGCGAATCCGTAGATCTCCCGCCGCCAGACGTGCGGAAATCGTTGCAGCGGCATCGACGGTCGCACTGAGGGAGGGGCTGGAGTGCATCACCCTCCGGCGCATCGCCGACGACCTCGGCGTGCGGCCGGGACTGATCAGCCACTACTTCCCGGCCGTGGAGGACCTCGTCGCCGAGGCGTACGGCGACGCCGCCGGGAGCGAGCTCGACAGCCTCCTCCCGGCCGACCGGGCGGGCGCCACCCCGACACAGCACCTGGCGCGGTTCTTCGCCCGGGCGACAGGAGAGACGTATGACGACATCAGCCGGCTCTGGCTCAACGCCCGACACCTCAGCCGTTACCGCCCCTTGCTGCGTGACCGCGTCGTCGCCCAGGAGAACGCTTGGCGCGGCCGACTCGAAGGGGTCATCCGCGAGGGCGTCGCGCAGGGCGAATTCCGCACCGAGGACGCCCTCGTGACCGCCGTGCAGATCCTTGTCGTCATCGACGGTCTCGGGGCCCACGCCAACACCGCCACCGAGGAACGGCCCCCCGAGCTCGCACGGATGGCGGTCCTCACGGCGGAACGCGGACTGGGCCTTCCCTCCGGCGCGCTGACCTACGCCACCGCCCCCAACTGACCCGCCGCTCCAAGGAGTTCCCTGTGCGCACCTCTCTCGTCCTGCTGTCAGCCGGTCTGCTCGACCCCGTCTCGGGGGAGCGCCTTCCGCAGACCGCCCTCGCCGCGGCCGGAGGGCGGATCACGGCGCTCGGCGACGACCAGGACATCCGCGCACTCGCGGACGCCTCGACCACTGTGATCGACCTCGCGGGAGCCGTGGTCACCCCGGGACTGGTCGACGGACATCTCCACCCGGTATCCGGCGCCGAACTCACCCACGGTCTCGACCTGTCGCACTGCGCCGAGATCGAGGACGTACGCGAGGCACTCGCACGCGAGGTGCGCTCGCTCCGACCGGGGGCATGGCTGCACGGCTGGGGACTGGACCCCAATGTCTTCGGGGACGTGCCCGTCGGCATCGCCCCCTTCGACACCGTCCTCGACGGCGTTCCGGCCCTCCTGCTGCTCTTCGACGCCCACTCCATGCTCGCCAGCCGGCGTGCCCTGGAACTCGCCGGGGTCGACGGGCCGCGCACTTTCGCCCAGGCCTCCGCCCAAGTCGTCTGCGACGACCGGGGGCGGCCGACCGGCCTCCTGCTGGAGGACGCGGCCTGCGAGCTCGTGGAGCGGGTGGCCCCCCAGCCCACCCGCACGGAACGCCGCGACCGGCTCGCCGCCACCCAGGGGGCCATGGCCGCCGCCGGTCTCACCGGCGGCCACGCCATGGACGCGAACGGCGACAGCCTCGCCTTCTACGCCGAACTCGACGCCGCCGGTGAGCTCCCCCTCCGGCTCCGCGTCGCCCCCTGGTGCCAGCCCGGCGCCGACTCCGACGAACTGCGCACCCTCATCGAGCAGCAGGGCACCGGCGGGAAGCTGTGGCGCACCGACGGCGTCAAGATCTTCATGGACGGGACGATCGACAACGGCACCGCCTGGCTGGAGAGCCCCGACCGCCACGGCGAATCCACCCACGCCTTCTGGCCCGACCCCGTCGTGTACACGAGGATCGTCGGTGAGCTCCACCGGGCCGGCGTGCCCACCGCCACCCACGCGATCGGCGACGCGGCTGTCCGGCATGTCCTCGACTCCGTCGAGAAGGCCCAGGCAGAGGGGGGCCGGGGGGTACGACACCGTGTCGAGCACATCGAGACCGTCCCCGACGACACCGTGCGCCGCTTCGCCGAACTGGGTGTCATCGCCTCGATGCAGCCCACCCACTGCTGCGACTTCACCCGCGCCGACCACACCGACAACTGGTCCCGCCGCCTGGGCCAGGAGCGCGCGGCACGCGCCTGGCGCTGCCGCGACCTGTGGGACTCCGGGACCACTGTCGTCCTCGGCTCCGACTGGCCCATCGCCCCCTACCCGCCGCTCGGCGTCATGGCCGGGGCCCGCCACCGCCGCCCGTCCCGCGACGTCACGCTGCCCCCGCACGGGCCCGAGCAGGCGCTCACACCGCTGGAAGCCCTGCAGGGCATGACCGTCAACGCCGCACGGGCCGCGGGTGAGGAGCACGAAGCGGGCCGGATCGCCGTCGGCCACCGCGCCGACCTGACCGCCTTCGCCGACAACCCGCTCACCACCGCCGCGACCGAACTGCCGGATCTGCCCGTCCTGCTCACGGTCCTCGACGGACGGACCACACACCGGGCCACCCACGTGTGACCGACCGGCGTGACGCGGACCCACCTTCGCGGGCGTGCCTGTACTTTCACTCACTTGAGGCTATCTGTATCGAGGATGCGACATGGTTCAGGGCTTCTCCAGAGAGCCAGGCACACACGGCCCACTCACCGAGGTGCCTCCGGAGGGGCAGCGGAAGATCACTCCCGGGCCGCCGCTGCCGCCTTGGGCGGCTTCCTCTTCGGCTTCGACACGGGAGTCGTGTCCGGCGCCCTGCTCTACGTCAAGCAGGACTTCGACCTGAACTCCTTCGAGCAGGGGAACGTGGTCAGCGTGCTCCTCATCGGCGCGGTGATCGGCGCCACCTCGGCCGGCCGGGGTGACAGCCCTACCTCCTTGCCACGGCGTAGGTAGCAAGGAGGTAGGCCCCCGTGAGTGGGCTTGGTTCGGAGCAGCGTCAGAGCCGGGCGGCTGCCCCGTCGTCGGCTCGCCTTTCCTCCGTCTCGGTATCCCGGCCCGGGGCGGGCCCAGCCGACGCGAGGGCCGGAAGCCGTGCGCCCTCGATGTCGAGGTCGCCATCGGATGGGGCGAGCAGAGCAGTGAAGCCCTGCTCGCCACTCAGGGCTCCGCGCGTCGGGTGTCCTGTCGCAGTGCAGCTGGCGGATTCTCACTCGGTCTCATCCGAGCTACCAGTTGCGCACTGGACAGCGGTTGACCGCCGGTGTCCTGTCGCGTTGCACCTGTCGGTATCTCACCCGTTCTCGTTTGTGCTGTCCCGCTTCTCATCCGGGCACGTGCTGAACGACGATGCCTCATCCCTCGTGGGACTTCAGCTCACTTCGCCGGAGCCTGACGGACCGGACACGTAGATGGTGTCAGGTCCGCGAAGAGGTCGGCCACGTGACGTCATCGATGGCGAGCCACGGCGCAGCGGCTACGCCGGTGGGTGTCACCCCGGTGAACGCTTTGACCTCGCGGTGGAGATGGGCCTGGTCGACGTAGCCGCTTGCGGCCGCCACCTGGGCGGCGGCGTTACCCGCCGCGAGGAGGTGGGCGGCGTGGTCGAAGCGCACCAGGCGGGCGGCATGCTTGGGGGTGAGGCCGATCTGGGACCGGAAGCGGGACCACAGCCGTTTACGGCTCCATCCCACCTCGTTCGCCAGGCTGTCGATGCGCACCCGTCCCCCACTGGTGAGCATCATCCCCCAGGCGGCGGCCACCTCTGGATCAGGCGACGGGTGGGCGCTCATCCGTCGGCCAAGGGCATCCACTGCCATCGTGAACCGCTCGTCCCACGACGCGGCGGCCCGCAGCCTTTCCTCTGCTCGCTCGGCGTCACGGCCCCAGACGTCCTCCAGGGAGACCATCGTCCCGCCGAGGTCGGTCGATGCGCCGAGCACCGCAACCGCCAGGACCGGTGACAACCGGATCTGGAGGCACTCGATCCCCCCGGCCGCCCGGCCTCCGAGCCGAAGGTCGCCCGGTGCCAGTCCAACGACCGTGCTGCCGCATTCGCGCCGGCCGTGGGCGTCGTGGACAAGGCTGTCTTCGTCGCTCAGGTCCACGAACAGAGTGACCGAGGGGTGCGCGACCATGGCGATATCCACGCGCGCCGGAGCACGTTGGCGGAAGCCGGCCATGCTGACCCCCGGCAGCCGACTCGGTTCCCGGGGCACGGCGACCTCCACCGACGCCCAGTCAGGTGGTGACTCGGTGGACCTCACAGCCCCAGGCTACGCGATGGGTTTCAGCGGCCCGTCTCTGCGAAGCGCAGCAGCAACTCGCAGGTCACCTCCGGCACTTCGAGCATGGGGAAGTGCCCGACATCGGGCAGCCGCTCGACTCGCGCGTTCAGCACCGTGTCGTACTGGTGCACCGAAGACGGATCCCAGCGGGGATCGGCAGCGCCGAAGATCACCAGAACAGGGACGTCGAGTGCGGTCAGGCGCGCGGGTAGGCTCCTCTCGGCGATGTACGCGCCGTTTTGGCGCAGCACCGTCCGAAATGTGCGGTAGCCAATGCCCCGTACCTCGGCGACCAGGTCGTCCGGGACGTCCACCGGGCGGTTGCATACCGCAGTCACCCCCCGGCGGAGCATCGCGTCGGAACGGACTCTCCATAGAAACGGGCCGAGCGGCGGGGCGATCAGGACCCGAAGGAAGACGGGCTGTGGAAGGAGCGCGTCGGGACTCGGGCCACTGCTGATCAGTGCGAGCGAACCCACCAGGTCAGGGCGCTGTTCGGCGAGCGCGGTGGCGATGTATCCGCCGCTGGAGTGCCCGGCCACGGTGACCGGACGAAGGCCGAGCTCATCGAGTACCGCGGCCAGGCTGGCTGCCTGCCCAGGCACGTCGTACGACGGCGCGGGTGCGGACTGACCGTGGCCCGGCAGGTCGATCCGGATGACGTGAAACCGGCTGGCCAGTGCCGGCACCACCGGGCCCCAGGAACTGCCCGAGGCCCCCGATCCGTGAATGAGCAACAGCGGCGGCGCCTCCCGCGGGCCGTCGTGGACCACGTGCATCCCGTGCATCCCGTGCAAGTGCTTACCGTCGAAAATACCCATAGCCGGGAGGATGCCTGGGTTGCCGGCCCTCGGTCTTGTACAAATGTCGTCACGGGGCCGACGATCGCCAGGACTTCCGAGTATGAGATTGCGCGGGTAGGGGCGCCGGTCGCGAGCGCTGCGATACCGCCGCCCGGACCAGCGGAACATGCCCGTGCCTCCGAGTTTGTGTTGGAGCGCACTCCAACTTCTAGTTTCGGCGCATGCGATACATCAAACTCGGAACGACCGGACTGGAAGTCTCCGGCATCACCCTCGGCTGCATGAGCTTCGGCGAGCCGGACCGGGGCGGCGAGCCCTGGTCGCTGGACGCGGACGCCAGCCGGGACATCATCAAGCAGGCCCTCGAGGGCGGCGTCAACTTCCTCGACACGGCCAATGGGTACAGCGCCGGAAGCAGCGAGGAGATCGTCGGCCAGGCGGTCAAGGACTTCACCCGGCGCGAGGAGGTCGTTCTCTCCACCAAGGTCTGGATGCGGATGCGCCCCGGCCCGAACGGCGCCGGGCTGTCCCGCAAGGCGATCTTCGCCGAGCTCGACGCCTCCCTGAAGCGACTGGGGACCGACTACATCGACCTTTACCAGATCCACCGCTGGGACTACGACACCCCGATCGAGGAAACCCTCGAGGCGCTGCACGACGCGGTGAAGTCCGGGAAGGTCCGCTACATCGGAGCCTCTTCCATGTACGCCTGGCAGTTCGCCAAGGCCCTGTACCTGGCCGATCTGAACGGCTGGACCCGGTTCGTGTCGATGCAGGACCACTACAACCTCATCCACCGAGAAGCAGAGCGGGAGATGCTCCCGCTCTGCGCCGACCAGGGCATCGGCGTGATCCCGTGGAGCCCGCTGGCGCGCGGCAGGCTGACGCGGGCCCGGGACACCGCCACGGCGCGTGCCGATTCCGACGAGGGTGGCAAGATCCTCTACCGCGACGGGGACCGGACAGTGGCCGAGCGCGTCCACGAGATCGCGGGCAAGCGGGGCCTGTCCCCGGCCCAGGTCGCCCTGGCCTGGGTCATGCGCAACCCGGCGGTGACCTCGCCCATCGTCGGGGTCACCAAGCCGGCCCAGCTGGTCGACGCACTCGCCGCGGTGGACGTCGCACTCGACGAGGACGAGGCCGCCTACCTGGAGGAGCCCTACCAGCCGCACGAGGTCGCCTACCTGGAGAAGTCCTTCTACAAGTCGCGCCCTGTGGCGGGCTCCCGGTAGTCCGGGCTACCGCCGGGCCTTCGACGAGGGCTTGGCCTCGGCCTTCACAGCCCTGTGGTGGGCGGCCTGGCGGTACTTGCCGGCGGTCGCGCGCAACCGCATGATCTGCGCGCTGGCCCTCCTGCCACCGCATCTCGACGAGACACATCCGTGGGGCTGCCACAACCCACGGATTCCGGACCGGATCGTGTTCGACAAGCTCGTCGCCAAACCCGTCTTCGGCGGCTCGTACGAGAAGCACGCCGATCAATCGTGCTCGGCCACCATGAGAACCCGACGCAACGAGTGGTTCGCGGCCGGTGTCTTCGCAGGGCTGGAGCAGATCGTGCTGGAGACCACGACTGTGTCCAACTGGCGTCCACGTCGTAGTTCCCCTCCGGCTGCCTGAGCGTCACAGGCCTTGGAGGCTGACGGTTTCCAGTACGAAGAAGAGCTCGGCTGCCTCGGCCGGGTGGCGGACGGAGCGGCCGGTCAACTCCTGCAGCTTGCTGAGGCGGTAGTTGACTGTGTTGCGGTGACAGAACAGCGCTTTGGCCGCAGCAGCGGTCGAGCCGGTGGCGTACCACGCCCTGGCGGTGGTGAAGAGAGCCTCGCGCTCTTCTCGAGGCAAGTCGAGCAGCCTGACAAGGATCCGGCGCGTCAGGTCGTCGGCAGTCTCGGGATTGCTGGCGATCAGCGTGGCGACCGGGCGGTCGCCGTAGTGGCAGGCGTCCTCGATGCCCGGTGGCACGGCGGCGAGTGCGAGTCGGGCCAAGCGCAGTGCCGAGGCGGTCTGGGAGATCTGGTCGTAGGCGGGGCTGACGCCGAAGCGGCCACCCTCCAGGCGGGGAAAGGGCGCTGCATCGGGCAGAGAGAGAACGGCCAGTTGTTCCGTGGGCAGGTGACGCTGGACCGCGGCGGCCGGGATCTGCGCGGCGGCCGGGGCGGCGACGACGTGGAATCGGCCCCGCTGCGGCAGCCCGAGCCCGTCTGCCGCTGTCCGGATCCGCAGCAGGTCGGTGCCGAGGAGGGCATCGAACAGGCGATCGTGCTCGAGCCTGTCCCGTAGCTCGCGCTCCGCTTCGGCTTCACGGTAGGACACACGGATCGTCTCGGACAGCTGGTCCAGGCCGAGCCACAGTTCACCGGCACTCTCGATGAGGATCGCGTTCTCGGCGGGGGCCTCGGCAGCTATGCACTCCCACAGAAACTGGGTGCCGATCCGGTAGCTGTGCAACAGCGCTGCCAAGGGAACGCCCAGGTGTGCGCGCCTGCGCGCGTTGGCTTGCGCTGCCTCCGTGGGCCCTGCGGCGCCCCCCAGGTGAGCAAGGGACGTACGCAACTGCTCAGCGCAGGAAGCGATCACGCCCTCTTCGGATACGACCGCCAGATCGGGCTCCGCTGCCCGGATACGACGGGCCATCTCGACTGCCAGTTCGTCGACTCTGGGCATCAGCCGAGCGCTCAACGCCGCAAGATCGGATTCCTCCACGCTCGGCATTGTGCCACCGCACAATTTCACGAGCCAGATTGACGTCGCCCGCACGTATCCCGGCCCACCAGCGAGACGAGACCCTCGACCACACCCGCCGCTCCGCACCGATACCTCGCAGTGCGGCTGCCCCTGCCTACGCGTTGCGCCGATTTCGGAGATGACATGAACCTCGATCCCATCCCCACCGACCAACTGACCTTCCACATGCCGCCGAAGTTCGACACCCCGGAAGAGGAACGACGGCACCGCCAAGAACGTTTGGTCGCTGCGCTCAGGCTGTTCGGCCGACTCGGCTTCGAGGAGGGCGTAGCCGGACACATAACCGCCCGCGACCCCGAGCACCCTGATCACTTCTGGGTCAACCCGTTCGGCATGAGCTTCAAGCACATCAAGGTCAGTGACCTGATCCTGGTCAATCACCAAGGGCAAGTCGTCCACGGCAAGTACCACGTCAATCAGGCTGCCTTCGCCATCCACGCGATGGTCCACCAGGCCCGCCCGGACGCGGTGGCCGCCGCACACTCCCACTCGGTGTACGGCAAGGCGCTGTCATCGCTCGGCACCCCGTTGGAGCCGCTGACGCAGGACGCCTGTGCCTTCTACGAGGATCACGGCCTGTTCGACGACTACACGGGTGTGGTCCTGGAGACCGAGGAGGGGCGCCGCATCGCCGGTGCGCTCGGCTCACACAAGGCTGTCATCCTGCGCAACCACGGACTGCTCACCGTGGGCGAGTCCATCGACGCCGCTGCCTGGTGGTTCATCACGATGGAGCGCTCCTGCCAGGCCCAACTGCTGGCCAAGGCGGCGGGCACGACCGTGGCCATCGAGCACGACCAGGCCAAGCTCACCCACGGACAGATCGGCAACGACCTGGTCGGCTGGATCAACTTCCAGCCGCTCTACAACCAGATCGTCCGCACCGACACGGACATGTTCGATCAAGGTCCCTGACAGCATTAGGAGCGGCGGCGAACAAGGGGACAGGGGTGAGAGCAGCAGCGACAAGCCGCACGTCGGCGATCACGATCGCTCTTGTGCCGGCACTCCGCCGCCGAAGCTCAGACGGGCCGTCATGTCACCCCCACAGGCGGTAACTCGTACAACCCACCGCTACGTTGGCTGCCCTGAGGCCACAGCGCGGCAAGGTCAGGTCTGCAGGACCGGAAAGGTGACACCGGCCAGCCGTTCGCTCTCACTCCACAGCCAGGCTCCCAGGACGGGGTCGTCAGCCCCGGCGGGCAGCCGGACCGGCTTGGGCGTGCCTGAGGTCTGGTCGCGTCCGGCCGGGCCGAGGTAGGCCCCGCTGACGACCTCGGGGTGGGTCGCGGCATACAGGGACGGCCAGGCCGCGCCGCCGGGAGAGCCCATCAGTGTGCGGGAGGCGAGGGCCACGAGCAGGCGCCCCATTCGGCTGGTGGAGGTGTGGCGCTGCAGGTTGGTGACGGCGGAGCCCGGATGGACGGCCACAGCGCGGTGCGCGCTGCCGGCAAGGCGGCGGGCGAGTTCCTGGGTGAAGACGACGTTGGCGCGTTTGGACTTCGCGTACGCGCTCATCGGGCGGTAGCCGTGCTCGCTCATCAGATCCGCGAGATCCCCGGAGCGCCAGGCAGCGGCTACGGCGCTGACCGTGACGACGCGGGCAGCCGCGGAGCGCTCAAGGGCCGGCATCAGATGCGCGGTCAGCGCGAAGTGGCCGAGGTGGTTGGTGCCCACCGTGAGTTCCAGTCCATCGCGGGTCAGCCGTCGTTCCGGGACATCCATCACACCGGCGTTGTTGATGAGGAGGTCGAGGGTCTCGCCTGCGGCGAGCGGGGCGGCCGCCTCGCGGATCGCGTCAAGGCTGCCGAGGTCGAGTTCCACTGTCTTCAGGTGGGCACCGGGCACATCCGCACGCAAGCGGCGGGCAGCATCTGCCAGGGAATCGGGGCGCCGACCCGCGAGCAGGACGCGGGCACCGTGCTCCGCCAGCACCTGGGCGGTGCGGTAGCCGATGCCGCTGTTGGCGCCGGTGATCAGTGCGGTCCGGCCCTTGAGATCTGGGATGTCGGCTGGGGTCCAGTGTGAGTCGACCATGGCGCCCTCCTGAATGAATGTTCATTTACTCCAGTCAGCATGCGGACGTCGGTCCGAGTTGTCAAATGAACGTTCATTAGGAAGCCTAGGCACATGGCAACACGTGACCCCGACCGCAAGCGCCAGCAGCTGATGGAAGCCGCTCTCGCCGAGTTCGCCGAGTTCGGCGTAGCAGGAGCCCGCGTGGACCGGCTCGCAAAGCGGGCCGGCATCAGCCCTGGTCTGGTGTACTCCTTCGCCGCCGGGAAGGAGGGCCTGTTCGAGGCCGTCTACCAAGCGATCGCCGAGCAGACAGTGAACGCGGCCCCCATCGACGCCGACGACCTGGCCGAATACGCCGGCCGCCTGCACGACGCCGGGCAGCAGCACCCCCAGGTCATGCGCTTCCTCACGTGGTACGCACTGGAAAGCACTGAACGGCCGGCGCCCGACATCGTGGCCCGCTCGATGCAAGACAAGATCGCCTCTATCGAGGCCGCCCAGCAACGCGGCAGCATCCGACGGGACAAGCCGGCCGCGGAGATCCTGGCGCTCGTTCTGGCGCTCGCGAACATGTGGCAGCACCAGGCTGAGGACGTCAACGCCCTGGTCCCACCCGCACGTCAGCGCGCAACGATCACTGATGCCGTACGCCGCCTCGTCACCCCGGACCGGCCCGCTGATCGCTGAGGGCGTCACCGCAAGCTCTCGACGCCCTGCAAAGCGGCCGGCATCAGATGAGGGACGGCGACCGTGCGCAGGGGAGGGTCCATGACCATGGTCCGCCGCACCGTGGCCGTCGCAGGCCCCAGCTCAATTCCCATAGGCCTGTCGTTCCGAGCCGCACTCAAGGAAAGCCACTCTCTGTGTCGCGCAGAACCTGTGAACGCCCCTCATACGCAGTGATCAGCACGGCATTCCAAAGGACGGGAGCACCGGCCCCTTCAGGCCATGGTGCGGCAAAAAGCCGGTCTGGCGACGCATTCCAACGCCTTCGACAAGCTTAAGCGAACCCGCTGCTCAGCTCGCTGCACACCCATCCGCTCGACCTGATCGAGAGTCACGCTGACGATACTCCCCACCAGCGACCAGCCCCTGGGCGAGTACATCGCGCACCGGCACGAAATCATCCCCTTGCCTGCATTCTTTTGCTGGCCCGCTCCAGGAACTCGACGCTACTTTGCTCTGCCCTCGGCGGTAACGGGTCCTGCGCCGGACAACCACGAAAAAAGCAAGCACGCGTGACGGACCGAGAGAGGAAAGGTGTTGACACCCTCGCGAGGGGCGTTCCGGTCCCGTCCGCAGACGGGACCGGCCCCCTTCCGGATCAGCTGGTCTTCACGGGGAGCTGCAGGTAGGAAGCGCGCTCTCCCCCGGTGTGGATGATGTGCTGTCCGCTGTTGGCGGGGGTGTACTCGCGGTTACCCGGCATCATCGTGCCCAGGAGCGAGCGGCCGCTGACGACGAATCGGAGCTGTTCGCCCGCGTAGAAGGTGAGCCCGACCGGGAGCAGGTCGATCTCGATGTCGACGACTTCGCCTGGTGAGAGCTTCTCGACCCGGTCGAAGCTGTGAGCGGGCACGTCCTCGGTGGAGAGCACCTTGTCCAGGTGTCGCATCGAGACGCGCAAACGTCCGTCCGAGCCCTTGTACCGCAGGATCGAGGCGCCCCGCTCGGTGACGTCCTGGATCTGTGCACCCTGATTGGGGACCGTGAACTGCTGCAGCGGCGTGCCGTGGGCGTCGAGCTTCTGGACAAGGACGAACAGGTCCATGTCGTCGGACCCCTGCGCCTCGACCCAGAGGTGTGCCTTCGGGTAGCCGACCAGAACGGTCTCCTGGTCGAAGCGGGTCACGAACGACACCGTGTCGGGGTTGGCCCCCGCGGTGTAGCCCGCCGTCGCCTCGGCGGCGGGCGCCGCCGTCCCCAGCGTCCGTGAACGGCCGTCCAGGTAGTACTTCGCCGGCGTGACTTCTACGGGCGGGAACTCGTCCGCCGGGATGTTCACCTGGTCGCCGCCTTCGAGGTCCAGGAGGGAGTAGCGCACGCGGGGCGTCTGCTCCCATCCGTTGTCCTCACCCTTGAGGAAGCGGTCGAAGAACCGTCGCAGGTCCTCCGTGTTCGTCTCGTCGTAGTAGTCGGGCCATTCCTGGCTGTTGTGGATCCGCAGCCACTTGTCCGTGGAGGCAATGCGGCGCCAGGCGCGGAAAGTACCCGCGGTGTGCAGTGTGTTGGAGTAGCTGGCGACGACGTAGGCAGGCACGGTGATCCGGTCGAACTGCGGGATCTTGTTCTCCCACAGGTCGTCCATCAGCGGGTGGCGCTCAGCCTCCGCGACGATGTCCTCCCTCTGGCCCTTGCCCCAGTAGCTGTTGTTCTGGAGCTGCTCGGCGAACCCGGTGTCGGGCATGCCGCCGCGCATCACCAGGTCGCGGTAGACGTCGCTCACGCCTTCCCACGGGTTGATCGCCGCCAGGTGAGGAGGCCGCTCCGCCGCGGTGAACCATTGCGATACGGCGAGGTAGGAGGTTCCGCTCATGGCGACCTTGCCGGTGCACCAGTCCTGGACGCCCAGCCACTCGACCAGGTCGTAGCAGTCCCGGCCTTCCTGCCGGTCCCATACGACGCTGTCGCCCTCGGAGTCCACCACACCCCGGATGTCCGGGTTGCAGATCGCGTAACCCTGCGCGCACCAGTACGCCGGGTCCGGCCCCTCGAACTTCGCGAGGCCGGAGACGATTCCGTTGTCCAGCCCGACCATGCCGAAGATGCCCATCACGCTGGCGGAGGTGCCCTGGCCCTTGCCGTACGGGCTCCACGCCACGATGACCGGCACCTTCTCCGATCCGACGGGGCGGAACACGTCGACGCGGATCGTGACACCGTCACGCAAGGTGACCGGCACGTCCTTCTCGAAGACGATGTCGACGGGCAGCGGCTTGAACGGCGGAGCGATCCGGAAACCCGCCTCCAAGGTTCGGGTTCCGGGCTCGAAACCGCTCAGGATCCCGTATCGGGGACCCGGCTCCAGCGGCCGGGACGGCGTGAATACCTTCTGGTCCTCACTCATGGGGAGCTCCTCGCATCTACTTCATCCGCTGGTCAGGCTCTGGCCATTCGAGCGTACGTCTGCCGAACTCATAACTCAACCGGCGTTGAGTTTCGTGTCGGGGAGGTATTTTTGGACCATGACCGCTGATACGACTCCCGCAATGGCCGCACGCCGCGGCCGCCGGCCGGGGACGAACACCACCCGGCAGGCGGTCCTCGACGCGGCTCGCACCCGATTCGCCACCGACGGCTTCACCGGGACCACGATCCGACGGGTAGCCGCCGATGCCGGTGTGGACGCGTCGCTTGTGATGCAGTTCTTCCGCTCGAAGGACGAGCTCTTCGCTGCCGTCATGTCCGTTCCCGCGGACGCCTTGACGCGCTTCAGCGCGGCCTTCGAGGGGACCGACGACCTCCTCGGGGAACGTGTGGTCCGCGCCTTCATCGAGGTGTGGGAAGTCGACGCCCGGACTTCGGAGCCGCTCATGGCAATGCTCCGCGGCGCGATCGTCAACGAGCAGGCGAACGAGCAGCTACGCGAGTTCCTCCAGGAACGCCTGCTCGTCGACGCCATCGCGTCACGCGCAGTCGACGGCGCGACGCTCCGGGCAGGCATCGTGTCGTCGATGCTCGTCGGGCTCATGGTGGGACGAGGCATCGTCGGTGTCCCGACGCTCACGGAGGCGGAGCGTGAGACGTTGGTCGCGCTCGTCGGGCCCGCCGTACAGAGTGTGCTGGTTCCGACACCACAGGCCACCGACGGCAAGGAGTAGGGCGATGACGGCGATCGACGACCGCATCTACGTCGAAGGACACCCCACCACCTGCCCGCCCGACCTACACGACGCCGCCGACGAACAGGAGCGGTCTGGAGGCGTGGCCTGGATCGGACCGATGGACCCCGGTCCGGATGATCTCGAGACCGCCGCTGTCCGGTTCGGCCTGCACCCACTGGCCGTCGAGGAGGGTACCCGTTCGCCGTCGCGCTCATGATCGGCTTCGGCGTCGGGCTCTGGGGCGTCTTCAAACGGCGCCGTTGGCTTGAGCGACAGTGGCGGCCGACGCGCCATGCCCCGCGTTCCCGTTCGCGCGATGCCGGTCCGTCGTCGCCAGGGTTCAAAGGCTTACAGCTCTGATGCGGGGAAGAGCGTAAGCCGGCCGGCGAAAGCCGCTCAGTCGTGGGCAGCGCCCCTGCGGTCGGGGGTGAGGAGGTAGGCGATTGCCATGTCGCTGAGTTCGTCGGCGTAGCGGCGCCTGGCCGTCTCGCCCGTGACGGGGTCGGGGCGCACCGAGTTGTGGAAGCAGGCGCCAAGGACGGCGCGGGCCGCGGTGTCCAGCGCCTCCTGCGGGTGGGAGCGCTGGATCTGCCCGGTATAGGGGGCCGCCGCTTCGAGCAGGAGGCGGTGGATCTCGGTGATGGTGTGGGCCCCTCGGTCCATGGTCTTGTTCCTCCCGGCGCGCAGCAGTGCGGGGAAGAGGCTGTTGCTGTCGGCGAAGGATTCCAGCAGGGCGTGCGCGTAGGCGCCCAGGACGCCGGAGAGCGAGGGCTCCGCCGCGTGCAGCCGCTCGGCCATGTACTCCTCGCGGCGTTCCAGCATCCGCTCGGTCAGGGCAGTGATCAGCTGTTCTTTGTCTTCGAAGCGGCGGTAGATCGTGCCGACGGAGACGCCGGCGCGCTCGGCGACGCCGGTCATCGTCATCTCCTCCAGGCCGGATGAGGCGGCGATCTCCTCAGCAGCCTTCAGGACGCGGGCCAGCGTCGCGGCGCTGCGTGCCTGCTGGGGCTGCCGGTAGCTCAGCGGGCGGTCGGGCTCCTCAGTCATTCCAGCATCGTAGTGGGGGGTCTCGGCAGGTTCTTTTGACAAGTGGTCCACACCTCTGGGTACCCTCGCCATGTGAATACGAATTCACATTCACATACTACCTGGAGGTTCGACCATGACCGACAACCAGATCTCGCCGCCGGTGACGGTGACTCTCGAGTCCGGCCCCACCGGTGGGAGCATCGACGACTTCGAGCTGTTCTACGCCCGCCGCGCACTGGACCGCTTCCGGACGCGACTGGGCCGCCAGGGTCTGCTCGACCTCCTCGCGGCGGACATCGAGGAGGGCAACGCCTTCCTGCGCGAGAGTGTCCGCACCTCCGACGGCCGCTTCAAGGGGGGCACGACCGTGCTCGCGACGAAGGGCCTCACCTCGGGTGCGTTCCTGGCCTGGATGGACAAGGCGTTCGCCGGCGACGAGCAGCCGCTTCTCGCGGCGCACCCTGAGCACTACGTGATGGGCACCGATGAGATCGGCGCGCGCGTGGTGGAGAACATCGGCCCCCACGTCGCCTCCTTCTACATGGGCGGCTGGGGATCGGACGCCGTGGCGTGGGCCGCGGACGCGGACGAGCTTCTCCCCGAGCCCGAGTTTCCTCGCAAGATGTCCTCGAACCTGTTCCTGGCGGACGGCACCGTGGTCGGGCGGGCGCTGATCCAGTTCGGTGACACCACTGACGGCTTCACGGCGAACCTGACCGTCTACTTCCCCACCTCGTGCCCGGACGAGGTCCTGGACCACCACCTGCGGCACTACGCCGTCGAATTCAGGAACTGGATCGTCGCCGCAGCGGCTGCCCAGGCCTGAGGCTTCTGCCCGACATCTGGTCGGCAGCCGCGAGGCTGCCGACCGCATGAGCGGGTGCCGGGCCCGATAGGTCAGCCCCTCTCGGTGAGATTGATCTTGGGCTTGGAAGGCCGACTGGACTCGGCATCGCGCCTTCGTTTCACGTCGTACGGCCGGATGTTCTCAGTGGATGCCCGAACAGCGTGCCGATGAGGGCGGCCCGAACCGTGCTCAGCGCACGCGGCACGAGAGCGCGCGCGAGCGAACTGACCGTCGTGCTGGGCTCGCTGGCTGGATGAGCACCGTCGCGCGGCGGCGCGATCATGCGCGCCCCGATGTTCCCGGACGCTGCCGCAGGCAGAACAGTCACTGACGGATCGACGACTGCTTCAGTCGAAGGCTGTGCCCACAGTGTGGACCATCTGTGTAGCGAACAACACGTTTGCAGTGCAGGTCGACTGCGGCAACTCGCATGCAGACGACCACGATTGAGTTGGCTTCCGTAACTGTCTTCGCGTAACACACACACGCAACGTAGGGTCTCATCGCACACACTTGATCGAATGAATGTTCGAATACAGAGAGGATGCGTTGATCCGTGCGTTCCCACAGACACCCTGCTGGACGGCGCCGAACAGGCGTCACGGCTGGGGCGCTCCTGCTCCTTCTGGCCGAAGCCACCCTCTTACCGGGCGGCCAGGCAACCGCAGCACCTGCGCCCGGCCACAGCTCCGGCCCGATTCAGCCGCACGAGGCGGACATCGCGGCGTCGGATCTGGCGTGGGCCGCCGCGCATGCCAAGGGTTCCAAGGCGTGGGCGATCACCGAGGCGAAGCGGACCGGCGAGAAGGTCGTTGTCACCGACGAGACCACTCCGACGACATACACCGTGGCCAACCCCGACGCCACCCTGACTACCGAACTCACCGCCGGCCCAGAACGAATATGGGCGAACGGCACATGGCGGCAGGTGGATGCCACCCTCGTCAGGGGCGTGGACGGGAACATCGCCCCCAAGTCGCACCCCAACAGCCTGCGACTGGCCGGGAAGGGCGGCACTTTGCCGAAGTCGCTGGGCGCAGCACACGATGGCCCGGCCCGTGACCTGGTCACCCTCGGTACCGGCGAAGAGAAGGTCACGCTGCAGTGGAAGGGCGGTCTTCCGGAGCCCGAGCTGAAGGGCACGCGCGCCCGCTACAGAAACGCGGTACCCGGGGCAGACGTCATCGTCGAAGCCACCCGCACAGGCTTCGAGCAGTTCGTCGAGATCGGCAAGCGGCCCACGGGTGCGTACTCCTACACCCTGCCGGTAAAGGCCGACGGCCTGAAGGCGAAGGCGAACAAAGACGGTTCGGTCACCTTCTCCGACGCCGAGACCGGCGCTGAGCGCGCCGTTATGCCTGCCCCGGTGATGTGGGACGCGGCCGTCGACAAGGCATCCGGCGAGCACACCAACAGAGTGCGCGTCGACATGCGGGTGGTGGACAAGGGCGCGGGTGAGGTCGACCTGCTGGTCACCCCCGATGCCGACTACCTGGCCGATCCCGATACGCAGTACCCGGTCACGGTCGACCCGTCCACGTCCGCGCTGTCGAACACCTTCGACACCTATGTGCAGCAGGGCGAGACCGTCGACTGGTCCACCGATGTCGAACTCGACCTCGGTAACCCCGGCACCACCAACTCCAACGGCACGGCGCGCACCGCACGGTCCTTCATCACGTGGAACACCACACCGATCCAGGACTCGCTGATCGTCGAAACCAACCTGTCGCTGTACAACTTCCACTCGGGCAACACCGACTGCACCGCGCAGTCCTGGACCGTCTGGGACACCACCGCCGCCTCCACGTCTTCACGCTGGACCTCACAGCCGACGTGGAACAAGCAGTACCATTCCTCCACAGAGACCAAGGGAAACCCGTCGTGCACCGCCCAGCCCGATGGCTGGATCAACGCCGACGTGGACGAACTCGTGCAGTCCTGGGCCTCCGCCAGAACCACCCGAGGCCACATGGGGCTGCGCGCCGCCAGTGACGACGTCAAGGCCTGGAAGCGCGTCAACTCCGCCAACAGCGCGTCCAACCAGCCCAAGCTGTCGGTGACCTACAACTACCGCCCCTCGGATGGGACCGACCGCCAGGCGGGCGCACCGTTCAAGTCGTACGCGGGGGTGTGGGCGGTCAACACCACCACCCCGGCGTTGCGGGACACTTTCGCCGACGCCGACGGCGACACCGTCAACGGCACCTTCCAGGTCTACGACGCCGCCACCAACCTCCCCATCACCACATCCTCGGGAGAGGGCCTGCTCGTCTCCGACTTCGTCGCCTCCGGCAAGCCGGCCTCCGTCACAGTCCCCGCCGGTCAGCTGAAGGACGGCAGGACGTACAAGTTCCGCACCAACTCCTACGACGGCACCCACTACAATCTCGCCTGGTCGCCCTGGACCCAGTTCGCCGTCGATACCACCGCACCGGGCGAACCGGTGATGATGTCCTCCGCCACCTACCCCGAAGGGCAGTGGGGCGGCGGAAGCGGCACCGCGGGCCAGTTCGACGTCGAAACCGGCGATGGTGGTGCCCGTGAGGTTCGCTACCGCGTGGACGGCATCGCCGACCTCACGGAGGACGAGGGCTCGATGGACGACCCGGAAACCTCACCGGCCTTGCGCGCGGACGTCTGGCAGTCGGTCGCGACAGCAGCCGGCAACGCAGCCTTCGTGGTCACTCCCGGTACCGTGGGTTCGCACTACGTCGAGGCAAGCACCGTCGACCGTGCCGACAACGTCGGTGAGGTCCGCGCCTACGGGTTCCGGGCGGGTACGGGCCCACGACGGAGCAACCACATCATCGACATCGCTCTGCCCAAGCCGCAGAAGAGCAGCGGTACCTGGCAGCAGGTGGAGGGGCCCCAGTTCATTCCCGACTGGAGCCCCGACGCCACCATCCTGGAGCCCGCTCGCGCAGGCAGCGTCACCACTCCCGACGGTAGGGCGGCCGGCCGCACCGGCAAGGAGCGGTGCGAAGACTCAGGCGCCACTCGGATCTGTTCCAAGGTCGAACTGAGAGAGGTGCTCAAGCCCGGCGCCAAGGCGGTCCGGCCCAGCGAGGCGCCCGGCACCCGAGCCGATACGACCCCCGCGCCGATCATCCCGTACTGCTCGCAGACGGGTCCTGACGCCGACGGCACTTTCACCCGCACCGAGGCGTGCCTGGGCTACCGGTACACCTACCGGGCCATCGAGATATCCAGCAGCCAGCCGCCCAAGCTGAAGGGGGTGGCCGTCTTCGACATCCAGGCGCAGGTGCTGACCGATGTGAGGTCCAAGGACATCAAGTTCTGGGCGAAGTGGACTCCGCAGCCGCTGCTGCCCAGCGAACCGCCGGTCACTGGCAGCATCAAGGTGAAATTCGACCCCGCCTGCGACTTCGGATGCACCGACAGCCCCGAGTTCGACTGGGACGGGCTGATGACGTGGAACGGCTCCTACGCCACCGACCCGCACGAGCAGACCGGTACCGCGGTGATGACGTGGGACAGCACCCTCGACGACCTCGACACCAGCGGCCCGCACGACCAGGACCGGCAGCGCTCCTTCCCGATCGACTTCCGCATGCAGATCGACACCAGCCTGGACGGGGTCAAGCAGCAGAACGTCAGATTCGAGAACGGGACATTCTCGGCCCGCTGCGACGGGGCGAATATCTACAACATGCCCCCAGGATGCGTGTTCCCGGCCAACAACCCCGGATGGGTCATTGACCCGAACACACACCCCGCTGCGGCCGTGCACGCCGAGCTCATGGCGGCCAAGCTGCCGGGACACGTAGGCGGCGACTACAGCAATCCCTTGCACTACCTGCCCATGACCAAGAAGGGGAAGCCGCAGCGCAACCGCTTCGACCGGTCAGATCAGGAGAACCGCAAGGTCGTCTGCGGGCGTTCGGGCGCGACGGGTTTCGTCCCGCACGACAAGACCGCCCTGTTCGACTACCTGCTGACGCCCAAGCCGACCAACCCCAACCCGAAGGACAAGCCGTCATGTGACGAGTACGCCTTCAACGCCACCTACGAATCCGGTGGCATGCCCAAGACGCCCGACGGCAACGCCAGTCCGTACCTCGTCGCCAACGGCGAGGAGTGCGTGCAGACCTACGAGGGCCTGAGCGACGACGGCACGCTTCACTTCCGTGACGACGGGCGCTACCCCGAACCGGACTGGACGAAGGCCAAGTGCGGGCGGTCATCGATGTCGCTGGAGGTCAACTCGGGTGCTATGCGCCTGTTCGGCCAGTTCGCGTCGGCGAACCGGCTGCTGGACGCTGACGGCTACTACGTCTGGACGGGACTGAAGGCCGCCGGATGCGACTGGAGTGCGGCAACGGTCATCTGCGACGGGTGGGCTGACGGTTTCCCGCAGAGAAGCCGTTCGGCGCCGAAGCTCAGCACACCGCGCCGCTGAGCCCTACGGAACCGGGGCCCTGACACGACGAACCCCGCCTGTTGCAGAGTCTTCTCCGCAGCGGGCGGGGTTCGCTCGATGTAGTCAGTGGCCTTCCTGCAGCTCATCGGCCACCTCGGCCAGATACCCGGCGAGGGTGCTGCCGTCGTCATAGAGATGCGAGACGTCCTGCCGGTTCCACGACCCGGTCAGTCCGGTCGCGGCGTCGATGAACGTCCCACTGAACGGGTCATCGGGTTCGTCGGCGGTGAACGGGATCCACGTCGTCTCCCAGACCCCCGGGTCACTCAGGAGGGCATAGGTCTCCAATGTCTGCCGCACCCCGAGCAGCACCTCACCCTCGGGTGTCAGCGGCCCGAACGTCCCGCCGCATCGCTGCCACAGTGTCCGGAGGTCGGCGGGGAGACGGAACCCGAGTGCGGCTTCCGCTTCCGCCATCAGTTCGTCGGAGGCGCCATGGGGCACTGGCGTGGCTGGAGAGCGGAGACTCAGCATGGACTCGATACGGTCCCAGGCCGCGATCACACGGGTACTCATGTGCTCATGCTACCGGCGCGTGAGAAGCCGGAACCGGGCTTCGGCTCGCCTCGCGTGGAGTGGCGTCTCAGCGCATGTGAGGAGTTGCTCCAGCAGGTGGTGCCGGAGGCGCCGTCGCGGCCGCAAGGTGGCGGTCGGTGCCGTCACGGCGATCGGGAGTCCTGGCGGCGATCGTGTTCGTGGCCACGTCGGGCTGCACGTGGCAGCAGTTGCCCACGGCGTCGAAACCGACCTTGACCAGAGCGGCTGTGCCCCCGGCCGCCACCCGGTAGCCGGCACCATTCACCGGGAGGGCGGTGACCGTCCGGACGCTGACCGACTTGTTCCTCGGCTCGCCGCCAACCAGAAGGCAGCTCCGAACTACGGCATCGCCGTCTCGAAGACCGCCGAGCGCCTCAACCAGCAGCCGAACCTACCTGACGCCCAGCCAGGAAAGTCAGCATCGAGTCAGCATCCGTCCTGGCACACAAGGTCAGACGCGGGCACAGATGGGAACGCTGGTCCAGAGGAAGGCTTCCCCCTGAGGCGCTCTCAGCCGCTTCCAGGCATCCCCCGCCCGCAGTACGACTCAGGCATGATCGGGCACGCCTCGAAAGCCAATAACCCGTAAGAACTCCCAGCTCAGCGCACACGTCCACGCGGCTTCAGCGGCACATCGGGCAGGGCGGGAGCCGGGAGGGGCGGGCCGTCGTAGCCACGTACGGCACCGAACCGATCACCGTTCATCCAGTCCTCGCGGGCCTGCCTGATATCGTCGTGGGTTCTGGCCACGAAGTTCCACCACATGACGATCTCCTCCTCGAACGGCTCTCCGCCGAGGAGCATGAGCCCGGCATCGGACTCGGCGCGCAGCGGCAGGCCGGTGCGGCCGCAGCCGAGGTAGAGCATCGAGCCGGGGAGGACCGGGACGCCGTCGACGCGGGACTCGCCGGACATCGACAGCACCGCGTACTCGAAGTCCGGGTCGAGCGGCAGCCGGGCTTCCGCGCCGGCGGTCAGGGCCAGATCGGCTCCGACGATCGGGGTGTAGGAGCGGCCGGGCGATACGGCTCCGTCGAGCTCCCCCAGGATCACGGTGGCGGTGACTCCCGGCGCTGTCACGGCGGGCAGGTCGGTGTGGTGCTGGAAGTGCGGCTCGACATGCCGGTGGGCGTCGGGCAGGGCCACCCACAGTTGGGCACCGTGCAGAAACCTGGCGTGCGGCTTCGGGCTCTCCTCGGAGTGGCTGATGGCTCTGCCGGAGGTCATCAGACCCAGCTCCCGGGGCCGGATCTGCTGGAGGCTGCCCAGGCTGTCCCGGTGCAGCACCTCCCCTTCGTGCAGCCAGCTGACCGTCTGCAGCCCCATATGGGGGTGCGGCGGCACCTGCATGCCGGGCTCGTCGGCGATGTCGTCGGGGCCGTAGTGATCCACGAACGCCCAGGCGCCGACCATGCGGCGTCCCAGATTGGGCAGCAGTCTGCGCACCTCGGTGGATTCGCCGAGCTGGACACGGCGCGGGGTGAGGAGTTCACGTACCGGTTCGGCGACGACGAAGCCGCGCCCTCCGCAGACGGAGAGAGCGGCCTGGCGATCGAGATTGCTCATGGCGCACAACCTATTCCCGTACGGCCATGGAGCGCCGGTCCCCACGCCGAAATTTTAGTGGAATGTTCAACCACCGTGTGGTGTTGAGGGGACTGTAGACATCGCGGCCGAGGAGGAGAAGTGGACGACACCTACTACGAGTTCGGTACACCCGCCGACCGCTGGGACCGGGCCCAGCTGTTCTTCGAGGCGAAGGAGTACCTGACCGCGGCACGGATCCTCGGCGGGCTGGTGCAGGAGGTGCCGGAGCAGGTGGCGCCGCGGCTGCTGCTGGCGCGCTCCTACTACCACTCGGCCAGACTCGCCAAGGCCGAGGCCGAGCTGCGCGAGGTGCTGGAGCGCAGCCCTGTCGAGGACTACGCGCGGCTGATGCTCGGACGCACCCTCGAGCGTCAGGGCCGGCACGCGGAGGCGGTCCCCCATCTGCGGATGGCCCAGGCGATGACCGGGGACCTCGATTCCGGGCCTCTTGCGCGGGAGCAGCCGAACGAGGGGTGACATGCACACACCGGCCGGGGGAGGTTACTCCACTCCCCGGGCCGGGTCACCTTCCGCGTTCGACACCCGGTCCAGCCATTCGGTCATCAGCGCCGATTCAGCCGTACTCAGCCCGGATCCGTGCGACCGGCGCAGCAGGGCGCCCAGCCGGGCGGCGGCGGAGGGAACTTCGGTGTCCACCGGCTCGCTCACGCGTGCGTCCGGGGTGAAGACGGCGGCGTGCACGGCGTCCCGGACGCGCGCCGACACTCCGGCGTCCTGGAAGGTCGCGGGCCGGGAGACCAGCATCAGCGCGACGCCCGTCGTGGCCGACATGATCATCTGGGCGGCCAGTTCGGGAGCCATGCGCAGCTTCCCCTGTTCGGCCGCCCGCTCCAGATCCCGTGTCAGGATGCGGTGCGACTCGAAGGCTGCCGCCGGCGGCGTCCGCATCGCCGGGGAGTGCATCAGCCGGTACAGATTCGGGTTCCGGAGAGCGAAATCGACGTGGCTGTCCCAGCCGTTACGGAGATCCTCGACGGGGTCGGTGGTCTCGCCCCGCTCCCGCTTGGTCGCCAGATAGGCGTCGAAGCCGTGGTCGACGACCGCCGACAGCAGGCCTTCCTTGTCCCCGAAGTACCTGTAGAGGGCAGGTGCTCCCACCTGGGCCGCCTCACACACGGCGCGCGTGGAGATGTCCCCGTCGGGGGACTCCGCGACCAGCCGGGCCGCGACGTCGAGGATGCGCGCTCGTGTACTCACCGGAGGGACGCTATCAAGCGCCGTACGGGGCCCACCGGACGGTGGGGGCGAGGGCGGCTCGCCCTCCGCGGCCTGCTTTTCGGCAGGCCGGCCCACGGCGTCCCGGGGCATGGCCGGGACCACCGCCCGGTCAGATGATTCCGCCGTTTGCACGCAGCACCTGGCCGTTGACCCAGCGGGCGGGACCGGCGAGGAAGGCGACGACCTCCGCGATGTCCTCGGGGGCTCCCAGCCGCTCGAGCGGAGGCTGTGCGGCCATCTTCGCGATGGTCTCCTCGTCCTTGCCGTCCAGGAACAACGCGGTGGCGGTGGGCCCGGGGGCGACGGCGTTGACCGTGATGTCCCGGCCGCGCAGCTCACGGGCGAGGATCAGCGTCATCGCCTCCACGGCCCCCTTGGTGGCGGCATAGGCGGTGTATCCGGGAATGGCCAGCGCCAGCACCGAGCTGGAGAAGTTGATGATCGCCCCGCCTGCGCGCAGACGGCGCGCAGCCTGCTGGTCGACGACGAACGTCCCACGGACGTTGGTGCGGTACATCCGGTCCAGCGCGTCCAGGTCGAGGTCGACCAGCGGGGAGAGCGACATGACGCCCGCGGCGTGAACGACCACGTCCACTCCCCCGAAGGCCTCGTCGGCCGCGTCGAAGAGAGCGGCGACCGCCGCCTCGTCGGCGACGTCCGCCTGGTGCGCGACGGCCTCGCCACCCGCGGCGACGACGGCGGCCACGGCCGCTTCGGCCTCGGCCTTGTTCCCGGCGTAGTTGACGACGACCGCGAACCCGTCCGCCGCCAGCCGCTCGGCACTCTCGCGGCCGATACCTCGCGAACCGCCGGTGACAAGCGCGACCCTGCGTGCGGGGGTGGTGTGCTGCTCGGTCATGACGTTGCTCCTGTGGCGAAGAAGTTGCCCGCGGTTCCACGAACCCTGACAACAACAACGCTAACACCAAGTCGGTAGCAACGCTACCCCAGGACGGTAGCGACGTTACCGGCGTCGCCACCCCGGCCGGGAGCGAATGAAAACTCGGGTGCGTCCGCCTTCCGACCGCTGATAGTCAGACGTCATGGACCTGGACATCCTCATGACCGCCCGCCTCACCCTGCATCCGCTGACCGCCGCGCAGGCAGCGGTGGTGAAGACCGGCGACACGCGCACCCCTCCGGACGGAGCACGGTGGGCACCCGGTTACCCCGACGAGGGCGACCGTGCAGGCGCCCGACGCTTCCTGGCGGCCTGCGCGAGCACCGGGAACCCGCAGCCCTTCGGTCCGTACGAGATACGACGGCGTACGGACGGGATGGCGATCGGCGGCGTGGCCTTCCACGGCAGACCGGACGCCGCGGGCCAGGTCACCATCGGATACGGCCTCATCGGCTCGGAACGCGGCCGGGGTTACGCCTCCGAGGCGCTCAGGGCGCTCCTGGCCTTCGCCCGGTCCCAGGGGGTTCGTTCCGTGAAGGGCGACGCAGATCTGGACAACGTCGGATCCCATCGCGTCATGACGTCGGCCGGCATGCGGCTGGTCGCGGTGGACGACCGGCTGAAGCACTACCGCGCCGACTGGCCCGGCACTCCCCTGGGAGACGAAGTTCCGTGGTCCGACCGCGCGGTGCGGTGACCGGGGACCCCCAGGCTTCACACGGCAGGGCCCTCCGGGAGCACGATCGCGGTCACCGCGAAGCCGTCGTCGATCAGCCACCTGCCCTCGTACGACCTCGGCATTCCGGGCGCCGTCAGCAGGAGTCTCGCGACGAACGTGCCTTCGGTGGCGGTGTCCGGGCTCGTGCGGAAGCTGATATCCGCCTCTTCGAAGCCGAGTTCGATCCGGGTAAGGGGGAACCACGTCTTGAAGACGCTCTCCTTGGCGCTGAACAGCAGCCGGTCCCAGTGGACCGGGCTGTCCGTGTCCAGCGGTAGCCTCGCGCGTTCCGAAGGCAGTGAGATCGCCTCCCACACCCCGTCCGGAAGGGGTTCGTTGGGCTCGGCGTCGATACCGAGCGCGCGCACCTGAGACGCCCTCGCCAGTGCCGCCGCGCGATAACCCACGCAGTGCGTCATGCTGCCGACGATCCCGTCCGGCCACAACGGCACCCCGCGATGACCGGTCATCACAGGGGCCGGAGGCAGCCCCAGGGTGGCCATGGCGCGTCGCGCGCAGACGCGGACCGCCGCGAACTCGTGCCGGCGCCGGTCCACGCCCGCGGCCACGAGCCGCGCCTCCTCCGGGTACAGGCTGCCCGCCGGAGCGTCCACCTCGTAGGTGTCCGCGCAGGCGACGTACGCGGGAAGGAGCCGTTCGATCACGAGGCGTCGCCCTTCACGGCCGTGGCCGGCTCTCCGTCGTACGGAAGGATCTGCCGCAGCAGCCCGCGCGGATGGCCCCGCTTCCGCCACTCCCGGGGGTAGCCGATCGAGACCTCCTCGAACCGCACTCCGTCGTGCCAGGTCGTCCGGGGGATGTGGAGGTGTCCGTAGACGACGGCCGCGACGTTGAAGCGGCGGTGCCAGTCGGCGGTGAGCTCCGTTCCGCACCACTGGGCGAACTCCGGGTACCACATCACCGAGGTCGGTTCGCGCAGCAGCGGCCAGTGCCCGGCGATGACGAGCGGTACGTCCGGGTCGTGCGCGGCCAGCCGCTGTTCGGTCAGCGCCACCCGTGCCCGGCACCAGTCGTCACGGGTCGGATAGGGGTCGGGGTGCAGCAGGTATTCGTCGGTGCAGACGACGCCCGCCTCGTGGGCGCGGGCCAGGGACTCCTCCTTGGTCCTCGTCCCCGGGGCCCTGAAGGAGTAGTCGTACAGAAGGAACACAGGGGCCACCGCCACCGGGCCGCCCGGGCCCTGCCACAGGGGGTAGGGGTCCTCGGGCGTGGTCACCCCGAGCTCGCGGCACACCTGGACGAGGTGCTCGTACCGCGCGTGGCCGCGCAGCCGTACGGGGTCCTTGTCCACGGTCCACAGCTCGTGGTTCCCGGGAGTCCACACCACATGGGCGAATCGGCCCGCGAGCAGTTCCAGCGCGCGTTCGACCTCCTCCGCCTGTTCGGCCACGTCCCCCGCGACGACGAGCCAGTCCTCGTCGGAAGTCGGGTGCAGCCGGTCGGCGACGGGCCGGTTGTCGGCGATCCCGACGTGGAGATCGCTGACCGCGAGGAGCCGGCCGCGGCCTCCCGGCGGGTGAGGGACCGGCTCGGTGGTGGAACTCATTGTTCGAATTTACAGTCTCCGTGGTTCCGCTGAGGCCACTCCGCCCGACATGCCCGCCGCTCATCCGCCCGAGATGATTGACCAGCCGCCTGCGGGGAACGCGGCGGCACATGGCAGCACGCCCGTAGCCGTCGACGGAGAGAGGCAGACGCCGGTGACAGACGCCGAACAGCCGCAGGACCCGACACAGCGCCATCCGCAGCCCGATTTCCCTCAACAGGAGCAGGAGCATCCGGGCCGGACCGGCGCGATGGATCCGAGGCCGGACCACGGTGAGGACTCCTACCGGGGCAACGGTCTCCTGCTCGACCGCGGGACGGTCGTCACGGGCGGCGACTCCGGCATCGGCCGGGCTGTGGCCCTGGCCTTCGCGCGGGAAGGCGCGGACGTGCTGTTCACCTACCTGCCCGCCGAGAAGAGCGAGGCGGAGGAGACCTCCCGGCTCGTCGAGGAAGCCGGCCGCAGGGCGGTGGCGGTCGCCTGCGACATCCGTGACGAGAAGCAGTGCCGGGCCCTCGTCGAGAGGGCGGTGTCGGAGTTCGGACGCATCGACGTCCTGGTGAACAACGCCGCCTACCAGATGTCTCAGCCCGAGGGCATCGCCGCCATCTCGACCGCCCAGTTCGACCGGGTGGTGCGTACCAACCTGTACGGGATGTTCTGGCTGTGCAAGACCGCTCTGCCCCACATCCCGGCAGGGGGCTCGATCATCAACACCACCTCGGTACAGGCCTACAAGCCCAGCCCTCATCTGCTGGACTACGCCATGACCAAGGGCGCCATCGTCACCTTCACCCAGGGGCTCGCCCAGATGCTGGCGTCCGACGGAATCCGCGTCAACGCCGTCGCCCCCGGGCCGGTCTGGACGCCGCTCATCCCCGCGACCATGCCCGACACGACGGAGTTCGGGAAGCAGAGCCCGCTGGGCCGGCCCGCGCAGCCCGCCGAGATGGCGCCGGCCTTCGTCTTCCTCGCGTCCTCGAACGCGTCGTTCATCACCGGCGAGATCATGAACGCGACCGGCGGTACGCCACTGCCCTGACAGTGACGCCGCCACGCTCGGCGTGGCCGCCTCGCACCGCGCGGGGCACGGAGGTTCACGCGCGACACGACGGAAAGGACGGGACACATGCCCATCGCCACGTACACCCTCGTCGCTCTCGACTGCCGCGACCCCTGGTCCCTGGCCGGTTTCTACCAGGGCGTTCTGGGCGGTGAGATCAAGAAGTACGACGACGACTGGTACGACCTGCGCGTGCCGGGCGGCGCCCACATCGCGTTTCAGCGGGCGGCCGACCACCGGCCGCCGGAGTGGCCGCGCGGAGACCGCAACTCGCAGCAGGCACACCTGGACTTCGACGTACCGGATGTCGAGCGCGCGCAGGAGGAGGTGCTGGCGCTCGGTGCGACTCCGCTGGACCTCGACGACCGGGGCGGTGAGCGCAGGTTCCGCGTGTACGCCGACCCGGCGGGGCATCCGTTCTGTCTCTGCTGGCAGTGACGCCCCTCGGCGCGTCCGGGCGGCCGCCTGCCGGAAGCGGCCGCCCGCGCCCCGGCCACGGGGGCAGCCCGCGGATCCGACGGTTCGTGTCGCCGCCGCGCCTCGCGCCCTGGCACGACGAGAATGAGGAACCATGAGCCGAAGTGCCCTCATCGTCATCGACATGCTCAACACCTACAGCCACCCGGATGCCGAGATCCTCATTCCCTCGGTACGCGAGGCACTCCCCCGCATCGTGGACCTCATCGAGCGCGCCCGTGACGGGGCTGTGCCGGTGATCTACGTGAATGACAATTTCGGGGAGTGGCGGTCCCACCACGGCGAAATCATCGACACGACGTTGTCGGGGCCGCACAGCGAGCTGGTGGAGCCCGTGCTGCCGGACGACGAATCACTGTTCGTCGTGAAGGCCAGGCACTCGATCTTCTACGAGACGCCGCTCACCTACCTTCTGTCGCAGCTGGACGTCGGCCGTGTGATCCTCTGTGGTCAGGTCACCGAGCAGTGCGTCCTGTACTCCGCCCTCGACGCCCACATCCGCCACCTGAGCGTGACGATTCCCGACGACGCCGTGGCCCATATCCATCCGGATCTGGCAAAGGCTTCCCTCCAGATGATGGAGCGCAACATGGGCGCGTCGATCCGGAAGGCCGCAGACGTCGAATTCTGATGTCCAGCTCCCGCGGGTACCACTCCTCTTCGTCGCCCTCAGGCCGTCGCCGCCGTGCGGTAGGGGCGGAAGAAGGCCCGGAGCTCCTCCGCGTAGATCTCGGGCTCCTCGAACGGCGCGAAGTGGCCGCCACGCGGGGGTTCGGTCATGCGCACCATGTTCGTCGTGCGCTCGAGCCACGCCCGCGGCGGGCGGACGACGTCTCCGGAGAAGATCGAGAAGCCCGACGGCACCTCGACCCTCCGTTCATACTGTGCGGGCGGGACGGCCGCGTTCGCGTGGTACACGCGCATGGACGACCCGATCGTGCCGGTCAGCCAGTAGAGCGTGATGTTCGTCAGGATCTCGTCCTTGGTGAAGCTCCGCTCGACGTCACCTCCGCAGTCGCTCCAGGCCCGGAGCTTCTCCAGGATCCAGGCAGCGAGGCCGGCCGGTGAGTCGTGGAGCCCGAAGGCGGCTGTCTGGGGCTTCGTCCGGTGGATCGCGGCGTACGCGCCCTCGGTCCCGCCCCAGGCCGTGGCGGACTCGATCCAGGCCCGCTCCTCCGGCGCGAGGTCTGCCGGGTCGCCGGTGAACCTCGGCAGGCCGCCGTCCGTACGGTGGACGGCCACGACCCGTTCGGGGTGGTCCAGGCCCAGGAAGCGGCTCACGTGACTGCCGAGGTCCCCGCCCGCCGCGCCGAACCGCTCGTAGCCGAGGACGGTCATGAGCTCGGCCCAGAGGCCCGCTACGGCGATCGAGTCGAGGGGCGGCCCGACGGGGCGGTCGGAGTATCCGAAACCGGGAATGTCGGGCACGACCACGTCGAACGCGTCGGCCGGATCCGCACCGTGCGCGCCCGGGTCCGTGAGGAGCGGGATGACCTTCGAGTAGCGCCAGAACGAGTCCGGCCATCCATGACTGAGGACCAGCGGCAAGGGCTGCCCCGCAGGCGCGACGGCCCTGGCGTGCACGAAGTGGATCCCCAGGCCGCCCAGCGGAACACGGAAGCGGAGAAGCCGGGCGAGCGCCGCCTCCTGCGCCGGCCAGTCGAAGTCCTCCGCCCAGTAGGCGACGAGTTCGCGGAGGTAGGCCAGATCGGTCCCCAGCGACCACCCGGCGTCCTCGGGCGCGTCGGGCCAGCGCGTCGCGCGCAGCCGCGTGCGCAGGTCTTCGAGCGCGGCGGGGTCGGTCTGCTGGACGAACGGCTCGGGGCGGGGCTGGGCTTCCGGCATGGACGCATCCTAGAAGGCCGCCGCCGCGCCGTGGATGGGAAGCCGGAAGTGTTCCGTCGCGCGTCGGGCCCCGGAGCCGTACGCCCGCCCGCGGGTGGCCGGGCCCGGTGGTCCGTAGCGGGGTGCGCGCTCCTCAGGAGTACAGTCGCCCTGCCCAGTCGCCCCAGGTCCACCAGGTGAGAGATGTCCAGCCACATAGACGAGCGGTCCACGCACGACAGACCCGATGCCGACCTCTACGCCGCGCGGGCGCAACGGCTCCGGCGGCGGCTGGAACGTCTGATCGGCATCGCCGCGACCGAGGGCAACAAGCTCGTTCCGCTCCGCAACGGGGACCAGATCTTCGCGTCGATGCTGGAGTCCATCCGTGGTGCGGAACACACCGTGGACATGATGACGTTCGTGTACTGGCGCGGGGACATCGCCCTCGAGTTCGCCGAGGCGCTGTCGGAGCGGGCGCGCGCCGGAGTGCGGGTGCGGCTGCTGCTGGACGGGTTCGGCTCGCGGCTCATCGAGAAGGACCAGCTGGCGATGATGGACGAGGCCGGGGTGGAGGTGGCGTGGTTCCGCAAGCCGTTGTATCTCTCGCCGCTCAAGCAGAACCACCGCTGCCATCGCAAGGTCCTCATCACGGACGAGGAGACGGCGTTCACCGGTGGGGTCGGGATAGCCGAGGAATGGTGCGGCGACGCCCGTGACGAGAAGGAGTGGCGCGACACCCATGTGCGGGTGCGGGGCCCGGCGGTGGACGGACTGGCCGCCGCGTTCGCGCAGAACTGGGCGGAGTGCCACGACGAGCTGTTCACCGATCGGGACAGGTTCGTCGACGCCACGGATCACGGTGACGCCGTGGTCCAGGTGGTGCGCGGCTCCGCCGGCTTCGGCTGGCAGGACATGCAGACCCTGCTGCGCGTCGTTCTGGAGTCCGCCGAGGAGCGGGTCCGGCTCTCCACGGCCTACTTCGCGCCCGACGCGTACTTCATCGGTGTGCTGTGCGACGCGGCCCGCCGGGGCGTCGAGGTGGAGATCCTGCTCCCCGGGCCGCACACGGACAAGCGCGTGTGCAGGCTCGCCGGGCAGCACTACTACGAGGAGCTCACCGCCTGTGGTGTGAAGATCTACCAGTATCAGCCGACCATGCTCCACACCAAGACGCTGACGGTGGACGGCATCGCCTCACTGATCGGGTCGACGAACTTCAACCGCCGCTCCCTCGACCACGACGAAGAGGTGATGCTCGCCGTCCTTGACCGGGAGTTCACCGCGACGCTCGACGGTCACTTCGACGAGGACGTGGAGCGGAGCACCCTGATCGACGGCGCGCGGTGGAAGCGCCGCTCGCCCGCGCAGAGGATCCGGGAGGCAGCGGTGCTGCCGATCCGCCGGTGGCTGTGACGCGTACGCACCGAGGCGCCACCACGAGCCGTGGTGGCGCCTGGGTGCTTGCCGCGCGGCCGGTCAGCCGCCGACGTACCAGCTGAAGCCGCCGGACGAGGCGGCCACGGCCATCAGGACGACGAAGAGGATCACGTCGATGATGCCGAGGACGAGTCCGGCCTTCGCCATCCCGGCACCGCCCTTCGCGGCCACCTGACGCAGGCCGAGGGCGCCGAGAACGATGGCGACCGGGCCGAGGACCACGCTGAAGAAGACGAGCCCCACGATTCCGCAGACCAGGCTCGCGACAGCGAGACCATTGGTCCCGGACCTGGGAGTGGCCATGGACGAACTGTCGTAGTGCGACATCACTCTCTCCCGTCGGTTCATCGTGCTGTGTGCTTTCGGTGAAGTGCGGGTGCCCCTCTTGCGATGCCCCAATCACCCGGTTCCTGGGGGTGTGACGGCTGCCGCCCGGGGCATACGGGCTGTCACCTGCCGCTTGTCAGGTGAAGGGAGTGGTCCATGAGCGAGTCTGTCGAGACACGGCCGGAGACGACCGCGGTGATGACGGAGCCCGTGCCCGATCTGCAGCTCCAGCTGCTGATCCAACTACTGGACAGAGAAATGCGGTCCGGCCTGCCGATCACCCTCACCCTGGCCGGTGGCGTACTCCACGGAGACGTGATCGGCCATGAGGCGTGGAAGGCGGACTGGGCGCGGAGCCTGCGCCAGGTCGAGGGTGAGGGCGCGAACCTGATAGCGGAGTTCCCGGAGACGGTGGACCAGGGGATCAGAGAGCTGCACACCGGGGACGGCACCACGCAGCTGCCGCGCTGGATTCATCTGAGGGACGCCACATTGGTCCTCGGCGGGACAGGGTCCCTGCGGCTGCCCCTCTGGCGCGGGCGTCTGGCCGATGTGTCGGGCTGGGCGCTGGGACGGCCGCAGTGAGAGTGCGGGACGGCCGTGGGGGCGGACGGTGCGTCCGCCCCCACGGCTGACGCCGTCCTGAGTATTTCCGGGCGCCGGAGCAGGCCCCACTGACATGATCGGCGGCATGAAGGTACTTGTGATCGGTGCGACCGGGACGATCGGTGGTGCCGTGGCCGGCGCGTTGGAGGCGTCTGACGCTCCTCATCAGGTCGTCAGGGCCTCCCGTGGCGGCCCGGTGAAGGTCGACCTGGAGGTCCCCTCCTCGCTGGACGCGCTCTTCGGTGACCTCCCGGACCTCGACGCGGTGGTGTGCTGCGCCGCCAACGGCCCACTGGTGGATCTGGCCTCGGTGACGGACGCGGAGTTCGCCGACGGGGTGCGGGGCAAGCTGCTGGGCCAGGTCGCACTCGCCCGGCGTGCCGTACGTCATCTGCGGGACGGCGGCTCGGTCACACTGACCGGAGGCACCTTCTCCGCCCCGCTGTCCGGCGGCTCGCTGGGTGCGCTCGTCAACACCGGCCTGGAGGGCTTCGTCCGCAACGCGGCTCCTGAGCTGCCGAGGAATCTACGTCTGAATCTCATCAGCCCGGGCTGGATCAGGGAGACCCTGGAGCGCATGGGGGCGGACGGGGCGGGCGGCACGCCCGTCTCCGAGGTCGCCCGTGCCTATGTGACGGTCGTGGAAGGCACCGCGCAGGGCCTGACCGTACGTCCGTGAACCAGCCCGCTCGACGGTTCTAGACGGTCGGCGCGGCCCCCGGCCGGGACGCCAGGGCGGCGAGAAGCCAGTCATGCGCGGACCCGGGTGTCGGCTCGGGCCGGCCCGCCGGTGGGCTGACCAGTTCTGCCGTCAGTTCCCAGTACCGGTCGATGCGCGGGTCGGCGGCGAGCTGCCGGACGAGGGCGCGGCGGAAGCCCGGGGTGTCCGCCGTGTTCCCGGCGCTCGCGTACGCGTCCACGAAGGCGTCCAGCGCCTCCCCCGGGCAGGGCGCCTGGCCCCGGCGCATCTCGGTGGCCGCGAGGTCGTACGCCTCGGCCAGGCCCGCGTACAGCACGGCCGACTCACGGGCTCCCGCGGCTCTGTGCGCGTGGGGCTGGGTCGGCTCGTCGCCGTCGCAGGGGCGGGAGACCATCGCGTACAGCCGTGCGAAGGCGAGCACCTGCGCCGGACGGGGGTCCTCGGGCGGCTGCGGGACCGCGATCTCCAGAAACGCGGTGACGGCCCTGGCCGGCATGCGCGGCGGCAGCCAGCCGCGCCAGAAGCGGGCCAGGGGTGCGGTGTCCGGCGGCGCGGTCACGGCGCCGATCAGGCGCAGCCGGTCCGGGCGTTCGGCCGCCGGGCACTCCTGCACCGAGCGGAGCGCCGCCTCTCGCCAGCGCAGCGCCCTCAGCTGGGAGCCCAGTTCGCGCAACTGTCCGGCGACGGCGTCCTCCAGGGCTCCGCCCGCACGCCCCGCGCTCTCCTCCTCGTCCAGGACGCGGCGCACCGCGGAGACCGGCAGGTCCATGGTGCGCAGGGAGCGGATCATGCGCAGCCGGTCGAGGGAGTCGGGGCCGTACCTGCGGTGGCCGCCGGCGCTGCGGGACGCCTCGGGCAGCAGGCCGTTGTCGGAGTAGAAGCGAACCGTCTTGACGCTGACTCCCGCCCGTTCGGCGAGTTCGCCGATGCCGCACAGTCCGTCGTACGACGAGAACACTTGAACCTCCCTCAGGGGGAGTTCCTACGGTACCCGCGAGAAGGCCGGCCGATCGGGCCGGCCGACACCTTACGGAGAGACCATGACCGCGTTCATCCTGGTGTCCGGTGTGTTCACCGGCCCGCACGTGTGGGACGAGACGGCTGCGCGGCTGGCCTCGGCGGGTGCCGAGGTCCATGCGGTGGCCCTGACCGGGCTCGGAGGGGCCCGCCCGCCCGCCGGTACGGAGATCGGCCTGGAGACGCACATCGCGGACGTCCTCGCGGTGATCGACTCGGTCGGACAGGGGGCGGGACGGGAGGTCGTGCTGGTCGGCCACGACTACGGCATCCATCCGGCCGTGGGAGCCGCCGACCGGCGGGCGGGGTCGGTCGCCCGGATCGTGTACCTGGACTCGGGGCTTCCCCAGGACGGTGTCCCGGCCCTCGCCGCCGTGCCCGACCGGGGGACGCGCGAGGAGGCGCTGCGGGCCGCCGAGGCCGGGACGCCCGGCGCGGCGCTGCCGCCTCCGGCCCGTGACACGTGGCACCTCTGGGGCAGCACCGCCGACGTGCCCGGCACGGCGCTCGACCGGCTCACCGCACTCGCCTCGCCGCACCCCTTGGGCACGTTGCTCCAGCCACTGCGGCTGACGGGTGCGGCGGCCGAGGTGCCCATGACCGGAGTGCTGTGCACCGGCAACGGAGCGAGCATCGCGACGGTCCAGGCCCGTGTGGACCTCGGCGAACCCAGCCTGCGGGGGCTGACCGGCCCCCGAGTCACCTTCTTCGAACTGCCCACGGGTCACTGGCCGATGCTGTCGAGCCCCACGGCACTGGCGGTGACGCTGCTCGACGCCGCGGCGGGCGAGGGGCAGCGGCTGACTCCGGTGGACGCCACGAAGCCCCCCTCGCACCTGCTGCCGTTCCTGCTGGACGTGCCCGAGCTGCCCCGCGAGCGGACGGACAACATCGATCTGTATCTGCCGCCCGGCACCGACGGCCCTCGTCCGGCGGTGGTGTTCGTCCACGGCGGCCCGGTGCCCGCCGAGGCGCGCCCCACCCCCCGGGACTGGCCGGTCCTCACGGGATACGCCCGGTACGCCGCCGGCCACGGAGTGATGGGGGTGACCCTGGACCACCGTCTGCACGCCGTGACCGACTACGAGCGGGCCGCCTCCGATGTGGCGGACGCGGTGGCACGGGTCCGGGCCGATCCCCGGGTGGACCCGGACCGGGTCGCCCTGTGGTTCTTCTCCGGAAGCGGCCCGCTCACCGCGGACTGGATGGCGAAGCCCCCGTCCTGGCTGCGCTGCCTCGCGGCCGACTACCCCATCATGGCGCCGCTGCCGAACTGGGGGCGGCTCGACCGGCGGTTCCACCCGTCGGACGCTGTCGCACACGCGGGGTCCCTGCCTCTCGTACTCGTCCGGGCGGGGCTGGAGACCGCCGACATCGCGGTCACCGTGGAGGAGTTCCTGACCGCCGCATCGCAGTGCGGGGCCGACATCGAGGTGGTCGACGTGCCGAACGGGCACCACGCCTTCGAGACGATCGACCGCACCGACGAGTCACGCGACGCCGTGCACCGCGCCATGGGCAGCGTTCTGCGTCATCTGACGGCGTGAGCCGGTCTCCCCGGGAACGGCGAACGAGCGGGTGCGGGGCCGTGCGATCTGGACGACCCTGGAGTGGATGCCGCTGGGATCGACCGTCCGTTCGAGGAGGTTGCTGTGACGAAGAAGAAGGACAACCTGAGCAAGGGCGACAAGGTGGCCTGGAAGAGCCACGGCCAGGACGTGACGGGCAAGGTCACCGAGAAGCACACGGACCGCACCCGTGCCGCGGGGCGCACCGTCGACGCCTCCGAGGAGGAACCGCAGTACGAGGTGGAGAGCGACAAGTCCGGCCGGTCCGCGGTGCACCGGCCCGGCGCCCTGCGGAAGAGGCGCGGCGGCTCCTGATCCGGTGAACGGGGCCGCGGGCGGGCAGTCGGGTCACACGAAGAGGCGGTCCCCGTGGCGGCTGCTGGCTTCGGAGCCCGGAACGTGATCGGCTTGACACCCCGTCAGCCGTACGGGGACCGAGGCGAGGGACACGGATGACGAACCGACAGCACCCGCCGGCACCGGACGCCGTCGTCGTGGGCGCGGGCCTGGCGGGACTGGCCTGCGCGCTCGACCTGTGCGGCGCCGGCCTCCGCGTCGAGCTGCTGGAGGCCTCCGACGGAGTGGGCGGCCGGATGCGCACGGACCGCAAGGACGGATTCCTCCTGGACCGCGGCTTCCAGGTCTTCAACACCTCCTACCCACAGGTGAAGAGGCGCCTCGACCTGCGCGCGCTGCGCCTGCGGCCGTTCACCCCCGGTCTCATCGCCCGTACGCCCGCCGGGCGGGTGCGGGTCACGGACCCCACCCGGCGGCCGGAGGACGCGGCACGGCTGCTGCCCGGACGTGTTCTCCCGGCCCGTGACCTCGCCGCCCTCGGCGTACTCACCGCGCGTGACGTCCTGCTGCCCGCCAAGCGCCTGGGACGCATGCCCGACCGCACCGCGTCGGAAGCGCTCGTGCGGGCCGGGCTGTCGCCGCGCGCGATCGAGGACCTGCTGCGGCCGTTCCTGTCCGGGGTGTTCCTGGAGGAGGGGCTGGAGACCTCGGCGCGCTTCCTCCACCTGGTCTGGCGCAGCATGGCGCGAGGCACGCTCTGCCTGCCGGCCCGGGGCATCGGCTCCGTACCGGCCCAGCTCGCCGCCGGGCTGCCGGAGGGCGCCCTGCGGCTCGGTACGGCCGTCGCCGGGGTCACGGAGTTCGGGGTGCTCCTGGCCGACGGCGGCGAGCGGCCGGCCGCCTCCGTCGTGGTGGCCACCGACTCCGCGACGGCCGGCCGCCTGCTGCCCGGCCTGCCGGTGCCCGACAGCCGTACGGTGACGACATACTACCACGCGGCCGAGCGGTCACCGCTGACCGAGCCGACCCTCCTGGTGGACAGCGGCCTCGCCGTCCTGAACAGCTGTGTCCTCACCGAGGTCGCCCCCACCTACGCTCCCCCGGGCACGGCGCTGATGTCGACCTCCGTGCTCGGCTCCGGCCCGCCCGGCGGGGACGCGACGGTCCGCGCACGCCTGGCGGAGCTGTACGACGTGGACACGAGCACGTGGGACACGGTCGCCGCGTACACGGTGGAGGGCGCTCTGCCCGCCATGCGGCCCCCCTGGCCCCTGAGCCGTACGACCCGTTTCGCGCCGGGCCGGTACGTCTGCGGGGACCACCGGGCCACCGGCTCGGTGCAGGGCGCGCTGGCCTCCGGGAGCAGGGCGGCGCGCGAGGTGCTGGCCGACCGTGCGGCGGCGCGGACCCCCGGGACGTGAGCGGACGCTTCCGGGGGCGCGTGGACGACGCCGTCGTCGTGGGCGGCGGCGCCGCCGGACTCTGCCTGGCCGACCGGCTCGTCAGGAGCGGTACGGCGGTGACGCTGGTCGAGGCCCCCGACGGGCCACTGCGCCCACCGGAGCGCACCTGGTGCTACTGGGAGGCGGGCACCGGCGAGTTCGAGGACGCCGTCGTCGCCTCCTGGGAGCGGCTGCGTGTGCGGGAGCCGGGCGGCGGCGTCATCGAGGCGGCCCCCGCACCCCTGCGATACCGCATGGTGCGCTCCGGCCCTTTCGAACGGCTGGTCCACTCCCGGCTGGCGGCGAGCCCGGTGGCCCGCGTCGTGCTTGCCACCGCACACGAGGTGCGCGACACGCCGTACGGCGCCGAGGTGTGCTGCACGACGGGCGACGGCGGACCGCTCACCCTGCGCGGCCGGTACGTCTTCGACTCGCGGCCCGTGCGACGTACACCGCCGCACCGCACCCTGCTGCTGCAGCACTTCCGGGGATGGTTCGTGCGCACCGCCCTCCCCCGCTTCGACCCCGGCGTGGCGGACCTGATGGACTTCCGGGTCCCGCAGCCCCGCCACGGCCTCGCGTTCGGCTACGTGCTGCCGCTCGCACCGGACCTGGCGCTGGTGGAGTACACCGAGTTCTCCCGTGCCCCGCTCACGACTGCCGCGTACGAGGCGGCCCTGCGGCAGTACACGGGCGAGGTCCTGCGACTCGGCCGGTTCGCGGTGGAGTCGGCCGAGCAGGGTGTCATCCCCATGACTGACGCGCGCTTCCCCCGCAGGACCGGCCGCGCCGTCTTCCGTATCGGGGCCGCCGGCGGCGCCACCCGCCCGGCGACCGGCTACACCTTCGCGGCCGTGCAGCGCCAGAGCCGGGCCATCGCCGCTGCCCTGCGGAGCGGGTCCCCGGGGGTGCCGCCGCCGCACGGCCGCAGGGCTCTCGCCATGGACGCCGTGCTGCTCCGGGCCCTCGACACCGGGCGTGTGGACGGGCCGCGCTTCTTCACCGACCTCTTCCGCCGCATCCCCATGGAGCGGCTGCTGCGCTTCCTCGACGGCGGGAGCACGCCGTGGGAGGAGTTCGGGATCGGCCTGCGTACGCCCGTGGGCCCGATGCTCCGCACCGCGGCCGAACTCCCCTTCCTCACCCGCCGGGCCACCGGCCGATCCGAAGAGAGCCCCCGATGACCCTCCTGCGGGACCGCGATCTGGCCCACGCCTTCGATCACGCGTCGCACACGTACGACCGGCTCACCGCGCTGAATCCGGGCTACCGCTCCGACCTCCTCCGCTCGGCGCACCGGCTCCGGCTGCCGAGCGGCGGAAGGGGACAGCGGGTGCTCGATCTCGGCTGCGGGACGGGAGCCTCCACACGGGCGCTGCTGCGGGCGGCCCCGTACGCCGAGATCACGGCGGTCGACGCCTCCGCGGGCATGCTGGAGCGGGCGCGTGCGAAGCGCTGGCCCGCGAACGTCCGCTTCGTGCACCGCTCCGCGGAGGACCTCGCCGCCACCGACGACGACGGCTCGTACGACGCCGTCCTCGCCGCCTATCTCTTCCGCAACGTGGCCGAACCCGGCGCGGTCCTCGAAGCCGTGCGCGCTCTCCTGCGGCCGGGTGGCCGTCTGCTGGTCCACGAGTACAGCCTCAGCGGCTCGCCCGTGCACCGGGCCGTGTGGAACACGGTCTGCCGGGGCGTCATCGTCCCGGCGGGCACGCTGACAGGTGACCGTGCGCTGTACCACCACCTGTGGCGCAGTGTCCTGGCGTTCGACACGGCGCCCGCCTTCGAGCGACGGATCGCCCGGGCCGGTTTCCCCTTCGTGCGGACCGTGCCCGTCGGCGGCTGGCAGACCGGGATCGTCCATGTGTTCCTGGCCCGGAGCGGCGTAAACGGCGAACGGCCCGAGGCGTCATGAGCTCCCGCAGGCGCCGCCCCGGACCCGCCCGGCACGGGCGTGACCGCCGGGCCGAGGTGCTCCTGCCGGAACCCGGGCGTGAGCGCTTCACCGGCGACGCGCCGTCGGCCGCGGTGATCGGCGGCGGCATCGCCGGGCTCGCGGCGGCGACCGCACTCGCCGAACGCGGTGTCCGGGTGACTCTGTACGAACAGGGCGAGACGCTCGGCGGCCGTCTCGCCGGGTGGCCGGTCCGCCTCGCCGACGGCTCCGGGGTGACGATGAGCCGCGGCTTCCACGCGTTCTTCCGGCAGTACTACAACCTGCGCGGGTTGCTGCGCCGTTCGGATCCCGGGCTGGCGGCGCTCACCCCGCTGCCGGACTATCCGCTGAGACACCGGGACGGGATGTCCGACAGTTTCGCCCGCGTGCCGAGGACCCCGCCGTGGAGCGCGCTCGGATTCGTGGCACTCAGCCCGGCCTTCGGCTGGCGCGACCTCGCCGCGATGAACCCCCGCGAGGCCCTGCCGCTCCTCGACGTGCGGGTCCCCGAGGTGTACGAACGCTTCGACGGGGTCAGCGCCGAGGAGTTCCTGCACCGGATCAACTTCCCCGAGGCGGCCCACCACCTGGCCTTCGAGGTGTTCTCCCGCAGCTTCTTCGCCGACCCGCGCGAACTGTCCGCCGCCGAACTGCTGCTGATGTTCCACATCTACTTCCTCGGGTCGTCCGAGGGACTCCTCTTCGACGTGCCGCGCGAGCCCTTCCCCCAGGCGCTCTGGGAACCGCTGGGCGGCCATCTGCGGCGGCTCGGCGCCGAGGTGCGCACCGGCACCCCGGTCCACCGCGTCCGGCCGGCCGCCGGCGGGGACCTGACCGTGGAGACCGAAGGGGCGGCCGACCGCCACCACGCCGTGGTCCTCGCCCTGGACACCCGTGGCCTGCGCCATGTCGTGGGCGCGTCGGAGCGGTTGGGGGACGCGTCCTGGCGTGCGGACATCGCTGCCCTGCGCACGGCGCCGCCGTTCCTGGTGTCCCGGCTGTGGCTCGACCGGCCCGTGCGCGGGGACCGTGCGGGGTTCCTCGGCACCAGCGGCTTCGACGGGCTCGACAACGTCAGCGTCCTGAACCGCTGGGAGGGCGAGTCGGCCCGCTGGGCGGCGCGGACGGGGGGCTCCGTGGTGGAACTCCACGCGTACGCCGTCGATGAGCGCGCCGAGCGGAAGCAGGTCCAGCGCCGGATGCTCGACCGGCTGCACGAGGTCTATCCCGAGACCGTGGACGCCGGAGTGGTCGACGTCCGCCATGAATGGCGCGCCGACTGCCCCGTCTTCCCCGTGGGCGGCTACGGTCGGCGGCCCGCCGTGCGTACGCCTCACCCCGGTGTCGTACTTGCGGGCGACCTGGTCCGCACCGGCCTCCCCGTCGCCCTGATGGAGCGGGCCGCGACCTCGGGTTTCCTGGCCGCCAACGCGCTCCTCGCCGGCTGGGGCGTCCGGGGGCAGGTGCTCTGGACCGTTCCGCGCGCCGGGCGCTCCCGGGTCCTGCGCGCCCTCGCCGGCCTGGCCGCGCGGCGCTGACGGTCAGCCGGGGAAGCGCCCGGTGCTCCGCAGCATCCACCGGCGCTCGGCGTACGCCAGGTCGTCCCGCCAGAGCCGCCCCGCGGTCCGGCGCACCAGGGGGCGCAGGGCGGGCGCGGCAACGCGTGCCAGGGCGAATCCTCTCCGGTCGGAGGCGGCGACGACGGCCTCGACGACCGCTGTCCGCGGTTCCGCGGCGCCGGGCGCGGTGAGCGGCGTGGCATGGGTCTCCACGACCGACCCGGCACCCTCCCCGTCGGTGATGTGCATGACCACCGTGCGCGGCCCGGGCGCGGTGAACACCGCCCGCACCGGCACCACCAGGCGCCCGGCGACCTTGAACGACACATCGACGGCGAACCCGTCACCCCCGCCGTCCTCGGGGGTGCCGGCCACCTTGAGGCCGACGAACGCGTACGGGTGGAACCACGAACCGTGCCAGGGGTCGAGCCGGTTGGCGACCACGTCCTCGGGCTCGCACCGGCCCACGGCCGTGAACACCGCGTCCACGGCGTCCACCGGCCGTGGCCTCGGCGGCACGACCGGGCGCTCCAGCGGGGGCTCTCCCCCGGCCCGGTCCAGCCGCACCCAGACCAGGACCCCGTCGTCGTACACGGGGTACGGCTCCCACCCGGCGAACGGCCCGCCGTCCAGGGCCAGGCCGTGCCACCGGCACAGGAGCGTCCCGCACACCACGCGGCTGTCGCGCAGCGGGGCCCCCAGGTGGGGGCACTCCCCCGGGCCTGCGCGCAGCGCCCCGTCCTCGGAGCGCCACAGGACGACTTCCAGTCCGGCGATCGTCCGGCCGCACGGGCGGTCCCGCGCCCCGATCGCCCGGGAGGCCCCGACGGCGTACCAGTTGCCCGAGGGGCGGGCGGTGGCCCGCTTCAGTGCCTCGGCGATCACGGTGGGCTTCGCCTCGCGCCAGGTGGGTGCCTGCCGGTCCCAGCGGGGCGCGCGCCGTACCCGCAGGGGTGACGTCCACGACCCGCTTCTCCGCCGGGTGTTCATCGCGGGGATCCCTCCGCCCCGGCGGCCGTCTCCGGCACCGCGGCGGGCGGGCGGGTCCGCATCCGCGCCCCGAGGATCCGTACGAGTCCGCCCGCCGCCGTGGCGGCCCGCCGCCGGCGTGGCACCACGGCGCGACGGTGTGTCACCCGGTAGTCGTCGGCGGCGATCGCGTCCAGGATGCCCCTGTACAGGACGAAGGCCGTCCGGATGCAGGGACGCGCCCGCGGCTCCAGCATGGCGATGCCCGGCTCCGCTTCCCGGTACACGGAGCGGATCAGCCTGTCGGCTTCGGCGAATGCGGCCCGGAGGCGCGGATCGTGCCGCTCTGTGCGGCGGCTCCACTCCAGCAGGCGGCGGTCCACGCCGTGGGCGGCGAGCAGGTCCGCCGGCAGGTAGACGCGCCCGCGGTCCAGGTCCTCGCCCACGTCCCGCAGGAAGTTGGTCAGCTGGAAGGCCACGCCGAGCGCCGCGGCGTGCGGAGCCGCTTCCTCACGGGCCACGACCGTCCCGAGCACGGGCAGCATCTGGAGGCCGATCACCCCTGCCGAACCGTGCGTGTAGGCGCACAGATCGGCGTACGTCGGATAGTCGGTGACGGCCAGGTCGCTGCGCATGGACACCAGGAAGTCGGCGAACAGACCGTGGTCGATGGCGTAGCGGCGTGCGGTGTCCGCCACGGCTTTGACCACGGGCTCCTCCCCGCCCCCGGTACGCAGCCCGTGGGCCAGGTCGCTCTCCAGCAGACGCAGCAGACGGTCGCGTTCGGTGGCGGGCTGCCGGCGGTCCAGGTCGTCCACGATGTCGTCGGCCCACCGGGCGAAGCCGTACAACGCGTGGACGGCGCTGCGGCGTTCGAGCGGCAGCAGCCGGGTGGCGAGGAAGTACGTCCGGCCGTGCTGCGCGTTCAGCCGCCTGCACCGGGCGTACGCGGCGCGCAGGGCGGGCCCGGTGATCCCTGCGGCGTCCAGTTCACGGTGGTTCATCGGATCTGCCCTTCGAGGACGGGGGGTCTGCGGTGCGCGCTCTTCGCGGAGGGGAGGCCGGTGACGCGGGCCGCGGCGAGCTTGCCGCTGACGAGTACGGTCGGCACGCCCACCCCGGGTGTGGTCCCGCACCCGGCGAGGACGACGTTGTCGTAGCCGCGTACGAGGTTGCGTGGCCGGAAGGGGCCGGTCTGCGCGAAGGTGTGTGACACGGAGAACGGGGTGCCCGCCGCGTGGCCCTGGGCGGTCCAGTCCACCGGCGTGATCAGCAGCTCCCGGTCCATGGACGCCTCGAAGCCGTCGAGCCCCCGGCGCTCCAGCTCCGCCAGCAGGGCGTCCCGGTAGCGCGGCCCCAGGCCACGCCAGGTGCCCGCCGACGGGCCCGTCGTGGTGTTGGGGCACGGGGCCAGGACGTAGTGCAGGTGTCTGCCCTCCGGGGCCAGTGAGGGGTCGTGCGTCGTCGGACGGGTGATCAGCAGCGACGGGTCGCTCATCACCCGGCCCGACCGGGTGAGTTCGTCGAACGTGCGCTCCCAGGAGGCACCGAAGGAGAGCGTGTGGTGCGCCAGTTCGGGCCAGGTGCGGTCGGTGCCCGCGTGCAGGACCACGGCCGACGGCGCGTGACGCAGTGGCACGGGGCGCCGGGGTGCGCGGCCCAGGAGCCTGTGGGCCACGGGGAGGTCGGGCGTCAGGACGACCGCGTCGCAGGCGATCCGCTCGCCCGAGGCCAGCCGGACGGCCCGTACCCGCCCGGCGGCGCGCTCCAGCCCGGTCACCTCGGCCGACCAGCGGAACTCCCCTCCCGCGTCGGCGGCCGCGTCCGCCATCGCCCGGGGCAGTGCGTACATGCCGCCCTTGGGGAACCAGACGCCCGCGACCGTGTCCATGTAGGCGATGACCGCGTAGGCGGCGAGGGCACGGGCCGGGGCGACTCCCGCGTACAGCGCCTGGAAGGAGAACACCCGGCGCAGCCGTGGGTCCGAGAGGAACCTGCCGATCTGCGGGTCGAGCCGGCCGAAGCCGCCCAGGGCCGCCAGCCGGGCGAGGTCCGGGTGCAGGAGCTGGAAGGGCGAGTCGAAGTTGGTGTCGATGAAGCGGTGCATCTGCGCCCGGTACATCGCCTCCAGCCAGCGCCGCAGCCTGCGGTACCCCGCGGCCTCCGCTCCCCCGGCGAAGCGGCGGACCTCGGCCTCCATGGCGTCGCCGTCCGTATGGACGTCCAGCCGGCTGCCGTCCGCGAAGCGGGCCCGGTAGGCCGGATGCAGTGGGATCAGCTCCACGCGTCGGTGGAGGCTGTCCCCGACAGCGGCGAAGGCCTCGTCGGCCAGGTGCGGCATGGTCAGCACCGTCGGCCCGGTGTCGATCCGGTATCCGCCGAGGTCCACCCGGCCCGCGCGGCCCCCGGGGCCGGAGCCCCGTTCGACGACGGTCACCCGGCGTCCCGCGCCGAGCAGGTGCAGGGCGGCGGCGAGGCCGGACAGGCCGGCGCCGACCACCACCACATGGTCCGTAGGGCCTGCCACGGTTTTCACGCGCCCTCCCCGTCATGGGGGGTGCCCACGGCCCTGGCCACCAGTGCGGCGAACTCCCGCCGGGCACGGGCGTCCGTCCCGGCGTCCGCGAAGTGACGCAGGCTCGACGCCGAGAGCTCGGCGATCTCCTCCTCCATCACCGACCGCGCGCCGGTACGTTCCAGAGCGGCACGCATCCGGTCGACCGTCGCTCCACCGCCGCCTTCCGCACCGAGTACGGCCAGGGCCTCGGTGTCGCCCGATTCGTCGGCGAGCCGGAGGGCGACGGCCAGGAGACAGGTGAGCTTGCCCGCCCGCAGGTCCTCGTCCGAGGACTTTCCGGTGACGGCCGGGTCCCCGAAGGCACCCAGCAGGTCGTCACGCAGCTGGAAGGCGAGCCCCGCGCAGCGCCCGGCGGCCCGCAGCCCGTCCATGACGCGCGCATCGGCGCCCGCCAGTGCCGCACCCAGCGCGAGAGGCCGCTCCACGGTGTAGAGCGCGCTCTTGAGCGTCGCGATGTTCCTCGCCCGGTCGAGGTCGGGCGAGCCGGTCGCCTGGGCCCGCATGTCCAGGTACTGCCCGGCGACCATCTCACCGCGCATCGCCTGCCACTCCCGGTGAAGCTCCTCGCCGTACGGGGAGGCCAGGGCGGTCTCGGTGAACAGATCGTCGGCCCACGCCAGCGCCAGGTCTCCGGCGAGCACCGCGGCGGTCCCCGAGAAGGACGCGGCGGATCCGCGCATGCGGCTCGTCCGGTGCATGTGCGCGAAGTCCGCGTGCACGGCGGGTGCGCCCCGGCGTACCGGCGACTCGTCCATGACGTCGTCGTGGATCAGTGCGCAGGCCTGAAGCAGTTCCAGGGCGGCGCCGATACGCAGCGGGGTCCCGGGGTCGCCGGAGCCCCCGGCGGCCAGCCATCCGCACCGGACGAAGGCCGTCCGCAGCCGTTTGCCGCCGTTCAGGACGAACGCGGTGACCCGGGAGGCCACCTCCTCGGCGAACACGGCGTCCACGCGCCGGGCCTCCCGGAGCCTGGTGTGCAGATGTTCCGCGAGGACGGCGTCGACGGCCGCGGCCGCTTCGTCCGCCGGGTGCGGGAGACCGCCCGGGAGGGGGCCTCCGCCGAGGCCGGGGCGGGGCCCAGCGCCTCCGCCTGTGCCTGCCCGCGTCGCCCGTGGACCGAGCATGGACAGCCCCTTTCGCCCGGTCGTCCGCTTCCGCGTCCACCGCTGGTTCCGGCCGCGAGGACCGCGGATGCTTCTATGCCTGCCCGTCGCCCGGGCTGTTCGGAGCGGACTTCACCCGGACGGCGGGCGGAACGGCGGCGCAGGAGGGCACTTCCGTGCACGGCGGAGGGGCTCGGCGACCCTCTGTACGGGGTCAGCCGCTGTCGGACACCCAGGACGTGCGGTCCTCGTGCTGGTGGACCCGTATCCCGGGACGGGCCTTCCGCAGCGCGTCCTCCAGCAGCCGTACGTCGTTCGCCGGCGGGTTGAACGCCGCCCGCGTGCGGTAGACCTTCCGGCCGGCCCGGAGCTCCAGGACCTTGCTGCCGCCGCCGTCCACGGACCGGTATCCCACGGTGAGCGGCCGCAGGTCCGTCACATCGTCGAGGGGACGGGTGATCTCCGTGCCGTTGCGCCTGCGCAGCACCACCACCGCGGGCGGGCCGGGCCTGATGTCCACCGCCACGACGGAGCGGCGGTCGCGTAGCCAGGGCGGCAGCAGGAGGCTCCCCCAGAAGAGCGCGAACACGCCCCCGAGGATCAGCCCGGCCACGGGCTCGGCCATGCAGATCGCGCCCACGGTCAGCACGTGGGCGATCGTCACGACGATGCCGGAGCTGAGGTCACGCTGCCCCGGACTGTCGTTCCGGTACATCTCCCAGTGAAAGACATCGGCTCTCGCGTCCTCGGCCACGGCTCCAGCATGGCGGCCCGGGGCCGTGGCCGGAAGGGGGCGTCGCCTGAAGGGGGCGTGGCCGCCTCACTGCCGGGGGACACCGCGCACGGGGTGTTTGCTCATGATGGAGACACGGTTGAATGCGTTGATGGTGACGGCCACCCAGATCACCGCGGATGTCTCGTCGTCGGACAGGGTGAGGCGTGCCGTGGCGTAGGCGTCCTCCTGGAGGGCGGCGTCGGCGGGGTGGGTGGTCGCCTCGGCCAGGGCGAGGGCCGCGCGCTCCTGTGCTGTGAACACCTCGGTGTCACGCCAGGCGGCGAGCACTCCCAGCCGCTGGGCCGTCTCACCCGCACGCAGCGCGGCTCTGGTGTGGACGTCCAGGCAGTATGCGCAGCCGTTGATCTGAGACACCCGGAGGTTGACCAGTTCGACCAGGGTGCGGTCGAGCCCAGCCTCCTGGGCGACCGTGCGCACCGCTTCGGCCGTGGCGGTGAGGGCCTTGTAGGCCTCGGGGCTCTGCTTGTCCACGTAGACCCGCCTCTTCGTACGCTCCGCCTCGGTACCGTTCATTCCTGGACTCCTCACCGGGACGTATCCCGCCCCCTCGACGTACCGTGCGCCCCGAGTGCGCGAAGGCTTATGATCAAGCATGATTGTTGAACATGCAAACACCTGTGGCCCGGGTGTGGAGGTGCTGACGGCGCGGGACGTACCGCTGGGCGGCCCGAGGGCGATGACAGTGCGGCGGACGCTGCCGCAGAGGGCCCGCACGCTCATCGGGGCCTGGTGCTTCATCGACCACTACGGCCCCGACGACGTCGCCGTGACGGGCGGGATGGATGTGGCCCCGCATCCCCACATCGGCCTGCAGACCGTCAGCTGGCTTTTCAGCGGCGAGATCGAACACCGCGACAGCCTGGGCAGCCACGCCTTCGTACGCCCCGGAGAGCTCAACCTGATGACCGGTGGCCGGGGCATCAGCCACACGGAGGTCTCCACCCCCGGCACCACGGTCCTGCACGGTGTCCAGCTGTGGGTGGCGCTTCCCGGCGAGCACCGGGACACGGGGCGCGACTTCCGGCATTATGTGCCGGACCCGGTCCGCCGGGGCGGCGCCGTGATCAGGGTGTTCCTCGGCTCCCTCGCCGGAGACACCTCCCCGGTCCCGGCCTTCACCCCTCTGCTCGGCGCCGAGATCGTCCTCGAACCGCACGCGACCGCGATCCTCGACACGGACACCGCCTTCGAGCACGGCCTTCTCGTCGACCAGGGGAGCATCCGTCTGGACGGAACGCTGCTGCGACCGGCCGAGCTGGGCTACCTCGGCCCGGGGCACGGCGAAGTCACCCTGGTCAATGAGACCGACGCCCCCGCCCGGGCCGTGCTCGTGGGAGGAACGCCGTTCGACGAAGAGATCGTCATGTGGTGGAATTTCGTGGGCCGCAGTCATGACGACATCGTCGAGGCACGTGAGGCGTGGGAGGCCGGCACCGACCGTTTCGGCCACGTCGACGGCTACCCCGGCGCCCGCATCCCCGCCCCGGCTCTTCCCAACGCCACCATCGCACCGCGTGGCAACCCGACACGCCCGAAAGGGAACACACGATGACCCAGGCCGCCGCCCCCGTCGTCCGTCACGTCGACGCCAGGCACCGCTACGAGATCGTGGTCGACGAGGCGAGCGCGGGATTCACCGCCTACCGCGACCGCGACGGGCAGCGCGTCTTCTTCCACACCGAGATCGACGACGCCTTCGCGGGCCGGGGACTGGCCTCCGTCCTCGTGCGGGAGGCGCTCAGCCACGTACGGGACTCGGGCAAGCGGATCGTGCCGGTCTGCCCGTACGTGGCCAAGTTCCTCGAGAAGCACGAGGAGTTCTCCGACATCACCGACCCGGTCACGCCCGATATCCTCCAGTGGCTGGAGACCACCCTGGCTCGATGAGCACCCGCGCCGCCGCCAGCCGGCCGGACGACGGCCGGGTGGCGGCGCTCCGTCAGGCCGGCCGCAGCTCGAATTAGTCGAAGGCGAGGGTGCCCCGGGTCGCGTACATGCCGACGACCCGGCCGGTGAATCCGCCCGCGACCTCGGTGGTGAGATAGCGGCCGTCGAGTTCGGCGAGGATCTCGAAGGTGCCGTCGTCGGTCTCGTACCCCAGGCGAAGGGTGTCGGGGCCGCCGACGTCGACCCGCGTCCGCGCCTCGCAGTCGGGGTCGCGCTGACGCCGCCCCACGAACAGGGCGCCGGGCTTGTCCATGCCGTCCGCCCTGGCGTGCAGCACCAGGTGGCTGGTCCGCCCCTCCCCTGAGTGGTCCAATCGAAGCGCTTCGACGAAATCCGTGTGCGTAACCGTCGGCACCGGGACCAGACTGCGGGCATGGATGAAGAAGGCGTCGAATCCGCGATCGTGACGTCGTCGGCTCGGTGGAACCGGCTTCTCGGATTCCCGGCCGATGCCCGCCTGCTGATCGTCAACTGCGACGACTTCGGCATGGGCCCGGCGGTCAACGCAGGGGTGATCGAGTCGATCGAGGAGGGGATCGCCGGTTCGTGCAGCCTCATGACCGTGTGTCCGGCGGCGCCGGACGCGATGCGGCTGCTTCGGCAGAGGCCGGGGATCGCGTTCGGGATCCACCTCACCATGGTGTGCGAGACGCCCGACCTGCCTTGGGGCCCCCTGACGGCAAGGGAGAGGGTTCCCTCCCTGCTCGACCCGGCGGGCAATTTCTTCGAGCCGACAGCCGCGGGGCGGACCGCACTGCTCGGCCGTGTCCGGCCCGACGAGGTCGAGACCGAGTTCCGCGCGCAGATCGACGCCGTCGCCGACGCGGGCCTCGCGCCGACCCACCTGGACTTCCACTGCCTGGCCGACGGAGGCCGCGACGACATCCTCGACCTGACCGTGGGGCTGGCCGCGGAGTACGGCCTCGCCGTCCGCGTCTGGCTGGAGCCGGGGCTGCGGGCCATGCGGCGAAGGGGACTGCCCGTGATCGACCATGACTTCCTGGACAGCTTCTCCCTCCCGGCCGAGGGCAAGGCGGCCCGTTACGGCCGGCTGCTCCACGACCTGCCGGCCGGGCTCAGCGAATGGGCGGTCCATCCCGCTCTCGCCGGCCGGGAGTCCCGCGGTGCCGACAGCGACCGCCATGTGCGGCGCACGGACCATGAGTTCCTCACGTCGCCGGAGGCCCGGGACGCCGTGGCCCGGGAGGGCGTCACCCTGATCGACTACCGGGCCGTTCAGCGTGTGTGGGCCAGGAACACGGGTCCTGTGTGAACCGGCGCCGGCGCCATCCGCATCCGGACCTGGCGCATCGCGTCCGGCCTGATGACGGCCCCCGCCGGGCGGCTGTGGGTCGACCCGGACCGGCCGGGGCGCTGGCTGCGCCCCGGCCGGTCCGGCTGCGGACAGAGGTTGTTCAGCGGCTCACTTGAGGGCGGGCGGTGCCGCGTCCGCCGAGGTGCCCCACCGGGAGGGCTCCGTACCGACCTCGAAGGACAGGTCGCGTGTGCCGCGGATGTCCTCGGTGGTCAGGTAGGTATTCCCGTACGCGGCGCCGTCCGTCCGCGCCGACTGGATGTAGCGCGCCGCGTCGGAGGTGCCCGGAGCCTGCACCGTCAGCCGGCCCTTGGGGTAGTAGCGCCGGTCGAGGGTCAGGTCCACCCGCTCGAAGACGGGGGTCGACAGGCCCCAGGTGTCGGTGCCCGGCTGGACCGGGAAGATCCCGATCGAGGACAGGACGTTCCAGGCGGACATCGTGCCCAGGTCGTCGTTCCCGGTCATGCCGGTCGGGGTGTCCGTGAAGAGCGTGAGCGCGGCGTGCACCACGTCGGTCGTCTTCCAGGGCTGTCCCGTGGAGAGATAGGTGTAGGGGGCGATCAGGTCGGGCTCGTTCTGCGGGTTGTACTTGTCCGCGTTGTAGTAGTCGTACGGCCCGTTCACCCACACCTCGCGGGCGGTCTTCGCCGGGTCCTGGAGCAACTGCTCGTAGGCGAAGAACGAGTCGAGCCGCTCGTTGGCGGACTCGGTGCCCCCGATCAGGGAGACCATGCCGGGCAGGTCCTGCGGGACGAGCCACTGGTACTGCCAGGACGTGCCCTCGTGGAAGCCCTCGCTCTGCGCCGGGTCGGCGGGGCCGGTGAAGGCGCCGCTCGCGTCCCGTGCGCGGAAGAAGCCGGTCGAACTGTCGAAGATGGTCCGGTAGTTCTGCGCCCGCTCCGCGTAGCGCGCGGCGTCCTCGTCGTGGCCGAGCTCCTTCGCCATCTGCCCGAGCATCGCGTCGGACAAGGCGTACTCCAGGGTCGCGGAGGCACCGTGGTCGTAGTCGGAGTCGCCCGGCTTCACATGGGCCCGGTCCTTGATGTACGGCGCGAAACCGTCGGCGAGGTACTCCTTGTTGGCCTCGCGGCCCACGGGGGCGGACTCGGCGGGCGGCACCCCGTCGGCGTTCTTCTTCAGCGCGCGGTACGCCTGTTCCTCGTACCCCTTGAGCAGACCCTGCTGGTAGGCGTTGGTGAGGAACGGCGTGACGGGGTCACCGGTCATGATGTTCGTCTCGACCGTGCCGTAGCCCCACTTGGGCAGCCAGCCGCTGTCCTCGTCGATCTTGATGACGGAGATGGCCATGTCGCGGGACTCGTGCGGTGCGAGCAGCGACAGGAGCTGGGCCTGGGTGCGGTAGGTGTCCCAGAGCGACCAGTTCTGGTAGTAGGTGAACCCCTTGGCGCGGTGGATCTTCTGGTCCCAGCCCGTGTAGCGGCCGTCGACGTCGCTGCCGATGTTGGGCGCGAGGAACGACCGGTAGAGGGACGAGTAGAAGGTCCGGCGCAGGGTCTCGCTGCCGCCCTTCGCCCGGACGTCGTCGAGGCGGTCCTCCCAGGCGGCCTGGGCCGAGCGTGCGACACGGTCGTACGAACGGCCGCCTTCGGCGCGCAGGTTGAGGGCGGCTCCCTTGGCGTCCACGTACGAGATCGCGGTGGTCGCCTCGACGGTGCGGTCCTTGGAGGTGTCGAAGCGTACGAAGGCGCCGTTGCGCTCGGCGGCCGCGGACGAGGACTTCGAGCCCTCGGTGACCTTGTCGCCCTTCCAGGTGCCGGAGGTGGTGAACGGCCGGTCGAAGCGGGTGATCGTGTACACGGTGTACGGCTTGGTGTCCTGGCAGAAGCCGCTGCCGGTGATGGCCGTGCGTACGGTGCGGTTGTCGAGGATCTCGACGTCGGTGTCCACGGTCTTGTGCAGCGACTGGCCCGCGTTGATGAGGACGTTGGCCTTGTCCGTGGCGGGGAAGGTGTAGCGCTGCACCCCGGTGCGCTCGGTGGCGCTCAGCTCGGCCTTGATGCCTGTCTTGAGACCGACCTCGTAGGTGCCGGGGCTCGCCTTCTCGTCGTCGTGGCTGAACTCCGCCGCGTACGCGGCGTTGTCCGTCGACGTGATGTCACCGGTCGTCGGAAGCACCGGGAGGTCTCCGCCGAGGCCGCAGCCCACACCGGAGATGTGGACGGTGGAGAAGCCCCTGATGTGGGTCTCCGAGTAGTCGTAGCCGGTGTTGTGCCCGGTGTCGGGCGAGAACTGCACCATGCCGAAGGGCACCGCGGCGCCGGGGTAGGTGTTGCCCTCGTTCTCGGTTCCGATGAACGGGTTGACGAGATCGGTGAGCCGGGCGCGCTCGGCGTGCCCCTCCCCGTCCGCCGCGGCAGGCGCGGCGACGGCACCGCCGAGGAGGGCGGCCGTGGCGGCCACCGTCCCCGCCCCGCGAATCCAGTGGGTCCATCTCATGGAATGAGCGCCTCTCGGACGTAGACAACGTTGTCATGCGCACTGCGCGATCATTCTTGGCCCGCATGCGTGTACTCGTCAAGAGCTGCGGCAGGCGGGCGGCTCGGCGCTCGCCCGCTCCCGGCTTCCGCGTGCGGGAGAGGGCTTCCGGCTCCAAGGTCGAGACAGGACGCAGAGCCTGCCCGAGTGAGGCCTGCCTGTTTCACCCCGGAGGCGATGCCGTGAGCCCGCACCGCACGGCGACAGGGCTGACGTCGCACGCGCCGCGGAACGAGAGCGATCTGCTCCCGCGGTGGGCGCGCTTCGCACCGCTGGCGCTGGTGGCACTCGCACTGGCGATCGATCTGCCCACGCCGGGCGCGTTCAGCGGGGACGTCTTCCTGATCCTGAGCTCCATGCTCGCTGCCTGCGTGTACTCACTGCGGGCCGTCGTCGGCGTCGCCGCGCTCAACAGCGTGGCCGGGTTGGTACTCCTGTTCGCACGGCACATGCCGTCCGAGGGTGAGCACGCGGTGGTCGACTACGTCGCCATGGTGGTCCTCGCCTGGGCATCCGTGCCGCTGTGCCGGCTGCGGCTGTCTCTCCTTGGCCGACTCCTGGGAGCCGAGCGTGTGGCGGAGAGCGCCCAGCGCGCAGTTCTGCCACCCGTACGGGCGTGGTGGGGGAACACCTGGATCGCGGTGCGCTACGAGGCCGCGTCCGCCGCGGCCTCTGTCGGCGGCGACCTGTACGCGGCGGAGCACACCTCGTACGGCGTGCGCCTGCTCATCGGTGACGTACGCGGCAAGGGGCTGAACGCCGTTCCCGACGTGGCCGCGCTGGTGGGCAGCTTCCACGAAGCCGCGCACCACACCCCGACGCTGCCGGAGCTGGCCCGCCACCTGGACGAGGCGGTGTCCCGGCACAGCAGGGAGACCGCCGCGGTCGGCGGTGAGGGCGGCCTGAGCGGTGAACACTTCATCACGGCCGCCATCGCGCAGATCCCGGACGACGGCACGGAAGTGCGTCTCATCAGCCGTGGGCACTGCCCGGCCTTCCTGGTGAGCGGGACCGACCTGCAGGTCTGGGAGCCCGAGCATCCCGGCCTGCCTCTGGGGCTCGGCGAATTCGACACGGGCCCGTGGGCCGACGAGTCGCGCCCCTTCGGCCCGGGAAGTCTGCTCCTGCTGTGCACGGACGGGCTCCTGGAGGCACGCGACGCCGAGGGGCGCTTCTACACACCGGACAAGGTTCTGCGGGAGTCGTGGCGCCAGGGCCCGCCGACCGTGGTGGACAGACTCGCGCAGGCGGTTCACGCCCACACGGAGGGGCTCCTGAGGGACGACCTGGCGTTGGTCGCCGTCACCCGTGCGGAGCACGCACCGCACGGGTCGGAACAGGAGCACCGGCGCTGAACCCACGCGCCACGGCGGACTCCGCGTACGGCTTCGAAGCGGGGCCGCGGGACGTCGGCGGCGGGCGCCGCGCCCGCCTCACGTGTCTCCTCCTGCCCCGGGCACGAACGTCGTAAGGCGGGCGGCCCTGAGCCCGGCCGCTGCATGTCCAGCGCCCACCCACGGATTTCGCACCACTGACCGTGCCTGGAACCGCTGCTAGCCTGCGCCCATGATCAAGGGGAGATCGCCCGGCCGTCTGGCTCACATAGCGGGGAGCAACAGGTCGGAACGTGTGCTGATCCTGGCCAGCTTCGTGAACCGGGTCGGTAACGGGCTCTTCAACACGGCGTCCGCGCTCTACTTCACCTTGGTCGTGGATCTCCCCGCGGTGCAGGTGGGCGCCGCCCTCACCATCGCCGGCCTGATCGGCCTGCTCGCGGGGATACCGGGCGGCCATCTGGCCGATCGACGTGGCCCTCGCACGGTCATGATGCTCGCCCTGGCGGTCCAGGCTGTGGCGATGTCCGCTCTCGTGCTCGTCGAGAGCTGGGCCGCCCTCACCGTCATCGCTGCCGTCGACCAGCTTGCCGCAGCCGCTGCCGGTGCGGCCTGGGGAGCCCTGGTGGTCAGGGTCGGCACCGACCGCCCGGCGCTGTTCAGGGCGAAGCTCCGTACGTACGTGAATCTGGGCGTCGTCCTGGGAACCGTGGGTGCCGGATTCGCGGTGGCGGCGAACACGCGTACTGCCTACATCGTGCTGATCCTCGGCGACGCGGCCAGCTTCGCCCTGTGCGCCCTCCTCCTGTTCCTGCTCCCCCACTACAGGGCATTGGCGCCTTCGTCGCGGGAGGGCCGCCGCTGGATCGCTCTCACCGACCGTCCGTTCGTGGCGTTCACCGCCCTCTACGGCGCCATGGGGCTCCAATACCCGGTGGTCTCCCTGCTTCTGCCGATCTGGATCTCGGAGCACACGGACGCGCCGCGCTGGACCGTGGCCGCGGTGTCCGCGATCAATGCCGGAGTCTGCGTCCTGTTGCAGACCAGGATCGGATCCCGCATCGAGACCCCGCTCGACGGCGGCAGGGCGTTCCGCACGGCCGGGCTGCTCTTCCTCCTCAGCTGTCCGATGATGGCCCTGACGGCGCACACTCCCGTGTGGGCGGCCACCGGCCTCGTGGTCGCGGCGATCTTCGTGCACAGCCTCGGGGAGATCTGGGAGTCCTCGGCCGGCTTCGCCCTCGGCTTCGGCCTGGCACCGGACCATGCCCAGGGCCAGTACCAAGGGCTCCTGGGGCTCGGCTTCAGCGCGGGCCAGGCGCTCGCTCCCGCCATCCTCACGACCGTCGTGCTCGGGACGGGTACGACAGGCTGGCTGCTCCTCGGCGTGTTCTTCGCGGCCGTGGGGGCGGTCGGCCCCGCGATCGAACGCTGGGGCACACGAACGCGGCCCCGACAGGGTGCCGCCGCCGTGAAAACCGGCGGAGAACCGGACCAGGCGCACGCGTAACCGCACCCCGGGGTTCCGGAGAACGCTCGGCAGCGCCCCGCGACTGTCCAGGACCGGTCCCCCCAAGTCGATACCCGGCGGGTAGCGTTGCAGCGTGGAGCTACGCACCCTGCAGTATTTCGTGGCGGTCGCCGAGGAACTCCACTTCGGCCGGGCCGCCACGCGACTGCACATGAGCCAGCCGCCGCTGAGCCGGGCGATCAAGCAGCTCGAGGCCGAGCTCGGTGCCCTGCTGCTCGTCCGCTCACCTGCCGGCGTCACGCTCACCGCGGTGGGCGCCCTGCTGCTCGACGAGGCACGCGCCCTGCTCGACCACGCCGACCGCGTACGCCTGCGCGCGACCGCGGCGGCCGCCGGCGCGACCATCACCGTCGGCATCCTGGGCGACAGCACCGACCTGGCTGCGACCAGACTGGCCGCCGCCTACCGTCGCAGCCACCCCGGCGTCGACATCCGCATCCGCGACGCCGACCTGACCGACCCGACCTGCGGGCTGCGCGCCGGACTCGTCGATGTCGCCCTGACCCGGGCGCCGTTCGACGAGACCGCCCTGACGGTGCGGGAGCTGCGTTCCGATCCGGTGGGCGCGGTCCTGCGCGCCGACGATCCACTGGCCCACCGTGACAGCCTGCGGCTGGCCGACCTGAGCGACCGCCGCTGGTTCCAGTTCCCGCAGGGAACCGACCCGCTGTGGCGGTCGTACTGGAACGGCGGCGAGCCACGCGAGGGGCCGGTGGTGCGCGTGGTCCAGGAGTGCCTGCAGGCCGTGCTGTGGAACGGCACGGTCGGCCTGGCCCCGCTCGGCCACGACATGCCCGCGGGGCTGACCGCGGTGCCGCTGACCGACATGGCGCCGAGCCGGGTGGTGGCGGTCTGCAACGAGGGTGACCGCAACCCGTTGATCCATTCGTTCATCGAGATAGCGACGGCCTCGTACCGCCGCTGACCGGCTCTGCCCACCCGGCGCGGTCACGCGACGAGCCGGCATCGTCACCGAAGGCATGCATGAAAATCCGTGGCCGGCCCGGGCCCCTTGAGCCGATAATCGCCACTCATGACGCGTCATGAGCCCGAGGGAGACGGTCCGGCCAACCCGGCCTTGCGACGAGTGCTGGGACGGCCCGGGGGCCCCGAACTGCTGGACCAGCTGAGCAACGGTATGTCCGGTGCCGATCTGACCACGCTGCTGCTCGAGGTGTTCCGGCGGCGAGCGGACCGGCGCACACCGGCGGAGGTGATGCGGCGCTACCGCGACGACCGGTTCGCAGCACCCGCGCCGACCGGCTGCACCGCGCTTCGCCGTGCCGAGGACGCCCTGGTGTCCGCGCTGCCCGACGGGTTCGAGACTCTCGTGCTCTCCCCTGTCCTGCCTCTGGCAGCCCATTCGGCCGTCGCGACCGTGGATCCACGCAAGGTGATCGCGACGGTTCGCGGCAGCGAGGTGGCAGCTGACCCGACGAACGCGCTGGCCCTGGAGGCATCCGTACGACGCTCCGTGGCCCTGGCCGCCGATCCTCGTTCCACGGTGCCGGTCAGGCTGGCCGCCAGTCAGAGAGTGGTCCGGGCACAGCACTTCGACGCTCCTGGCATGCTCGCCCACTTCCAGATATTCGGCCTGGTGACCGCCGGCCGGGACACAGGCAACCGGTCCTTCGAGCACCGGCAGCTGGCCGAGCATCTGCGGTTCGCCGCTCGGGCACTGGCCGCCGTGGGGGCGGAGCACACGGAGATCCGGCTCACCTGCCTGGATGACGCGTGCCGCCCGGTCATCGATCGGATGCGCGGCGGTCTCGCCGCGCTGCCGGGCGTCGCTGTGATCGAGGACCCCGACCGGACGACCGGACGCGGCTACTACACGAGCATGTGCTTCAAGGTCTGCACCGTCGTGGACGGTCACTCCCTCGAAGTCGGCGACGGCGGCTTCGTCGACTGGAGCCAACTGCTCACCGGCAACCGCAAGGAACGCCTTCTGATCAGCGGCTACGGGGTCGATCGACTGGCTGGGACGCCGACTCGGCGGGCGCGGCGGGGAACTCCTGGAACGCCGCCTTCCACTGCGGGTCCATGAATCCTGGCGGGCGTGGCGCGCGGGTCAGTCGATGGCTCCGCCGCGGTGGGCGACCGCGCCCCCGGCCGGGGACCAGGTCACATGGCCGTGCTCGAAGCGGCTCGCCCGGTTGTCGGGCGGCCCGGTCTCGTCGCTGACCGGGTATCTCAGGAAGCCGTTCTCCCAGCCGGTGCTCGCCCACAGGTCGCGGATCGCACCATGGACCTCGTGTGCCCCCGTGCGCGGCGTCCAGTAGATGGAGCCGCCCTCGAAGTGGTTGTAGCGGCCGACACCGTCGGGCGTACCCGTTTCGTCCGTCACGGGATAGCCCAGAAAGCCGCCGGAGCCGCCGTGGCGTGCGTACGCGACGCGAATGTCGCCGTGAACCTCGTGCGCTCCGGACTGGGGCGACCAGTAGATCGAGCCGTTCTGGTAGTCGCGCGCACTGCCACGGCCGTCGGGCAGGGGGCCCTCCGCACTGCCCGCTCCGGCGTCGACCGGCTGTCCCAGCCACGAAACCTGGGCCCACTTGTCGTCGATGAACGTCATGACTGCCTCCAGGTGCTGTCGTGTGCTCAGTGACTCGCTTCGATCTGACGCATGCGCGTTGCGAGGACGTCGGGATAGCGGGGGTCGGTGGCGTACCCCGCCGCGGCCACGGCGCGCGCGAAGGCGTAGGGGTCCTCACTGTGGTCGAAGGCCGCGGCGTACCGGGCGTTGTCGCGCAGGAAGCGGGCGTGGTGCGTGAAGGACTCCTCCGGGGAGGGGTACCGACGGAACCAGTCCCGCACGATGTACTCGAACGTGCCGTCGGGCCGGGGTGTCACGGAGAGGACCTCGGGGAAGGTGGCGTCCGGACGGCGCAGAACCTCCCGGGTGCGCAGCAGCTGACGGGTCTCCTCCGGGTCGTCCGCCTTCGCCTTGATGCCGAAGAAGTTGTTGCCGGGTGCGCTGCGCCCCCAGTCCGACTCCAGAGCGGCCTGGCCGAGGGTCACCAGGACCGGAACACCGAGCTGCGTCGCCCCGGGCTCGGCGAAGCCGTGGTAGCGGTCGTAGAACTCGGCCGCCCCGGCCGTCGCGGCTCCTGCGGGCGGTGGGCCGGCCGCGAGGGACCAGGCCGCTTCGACGGGCCCGGTGACGCCCGGCCACTGGCCCGCCACCTCCAGTGGGTAGCCGGGCACCTGGGACTTGGTGTGCCAGTCGAGGGCCACGTACTCGTCGCCTCTGAACAGATAGGCGCGCCCGGACCCGGTGTTGACCGCGCCGTCGAGGCCGCCCGCGGTCCAGCCGGGGTCGACACCCTTCCAGCCCGCGGACACTTCTTTGGGGTAGCCGGGGTCCTGCCGGTCCGCGGCGATGTCGTACCGGGCGTACCGGGAGCCTCGGAAGAAGTAGAGCTTGCCGTCTCCCCAGTTCATGGCGGCGTCGATCGCGTCGAAGTCGACACCGTGCCACATGTCCACGATCGGCAGGGGGTATCCCTGGTCCACCTGTCCGTCGGCGATCCGGATGCGGAGATAGGCCGGGCCCCGGAAGACGTACAGTCCGCCTGCCCCCAGGTCGACCGCGGTGTCGATGGTGCCGGCGAACTCGTCCGGCAGTCCGCTCCAGAAGTCACCGAGGGGCCGGCGCTCCGTGACGGCGTTCGCCTGCCAGTCGAAGACGGCTGCCTCCCCGGCGAGAGCGAAGTACGAGATGTTCAGGGGTGCCATCGGAGTCTCCTGTCGCCTGCCGGTCACGACGGTTGGGGGTCAGGTCCGTTGGGCACGCGCAGGGCCTTCCAGGAGGCCGGGCCCGGGTAGCCGTCCGCGTCCGCGCCCCGGTATCCGAGCCTGTGCTGCCACTTGGTGAAAGAGGCCCGGTCCGCCTGCGTCCATTGGGGCCCTGGCGCCTTCGCGTAGGCCGAGCATCCTTCTTCCACCAGCCTCCGGCCCATCGCGAGGACGACCGGGCTCTTCGGTGCCTTCTTGAACCAGCCCGTGCCGGGGAAGGGCACGAACGCGGCCGGAGGCGGCCGGCCGGGGTCGTCGATCGGCGGGAGCGTGGGCATCGGAGTGCCGAGAATGCCGATGACCTGGGTCCCGAGGCCTTGGACGGTCGTCGTGCCCGGGTTGTCGGCGGTGGGCACGGCGCCCGACCGCAGCAGGAAGGGCCCGAACGCGGGTGCGGCGGCGCCGAGCGCGGCGTACGCCTCCGCCGTCCAGCTGCCCGTGATGCGGATGTCCCGCACCAGCAGGAGAGCCTGCGGCAGGCAGTGCGCGGTGCCGTCCCCGGGCGGGTCCGGTACGAGCTGGCCGCGGCGCATGCCGGGCACGTACCATCCGGGTTCCGCTGTCAGCTGGGGATGCCACCAGGACGCTCCGGCGAACCTGCGCACCAGGCGCACCAGGCTGTGCTCGAAGTGGATACGCAGGTCGCCTCCGGCGGTCGGGGCGCTGGTGGTCGCGGCCTCCGGCACGGCCTCGTCGGCCGCCGGGGATTCCGGGGTGGCGGACGGGCGCAGGGACGTCAGCAGTCTGAGTGCCGGGGCTCTCAACGCCGCGTCCTCCTGAGCGTTGACGACCTCGGAGGGGGCCAGCACGTCAGCGTCTCCTGAGTCCATCGCGGTACGCAGCAGTTGGACGCGGTGGCTGTCGAGCTCGAGCAGTGTGCTCCGGGGGGTGTCCGGCACGGTCTCCGTCGAGTGTTCGGCACGCAGCTGCCACAGGTCCGGGTTTGCGTTGGGGAGGGATGTCCCTTCGGTCTGCGGCGGGCGTTGTGACGCGGTGACGGTGGTGTCGAAGGTCTGCCAGTGCACTGCCCCGCTGGGTGCCGCCCAGTCATCCGGTTCGAGGCCCAGGGGGAGAGCGCCGGGGTTGGGCCCCAAGTCCTGCTTCGCGGCGTTGAGCAGCCTCTGCACGCGTTCCCCGGCGTCCGTGTCGGGCGCGGCTGCGGGGCGGCTGTACTGGGCGATCAGTGTGTAGACGGATGAGGCTGAGATCCCGGTGCCGAGGGCGGCGGGTATGGGGGTGCAGTCGCTCAGTCTCAGCAGGAGCGGAAAGTCGTAGTCGGTCCGCAGCCATTCGGAGACGAGAAGCTGGTTGACCACGCCGTTCTGCACCATGTCGTCGTCGACTGCCTGGCCCGGCAGCACGGCGAGTGCGAACTTCCCCGCGCCGGCTGTGACGTAGGTCCGCAGTAGCTGGTCGAGGACCTGCTGGCCCAGGGCGACCGGCAGGTCCTCGTGGGCGGGCATGACGGTGCCTTCCTCAGGCCGTCGGGGCGGCAGGCGTCGGGGGCGCGGCAGGCGCCGGAGTCGCGGCAGGCGTCGGGGTCGCGGCTGGAGAGGGCGTGGGGCTGTCGGTCTTGGGCTTGTCTCCTTCGCCCTTCTTGGCCTCGTCCTTCTTGGCCGCCTCGCCCTTGGGCGCGTCCTTCTTGGCCTCGTCCTTGGGCGCGTCCACCAGCGGCGACGGCGGGGTGATCTCGCCGACCCACCCCACGATCTGTGAGCCGTGGATCTCCAGCGTGCCCCGCTGGCCCTCGCTGTGGAAGTTCCAGCCGTAGTCGCTGCCGCTGCTGGACTCGAACACGCCGTGCGATTCGCCTTCGCTGTGCTGCACGGAACCGCCGATGCCGAAGTATCCGGCGGACCCGCCGAAGCTGGTGGAGCTGGTACTGGTGTTGGAGCTCGCGTCGGCCACGGCCTTCTGGAAGGCGTCACCCGCGGCTCCCCAGTTGTCCGCGGAGATCTTCACGTTGCGAACGACGACGAAGCCCTTGGGCACCATCGGCAGGAGCTTGTCGGTCTTTCCGAACTGGCCGTCGACCGTGCCGTCGCTGATGCAGCCCTTCGGCTGGCCGACGATGTGCCAGCCGTCCATGTGGAACAGGTCACCGAGCAGCCAGGGCCGTCGGATCGTCGCCATGAACCACTCGAAGTCCACGGTGGCGTTGGAGGTCTCGTCGTGGAAACTCGACCACGTGGAGCTGTCGGTGTGGGTGCCGGAGGATGCGCTGCTCTCGGAGTGCGAGGCGTTGGCGGACGCGCCGAAGAAGCCGACGCTGTAGCCGGCGCTGCCGGATGTGGAGGAGGAGCTGTTGTCGTAGAAGCTCCGCCCGAAGGACTGGCTGCCGCCCGCGGCGGCCTTGTTGAGGCTGTTGGACTCGACGTGCACCTCGACCGTGCCGAAGTCCTTGTTGTTCCTGTCCCACCAGGAGATGGGGTCGATGTACGAGTACGGCACATTGACCGCGACGGCGCCGGCGAGCCCCAGCTGGTAGGAGTCGAACATGGTGCGGGCCTGGGCGATGAACGACGCGGCGGCGCTGCTTCCGATGGACTGCGTCGTGGCGATCGCGTCCTCCACCTCCTGGCCGCCCATGGCGAAGAGGTCGGCCCGGGCCTTGTCGACGGCTCCCTTGTACTTCGTGCTGGTGACGGGCCAGACCTGGCCCTGCGCGGGGTCGGCGGTGGCGGCGGCGAAGGCACTCGCGAACGCGCTGACCGCGTCCTCGTAGGACTTCTTGTTCTTGTTGTAGATCTCGTACTTGCGTGAGTACCCGGTCATGTTGCCTTCGGCGTCGAAGGTGAAGAGCGTCTTCCTCGCCGCGTCGATCCGGGCCTGGACCTCTGGGCTGGGCGGCGGCACCGGCTCGGCCTGCATGCCGACCAGGGCGGTCTTGTACGCGAAGCTGACCTTGCGGTCCGGCCAGGCGACGGCGATCCCGTCCTTGGTGATCATCAGCATCTCGTCGACGAGGTTCGAGGTGAAGGCGGCGGCCTGGAGCGAGTGCTGAAGTTGTGGGTCCGGTTTGGGCGGGACCGCTGTCAGCGCCGCTGCCGGAGTGGTGGCTTCGGGAGCCGCGGGCGCGGCCGGGGCCGCCGGCGCGAAACGACCGTCACTGGACACCGCCGCCGAGGTCGCGCCTCCGGCGGGTGTCCACGCGAAGGAGTACATGGTGGGGTCGACCGGGTAGCCCACCGGCAGATGCATGTAGATGGCCGAGCCGGACGGTTTTCCGTCGGGCCCCACCATCCGTGCCGTGACGGCTGAGTGGATCTGGTCCAGTGCGGCGACGAGTGCCTGGGTGACTCCCCCGGCTACCTGGAGTTGAGCGTCGACAGGCATGATGACTCTCCTTCCCTTCAGCCCATATGAGGCGTTCTGTCCGCATATATGAGCACATTCAGTATCACCCGCCGGGAGGAGCGCCGCACTTTCGCACCGGGCGTGATCCCTGCCAAGTCACGTGCTCCGCAGCGCCCGTTGCGTGTGGGCGGAGGGGGACTAGGCTCATATGAAGGCAAGTTGTCAGGAGAGTGGATCATGGTGACACTCGCCCATGTCCGATTCGGCTCGTCCCACGAGGACGTACGCACCGTGCAACGCGCCCTGATCTCCCGTGGCCGGGACATCCCTGACGGGGCGACCGGCTACTTCGGGGAACAGACCCGGGCCGCCTACGCCGCTGAGCAGCGCGCCCAGGGATACCGGGACGCCGATGCCGACGGCATACCCGGATGCGCCTCGCTCACCGAACTCGGCCGCCGGTGCGGCTTTCCCGTCGACTGCGCCGGCTCCTCAGCAGCCGCGGCCGGCGGAGGGCTCGCCCTCTCCCGGGTGACGTACGACGATCCGGGCGACGCCGAGGGGCGGCCCGCGATGGAGCGGTACGCCAGGACGGCGTGTGAGCTCACGGGGATGGACCCGGAGTTCGGCGTCCCCGCGCTGGTCACCATCGCGGGGCGGGAGTCCTCCCACAATGCCCGGCAGTGGCGCGTGAACAGAACCGACGTCAACGCTCACGGCCGCCGGATGGCTGACGGCCACCCCCAGAACTGCTCACGGGGTGCCACCCAGTGCATCCCGTCGACGTTCGCCGCCCATCACCAGCCCGGCACCGCCACGACGCCCTACGACGTGGTGGCGTGCATGTGCGCCACCATCAACTACGTACGTACGCGGTACGGGGTGGACAGGGCCGGTTCGAACTTCGCCGCCCGCGTCCAGCAGGCGGACCCCGGTCGTCCACCCCGCGGCTACTGACGGGCCGGCGCGGCGCGGCCGCGAACCCGAAGGCGGCTCGCGGCCGCGCCGCGCGGTCAGGGGCCCGGGGAGTCCGAGGCGGGAGGCGTGGTCCCGGGGCCGGTTCCGGCCGGTGGCGGGCTCGTCGGCCCCCGGACGGCATCCAGGACCATCTGGCCGCGCCGGTCCACGAACTTGGTGAGCAGTTCCTGCGAGTACCCGAAGACGACCGCCCAGGCGATGATCTGCGCCGACGAGTCCAGGGAACTGAGTCCCGGCACGAAGTTGCCCCGCATCAGGAGCAGCCCGAGAACGGCGGTGAGTGCCCCGGCGGGGAGCTTCAGCAGCGCCGAGGCGACCGGGATCGGGTACGGGGTCGACGTCCCTCGGATCTTCCGCAGGGCCATGGCCGCCGCCACTCCGGCCGCGACGAGGCCGACGACCTCGATCACCACGTAGTCGCCCCACGAGGTGACGGCGGCGAAGTTGTCGTCCAGGTCCCCGGAGGAGGGCGCGTCGTCACTTCCGGTGGCACAGACCACGCGGTAGGGCACCGGCGGTTCGGCCGCCGGCCGGGAGGACGCGCCGACTCCGTCGATGGACCGCTCGGGGTTGAAGCACATGGGTACCGCCTGCGGCCAGATGGAGGTGAGTACGGCCACCGTGACCGCCAGAACCAGCAAGCACCCGGCCACGCAGTACACGATGCGCACAAAGCTGGCGGCGCGCACCCTCTCCCGCACGGCGGCCGACTGGGCGGCTTCGACGGCTTCCGTGAGCCGCACCAGGTCCTCGCCCGAGGCGATGTTCTCGAGTCCCTCGACGGACTTCCTGCGGGCGTCCCCGGCCGACAGATGATCGCTGACCACCGCCTTCAGGCCGGCGACGTAGGGAGAGATCTCCTGGGGCGAAACGGAGAACGACCTGATCCACAGCAGCCGAGCCGCGTTGACATGGATCTGCGCCGACGCGAGATGCGAACCGAGCGGAGCCCTGCGGTGCTCCTCGAACATGAGCACCCTGTCGGCCGCGTTCAACTCCTCACTCGCGGCTTCCAGCATCGTGCGGGCTTCGGCCGTGCTCGAGGCGGTATCCGATCTCACCGTTATGAGGGCCCTGAGTTTGCGGACGCTCGCACGCGCCTCCTCGGTCAGTTCCCAGGACCGCCGTTCACGCCACCACTCCCGCAACCGTCCAGGAGTGACCCGATGTGTCCAGTTGCCCGCCATGTCACACGCGACCTTTCACCAGTTGGGCTTCGCGACATTCCCGTAGGACCAGCTCGCCCCCTTCGACATCTCGAAGTGGAGGTGCGGCCCGGTGGAGTTGCCGGTGTTCCCGACCTTGCCGAGCTGCTCGCCGGCTCTCACCTTCTGGCCGGCCTTCACCTGGCGCTGCGAGAGATGGCAGTAGGTGTAGACGTGGCCGTTCTCCGCCGCCAGTCCGATCCACTGGCCGTAGGCTCCGCCACCGCCGTTCGACCACGCGATCGTGCCGCCGACGACGGCAACCACGGGCGCCCCGGACCGGGCGGCGAAGTCCTGCCCCGTATGACGCCCCACACCGTCCGGTTTCCAGGCGTACGGACCGCGCGAGAAGAACTGGAACGTGACCTTGTGACCGGGCACGGGCGAGGGCACACGGCCCCGGCCGGGGGCGCTCGCACCGACGGCCGGGGCGCCCGCGCAGTCGACGGCGAACCCGGCACCGCGCCCCAGCGCGGTGAGGGAGGCGCAGCCCGGGATGCCGTCGGCGTCGGCGCCCGTATAGCCCTGGGCGCGTTGCTCGGCCTCGTACGCGGCCTTCGTCTGCTCGCCGAACAGGCCCGTGGCCCCGTCCGGAATGGACCGCCCCCGGGCAATCAGGGCCTTCTGCACCGTGCGTACGTCGTCGTTGTTCGCACCGAAGCGGATGTTGGACAGGGCGACCATGGCCGCACCCCTTCCTCTCGGCGCTGCCCGCCGTCCGGGTCCTCGCGGGCGGTCAGCAGTCCGGCACGCCCGGAAGCCAGGAGTCCGGGTGGTCGATGAAGATGTTGGAGACATAGCCGCCGAGCGCGGGAACGAAGGCCCAGGCGTCATTGCGGCGGCCCGCGGTGACGACCGTGTCGCCCCTGGTCTGGCAGCCCACCTTCACCTGTGTCGGCCCGGTCAGGACGGTGACGACCGGGGCGTCAAGACGTGGCTGCGCCCGTACGTTGACGCTCGTGCCCCACGTGACGAAGGTGCCGTCCTCGACCGCGCTCCCTCCGCCGTCCGGCGTCCCGCCCAGAAGGGGCAGGTTCCAGCTCTGCGGTTCGTCGCAGCGCGGATCGGCCACGACCGACAGGTGAACGTGTGCCTCGTGCGGATTGGCGCCCTCGTACGGCGCCCACTGCCATCCTCGGTTCGTGGCGATCCGCCGGTTGGCGATGACGTACTTGATTCGCGGATCACGGCTTTCGAGCAGCTGGTCCGCGATCTGCTGGATGTCGACGCCGTGGGCCGGGTCATGGGTGAAGTCCCGGGCGGTGACGATGCCGGGTCCGTACCAGGGGTTGTGGTCGCTCTCGCTGCCACGCGCCTGGTGGGCCGCGTCGCCGATACCGCCGTCGGCTGCGACGCTGCGGCCGGGGAAGCCGGCGTCGAGCTGTCGGCGCAGGGTTTCCAGGCTGCTGGCGACTCGCCATGTCATGGCGACCCTCTCCTCGGAGGTCTTCTGTCGGGGCGGTGTGATCAGTCGACGTGGTAATTGACGTAGTAGTACGACCTCTCCTCCTCGGAGTGGGCCAGTTTCGACAGCGCGCCCTGCCCCTGCTCGGCCTCGCTGATGCTGATCGAGCCCAGCAGATCGTCGGAACTCGTGTCCCTGTCCCAGAGGAAGATGTCCTGGGAGCCTTCGACGGGCAGCGTGATTCCCACCGGCAGACGATGTCCGGCGCCGGCCTCGACCGTCGTCGAACCGGGCGGCCACACGGCGTGATCCACTCCGGAGGACGGCACGCTCGTCGCGTAGAGATCGTCGGGGGCCTCGTCCAGCGCGTCCTGAATCATCCGTCCGACATCGGTGAATCCGCTGACATGGCGGACGAGGTCCGCACCCGGCAGCTGGTAGACCGGCTGGAGAAGGCCGTTGACCACGGAGGCGAGGTCGAAGGCCGTGGACGTAGCGGGTCGCAGACACACGACTTCGTCGATGGTTGCTGTGGCGGTCATGGCGTCCTCCCTCTGTGGCGGCCGGCACGCCGTGGCGTACATCGGCGGACGCCGATGGCCGACGCCGTGTCTGGGACGCTACGTACCTGCCGTCAGCCCGGCGTCACTCCGCCGTCATCGCCAGTCCGGGAGCGGCACCCGCTCGCGGCGGCTGTCGGTGGTGCGCAACGCTCCGGCACGAGCGAGCATCCCGGCGAACCGGGAGGTCGGCTCGACGCCCAGTTCCTCGTTCAACAAACGGCGGAACGCCTCGTAGTGACGGAGCGCCTCGTACAGGTTCCCCTCCGCGAGGTGTGCAGTGACCACAGCTCGGTGGGCGCTCTCCCTCAGAGGCTCCCTCCGGACGCTCTCCCACGCCGCTTCCAGCGCCAGGGCCGGTTTCCCCTGCAGGGTCAGTGCCTCGGCGAGCGCGTCGAGCGCGTGCAAGCGCAGTTGCCGCACGCGTTCACGTTCGACCAGCACCCACTCCTCGTCCCAGCCGGGCAGCAGATCGTCGCCCGTGAGAGCTCCCAAGGGCTGGCGCACGCCGGGCGGCTCGCGTCCCTTGACCACCGCGAGCGCGGTGTCGGTGAGGTCGTGGACGTCCACACCGAGCGAGGGGCTGATCATCAGCGAGCCGCCGCCACGCCGGATCAGGGCCGGGTCCGTGCGCGGGAGCTTCCACAGCGCGGTCCGCAGGCTGCCCCGGGCGTGTTCCTCGGTCACCTCCGGCCACAGGGTTCCCGCGATGACCGTGCGGCACACCCGCCGGCGCAGCCCCACGAACGCCAAGAGTCGCTGGCCGCTCCGGCATAGTTCAATGGGCTCAGCACCGAATTTCAGCTGGCACTGCCCGAGCAACTGCAACCGGGGAGAAGGGGACATCACCATGATCGCCTCGCTCACAATGTGTTGCGGCAGTGCCCCCTGTGGTCATCAGTTTCGGCCCCGGCCCCCTGACGTGCAACTTCACTGGAAGCACCGTGCTGTTGAGCGCGAAACCACTGGCATCGGCGGGCCGGGCGCGATGCCGTGGTCGAAGGCACCGACGGTCGAAGAAGCGGGCGGGCCGCCCGGCCTCGCTCATTCCTGACAGGGTGTCGGTTCACCGGCGGCCCGTTCCGTGGTCGGGCGAACGGCACCGGTCTCAGCCGCCGTTGTCGAGCCAGGCGACCGGGTCCATGTACTGGCCGTCGAAGAGGACCTCGAAGTGGAGATGCGGCCCTGTGGACAGACCTGTCGAGCCGACCAGCCCGACGGGATGGCCCGTGGACACGCTCTGACCGGTCGTCACCTGGAGGGCGGACAGATGGCTGTAGGTGGTCTCCAGCCGCTTTCCGTCGATGGTGCCGTGGTCGATCACCACGCGGTTGCCGTACGCCGGGGTCATGCCCGCGAACTCGACACGCCCGTCCCGTGCCGCGGACACCTGAGCCCCCTGCGGCGCGCCGAAGTCGACGCCCGTGTGGAGCTTGGTGACCCCGGTCAGCGGGTGGGTGCGCGAACCGAACGACGAGGTGACGGTGAGCGTGGTGACGGGCGGCGCCAGGAGCGCGCCGGAAGCCGGGCCGTTCTGCTCGGGGTTCCGCCGGACCAGAGCGTCGTACTGCGGAAGCCGCTTCTTGACGTCGGCGACGAAGGTGCGGGCAGGGCCGGGGACCTTGCCGGCCTCCTTGACCTGGTCCACCCCGGCCGCATACGCGGCGAGCGTGAGGTCGGCGACGTCACCGTTGACCGTGCCCTTGGTGCGGAGCGCGGTCACCTTCTCCGCCAGGGAGCAGTCCTGCCGCCCCAGCGCCATGATGGCGTCCCCGGCGTCGCCCGGCGAGGAACTGCCGTTGCCGTCGGCGTCCCGGCCCCAGGTCTTCCAGTCGGCGTCCGTGAAACGGGCGATGCCCTGCTCGGAGAGGCTCGCGGTGTTGTCCTGCCATCCGGAGAGCTGGTCGATGTGCGCGGCGAGGAGTGCGGGGGTGACGCCCGCGCAGTCCGCCGTCGCCCTGCGCAGCCAGGGGACGTAGGAACCGTCCACATTGCTGACAGCTGACTGGCTCGGGCCCGGGTCCTGCGGCGGGGCCAGGTCGAGGCCGCCGGTCATGGCCAGGAAGAGGGCGACGCCGGGCAGTATCACCAGGCTGGGCAGCACGATCAGGGTGACGGGACGCGGGCCGCGCCTACGTCGTGGGGGCGTGCGGTTTTCGGACGCGTCGTCGGCCGGAGAGGCGTGGGCCGGCTCCGGTCCGGGCTCCGCCGCCCCGTCCCCGGTGGGTTCGTACCCGGTGGCTCCGGGCAGTCCCGGGGTGCCCGCCGGATCGGGGTGCGGTGCTTCGGGGCGTGGCTGGAGGCCGTCTTCGTGCGCGGTGGTTCCCACCGGGTGGGGGAACGCCGTGGTTTCCCTGTCCTTGTTCACGTGCCGGGCCGGCTCCACGAGGGCGCCAGGGCGGGGCGTGATGTCGGCGGGGTGTATCGGCTCACGCCCCGACGCTAACAAGCGGGTGACGGGCCGTCACCGGCCGCGTGGACAGGATGAACTGCCCGATGGGGCACAGTTGGTGCCCTGGGGCTCCTCCCCGATCCCCGCGCGGGCACTCGAGCCGGCCTCTCGACGACCGCACACGGGGAGGGACGGCCGTGCCGGGGCCTCGTGGCATTGCGTCGGCCGTGACCCGGCAGCGGATCGGGGCCGGCCGGCTCGCCGTCAGCGCAGTTTCGCGTACACGATGAGGTTGTCCACGGGGTGGCCGTCGGCGTCGAAGGCCCCGTCGCACGTGATCAGCCGGAGCACGCGCTCGTCCGTGGCTCCGTAGACCTTCTGCGTGGGGAAGGAGGTCTTGCTCACGGTCTCCGTGCCGGTGACCGTGAAGTGCGCCTCCTCCCCTCCCCCGCCGGACACCGCGATGTCCGCCCCCTTGTCGATGGCGTGCAGGTCGTGGAAGACGGCCTCGCCGAACCGTGTGTCGTTGTGGCCGATGAGCACGGCCGCACCGGGCTCGCCGGGCACGGCTCCGCCCGCGTACCAGCCGGCCGTCATGCCCTTGTCCGCGGGCGGGACCTCGACCGTGCCGTCCTCGTTGAGTCCCAGCCGCAGCAGCGCGCTGTCTATCCCGAGCGACGGGACGGTCAGCCGCGTGGGTGCCGGTGCCTTGGGCGCCTCCTCGGACGGGGGCGCGTCGGAGGCCGCTCCGACGGACGGCTCGGGGGTGTCGGACGCACCGCAGCCGGTGAGCGGGGCGAGCAGCAAGGCGGCTGCCGTCACGGACGCGGCTGTCCGCCATGACGGGTTCAGGTTGAGGGGCATGAGCACTCCGGGTGCGGGGGCGAGCTGAAGCGGGAGGAAGAACGGCGGTGGCGCCGCCCCCGGGCGGGGAGCGGCGCCACCGGGCGGGATCAGCCGTTGCGCTGTGCGGCGGACCGGCGGCGCAGCACGAGGACACCGGCGCCCGCGAGCAGCACCGCTCCGGCCGCGGAACCGTAGAGCGCGGTGTCACCGGCGCCCTGGGCCGGGCGCTCACCGGCGTCGACGCCGCCGCGCGGCACCGTGCCGGCCGGCACGGCCTCGGCGGGGACCGGAGTCGCCGCCATCTCGGTGGGTTCCGCGCCTTGGGGCGCGGGGGTCGGGGTCGCGCCGCGCTCGGCGGTCCCCGGGGTGGGGGTCGCGCTGCGCTCGGCGGCCTCCGGGGTGGAGGTCGCGCTGCGCTCGGCGGCGGCCCGCGTGGGCGTGGCGTCGGCGACGGCCACGGTGGACGGCAGCAGGACCGCGCCCAGGCCGACAGTGGCCAGGACCGCGGTGCGCAGGGTCGGACGAAGGGACATGAAGAACTCCGATTCCAGCTCGGCGTTGGTGGTGCCCGCGCACGGATGCGCGTCGGGCGCCGGGCATGCCTACAGACTGGAGCGAAGTTGTGAGGAAGCTGTCAGACCGCCATGTTCATCGGATCAGGGCCGGCCGGCGGCATCCGCAGGGTGAACACCGACCCCTCGCCCACCGTGCTGACCACGCCGGCCGTCCCGCCGTGCGCCTCGACGAGCTTGCGGACGATCGCCAGCCCGAGGCCACTGCCACCCGTACGGCGGCTGCGTGACTTCTCCGCGCGCCAGAACCGGTCGAAGACGTACGGCAGGTCCTCGGGCGCAATGCCTCTTCCTGTGTCGGCGACCTCCAGCACCACCTCCTCGTGCGCTTCGCCGGACCCGGTCGCGTAGGCGCGCAGGGTGACCCGCCCTCCCGCCGACGTGTGGCGTACGGCGTTGGACACCAGGTTGCCGATCGCCTGCCGCAGCCGGACCGGGTCGGCGGTGAGTTCGGGGACCGGGCGGGGTCCGTCCGGGACGGTCACGGTGAGGGCGACGCCGGCGGCATCGGCCTGGGCCTGGTGGGCCGCCGCCGCATGGGCGAGCAGCTCCTCGATCCGTACGGGTTCGGGGTGCAGGCGCAGGACACCGGCATCGGCCGCCGACAGGTCCTGGAGGTCGTCGATGATGTGCTGCAGCTGCACCGCCTCCTCCAGCAGTGAGGAGACGAACAGCGCGTCCACGTCGGCGATGCCGTCCTCGGCGCCCTCGAGCCACCCGCGGATGTTGCTCAACGGCGTGCGCAGCTCGTGCGCGACATCGCTGACCATCACCTTGCGCTGTTCCTCCAGCCGGGCGCGGTGCGCCGACATGTCGTTGAAGGCGGCGGCCAGCCGGCCGATCTCGTTGTCCGCGGCGACCACCACATGCGACGGTTCCTCGCCGTCCCGCATGCGCTGGGCCGCTCCGGTGAGGGCGTGGAGCGGCCGCACGAGCCGTACTCCGGCGAGGATCGAGGCGCCGACGGTGAGGGCGAGGACGAGCGCCGCGACCCCGGTTATCTTCGCCGTGTTCGCAGGGGAGAGCTCGAAGCCGGGCACGGCGCCCCCGCCCGGGTCGCTGATGAACAGCAGGGCGGGTGAGGCGACGTACGAACTGAGCTGCTCCTGGCGGGCGATGCCGACGCATGAGGCGATGTCGCGGTCGTTCTCGCTGTCGAGGGGCGCGGGCGTGGACAGTTCTGTCGGCAGGGCCTCCCGCGGAACGCCGAGGCTGGGCACGGGTGTCGGCACGGGGACGGCCGTCGCGGCGGCCGAGTCCTCGTCGGTTCTCCACGAGAGGTCGAGATCGAGCTGTACGGCCTCGCCCCCCTGCCGGTCCAGGCACGCGTTGACGAGCTCGTTGAGGGCGGTGAGCGCCTTCGTCTCGGTCGTGGTGGGGCTGTCCAGGGCGTCCGTGGAGCACTGGCTGCCACGCATGCGGTCCGGATCGTTGCCCACGACCTGGATACGGGGCCGCCCGCTGGGCCCCTCGACGACGTCGGAGGCGATTCCGGACCGGCTGAGGCACTGCACGGCCTCGTCCGCGGTACGCCGCAACGACGTACGTTCGGCCTCGGGCAGCCTGAACGGTCCGACGGCCCGCGGGTCGACCCTGTCGTTGCCGGAGCGCTGCGCCCCGTCCGTGCCGGGTGCCGCGACCGTCAGGGAGCCGGAGCCCGAACCGGCGTCGGAGGGGGCGGCCACGGACAGCGGGTCCACGACCGCCGATGCCTGGGGAGGCAGGGCCGGAGGTGGCGAGGAGGATGCCGTGGCGGAGTCCGCGAGGATCTGCCGGCTCTGTGTCGTCAGCGTGATCCGCCGGTCGGACGCGTCGGCCAGCTCCTTCACGGTGGGCCCCACCCCGCCCCAGGAGGGGTGTTCGGCCGCGTAGGCGAGGAGGGTGTCGAGGACGCGGGTGTCCGCGGCGAGGTTACGGCCCTGCTCCTGCTCGATCGCGCCGGATGTGGTCTGTACGGCCAGCCACGCGGTCGCGGCGACCGAACAGGCCGCGACGAGGGCGGACACCGCCAGCAGCCGGCCGAGGAGACTCTTGCGCAGCGGGAGACGCAGGCGCGGTCCGCCGCGCTCAGCGCGCCGCGGCACGCGGGGCGCCCTTCTGCGGGTCCATGAGCTTGTAGCCGACCCCGAAGACGGTGAGGAGCCGGACCGGCCGCCGGGGCGCCCGCTCGATCTTCTTGCGGAGGTTCATGATGTGCACGTCGACGGTCCGGCTGCTGATGTACCGGTCGAACCCGTGGAGTTCGGCGAGCAGCTGCTCGCGCGTGAAGACCCGCTCGGGCTCCGCTGCCATCGCCGACAGGAGCCTGAACTCCCCCGGTGTGCACTCGACTCCTGCGCCCTCGACCGCCACTTCGTGACGTACGGGATCGACGGCGAGCGATCCGACCCGCAGGACGTGCCCGTCCTCGCGTCCGCCGTCCCGCCGGGTGCGCCGCAGGAGGGTGCGTACGCGTGCCATGAGCTCGCGCGGGCTGTAGGGCTTGGTCATGTAGTCGTCCGCGCCCAGGTCGAGCCCGAGCAGCAGATCGTCCTCCGTGGCCCGGGCGGTCAGCATGAGGACCGCCAACTCCCGTCCCTCGGAGCGCAGTATGCGGACCACGTCGAGCCCGTCCGCCCGAGGCATCATCACGTCGAGCACCAGCAGGTCCGGAGCCCCCTGCCGCGCCTGTTCCAGGGCCGCGAGGCCGTCGGACACCACCGTGACCGCGTGGCCTTCGCGTTCGAGGTAGCGGCGGACCAGCTCGGCCTGTTTCGCGTCGTCTTCCGCGACTATGACGTTTGCGCACACGGGGGTGATCGTAGAGGAGTGCCCGGGCCGCCGGTTCCTGCCCTGTGGAAGGGCAGGCCCGGGGGCGTGCGGGCGGCCGCCATCAGCAGACGCCGTCCCCCGGCTTGGGGTTGCCCAGGCCGAACAGGGGACGCAGCCTGAGCCCGATCCAGGTGCCGGCCAGTGCGACCGCTCCCCACAGCCAGCCGCTGAGGCTGCCCGAGGCGACGCCCGCGAGGTAGGCGCCGATGTTGCAGCCTCCGGCCAGCCGTGCTCCCACGCCCATCAGCACACCGCCGAGCACCGACGCGACGGCCGTACGCCACGGGATGCCACGGTGCAGGGCCCAGGTACCGCCGAGCGCGGCGGCCACCGCCGCACCGATCATGATGCCGATGTCGGTGAGGCTGGTCTTGTCGGCCAGCACGGGGCCCGACAGCATCTCCGCGTTGCCGGGCTGCCGCCACCAGGTCCAGTTCTCCGGGTGACCGCCGAGGGCCCCCACCAGTTCCGAGCCCCACAGACTGAACGCACTCGTGACACCCCAGGCGCCGCCGGACACCAGCAGCACTCCCGCGCCGAGGACCGCCAGCACCAGGGCGCCGGCGGCCAGCGGCCAGGAGCCCCGGAAGGCGCGTACGACCGAGGTGCGCGCCGAGGGTACGGCGCCGAGCGGCGGCGGGTTACGACGGGCCTGGACGCGTCGGGTGACCACGACCACCAGCAGCAGCGCGGCGATCGTCACCGCCCACGAGCCGGGCCAGCCGATGTGGTCGGAGAGCACGACCGGCTCCCAGGCGGGGAGGTCCTTCCACAGGTCGAACTGCCAGGCGGCGAGCGTGGCACCCGCGATGAAGCCGCCGAGGGTCAGCAGCACGGAGCTCTGCCCCGATCCGACGGCGAAGAGGGTGCCGGAGGCGCAGGCACCACCGAGCTGCATCCCGACGGCGAAGAGCAGCGAGCCGACGACCAGACCGACGCCGATCGCTCCGCCGGACGGGGCCGGCTGCGAGCCGAACAGCCCGGTGCTCGTGCCGATGACGAGCGCGAACAGGGTGGCCGTGGTGCCGAGCAGCAGCGCGTGCGCCCGCAGCCCGGTGCCGTTGCCCACGGCGATGAGCTGCCGCCAGGCGGAGGTGAAGCCGAACCTGGAGTGGAAGAGCGCGACGCCCAGTCCGAGGCCCAGCAGGAGCAGCACACCCGGCTTGGCGCCGTGCGCCGACCACACATACGCGGTCAGGGCGACGGCGAGCAGACCGGCCACGGTGAGTGGCGTCCTGCGTACCGGGGGCAGCGGCGGCGCCTCCGGGCGCGGCACGGAGGTGGGAGAGGGGTCGAACAGGGCGGGCAGAGCGCGCGGCGGCGCGGCCGGCCCGGCAGGTGGCGCGGTGGTCACGAAGGTCTCCGGGATGATGCTCGGCGGACAGCGGCATTGGCTGCCGACAGCGCGGTACGCGCCGCCGACGCGGGGCTCAGCCGCGACAGAGACCGTCGTCGACGCACCACGCCGAGTGCGCGAAGAGCGCGAGGCACAGTGACAGGGCCGATGCAGACATGCGTACGAATATACGGACGAGGGCCCTCCGCATGCCGGGCCGTCTCGCCATGCGGAAAGCCTCCGAGCCCTCACGGCCCGGTGCGGGTTCGCCGGCGGCGCCCCCGTCCGGCCTACCCTGCCGGTCCGGCCAATCCGCAGAGCCTTCGGGCCCGAATAGTTGAGGGAGCCTCCGTCGTTGCCAGGACTCAGGCACGCTTGGCTCGGGCCCCGGCCAGGGGGCGCTGCCGGAGCGGGGTCGGGCGGGCCGGGACAGAGGGAGAGTGACGTGGGCATGCGCAGTGCCGGAGCGAGCGATGTACGAGGCATATCAGGTGGAGGGGTGGGAGGCGACGACGAGCCGGGCGGCGGCCGTCCGGCGCGTTCGGCCGGCCGGGCCGTCGCACCGCCAGGCCGGCCGGTGTTCGTCGACACCACCGGGAGACGCAGCCGAACCTGGCGTCGCGCAGGGGCCGTTACCGCGATCTGCTGCGCCTGCTACGCCACGACGGTCGTGGCCGCGCTGGTCGGGGGTGATGCCGGCGCACCTTTCCTCCAACTGCCCCGGGCGATGGGCCTGGAGCGCGAGCCGGGGGCGGGGTCGGCCGAGGACGAGGGACCTAAGAACACGGCCGCCGGATCCGGGCCCACCACACCGGGTCCCGCGACACCCGGACCGGCGCGGCGGTCGGCGGCCGCTCTGCCGCTGACCCTCGTTCCGCCGCCCGGCCCCACGCGCCCACCCGCGGTGGACGCCGGTCCCACCGGGCCTTCCTCGGGCCCCGGGGCCTCCGGGCCCACGGACGACGGGACGACGCAGACCGATACGCACGGGGAGGGGCCCGTCGACGGGCCCTCATCTCCCGCCCCGGCGACCACCGGCGGCTCCGGATCCGAGCCCCCGGCCGCCGGTGACGGCGATGCCGGGGAGCCGGGGGCCGAAGAAACGGCCGCACCCGCCGGACAGTCGGGCGGCCTGCTGGGAGGGCTGCTCGGCGGGCTGTTGGGAGGCGGCTGACCTCTCAGAGGGCTCCGCGCGGCTCTGTCGGAGCCACGCGGAGACGACTCCCCCTTCGGACGGGCCTCAGATGGTCGCGGTGTCGATCACGAACCGGTAGCGGACATCGCTGTTCAGCACGCGCTCGTACGCGTCGTTGATCTCGGCCGCGCCGATCAGCTCGATCTCCGCGCCGAATCCGTGCTCGGCGCAGAAGTCCAGCATTTCCTGGGTCTCCTGGATGCCGCCGATCGCGGAGCCCGAGAGGGACTTGCGGCCGCCGATCAGGGAGAAGAGGTTGACGGATATGGGCTCCTCCGGGGCGCCGACGTTCACCAGCGCGCCGTTCGTCTTCAGGAGGGAGAGGTAGGCGCCGAAGTCCAGCGGCGCCGACACCGTGGACAGGATGATGTCGAAGGTGCCGCGCAGTTCCTCGAAGGTCTTCGGGTCGCTGGTGGCGTAGTAGTGGTCGGCACCCAGCTTCAGCCCGTCCTCCCGCTTGCGCAGGGACTGCGAGAGAACGGTCACCTCGGCACCGAGCGCGTGCGCGATCTTGACGCCCACGTGCCCGAGACCGCCCATGCCGAGGACGGCGACCTTCTTGCCGGGGCCGGCGTTCCAGCGCTTCAGGGGCGAGTACGTGGTGATGCCGGCGCAGAGCAGCGGCGCCGCCTCGTCGAGCGCCAGGCCGTCCGGGATACGGACCGTGTAGTTCTCGTCCACGACGATGTGCGTGGAGTAGCCCCCGTACGTGGGGTCGCCGTTCTTGTCCAGGGCGTTGTACGTGCCGATGTTGCCCTTGACGCAGTACTGCTCGAGGCCGGCCTCGCAGTTCTCGCACTCGCGGCAGGAGTCCACCATGCAGCCGACGCCGACGCGGTCGCCGACGGCGAACCTGGTGACGCCGGAGCCCGTCTCGGTGACGATGCCGGCGATCTCGTGGCCGGGCACCATCGGGAAGATGCCCTCGCCCCAGCCGTCGCGGGCCTGGTGGATGTCCGAGTGACAGATGCCGGCGAACTTGATGTCGATCAGGACGTCGAACTCGCCGACCGCGCGTCGCTCGATGGTGGTGCGCTCCAGCGGAGCCTTCGCGGAGGGGGCGGCGTACGCAGCGACAGTGGTCATGCGGGAATTCTCCTAAGGAGTGGTCCTGCGCCCGGCGGCTTTCGGTCCGGGCACGTCGTCCAGCCTGCCCTGTCTCCCCGCATTCACCCAGGCCACGGCTCTGCCTACGTCCAGTGGTCCTACTACTGGCGGGGTCAGGATGGTGTGCGTACGACCATGGATACTGGACCCATGGAGGAGCAGCCTGTACCCGAGCGGCAGTCCGCGGACGTCCCCGGTGGCGGTGCGGGCCGTGCCCTCGACCGGCGCGCCGAGCTCAGCGAGTTCCTGCGCAGCCGGCGGGCGCGGCTCAAGCCCGAGGACGTGGGTCTGCCCGACTTCGGCCGTCATCGCCGGGTCCCGGGGCTACGGCGCGAGGAGCTCGCCCAGCTGGCCGGGGTGTCCGTGGCGTATTACACACGCCTCGAACAGGGCAACGGACAGAACGTGTCCGGGGAGGTACTGGGTGCGATCGCGTCGGCCCTGAGGCTGACCGGCGCCGAGCAGGCGCACCTCACGCACCTCGCGAAGCCCAAACAGCACAGGAAGAAGCCGTCGACGCGGCAGCAGCGGGTGCGCGGCACCCTCTGTCAGCTGCTCGACACGATGGAGGGCGTCCCCGCGTACGTCGTCGGGCGGCGTTCCGAGATCCTGGCCTGGAACCGGATGGCGGCGGCGGTCTTCGGCGACTGGGCGCAGCTCCCTCCGCAGGAGCGGAACTGGGCGCGGCTGACGTTCCTGAAGCCGGAGTACCGGGACCTCTTCGTGGAATGGGACCAGAAGGCGGCGGACATCGTCAGCCACCTGCGGATGGACGCGGGCTGCCACCCCGACGACCCGCGGCTCTCCGCGCTGGTCGGTGAGCTGTCCGTGAAGAGCGAGGATTTCCGGCGGCTGTGGGCCAGGCACGACGTCAAGGAGAAGAGTCACGGCGTCAAGCGGCTGCACCATCCGCTGGTGGGTGAGCTGACGCTCGCCTTCGAGACCTTCGCTCTGCCCGACGACGCGGAACAGTCGGTGATCGCCTATCACCCGGAGCCGGGCTCGGCGTCCGCGGACGCACTGCGCCTGCTGGCGAGCTGGGGCGAGGACGCCACGCGGGCCGGCAGGTCCGTCCCCGAGAGGCCGTAGACCGAACCGCTCGTCCGGCTGCGGGAATTCCTGCCCCTCCCGCCCATGACCAGCCTGTACGCTGCGGGGATGCAGCCGTCCGCCTCTTCCTCCCCCGCGCGTTCCGGCCAGGCCGCGGCCCCCGAGCGGCGTGGTCTCCTGACGGAACGGATCGCGCGGGAACTCGAGCACGACATCCGGTCCGGTGACATCGCGGTCGGGACCAAGCTCCCCTCGGAGCGCGAGCTCGCCACCCAGTTCGGAGCCAGCAGGAACGTCGTGCGCGAGGTTCTGCGGCGGCTGGAGGCCCAGCACCTGATCGAGGTGGCGCCCGGTCGCGGGTCCTTCGTGCGTGAGCAGACCTCGGGACAGGCCAGGGGGTACGACGCCCTCTACCGCGCGGGCCGGCCCACCGTACGGCAGCTGATCGAAGCCCGGCTGCCGCTCGAGGTCGAGACGGTGCGTCTGGCGGCCGAGCACGCGACCGACGAGGACATCGAGGCGCTGAGGTCCGCCCGGGACGCACTGGAGTCGGCGAGCGACGTCGTCGTCAAGGCCCGGGCCGACATGGCCTTTCACGACGCCGTCGCCGAGGCGAGCAAGAACCCGGTCCTCAGGATCATGCTCTCGTCGATCAGCGGAATGATGTTCGAGATGATGCTCCGCTCCAACTCCGACCCCTCGATCGGCGAGCCCGGTGTTCCGCACCACCCCGAGATCTTCGAGGCGATCGAGGCGCGTGACGTGGAACTGGCCGGTGAGCGGATGCGCGAGCACCTGATGCTCGGCCTGCGCACGTACGGCAAGGATCTCGACATCCAGGTCGACATCATGGCGCGCAACCACATCGAAACACTGCTGGACGGGACCGGAAACCGATACGGCGCCGGCAGGACGGCCGGGTAGCGCCCTCCCGCCGCTGACCGCCCCACGAACCCCTCCCCGCTGAATCCGGCCCGTCAAAGGGCTGTTCGGCCCGCCTCTCCCCTGCTAACGTCCGTCTGGTTCAACTGGTCCTACCAGTTGGGCCAGACGGATCGGGAGCTCCCGCGGCGGTGAAACGCCTCAGGTGAGCAGGACGCACGACAGCGCAGAAAGACGAGGACGACGATGTCCACGAGCAGCCAGCTCCTCAGCCGGCGCTCCTTCGGCAGGCTGGCGGCAGGAGTCGCGGGAGCCGCCGGGATGGGGGCGCTCGGCGCGTGTACGAGCAGGGGCGGGCGGCCCTCCGCCGACGCCCCCTTGCGGATCATGGCGATCAACCACGTGTGGTCCCAGGCGATCCGCCGCCGCACGAAGGAGTTCGAGGAGCGCATCGGGCGGCGGGTCTCCATGACCCTGCTCACCGCGGACCAGCTGGCGAGCAGTTACAACGTGAAGCTCAACGCCTCGGGCACCGACGTGGACGTCATGATGGTCCGCGCGCTCCAGGAGCAGTTGCTCTTCGCGCACAACGGCTGGCTGGCCGACCTGAGCGACCGCGTCGCCCAGGACGAGGACTTCGCCTGGCCCGACTTCCAGGAGGCTCCGCGCGAGGCCTCGGTGACGGCGGGCAAGGTGCTGAGCGTCCCGGTGGTGACGGAGCGCCCCGCGCTGTACTACCGCAAGGACCTCGTGGAGGACCTCGGGGGACCGCCGCGCACCCTGGAGGCGCTGATGTCGGCGGCCCGGGAACTCACCGACGAGAAAAAGGGATTCTACGGATTCGTCGGCCGGGGCCAGCGCAGCGGCGCCGTGTCCCAGTGGTCGAGTTTCCTGTACTCGCACGGCGGGGACTTCGTGGTGCGGGGCAAGTCCGGCATCGGCACACCCGAGGCCCTCGCCGCGTACGAGTACTACGGCAGCCTCCTGGCCAGGACGGGACCGCCCGGCGCCACCAACATGAGCCTGGAACAGGCCATGCCGGTTTTCGCGCAGGGCAAGGCGGCCTTCTACATCGACGCCGACGCGATCTACAGCAGCTTCCTCGACCCGAAGGTGTCGACCGTGCGCGAGACCGTCGGCTTCGCCCCCTTCCCGGCCGGACCGGCCGGCGCCCGGCCGCACAACATCCCGTCCTGGAGCCTGGGCATCAGCGAGTTCAGTCTGCTGCGCGACGACGCCTGGGAGTTCATCAGGTGGGCCGCCGGAACCGAGGTGACCGCGGCACTCCAGAAGGAGGGCATCCCGGGCGCCCGTAGCTCGGTGTGGTCCGACCCAGCGTCCCTGGCCTCCTTCCCCCCGGATCTCGGCGAGGCCATGCGGCTCAACGCGGAGCGCGGCCTCGGCTACGACCGGCCCCGGGTCCTTCAGGTCGGCCGGGCCAGGGACATCGTCGGCAGGCCCCTGGTCGCGGGCATCCTCGGCAACGACGTACGTCCGGTGGCCCGGGACGCCGATGCGGAGTTCGCCGATTTCCTCGTCCGCGACAACCGCCACAAGGAGTCCTGATGTCCACCACAGAGGTCTCCCCGGCCCGCCCCGCCGCCGCACCGGGCACGGGTCCGGCCCCCGCGCGCCGCCCCCGCACCTTCGAACAGGCCAACCGACGGCTGAAGTGGGCGATGCTCGCCCCGGCGCTGCTGTTCGTCGGCCTGATGATCGTCTTTCCGCTGGTCTACACCGTCAACCTGAGCCTGACCGACGCCTTCGGCGCGGTGAACGCAGGCAAGGAGCATGTGGGCCTGCGGAACTTCACCGACGCCCTCGGCGACACCCGCCGCTTCTGGCCCGCCGCGCAGCGCACACTGGTCTTCACCGTCGGGGCGGTGATCCTGGAGACGGTGCTCGGTCTCGCCCTGGCGATGCTCATGCGCAAGCCGTTCCGGGGGATGCGGTGGGTGCGTACGGTTCTGATCATCCCGTTGCTCACCACTCCCGTGGCGATCGGCATCCTCTGGCTGCTGATCCTCGACCCCACCAACGGCATAGCCAACCATCTGCTCGCCGGAGCCGGGCTGCCCCGGCAGGAGTTCCTCGGCTCCGTCAGCCAGTCGCTGCCGACCCTGATGCTCATCGATGTCTGGCAGTGGACGCCCATGATGACCCTGCTGCTGCTCGCCGGGCTGACCACGCTGCCCGAGGAGCCGGAGGAAGCCGCCCGCATGGACGGGGCGAACGGCTGGCAGCGGTTCCGCCACGTCGTGCTGCCCATGCTCGGCCCGACGCTCGCCACCGCCCTCGTGCTGCGCGCGGTGGACGCGCTCAAGACCTTCGACATCCTTTACGCCACCAAGGGTGCGGGCGGCGGCTCGGATTTCGAGGTGGAGACCCTCAACGTCTACGCCTACGGGCTGACCTTCGACTACCAGGAGTACGGCCTGGCCGCCGCCGTCCTGGTCCTGTTCACGCTCTTCATCATCGGCGTCGTGGTGCTGCTGCGCCGCCGGAGCGGAAGGAAGACCGCATGAGTGCCACCGTCACCCCCACGCCCGTCCCGGCACACCTGCGCCGTCGCGCGGTCCGCTCGTGGCTGCGCGGCATCGCCATCGCCCTCGTGACGCTGGTCTTCGCGCTGCCCCTGGTCTGGATGTTCGCCGCCGCCTTCAAGACCAACGTCCAGGTGACCGATCCGTCCGTGGGCCTGTGGTTCAGCCCCACCCTCGAGAACTTCCGCAGCATCGTCGAGGCCGGCCAGATCCTGCGGTCGATGGGCAACTCCCTGCTGGTCGGCGTGGTCTCCACCGTGCTCTCCGCCGTCATCGCGGTGCCCGCCGCCTGGGCGGTCGGACGCTTCGGCATGCACCGCACCGGTTCGCTGATCCTGGTCGCGCGCATCGTGCCGGCGATCTCACTGCTCGTGCCCTGGTACTACCTGTTCGCGCAGATGGGGCTCGTCGGCTCCTACACCGTGCTGATCCTCAGCCAGATGTTCGTCTCCGTCCCGCTCATCATGTGGATCATGATCAGCTTCTTCGCCGGCCTGCCGGTCGAACTGGAGGAGGCCGCACGCACCGACGGGCTGAGCGCGTTCGGCGCCTTCCGGCGCATCGCTCTGCCCCTCGCGGCCCCCGGGACAGCGACCGCCTCTCTGCTCGCCTTCGTCTTCAGCTGGAACAACTTCATGTTCGCGCTGATCTTCGCCGACGACCGCACCCAGACGGTGCCCGTGACCCTCTTCAACTTCATCTCGTACGCGAGCACCGACTGGGGCGGTCTGATGGCCGCCGCGACGCTCATCACCGTCCCCGTCGTGCTGGCCGCCGTCCTCGGCCAGAAGTACCTGGTGGCCGGTCTGACCTCCGGCGCCTCCAAGGGCTGAACGGCCCTCACCACCGCATTCGGAAGAAAGTACCCCCATGAAAATTGTCGACGCGAAGGTCCTCGTCACCAGCCCCGGCCGTAACTTCGTCACGCTCAGGCTGACGACCGACGAGGGTCTCACCGGCCTCGGTGACGCCACCCTCAACGGCCGGGAACTGGCCGTGGTCAGCTATCTCGAGGACCACGTGGTGCCCCTCCTCATGGGGCTGGACCCGCACCGCATCGAGGACACCTGGCAGTCCTTGTACAGGGGTGCCTACTGGCGGCGCGGACCGGTGACGATGGCCGCGATCGCCGCCGTCGACGTCGCGCTCTGGGACATCAAGGCGAAGGCCGCCGGCCTCCCGCTCTACCAGCTCCTGGGCGGGGCGAGCCGGGAGCGCGTGGGGACCTACGGCCATGCCAACGGCCGTGACATCCCCGAACTCCTCGACTCGGTCCGGGCCCGCCTCGCCGAGGGCTACCCCGCCGTACGCGTGCAGTCCGGCATCCCCGGGCTGAAGGCGGTCTACGGCGTGTCGAGCACGGACGACAGCGGCTCCCCCGTGCTCCACCAGCAGGCCCGGCCGCTGGTGGAGGACTGGGACACCGACGCCTATCTGCGTCACATGCCGGACGTGCTGGAGGCCGTGCGCGCCGAGTTCGGCCCGGATCTCCCGCTCCTGCACGACGCACACCACCGGCTCACCCCGGTCCAGGCCGCCCGCCTCGGCAAGGACCTGGAACCGTACCGCCTCTTCTGGCTCGAGGACTGCACGCCCGCCGAGAACCAGGAGGCTCTGCGCCTGGTACGCCGCCACACCACCACACCGCTGGCCATCGGCGAGGTCTTCAACACGGTCCACGACTACCAGTCCCTGATCACCGAGCAGCTGATCGACTACGTACGTTCCGCCGTCACCCACTTCGGCGGCGTCACCCCGCTGCGCAAGCTCTTCGACTTCGCCGCGCAGTACCAGATCAGGAGCGCGATCCACGGCCCGGAGGACATCTCCCCGGTCGGCATGGCCGCCGCCGTCCACCTCGACCTCGCCGTACACAACTTCGGCATCCAGGAGTACTCAGGCCACACGGCGCTCACCGAGGAGGTGTTCCCCCACGCTTACACCTTCGTGGACGGCCATCTGCACCCGGGCGAGGCGCCTGGCATCGGCGTGGAGCTGAACGAGGAACTGGCGGCCGCGCACCCGTACGAGGCGGCGTACCTCCCGGTCAACCGGCTGCACGACGGGACGGTCCACGACTGGTGACCCCGTGTTCCCGCCGGCACGGCCTTCCCTCCTCCTCGGGGCGTGCCGGCGGAGAGCGTGGCGGTCCGGCCTCTCCGGCGGCGGCCGGCGAGCGGTGCTGCAGGGGTGCACCGCTGATCGGTTCCTGCGTGCACCATGGACAACGGCCCGTCCCTGCGGCTACCTTCGCCCCGTATTTGACAACGATGTCACGCCGCCTCTTCCAGGGAGCAGTGATCGCCGATGGTGTCCCGAAGAACCCTTCTGCAGGCAGGCGGAGCAGTTTTCACGGCCGGCGGGCTCGGGCTCTCCCGGCCCGAACCGGCCGGCGCGGCCGAGGCCCGCACCATGGCCCCTCTGCTGCCGTCCTTCGGCCGCCCCACCCGGCTCGACGTCGCCGACATCAGTGCCCTCGACGGAGACGATCAGCTGCTGCTGACGACCCTTCAGGGTGTGGTCAACCGACGCCGTCCGCGCCTCTACTTCAACTTCGACGCCGGCGATGTCGACCTCCGCTGGCTGCCCGGCACCGGCGCCTCGGTCACCCGGCACGACCGCGCGCTGGACCTCGTCGCCCGCTATCGCGGCGAAACGCGCGGCGCGATCCTGCACGACCCCGAGGTCCCTGACTCGGTGAACGTGGCGACCACCCTGGCCGGCCTGGAGAACGCCGTCGTCGCCACCGCCGAACAGGCCCGTGAGCACCGCCTGAAGACCGTCGTGGACCTGCGGGGCTGCTTCGACACGGACGACGTGCTCGCCACGTACCACTGGCAACTGGACCACCTGTTCCCGCGCTGCACCCACACCCTGCTGGCGGGACTGCCCCCCACTCGGACGGTACGGTCGAGCGACGTGCGATGGCGCGAGATCGCACGGGAGGCCGAGCGCGTCCGCGACTCGTCGAACCGGCAGGTCCGTACCTTCGATCTGAGCGCGGAGACCTCGGGCGGGGACGGCGTCTACCTGCGTTTCCAGGACTCGTTCGGCGACGACGGCTGGGGCGCTTCGGTCGGTTCGGTCAGAGTGACGGCCGACGGCAACGAGGTGATCGCCCCGTTCACCCCGGGCACGGCCGCCGAGGTGCTGCACCTCTTCGACGGCTCCAACTCCTCCATCGGCGGGGACGCCAACCGGTTCTGCGACGGCGACGGCTACTTCATCTACCACTTCACCCCGCCTGCCGGTACACAACAACTCCTGGTCGAGGTCGAGCTGTGGAACCAGTACCTCGTCTCCGCCACCACGACCGCACCCACCAGGGTCGAGCCGTTCCCCTACTTCCGGGACTACGCCGTCGCGAGCCGGGCGATGGTCCTCTGGCTGCCCCCCTCCGGCGAGACGGGCATGCTCCTCGACGAGATCTTCAGCCGGGTCGCGCCCACCACGCCCTACGCCGGCTGGTTCTCCGACGACGTCGCGGGAGAGTGGGGCGGCGTCGACCGGGCGTCTCGGCACGGCATCGAAGTGGTGCCCGCCGACTACTACATGAACGGCACCGTACACGCCGGCGTCCCCGCCAAGATCTCCGGGAGGGTCCCGCCGAGGCCGACGACCCCGCTCCGCAACCGTGTCTACCTCACCCTCACCGTCGGCGAGGGCGACAACATCCAGTACTGCCAGCGCCGGATGCGCACCATCTGGGAGGACCCGATGAGGGGCCGTGTGCCCGTCAACTGGACTGTCAGCCCGCTGCTCGCGGACATCGGACCCGCACTGCTGGCGCATTACCAGAACACCGCCACCGACAACGACCTGCTGATCGCGGGCCCCTCCGGCGCCGGATACACCTACCCCGGCTCGTGGCCCGAGAGCGCCCTGGACTCGTACACCGCACTCACCGGCCGTTTTCTGCGCCGAACCGGCATGGACCTGGTCTACGCGTACAACCTCCGAAACGCGGCAGGCGACGGCTGGATCCCGTTCGACGAACGCGTCGTCCGCTCCTACCGGGACAACACCCCGCTGCGCGGCATCATCCAGTCCTGGGAGACCGGAGACCTGCAGAGCCGCCCCGCCGGAATTCCCGTGCTCGGCAACTTCTTTCCGCAGGGGAAGGCCCGCGAGTACCGGGATGCGCTGCTCCGGCACATCGAGGGCTGGGACCGCGCCGCACCCCTGTTCATCGCCGGCGCCGTCAACGCCTGGAGCTGGACACCGAGTGAGATCGCCGAACTCTGCGGCCTGCTCGGCGAGCCCTTCGAAGTCGTCCGCGGCGACACGTTCTTCGATCTGGTGAACCGGGCTGCAGCACACCGCCAGCAGTAGAGGAAGGCCCTTCCAGGTCTGTTCGCCGACGGGGCGTACCGAGAATCAGCCACGTGCGCCCCGCCTCTTCCGGCCTCCGCGGGCGTGCCACCGACTCGGTACGTCCGCACTCTTCCGGCCCGTATTTACATCGATGTACATTTCCCCCCGGCACTCCGGCACCGCCGGGCAGGAATGTCAGGGGCATGTCCAACTGCCCCGACGCGTCCCGGCGGCCGCTTTCCCTGTCCGCCGCGGCCCGTCACCCGAGAAGAGGAATCCCTGATGCGTATGCGCCGACCACGACCTCACCCCCACACCCGGCCGGGGAACAGCCGGCCCTCCGGTGCAGGCGCTTCCCGCCGGCCCACCGGGGTGCGGCGGCTCCTGCTCTGCGTGACCGCGGTGCTGAGCCTGCTGGCCCTCGCGGTGCCGGCCGCGGCCGGCACCGCCCCATCCGGTGCCTCACCTGCGGCCACCGCCTCCCCCGCCGCCACGGGCACACCCCTGCGCGACGGAACGGGCCTGTATCCCCGCGCGATCCGGCTCGCCCACAGCGGAGCGGCCGACGGGCGTGTGCTCGCGAGCGTCGTCACCTTCGACGGCGACAACGGCGTCGGCGCCATCCACGAGAGCACCGACGGCGGCACCACCTTCCGCGAGGTCGGCCGCGTCGCCGACCCCGAGTCCGCGGCAGGCCAGGGGCTGTGCTGCGCGACCCTGTTCGAACTGCCGCGCCAGGTGGGCGCCCTGGCGCCCGGCACGCTGCTCTGGGCCTCGTCCGCCGGCCAGGACGAGCAGGACCGGCGTATGGCGCTGCGCATCTGGCGCAGCGACGACGTGGGCCGCACCTGGTCCTACCTCTCCGCCTGTGCCACCGCGAGCGGCACGGGCGGCCTGTGGGAACCGGAGTTCTCCATTGCCGCCGACGGCGCGCTCGTCTGCCATTACGCCGACGAGACGGACCCCGCCCACAGTCAGAAGCTGGTGGCGTCACGCAGCTACGACGGCGTCACCTGGCAGGGGCACCACGCCACCGTGGCCAGCAGCTGGACCCCCGACCGGCCGGGCATGCCCGTGGTGCGCAAGCTGCCGAACGGCACCTATTTCATGAGCTTCGAGATCTGCAACCCCGGCGGCCAGTACCAGTGCGTGGTGCACTTCCGGACGTCGGCGGACGGCTGGAACTGGGGTGACCCGACAGCCCTGGGCGATCGTCCGGAGACGGTCGACGGCAAGTACTTCAGGGCGGCGCCGACCATCGCATGGGCTCCGTCACCCGACGGCGGGCCGGACGGCCGGATCCTTCTGGTGGGCCAGCGGCTGCTCAACCGGGACGGCACCCCTTCGGCGGACAGCGGTCGTACGGTTCTCGTCAACACGGAGAACGGCAGCGGCCCCTGGTACGAGATCGATTCGCCTGTGCGGGTGGCCGAACCCGAGGTGAACTACTGCCAGAACTACAGCTCTCCGCTGCTTCCGTCGGCCGACGGAAGCCGGCTGCTGCAGATCGCCACCGACTGGGACGGTTCGGTGTGCCGGCCGTACTTCGCGACCGGCTCCCTCACTGGCAGCGGCGACCAGACCGGTGTGGCGGACGGCGCGCTCTACGGGCTGAGGAACGTCAACAGCGGCCACTGCCTCGACGTGGCGGCGGACTCCCGGGCGCCGGGCGGCAACGTCCAGCAGTGGACCTGCAACGGACTCGCTCCGCAGGACTGGACGCTCCGCGCGCGTGACGGTGGCCACTTCACCCTCACGGGCCGCAACAGCGGGCACTGCCTGGATGTGGAGAACGGCTCCACGACGCCCGGTGCGAATGTCCGGCAGTGGTACTGCAACGCCCAGGCGGCCCAGGACTGGCGTCCGGAGAGCGTCGGCCGCGGGTACTACCGGCTCGTCTCCCGGTCCGGTGGCCAGTGTCTCGACGTGGCCGAGGGCTCCCGGGCACCGGGCGGCAACGTCCAGCAGTGGACCTGCAACGGACTGGCGCCGCAGATCTGGCAGCTGCGGCGGGTCTGAGGCCCGGTCCGGGCCGGCACATGACCGACGGCCCGCCAGGCAGACCTGGCGGGCCGTCGTGCCGGTTCATCCGTCCCGTTCCCGGTGACGACGCGTCCGGACCGTCACCGCCCTACGCGTCGGACTCCGTCGCTGTCGGCCGGCGCGAAGCCGCCATGGCGTCGTCCGGGTCGCTCAGCGGGCGCAGCCGGTAGGTGTACGCGTAGTCCCGGTCGGCGAACAGCTTGAACTCGTCGTGCGTGTGCGCGCCCCAGCTGTCGTCACCGCCGACCCCCATCTGCCGGTGGTTCAGCCGCAGGACGACTTCGTCACGGGGCGTCAGCTGGTAGTCGTGGCGGATACCGGCCGACAGGTCCTCCGGGGTGAAGTGCGAGGCGTTGAACTCGATCAGCGGCTCGCCGGACGCGAGCAGCCCCTTACCGCTGCCGTCCGTGAGCGCCACCCACCGCACGTCCGTCCTGTTGCCGTTCTCCTGCGGGCGGAGGTAAGGGGTCCGCTTCCCGGGGACGGTGAAGGTGTGGAGGCCCACGTCGGTGCCGTTGTCGCGGTCCCAGTAGTTCTCGTCCGGGCCGCGGCCGTAGTAGCGCACGTGCTTGAGCCTGCCGGGCAGCAGGAGCAGGGTGCCCACCTCCGGGATGTACGGCAGTCCGGCCGCGCCCGGGTGCAGGGTGTTGTCGACCTTGATCTCGCCGTTGCCGAAGACCGTGTACGTCGTGGTGTACGTGGACTCCGTCGAGGTGGGCAGGGTGCCGCTCACAGCGATCTCGACGGCCCGGTCGCCCACCTCGCGCACCTGGACGCCCGTCACCTTCCGGCCGCTGCCCGCGTGGCGCCAGGTGCCGTTCCGGGCGGGCTGCCCGTTGCCGATGTCGTTGTCGGTCGGGGCCCGCCAGAAGTTCGGGGCGGGCCCCGAGGCGATCAGCCGGTCGCCGCCCGCCTCGTAGGAGCTGATGACGCCGCTGCCCTTGTCGACGGTGACGGAGAAGCCCTCCCCGGTCACCGTCACGGAGCCGTTGCCGTCCTGGTGGCGCAGCGGCCGTACGGAGTCGAGGGGCCGGGGCGTCACGGCCGGGCTGCCCGCGTCGACGGCGAGCTGCTGCCCGGCCACCTCGAAGCCGGCTTCCGCCCACTTCGTGGCCTCCTTGGTGGTGAACGACAGCTGGAGGAAGTACTCCGCACCCGGGGCCGGACCGTGGGGCAGCGTGAAGGGGACGGTGACGGCCTTGCGGGCCAGGGGAGCGATGTCCAGCTGGGCTCGGGTGAGCTTTCCGCGCTGCACGACCTCGCCGTCGGCCACCAGGGCCCAGCCGGCGTCGAATTCCCGCAGGTTGGTGAAGAGGTACTCGTTGCCCACGGTGAACCGCCCGGCGGGAGCGTCGTCCGCGGTCACGTTGATCGCCTGGTGGACGCGCTTGATCTCCGTGGCCTTGCCGGTGTGCCCGCGGTCGGCGGTGACGATGCCGTCACCGGAGAAGTTGCCGTCGTTGGGGTTGTCGCCCCAGTCACCGCCGTAGGCGAGGAACGTCCGCTCGGTTGGCCTGCGCTGCTCGAAGGCGACGGTGGCGGCGTCGAACCAGAAGCGCACGCCGTCGTCGCCGGGGCGCCGGGAGCCGGAGCGGATCTCGGCCGCGCTCAGGGCACGGGCGTAGACGCGCGCCCGCCTGATCGTGCCGCTGAACTCACGGGTCGGGTTCTCACCGTCGGTGGCGAGCGCCAGCGGTGCGTTGTTGCTGCCGGGGGGCTGGGGCGCGGCCTTGGTGGCCTTGGTCTCGCCGTCGACGTAGAGGGTCAGGATGGCCTTCTCGGCGTCGAAGACACCGGCGATGTGGTGCTCGGTGCCTGTCCAGTCCTTCGGCAGCGTCCAGCTCGCGGTGGTCCACCGGCCGCCGGAGTGGATGAAGAACTCCAGGTTGCCGTCGGTCTGCTTCAGCGCGTACTGGGTGTCGCCCTTGGCGAGGATGGGCTGATGAAAGCCGGTCACGTTCGGTGTGACCCAGGCCTCCAGGGTCAGGGAGCCGGTGATGTCGAGGCCCGCGTCACGGGCGAAGACCGTGCCCCCGTACACGCCCTTGTCCCGGTCGAAGGTGCCGCCGGCGGCGAGGATCTCCCCGCGCACGGCGCCTGGCCCGGCTTCCGTGAACAGCTTGCGGGCCGGCGTGGGCCAGGTGAGTGCCTGGTCGGCGAAGTCCCAGATCCAGCCGCCCTGGAGGACGTCGAAGCGGCGGATGAGGTCCCAGTACTTCTTGAAGTTGCCGTTCGAGTTGCCCATCCCGTGGGAGTACTCGATCAGGACGAAGGGCCGGGTGTCGGTGGTGTCCCGGGCGCGCTGCTCGACCTGGGCGGGCTTGGTGTACATCTCCGAGCGGATGTCGCTGATCCCGGGCCGGTCGTCACCCTCGTACTGGATGACGCGGGTGGGGTCGTACGAGCGGATCCAGTCGCGCATGGCGACGAAGGCCGAGCCGGTGCCGGCCTCGTTGCCGAGCGACCAGATGACGGCGCAGGCGTGGTTCTTGTCCCGGTGGACCATGTTCCTGGCGCGGGCCACACACGCCTCGGTCCAGTCGGGGTGGTCGCCTGGGTAGGTGTCGCGGATGCCGTGGGTCTCCAGGTTGGTCTCGCCCACGAGGTACAGCCCGTACTCGTCGGCCAGCTCCAGCCAGAGCGGGTTGTTCGGGTAGTGGGAGGTGCGGACGCTGTTCATGTTCAGCCGTTTGATGATCTCGATGTCCGTGACCATGTCGGCGCGGGTCAGCGCCATGCCCCGGTCGGGGTGCATCTCGTGCCGGTTGGTGCCGCGCAGGGAGACGGGCTTGCCGTTGACGCGCATCAGCCCGTCCGCGATCGCGAACTCCCGGAAGCCCACCCTGTGCGACAGCGTCTCGGTCACCCTGCCCGCAGGATCGCGCAGCCGCAGCACGGCGGTGTAGAGGTTCGGGTGCTCGGCGGACCACAGCTGCGGCTTCGGCACGGCCTTGGCCGACCGTACGGTCACGTCCTGTCCGGCCGGGGCGGAGCCGAGGTCGGCGGGCTGCCTCAGCGGGCGGGACCAGACAGGGTGTCCGCCGGCGTCGTAGAGCTGGGTCTCCACGGTGTATCCGCCCTGCCCGGGGGCTTCGCCGTAGGCGCGCACGGAGGCGGTGACGGAGAGCTCGGCGGCCGTGTAGCCGTCGCTGAGCGGGGTGTCGAGCTTGAAGTCCCGCAGGTGGACGGCGGGGGTCGAGAAGAGGTGGACCGAGCGGAAGATCCCGCTCAGCCGGATCATGTCCTGGTCCTCCATCCAGTCGCCGTCGGAGTAGCGGTAGACCTCCACCGCGATCTGGTTACGGCCTCGCTCCAGGTGCGGGGTGATGTCGTACTCGGCGGAGGTGTAGGAGTCCTCGCGGTAGCCCACCGGCTTGCCGTTGATCCATACGTAGTGTGCGGACTTCACCCCCTCGAACTGCAGGAACACCCGCCGCCCCTCCCACTCCCGGGGGACGGTGAAGGTGCGCCGGTACTGCCCGACGGGGTTGTAGCGGGTGGGTGCGAAGGGCGGCTGGGCTTCCTCGCCCAGGCCGTTGGCGCCCCACCAGGGGTAGGTGATGTTGGAGTAGATCGGGAAGTCGTAGCCGTGCAGCTGCCAGCAGGACGGCACGGGGATGGTGTCCCAGGAGCGGTCGTCGAGGTCGGTCCGGTGGAAGTCGGGGTCGCGGTCGTCGGGGCGGTCGGCGTAGGCGAACTTCCAGGTGCCGTCGAGGTCGAGCCGCCACGGGGAGCGTGTCCGGTCGCAGGCCAGGGCCTGTGAGATGTCCGCGTACGGCATGAGCGTGGTGTGGGGCGGCTCCGAACCGACGTCGAAGACCGCGATGTTGTTGTTCCACTCCGGGTAACCGTTGGCCGGCGGGTTCACGGCCGGGGAGGCGGAGTCGGCGCGTGCGGCCGCCCCGGCGGGCAGGACCGCGGGGAGGGCGGAGAGGGCGAGCGCGCCGAAGCCGGCGGCTCCGCCCTCCAGGAGCCTGCGACGGCTGACGCTCCGGGGCAGGCCGGCCGGCTGGTGGGGGGAAGACGGTTGCTGCATGCAGTGGGCCCCTAGGAATGGCCGTACCCCTGTGCGCCGGTGCGGCGCACAGGGCGTAGGCGGGTCGAGTTCCGTTCGATGGCGTCGGCGTAACGAACGGGGCCTCAGGGGCCGGACCTGCTCCGGTGGCCGCCTTCGCCGGCGCGGTCGAGTCCGCCGTCGCGCGTGGCACTGCTGATCGTCATGTCGATGCGGCTCCTTGCGGGGGAAGTTGCCTCTTCGTCACGTTCGAAATCTCGTCGGGCGTCCGAAATCCTGCCGTGACGGTAGTGACGGGTGGTGACGGGTGTCAACGGTCCCGCACAGCGGGTTCTTCAGACGGACGGCGGTGCCGCCGCGCGCAGGACGGGCATCATCGTCTCCACAGCGTCCTGCGCGAGATGGTCGAGGATCAGCCGGCCGACCAGGGCCGGCTTCTCCAGCGGGACCAGGTGGGAGGCGCCGGGGACCACGACCAGCTGTGCTTCCGGGATCGCCCGGTACAGGGCTGCCGTGTGCTCCAGCGTCATCAGGTCGTCGTCTCCCACCATGGTGAGGACGGGCGCCTCGATACGGGCCAGGTCCCCGGTGGTGAGCGTCGGCTGGGTGCGCCACATGTCGATCATCTTCGCCGCCACCACCGGCCAGTGGCCCGCGCCGTCGGGCGCGACGGCCTCGTACATCTCCCGGAAGAACGCCAGGTCGTCCCCGTCCGGCGTCATCGCGTCGAGCATCGCCGGCTCGACGAAGCACTCGGGGCCGGGCCGGAAGTTGGCCCCGATCACCACGGCTTTGCGCACCAGGTCCGGGCGGGCGGCCGCGACGAGCAGCGCGACCACGCCCCCGTCGCTCCAGCCCACGAGATGCGCCGGCTCCCCCACGACCGTCTCCAGGAAGGCCACCGTGTCGTCGGCCATGTCCTGGTAGGTGAGCGGCCCTTCGACATCGGGGGTGTGCCCGTGTGCGCGCCGCTCGGGCAGGAGGACGCGGTGGGCGACGGCGAGGTCGGAGCGGAGCCGGCCCCATGTCTCGTTGGTGCAGAAGCCCCCGTGCAGGAGGACCAGCGGAGTGCCGGTCCCCTCGGTCTCGTACCACGTCCTGACACCAGGAAGGTCCGCGTAGTCACCCATCGTCCCAGGCCCCTCTGGACTGCTGTCCTCCCTCGCCAGTCTGCGCTGTGCCCCCGGCGTCCGCCACACGGGGCGGGGGGAGCAGGGCGGGGCTGTCGGCGACCGCGTGGGCGGTGCTGATGGTCGGGGGGTGTGCGGGGTCCGGGATCCGGTCGCTCCAGCCGCCGGGGACCGCCCGGCCCTGCCGGCTGCGGAAGCGGACGGGGGCCATGCCGACGCGGCGGGTGAAGAGGCGGGAGAAGTAGGCGGGGTCGTCGTAGCCGACGCGGCGGGCGACGGCGGCCACGGGGAGCTCGGTGGTGGCGAGGAGTTCCTTGGCCCGGCCGAGGCGGATGCCGAGGAGGTAGTCCTTGGGGCTGCATCCGGCGCCCCGGCGTACGGCGGTACGCAGCTCGGCGGGGGTCATGCCGTGGCGGGAGGCGTGTTCGGCGACGGACAGGGGCTGGAAGGCGTCGCGGGCGAGGGCGTTGAGCACGGGGTCCCCGTCGGCTCCGACGTCCGCGCGGGCGCGGCGCAGGGCGACGAGCAGTTCGTGCACGGCGGCGCCGGTCTCGACCTCGAGGAGGGGGTTGCCGAGGCGGGCGGCACGGGCGATCCGGCCCACGGCGGCGCGTGCGGGGGCGGTGTCCGCGAGGGGGACGACCGGGCGGTCGGTCTCGATGTAGCCGAGTTCGGTGTACGGGACGGTGGCCGGGCCGGTGAAGTCGACGAAGCTCTCGTCCCAGCCGGTGGAGGGGTCGGGACCGTAGTGGTGCGGGATGCCCGGTACGAGCCAGATCAGCGCGGGCGCCGTCACGGTGGTGCGTTCCCCGTCCGGGCAGCGGTACCAGCCGCTGCCCGCGCTGATGACGACGGCGACGTGGTGGTCGAGGGTGCGGGGCCCGACCGTGGGCAGTGTGCCGTGCTGGAGGCCCACTCCGAGGCAGACCAGCCCCAGCTTGTGGTGGGTGGGGCTCGGCGTGAAATAGCGCATCCAGGTGTGATACATCCGGCTCCGTTTCCTCCCCGTCCGATCGGTCCGGCCTTCCGTTGTGTCCAAACAGAGCTGATCTTTGTCCATGGACCGCTCCGCCGCCAGGGGGTGAGGTGGGGGCGGTGGTGGAACGAGAGGCGGGGACCATGGCTGAGTTCACGGTGGGCGAGCGGGATTTCGAGCTCGACGGGCGGCCCGTACGGCTGTTGTCGGGTGCTCTGCACTACTTCCGGGTGCACGAGGGCCAGTGGGAGCACCGGCTGGCGATGCTGCGTGCCATGGGTCTCAACTGCGTGGAGACGTACGTCCCGTGGAACCTGCACGAGCCGGAGCAGGGGCGCCACCGCGACGTGGAGGCGCTGGGCCGGTTCCTGGACGCGGCGGAGGCGGCCGGGCTGTGGGCGATCGTGCGGCCGGGGCCCTACATCTGCGCGGAGTGGGAGAACGGCGGTCTGCCGCACTGGCTGACGGGCATGCTGGGCTCCAGGGTCCGGACCCGCGATCCGGAGTACCTCGGGCACGTGGAGCGGTGGTTCCGCCGGCTGCTGCCGCAGGTGGTACGGCGGGAGATCGTCCGGGGCGGCCCGGTGATCATGGTGCAGGTCGAGAACGAGTACGGCAGTTACGGCTCCGACCAGGTGTATCTGCGCCGTCTGACGGAGCTGCTGCGCGAGCTCGGTGTGACGGTTCCGCTGTTCACGTCCGACGGCCCGGAGGACCACATGCTGACGGGCGGTTCGGTGCCCGGGGTGCTGGCGACGGCGAACTTCGGCTCGGGGGCCCGGGAGGGCTTCGAGACGCTGCGCCGGCACCGGCCGGACGGCCCCCTGATGTGCATGGAGTTCTGGTGCGGATGGTTCGGGCACTGGGGTGCGGAGCCGGTGGTACGGGAGCCGGCCGACGCGGCGTCGGCGCTGGAGGAGATCCTCCGGTGCGGCGCGTCCGTCAACATCTACATGGCACACGGCGGTACGAGCTTCGGCGGCTGGTCGGGGGCGAACCGCGCCGGGGAACTGCACGGCGGGGAGCTCCGGTCGACCGTGACGTCGTACGACTACGGCGCCCCCGTCGACGAGTACGGCCGCCCCACCGAGAAGTTCTGGTTGTTCCGGGACATCCTCGCGCGCTACCGGGAGGAGGACGCTCCGCTGCCCGACGTGCCGGCTCCGCCCGCCGCTCTGGCCGGCCCGGTGGGCGCCGAGCTCGTGGAGTGGGCACCACTGGGTGACGTCATGGACGCGCTCGGCGGCCCGGAGGCCGAGTGGGCGGTGCCACCGACGTTCGAGGAGCTGGGGGTGGACCGGGGGGTGGTCCGCTATCGGGTGGAGGTGCCGGGGCCGCGTCCGCCGTATCCGCTCGGGGTGACCGGGCTCCGGGACCGCGCGGTGGTGTACGTCGACGGGGCGCGGGCGGGGGTGCTGGGCGGCGGCCCGGCCGAAGCCGGTTCGTACACGCCGCTGGACGGGCCGGTCGCGGGGCCGGCGGAGGTGGAGCTGTGGGTGGAGTCGCTGGGTCGGGTCAACTACGGGCCGCGTCTCGCCGAGCCGAAGGGGATCACGGGGGGTGTCCTGCACGAGCGGCAGTACCTGCACGGTGTGCGGGCGCGGGGGCTCGCCCTGGACGCGTTCGAGGACGCGGACGCAGTCGGAAAGGTTCCTTTCCGCGCCCCGGAGAAGGGCGCCGCGGGCCTCTTCCGGGGAACGTTCGACGTGCGGGGTCCGGGTGACGCCGGGCTGGCCCTGCCGGGGTGGGAGCGTGGCTTCGTCTGGGTGAACGGTTTCTGCCTGGGGCGCTACTGGAGCGTGGGGCCCCAGGAGTCGCTGTACGTTCCGGGGCCGTTGCTGCGCGAGGGTGTGAACGAGGTGTGGGTGCTGGAGCTGGAGCGCTCGGGTGGCCACCGGCTGGCTCTCGGCTGAGGGCGCGCCCGCGGGACGGGACGACGACGGGCCCGTACCGCGTCCGGGGGCCGTCGGCCGTCCGACGGTGCTGTCGGTGAGCCGTAGGTGATGTGTCGGTGGCCGGTGTCACCGTGGGAACAGCCCGAGGGAGCAGCCGCAGTCTCCTTCGAGAACAAGGGAGCCCGTCGCCGTGTCGCTCACATCCTCCACCCCGCGCTGGGACGTCCATCGGCTGCCCGGTGCGATCGGCCGCCTTTTCCTGGTCACCGGGGGCAACGCCGGCATCGGGTACTTCGTCGCGGAGCAGTTGTCGGCGACCGGCGCCACCGTCGTACTCGGCAGCCGGAGTCCGGCCAGGGCCGAGGCCGCCACGGCACTGATCCGTATGCGTGTCCCCGGCGCGCGGGTGCGGGCCGTGCGGCTGGACCTCGCCGACCTCTCGTCGATCGGGACGGCGGTGGAGTCGCTGGGGGTGGAGCACCTCGACGCGGTGGTCCACAACGCCGGCGTCGCGCTCGACGACCCGCCACGCGAGGAGACCGTGGACGGTCATGAACTCATGTTCGGCACGAATCACCTCGGGCACTTCGCCTTGACCCATGCGCTGATGCCGCTGCTGGCCGCCGCCCCGGCGGCCCGCGTCGTGACCATGGGCAGCTTCGCGGCGAAGTCCGAACGGCTCGACCTGGACGACCTGCAGTCCCGGAAGGACTACCGGCCCAAGCGGACCTACGGACGCTCCAAGCTTGCACAGATGTACTTCGGCGTGGAACTCGACCGCCGTCTGCGTGCTGCCGGCAGCACGGTGTCGAGCGTGCTGGCCCATCCCGGCGGGGCGCTGGACTCCCTCACCCCCTCACGGCCACCGGTCCATGTGCGGACCACCGGCGCACGGCTGGGCGCGGCACCCGCGGCCCTTCTCCTCCAGGGCAAGGACGCCGGCGCGTGGCCCGCGGTCCGGGCGGTGCTCGACCCGGCAGTGTGCGGAGGCGAGCTGTGGGGACCGCGCGTCCTCGGCCTGCGCGGTGAGCCCCGGCGTGAAGCGGTGTGGGGCCACCTCGCCGACCGCTCGGTCGCGGCGCGGCTGTGGGACGTGAGCTGTGATCTGACCGGCGCCGACCTCGGCCTGAGCTGCGGACGCGGATGAGCCCCGTGCACGAGGCCCGGCCCGCCGCCTGCGCGGCCACCGTCACCGGGGTGCTGGCGCCCCGCACCCTCGTCTGCGCCGGGTGCGGGGCGGCAGGACCGTCACACCTCGCGCACCTCGAAGGAGTCGAGGACGAACTCCGCCGTCCCGTCGTCCCCCGTCCTGCGCAGACCGACCCAGGTCTCCCCCTCGGCCGGTGCGGTGAACTCGTGACTCAGCACGGCCGGTGAGGTGGCCGCGGGAAGGTCCTTGCGGTCGAGCTCGCGGGAGGCCGGTGCGTCGACCCCGGTGACCCACGCGTACTGGCCGGCCTTCTCGTTCTCGTACCGGAAGGTCACCCGGTAGCGCTTCCCCGCCTCGAAGCGGACGGTGTGCTGCACGGTCCGGTACACGAGGCCGTCGTTCTCCCCGCGCGACTTCAGCGACTGGGTTCCGTCGACGACGTCGTCGATCACCTTGCCGTTCCAGCCGCGCTGGGTGAACGGGGCGTGCCGCTGTGCGATGTGGGTGCGCGGGTCCGTCGAGCCGCCCGCGTCGCCCTTGACGAACGGTCCCCAGCCCTGCGGCACGTTCTGGAAGTCCTCGAAGGCCACGGTTCCGGCCTTGGTGGTGCGCTGCGCGGCGACGATCCGCACGTTGTCGAAACGGACCCTGGCGTCCCCGGCTTCGGCGCGCAGGGTGAGGTCCACGGGCCCGCCGCCGTCCGGCACGGTGAAGTACGTGAACATCCGCTGGAAGCGGGTGTCGTGTTTGCGGTCCGCCGCGACGAGGTTGACGGCGGTGGAGGAGTCCGTCCAGTTCTCGGCCGTGGTGCCGTCGGCGGTGCGCACGGTGAGCGCGGCCCGTCGCCGCTCCCCGGCCCGCTCCCCCACCTCCACCTGCACGGAGGCGGCGTAGGTGCCCGGTGCGAGACGGGCGATCCGCTGTCCGACGGCTGCCGCCGGGCCGGAGCCGACGACCAGTTCGTAGTCGCCGAGGGCGCTCGGTTCGACCGACGCCGGGCCGTCCACGTGCCAGCCGTCCAGGGAGCCCGAGTTGAAGCCCGGGTCGTGGAGGGGGGTCGCCTGTCCCCATTCCGGGTCACGGTTCGCGGGCATCCGGGTGCGGTGGACGACGTACGGCTGCCCAGCCTCGGCGTCGATGGTGACGCGGCCCGAAACGACGGGCACCTCACGGATGGATGCCCGCCCCTGGTCGGTGAGACGGTGGACGAAGACCTTCGACCGGCCGGCCCAGCCGCGCGGCAGCCGCCAGGTGCTGCTGCCGCCCGCCGGGTTGTAGTGGTAGAGACGGTCGGGATCGGTGGCTTCGCGCGGTTCCCAGGGCAGCAGGTAGCGTCCCCCCTCGTAGACCACCCGGCCGTCGGTGGTGATGCGGCGGGTGCCGTCGGCGTCGTCCACGGACGTCTTCGTCGGGCCGAAGAACGTGATCTCGTGGGCACCCCAGCTCCTGATCGGGTACGCCTGGAGGTACTTGGCGGGCAGGCTGTCGGTCCAGATCTGCCGGTAGAAGGTGTTCCAGTCGGTCTTGTTGACCCAGCCCTCGAAGTTGCCGGTGCGCGGTATCCCCAGGAGTGTCGGCCACTTGTCGGCGAAGACGTCCTTCTGGTGGTTGCGGATGAAGCGGATCAGCTGGGAGTTGATGCCCCGGGACGTGTCCGCGCCGTAGTCGGTCTCGGTGGCCCAGTGGGACCACAGGGAGGAGCGTTCGAGGCCGTGGCCCCACTCGGTGGTGACCTGCCAGCCCTGTTCCCGCAAGGCCCGCTGGAGCCGGTCGGAGGTCCAGCCGGACTCGCGGAACACGTCGATGTAGAGCATGTTCAGGGCGGGATCGGTCTCGTCCCTGAGGTCCTGGAAGCGCTTGATGATGTCGCCGGACACGAGATCGCGCCGCTGGTCGATGCGGTAGCTCTGGTCGAGCCAGTCCCACTGTTCGTTGTTCTTGTCCACGAGCGTCTCGGAGAACGCGTTCGCGACGGGGTAGGACTCGGTGGCGTTCACGTGCACGCCGAAGTCACTCCCCCATCTGCGTCCCTCGCTCACGAGCGTGTTGAGGTCCTTCAGGCCGCCCGCGCGCTCGTTGTGGTTGCCCGCGTAGTCGGGGTGGGCCGAGTCGTGGCCCTCCGACTGGTAGCCCTTGAGGAGCGTGTACTGGCGCAGGCCGTCCGTGGCGAGGGAGATCCGCTTGACGTTGTCGAGCGTCACGAGGAACGGGTTGGTGGCCTGGCTGGCGAAGTTGAACGGGATGTGCGGGATGACGCGCAGGTGCTGTTCGTCGGCGCCCAGCGGGTCGGCCATGATGTCGCGGAAGGCGATGGCGGCGTCCTGCCAGTCCACGACGCCGTCGCCGTTGCGGTCACCGGTGACGATCACGGTGGCGTACGGGAGCGGTTCGGTGGCGTCCGGAGGCGCGGTCGCGGCCCTGTGCGTCCACTGCCCGCAGGCGAGTTCGGCCTTGACGTAGCCGTCCTTCCTGACGGTCCGGCGCCACAGCCGGCCGTTCTCCCAGGTGGCGCCCGGAGCGCTGTCGGGCTTGTCGTACGTCGTGTTGGTCTCCAGGGCGCCCCCGAGCCGGTCGTGGGCGACGACGGCGTACGCGCAGCCGGTCGGCGCCGCGTCGGGCGCGGTGTCCGGCGAGAGCTCGACCAGGGTGTCGCCGCTCGTGGCCTTGTCGAGCTGGATCCGGGCGGCGAGGAGCGCGGCGCCCGGCTGGTCGCTGCGGACCGAAAGGAATGCCAGCGACGGGATCTGGAGCGTGCCGACGCGCAGGTCCGGGGTGTCGGTGATCCTGGTGACCCGCCACTCGACCCGGCGGCCGGTGACGCGGATCTCGGCCCGGATCTCGGTGCCGCCGTCGAAGGCGAGGGTGTACGACGCCGTGTCGCGGCCGGAGCGTGAGGTGACCCGAGGGGTACGGGCGGTGCCGTCGATCAGCACGGAGGTGACCGGGTCCTCCTGACCGTGCAGTACGGCGCCTCCGGCGCGGTCGGTGTACGACACGATGCGCGGGAAGTCCGGATCGACGCGCACCTCCAGTTCGCGGGAGCGCAGCACCGTCTCCCGCAGCACCGTCTCCCGCTGGGCCGCGAACGCGGTGCCCGGGCCGGTGAGGGCCAGTCCGGCACCCGCCAGTGCGGTGGCGGCCACCACGGTCCTGCGGCTCGGTCCGGGTGCTTGTGCGTGCATGCTCGTTCTCCTGGCGCTGGACGGCATCTGTGCACGCCAAGATGCGCCGCTCGGGGTGAACGCGCCCATGGACAAAGGAGGGGCGGGTGTTGGACTAACGCGTGCGGCGGGGTCCGGAGGCCCTTGCCTGCGGGATGGGTGCTGGGGCAGTTGCGGGGTAGTCGAGCCGAGACGTCCGCATACACGGCTCGACGAGGAGGTTCCGCATGGCGGCGCTACGAGGCCCACCGGTCCTGCCTCACCGGACGGACGGCGCCCTGGGGCGGCCGATGTTTCCGACAGACCGAGGAAGGCAAGGTGACCTGGCCATGAGCACGGCAGAGCGGCAGACCGACACCACCGACGACTCGTTGGGTGTCCTGGTCTCCCGCGCTTCGCAGCAGATTTCGGAGCTGGTCCGCGAGGAGATGCGGCTGGCCCGGGCGGAGATGACCCAGAAGGGCAAGCGTTTCGGGAAGGGCGGTGGCCTCTTCGGCGCCGCGAGCCTCATCGGCATCCTGGCGGCCCAGGCGCTGGTCGCGACCTGCATCGTGGCACTCGCGCTGGTGCTGCCGTTGTGGGCGTCAGCCCTCGTCGTCACGGCGGTGCTGGCCGCGGCCGCGGCGGCGGCCGCCCTGGCCGGAAGGAAGCAGATAGCCGAGGCCGGCTCCCCCGCCCCGGAGCAGACCGTCGGCAGCGTCAAGGCCGATCTGGCCGAGATCAAGGGAAAGGCACACCGATGAGCAAGGAATCCCGGACCAACATAGGGACCCCGGTCCCCGACGCCTCCGACCCGGAGGAGCTGCGCGAGCAGGTCGAGCGCACCCGCGACGAACTCGGGCGGACCGTCGAAGCACTGGCGGCAAAGGCCGACGTGAAGGCACAGGCGAGGGAGAAGTCCGCCGCCGCGAGGGAACAGGCCGCGGAGAAGGCCGCCCTGGTGGCCGAGCAGGTCCGTGGCAAGGCGGAGCAGGCCACCCGACTCGTCAAGGACAAGACGCCCGATCCCGTTCTGGAGAAGGCGGCCGAGGCCGCGTCCCACGTACGGGAGACCGCGTCCCGGGCAGGGCAGTACGCGGCGGACAAGGCTCCCGACCCGCTGCTCGAGAAGGCGGGCCGGGCCACGTCGTTCGCACGCGCCAACCGCAGCCCGCTTCTCGCGGGTGCTGCGCTTCTCGCCGCCGTCCTGCTGGTGCGCCACCGTCGGGGACGCCGATGAAGGTGTCCAAGATCGCCTACAAGCCGGTCGGGCTGGCCCTCGGTGCGGCGAGCGGCATGATCGCGAGTGCCGCGTTCAAGCAGACGTGGAAGATCGTCGAGGGCGAGGGCGACGCGCCCGATGCCACGGACGAAGACCGGCCCTGGCAGCAGATCCTGCTCGCCGCCGCTATCCAGGGAGTCATCTTCTCCGTGGTCAAGGCGACCGTCGACCGTTCGGGCGCCGTGGTCACGCGTCGCTTGACCGGCGTCTGGCCGGGCTGACCCCGCCGCGGCGCCGGCCCCGTCCCCCGTGGGCCGGTGCCGCCGGGCTCCCCCCACGAGGTGGCGGGAGCGCCGGACGGCCGTATCAGGCGGTCCTGATCGCCGGGTCGGAGACGCCCGGGGCGCCCGTCTCCACGTGCCCGGCGAAGCGGCGCAGGAACGCCGCGTCGGCGTCGGAGACGACCTTGACGTCGTACCAGCGGGCGGTGGCGCGCAGGTCGACCGTGTGGGAGACCGTCGCGCCGGGGTTGACCTTGAAGGTCTGAGCCGCGCCGCCGTAGGCGTTGGTCACGGTCAGGTGGACCGCGGCCGGGGCGGAGTTGGTCATGCTGAGCGTCAGATTGCCGCCGGACGCGGTGTGGCGGGCGGTGACCTCGGGGCCGGCCTGCTTCGCGGGCCCCCGCCAGGTGCGCAGGAAGCCGTTCGGGCCCCAGACCGTGAGATCGATCCGGTTGCCGGTGGTGCTGCTGGTGCTCCAGGTGTCCGAGAGGGTCTTGCCCGCCTCCACGGTGTAGGGCCAGGGGCCGTCCGTACGGTTGCCCGAGGTGCAGTGGAAGTGCGCGCCCAGGGTGGGGCCGCCGGCGAAGGTCAGGGTGAACTTGGCGGTGGAGACCGTGGCCAGGCCGTCCACGTACGGGCTGTAGCCGAGGGCGCGGGTCGGTTTGGAGCCCGCCTCCTGCTTCGGCAGGGTGCCCGTGGCCGGCGGGGTCGGGTGGTAGGACGGGTGGCGGTTCCTGTCCGGCGGTACGTAGCCGGCCGTGGAGGGCAGCGCGGCGGGGGACGAGTCCGTACGGGCGAAGTCGAAGGCCGACGTCAGGTCGCCGCACACGGCGCGGCGCCACGGCGAGATGTTGGGCTCCCGCACCCCGAAGCGCTTCTCCATGAAGCGGATCACCGAGGTGTGGTCGAAGGTCTCGGAGCAGACGTAGCCGCCCTTGCTCCACGGCGAGACGACGATCATCGGCACGCGCGGCCCGAGCCCGTAGGGGCCTGCGGCGTAACCCCCGCCGCCCTTGTACAGGTCCTTCGACACGTCTGCGGTGGACAGGCCCCAGGCCGAGGAGGCAGGGGGGTACGGCGGGACCACGTGGTCGAAGAATCCGTCGTTCTCGTCGTAGGTGATGAACAGGGCGGTCTTCGCCCAGACTTCGGGATTCGCCGTCAGCGCGTCCAGGACCTGTGAGATGTACCAGGCGCCGAAGTTCGTCGGCCAGTTGGCGTGCTCGCTGAAGGCCTCGGGGGCGGCGATCCAGGAGATCTTCGGGAGGTTCCTGCCCACCACGTCCGCGCGCAGCCGGTCGACGTACGTGCCGCCGGCCTTGACGACGGTGCCGGTGCGGGCCTTCTCGTACAGGGCGCTGCCCGGCTGGGCGTTGCGGTAGCTGTTGAAGTACAGCAGGGAGTTGTCGCCGTAGTTGCCGCGGAAGGCATCGTCGATCCAGCCCCAGGACCCGGCGGCGTCGAGACCGTCGCCCACGTCCTGGTAGACCTTCCAGGAGACCCCTGCCGACTCCAGCCGCTCGGGGTAGGTCTTCCAGCCGTAGCCCGCCTCCTGGTTGCCGAGGACCGGGCCGCCGCCCGTACCGTCGTTGCCGGTGTGGCCCGACCAGAGGTAGTAGCGGTTGGGGTCGGTGGCTCCGATGAAGGAGCAGTGGTAGGCGTCGCACACGGTGAAGGCGTCGGCGAGGGCGTAGTGGAACGGAATGTCGTTCCGCGTCATGTGCGACATGGTCGTGGCCGTCTTGGCCGGCACCCACTTGTCGTACTTGCCGCTGTTGTAGGCCTGGTGACCGCCGGCCCAGTCATGGTCCAGCCCCTCCAGGAACTGCATCCCGAGGTCGGCCACCCGCGGGTTGAAGGGGAGGATGTCCTTGGTCCCGTCGGACTGGTGGAAGACGGACTTGCCGTTGTCCTGGAGCACCGGCCGGGGGTCGCCGAAGCCTCGTACCCCCTTCATCGCGCCGAAGTAGTGGTCGAAGGAACGGTTCTCCTGCATCAGTACGACGATGTGCTCGATGTCCTGGATCGTTCCGGTGCTGCCCTGCGCCGGAATGGCGGCGGCCCTCGCGATGCTCTCGTTCAGCATGGCGAAGGCCGCGGTGCCGCCGGCTATCTGCAGGAACCTGCGACGGTCGAGCTCTGTCATGGGTGACGACCTCTGGGGTGGGGGGATCAGGGACGCCCCAAGGACAGTGGTCCCGGGGTACCGGACGGGGGCGGGTTCGTGACACCACGCCGTACACCTGGAGAACGAAGGCCCTCCCCAGCGGCACGGACCCGCTCACGCCGACGGCTGGTGGGAGGGTACGGGCAACATGACCGCTGACAACAGGCCGCCGCGGTAAGCCCTTTGTCCGACAGGGACCCGGGCGGCGAGCAGCCGGGCATCAGAACCGCTACGACCGCGAGCGGCGTCGGTGGACCGGCCGCTTCAGCGCGGAGCCGTCTCGGTGGCGGTCTGTTCGACGCCCGGCTGGAGGTCGCACCGTGCGGCCTCACGCGTGCCGTCCGTGCCCCGCAGTGTCACCATCGCTGTGCCCTGGGCGCTCTCCGCGAACGCCACCGTGCAGACGAGTTGCCACTCGGCGGCCCGGGTGAGCCCGTCGAGCGGGGCAGCCAGCGTGATTACCGCCCCGTTGTCGGACACCCTTGTCGTCGTCGTATCGGGCAGCGACGCGTCGTTGACGAGCCCCGCCCGCTTCTCCGCCTCGTTCGGGCCTGCCAGCAGCGCGGTGACGGTCTTCTCCGTGGCAGGGCGGGCGGCCTCCTCATCGTTGGCCGGGCCCTGCTGTTCACCGGCGAACACGCTGTCGCCGACGCTCCGGGGAACGGGCACCAGCACGGCGTCCGGGGAGAGGAAGAACAGAAGCATCCGCACCTGACGGGCGGGGAGGACGTCGACGGTCGCGGCGCTTCCTGCGCCGATGACGTCGGTGTCCTGGATACCGCAGGCCGCGAGGGGGTACCAGGCCGCGAGCAGGACGGCCGTACGCAGGCGCATCCTCATGGCGGCGCCCATTCTGTGTCGTCGTCGCGTGACGGATCCCCTCATGCCGTTGCCTCGTCGGTGCGGGGTTCACTCATACCGTCGCCTCGCCGTTCGTGCGGGGTTCACTCATACCGCCGTCTCGCTCGTACCCGGTGGGCCCGCCCAGGGGGATCTCGACCGTGAAGACGGCACCACCGTCCGGTCCGTTCCCGGCGCGGACGGTGCCGTTGTGCAGTCGGACGTTCTCATGGGTGATCGCCAGACCGAGGCCGCTGCCCGCCGACCGTGTACGGGCCGCGTCGGCCTTGTAGAAGCGGTCGAAGATGTGGGGCAGTACCTCCGGCCGTATGCCGGGCCCGCTGTCGGAGACTTCGACGACCAGCATGCCCGCCCCGCCGGCGGCCGTCCGGGTGCCCAGGCGGACCGTTACCGGCTCCGAGCCGTGCCGCAGTGCGTTGCCGACGAGATTGGCGACGACGACGTCGAACCGGCGTGGATCGAGACGGGCGCGGACCCCGCCCGGCAGTTCCGTGCGGACACGTTCGTCCCAACGCCGGTGCAGGAGGGTCCTGCCGATGGTCTCCGCAACGTCGATCTCGTCGGCGTTCAGCTCGGCCGCACGTGCGTCGAAGCGGGAAATCTCCATCAGGTCCTCCACCAGCACTGCCAGTTTGACGGTCTCCGCGCTGATCAGCCGGACGGCCCGTGCCGTATCCGGGTCGAGGCCGTCCGCGTCCTCGTCGAGCACCTCGGTGACGGCGAGCATCCCGGCCAGCGGGGTGCGCAGTTCGTGCGAGACGTCGGAGGCGAACCGACGCGCGCGGGCCTCCGCCTGTTGCAGTTCGTCGACCGACTTCTCGAGCTGCCCCGCCGACTCGTTGAACGTACGTGCCAGGTCCGCCAGTTCGTCGCCCCCGGAGACCTTGATCCGCGCGTCGAGCCGGCCACTGCCTATCGAGCGGGCGGCCCTGCGCAGCTCACGGACCGGGCGCAGCACACTGCGTGCGGCGATCAGAGCGGGCACCAGGGCGATGGCGAGGCCGGGCAGTGCGCCGTCGCGCGCGGCGGTGACCAGGGCGTCGACGTTGGCCTGCTCCTCGCTCATCTGCATCACGGCGAACAGGACGAGCCCCGTCGGCAGTGTGCCGACTCCGCCGGTCCTCGTCAGGACGGGCACCGCGATCGTCAGATACGGTGCACCGTTCTTCACGACCCTCTCGAAACTGGCGTGCGATGTCGTCAGGGCGGTGCGGCGCAGTTCGGGGGTGATCACGGTGGAGGTGGGTCTGGTGCTCGACGAAACGCGCAGCGATCCGTACTCGGCGAAGACGATCCACGGGTGCGGTTTCGCCTTGCTCGCGACGACGAACAGCAGCTCGCGCAGTGTCACCGGATCGACGGGGAGTGAGGGTGCGAGGGTCTCCACCTGTTCACGGAAGGACGCGACCGCGGTGTCCTGGGCGCTGACGAGGACGGCGCTGCGCGCCTCACGGTAGGTGAGTGCCGCGGTCGTCCCCGCGCTGACGGCGGCGACCAGCAAGAACGCGAGGACGAGGCGCGTGCGCAACCCGAAGGTGGCGATCCGGCGCACCCGCCTCGTCGGGGCGGCGTTCACAGGGGTCCGAAGCGGTAGCCGAAGCCCCGCAGGGTCTGTATGTAGCGCGGGCTGCCCGGGGTGTCCTCGATCTTGTTGCGCAGTCTGCGGACACAGGCGTCGACGAGACGGGCGTCGCCGTGGTAGCTGTGCTCCCAGACGTGCTCGAGCAGTTGCTGCCGGCTGAACACCTGTTCCGGCGCGGCCGTCAGATGGAGAAGCAGTTTCATCTCGGAGGGCGCAAGGGCCAGGCGTTCGCCGCACTTGGCGATGGTGAGGCCGGCACGGTCGACGGCGAGGTCTCCGTGGAACTCGACGGCCGGCCGGCCACCGCCCGGGGCCTCCATCCTGCGCAGCACCGCGCGGATGCGGGCCTCGATCACCTCGGTGCGGGCCGGTTTGACGATGTAGTCGTCGGCTCCGGCCTCGAGGCCGATGACGACGTCGAAGTCGTCACCGCGGGCGGTGAGCATGATGATGGGCAGCTGGCTGTCCTCCCGCACCCGGCGGCAGACCTGCACACCGTTCATTCCGGGCAGCATCAGGTCCAGCAGGAGCAGGTCGGGCCGGAACTCGCGGAGTGCGGTCAGTCCGGCCTCCCCGGTGGCGACCGTGCGGACCTCGTGGCCGCGACGGCGCAGTCCCAGTTCGACCCCTTCGCGCACGGAGGGGTCGTCTTCGATCAGGAGCACGCGGGGCATGTGCGGGGCGTCCCTGGGGATCGTGGTGAACGGGTCAGGAAGGTTAACGCTCTTGAAGGGCTTCACGGTTCCGCGGGTCTCAGCGCCGGAGGCGGATCCGGGCGAACGCGCCGGTGACGAGGGCGTCGACCTCGGCGAGGCGTAGGGGGCGGGCGAGCAGGAGAAAGACCGCTGCGACGGTGAGCGCGCCGGCTCCGGCGGCGACGGCCGGTCCGGCAGGAGCCGACATCCTGGCTGTGCCGAGACCGAGCAGGGTGGCGGGCACGGCGGCACCGAGCAGCCTGGCCTGAGCGGCGACGGTGGCGGAGCGCCACAGCCGTGGGCGGGACGGTGCGGTCCCGGGCGGGCCTGCGGGGGCCTTGCCGCGCGTCAGCCGACGGTGCAGCACCCTCGCGGTCACGGCCCAGCCCACGAACAGCGCGAGCGAGTAGCCGCCCGCCATGCCGGTGACCGCCCAGCGCGCAGGCAGGAGTTGATACGCCGTCCACGACAACGTCGCGTTGAGACCCGCGATCATCAGGTTCAGCAGAAACGGCGTGCGCGTGTCGGACAGGGCGTAGAAGGAGCGGGACAGCACGTACTGGCCGGAGAAGGCGATCAGTCCGGGGGCGAAGGCCATCAGGATCCCGGCAAGTGAGGCGATGTCCTCCGGTCCCGTCCTGCCGTGCTGGAAGACGAGCGCCGTCGCGGGGTGTGCCAGGGCGAGCAGCGCACACGCGGCGGGCACGATCAAGGCTCCGCTCATGCGCAGCGCGTACCCCGCGTCCCGCAGGACCGCGGCCGTGTCGCCGTCGGCCGCGGAGCGGCTCATCCGCGGCATCAGCGCCGTCACCAGGGAGACCGTGACGATGCCGTGCGGCACCATCCACAGCGTGTACGCGTTGTTGTACGCACTGAACCCCGCGCCCTCGATCTGCTCGGCGGCGGCGCGGGCGCCGGCGGAGGTCGCAAGGCGGGTGGTGACCCAGTAGGCGGCCTGGTTGCTGAGCACCAGCAGCACCAGCCAGCCCGCGGAACGCAGCGGCCGGGTCAGGCCGCTGCCGCGCCAGTCGAACCGGGGCCGACAGCGGAACCCTGCGGCCCGCAGCGACGGCAGCAGGGCGAGCGTCTGGACGACGATGCCGGCCGTGGTGCCCCACCCGAGCAGCGCCCGCTCCCCCGTCGTCAGGTCCCCGCCCGCACCGGTCGCCAGGTACAGGCCGAACACGGCGATGACCACGACGTTGTTGAGGGCCGGCGTCCACATCATGGCGCCGAAGCGGCCCCGCGCGTTGAGGACTTGCCCGAGCAGCGTGAACAGGCCGAGGAAGAAGATCTGCGGCAGGCAGTACCGGGCGAACGCCACCGTCATCGCGTGCTGCTCCGGCGCGTAGTCCGAGTAGAGCCCGACGACGGCCGGCGCCGCCCACACCGCCGTCGCCGTCAGTACGAGCAGGGCCAGCACGCACAGGGTGAGCAGCCGGTCGGTGTAGGCCGCGCCCCCGTCCGCGTGCTCCTTGGCCGCCCTGACCAGCTCCGGCACGAAGACCGCGTTGAGGGCGCCACCGAGCAGCAGGATGTAGACGATGGTGGGGGCCGTATTGCCCACCGCGTACCCGTCGGCGACCATCCCGAGGCCGAGCGCCGCGGCGACGACCGCGGACCGCAGGAACCCGGTGGCGCGCGAGACGACCGACCCCGCTGCCATGATCGCGCCGCTGCGCAGTGCGGACGACTGCTTCCGTACGGGCTCGGCTGCGGCGGTGGTCATCGTCGCGCCAGATAGGTCTGGAACGCGCGGTACAGCGCGTGATTGGCCGTGCCGTCCAACGGTCTCTCCCACTCCCCCAGCGTTTCGACGACCTCACCGCCGGTACCGAGCTTCCAGCGCAGCAGCCCGTACGGGCGGTCCTCGGGATCGAGAGTGGAGGGTACCCCGCGCATGTCGTAGACGTCGGCGCCGAATGCGTGCGCATCGAGCAGCATGCGCCACTGCAGCAGGTTGGAGGGCCGGACCTCACGGCGGTGATCGGCGGAGGCGCCGGTCTGGTACCAGATCCGGCGCCCGACGCGGATCATGGTGTGGGCAGCGAGGATCTCACCGTCGTGACGGGCGAGGTAGAGCTGCATACGGCCTGGTTCCTCCGCGTTGAGGACGGCGTACTGGCGCTCGTAGTACTCCCGGGACCGGCCGAGGCGGAAGCCGTCGCGCTCCTCGGTGATGCGCAGCAGCCGGTGGAACTCCGGCAGGTCCGCCGCGCCGCCGACGACCACCTCGACGCCCGACTTCTGCGCTCGGCGGACGTTGCGCCGCCACTCCTGGCTGAGACCCGCCCACAGGGCTTCCGTCGTGCGCCCGGCGAGCGGTATCCGGAAGACGTGGCGTGGCTGCGCGTCCTCGTCGTCCGCGCCACCGCACCGCTTCCAGTCCCGGGCCCGGAGCCGTTCCGCCACGGCTGTGCCCAGCGGATCCACCTCGCTCGCGATGACGTCGGAGAGCCTGCGGCCGGGCCCGGCCGCCGATTTGAGACGTGCCCCGCTCCAGCGGCGGTACGCAGGTGAGGGTCCGATCCGTACGGCGAACGCCCCCGACGCGCGCAGGTGTCTCAACAGTGGGTCGAGCCAGCCGTCGATGCCCGGGTCGGCCCAGTCGGCGACCGGGCCTTCCGGCAGATAGGCGAAGTACTTCCGGGTTCCGGGTAGTTGACGCAGAAGGACGAGCGCGACACCGGTCAGCCCCCCGGCTGCCGGGTCCGGCCCCCACCCCACCAGCTGGGAGCGCCAGCCGTTCTTGACCTGCGCCCAGGAGGGACACTGCAGAAATCCTGCGCCCAGGCCGGAGCCCGCCCCGGACAGCAGGAACGAGCGGTAGGCGTCGGCGGTGATGAGCCCCAGCGGTGTTTCCTGGCCGCGGGCAGCCGTCACGAGCATCAATGACACTGTGTGAGCCTCTCTCTGGGGAATGCACAGGATGCTCACAGCCGTCCGTGACCGCTCCGCGCGGCGAATGTGACCGGACGATGACCGTTGCCCTGCAGTCGTTGTCACATGGCCGCAGCCCCGCTCACCTGGGCTTTCCTGGTCCTACAGTCACGTGCATCCAACGAACCACCATGGAGGGAGGCTCCGTTGAGCCATATACGTGTGCGCGTCGTGGCGCTCGCAGCACTGCTGGCACCACTCGCCGCCTGCTCGCCCGGAGCAGGCTCCGGCACCGCCGCGGAGGACGCCGAAGGCGGTGGCACCAGCGCTGCGGAGGACCGCCCCGCAAAGGTGACCGTGACGCCGAAGGGCAACGGCGTACGGGCAGGCGGCACGGTGGAGGTCACCGCGAGGGGCGGCAGGATCACTTCGGTCGCCGTCACCGATGACGAAGGCCGCACGCTCGCCGGGCAGATCGCCGCCGATGGGTTGAGGTGGGTCTCGAAACGCAAGGCGGCCCCCGGCACCTCCTACACGGTCACCGCGAGGACGACCACGAAGGCCGGCACGAAGAGCACCGTCACGTCCGTGTTCGCCACGGCCGAGGCCGACAAGGTCAACAAGGTCGACTGGCGGCCGGGTACGAAGGCCACCGTCGGCATCGCCCAGCCGATCTCGCTGGTCTTCGACAATCCGGTCACCGACAAGGCGGCCGTCGAGCGGCAGTTGCGTCTGACCACGTCGAATGCCACCGAGGGCTCCTGGGCCTGGCTGGAGGACTGGTCCGGCCGTGACCGGATCGACTGGCGCCCCAGGGAGTACTGGAAGCCCGGCACGAAGGTCTCGCTCCGCGCCGAACTGAACGGCACGGACTCGGGCGACGGCGGCTGGTTCGTCCGCGACTACTCGACCGCCTTCACCATCGGCGAGAGCCAGATCGTCAAGGTCGACCTCGACCGCAAACAGCTCACCCTGGAACGGGCCGGGCGGGCAGTCCGGACCATTCCCGTCTCCGGCGGCACCCCGGGCGGCGACAAGCGGTCATGGCGCGGAACCGCCGTCCTGATCGCCAAGGAGGGCACGATCAACATGAACTCCGAGACCGTCGGTCTGGGTGACGCCTACGACAAGATGGTCGACAACTCCATGCGGCTGACCTGGTCCGGCATGTACGCGCACGCGGCGCAGTGGAACACCAGGTGGTTCGGCAAGGCGAACAAGAGCTCCGGCTGCATCGGCATGAGTGACACGAACGCCGCCTGGCTCTACGCCCAGGTCAGGCCCGGCGACCCGTTCGAGGTCAAGGGCGAGGACACCAAGGGTGTCGTCGCCCCGGGCAACGGCTTCGGCGACTGGAACGTGCCGTGGGCCGCGTGGCGGGCGAAGAGCGCGCTGCGTTGACACCGGTGACCGGGTTCGCGGCCGGAGTCGGCTCCTGCGCCCCTGGGGACGCAGAATTCTCTGCCGGGGTTGTGGGCGTCCCGGTCATGGTCGGCCGGACCGCCGCCCCCTTGCCGTGCCGTACGGAGAGCAGGTGAGCGCAGATTCGAGGCAGGGGGCGCACCGATGAGTTCTGGACTGTCCGGCTGTCTACCTCTTCGTGAGTCCGAGAGAGTCACAGCCGCCCAAGAGGAGTGAGCAGCATGAAGTACATGATCCAGATGAACGTTCCTGCGGCCCAGTGGGACGCCATCATGTCGTCCCACTCCCCGGCCGACATGGAGGCCATGTTCGCCCACATGAACGCCCTCAACGAGGACATCAATTCCGCGGGTGAATGGGTCGACGGTCAGGGCCTGGGCGGCCCTTCACTGGTCAAGACGGTGAGGGCCGGAAGCGACGGGCACCCGCAGGTGACCGATGGACCGGCCCAGACGGGACAGAACATCCTGGCCGGGTACTGGGTGGTCGACGTCAAGAGCGAGGACCGGGCCCTGGAGATCGCCGCACGGGCGTCCGCGTGCCCCGGCCCGGGCGGGAAGCCCGGCAGCGACCCTGTCGAGGTGCACCCGATCCCCGAGGGCCCGCCGGAGGCCTGATCCGGCGGGCGAGGCGAGGGGTGTGGAGCGGTTCGCGAGAGACGGCGAACCCCCCGGCCGCCGTCGGTATCAGCCGCGGTACGTCTCCAGCAGCCGCAGCCACACCTCGCTGATCGTCGGATAGGCGGGCACCGCGTGCCACAGCCGCTCGATCGGCACCTCTCCGGCGACGGCGACGGTCGCCGAGTGCAGGAGTTCACCGATGCCCGGTCCGACGAAGGTGACGCCGAGGAGGATCTCGCGGTCCAGGTCGACGACCATCCTGGCCCGGCCCTTGTACCCCTGCGCGTACAGGCCGGAACCGGCGACCGAGGCCAGGTCGTAGTCGACGGCGCGGACCCGGTGGCCCGCTTCCTCCGCCTCGGCGAGCGTGAGGCCGACCGACGCCGCCTCCGGGTCCGTGAACACGACCTGGGGGACGGCGGCGTGGTCGGCCGTGGCCGCGTGCGCGCCCCAGCGGTCCGTCTCCAGCAGAGGGGTGTCCTGCGCGCGGGCCGCGATCGCGGCTCCCGCGATGCGGGCCTGGTACTTGCCCTGGTGGGTGAGGAGCGCGCGGTGGTTGACGTCTCCGACTGCGTACAGCCAGTCGCTGCCCTCCACGAGGCAGCTGTCGTCGACGGAGAGCCAGGATCCGGGCCGGAGATCCACGGTCTCGAGGCCGAGGTCGTCGGTGCGCGGGGCCCGGCCGGTGGCGAAGAGGATCTCGTCGGTCTCCAGCCGCTCCCCGTTGTCGAGTTCGACGGTGACGGGACCGTCGTGCCCCGCCCTGCGCACCTCCTTGGCGGAGACTCCCGTCAGGATCCGCGCGCCGGCGTCGGTCAGGGCCTCTGCGACCAGCTCGCCCGCGAAGGGTTCCATCTTGGGGAGCAGACGCTTGCCGCGGATCAGCATCGTCACCTCGGCACCGAGCCCCTGCCAGACGGTGGCCATCTCCACCCCGACCACTCCCCCGCCCACGACGACGAGCCGGCCCGGGACCTCCTTGGCGCTGGTCGCCTCGCGGCTGGTCCACGGCCGGACGTCCGCGATGCCGGGGAGGGCGGGGACGACGGCCCGGCTTCCGGTGCAGACGGCGACGGCGTGCCGTGCGGTCAGGTGCTGCTCGGACCCGTCGGCGGCCGTGACGGACACCTGCCGTACCCCTGTCAGCCGGCCCATGCCCCGGTAGATGTCGGCGCCGATGCTGTCCAGCCATGCGACCTGCCCGTCGTCCTTCCAGTGCGAGGTCTGCTCGTCACGGTGAGCGAGGACGGCATCCGCGTCGAGCGGCCCCCGCACCGCATCGCTCAGCCCTGGTACGCGGCGCGCGTCGGCCCGTGCGACGACCGGGCGCAGCAGTGCCTTGCTGGGCATGCACGCCCAGTACGAGCACTCCCCGCCGATCAGCTCGGACTCGATCACCGCGGTGCTCAGTCCGGCCGCTCTGGCGCGGTCCGCCACGTTCTCCCCCACCGGGCCGGCCCCGATGACCACGACGTCGTATTCGCTGTTCCGTGCACCCTCGTCAACAGTCATGCGAACAGTGTCCTCGCGGGTGTGCGCGGCGGCCACACGGGCAGGCGGAATAGCGCAAGTGACGTCACCGTTGTGCCGGACAGGTCCGAACGGTCCCAGGAAGAGGTAACAGAGTATGAGCACCGTAGAGCTCACCAAGGAAAACTTCGATCAGGTCGTGAGCGACAACGAATTCCTGCTGATCGACTTCTGGGCTTCCTGGTGCGGTCCGTGCCGGCAGTTCGCCCCGGTCTACGACTCGGCGTCCGAGCGCCACCCCGACCTGGTCTTCGCCAAGGTCGACACGGAGGCGCAGCAGGAGCTGGCGGCCGCCTTCGAGATCCAGTCGATTCCCACGCTGATGATCGTCCGTGACAACGTGGCGGTCTTCTCTCAGCCCGGGGCGCTGCCGGAGTCGGCGCTGGAGGACGTCATCGGCCAGGCGCGCAACCTGGACATGGACGAGGTGCGCAAGTCCGTGGAGGAGCAGAAGCAGGCACAGCACGCACAGCAGGAGCAGCAGTAGTCCCTGTCGATGCGCGGCAGACGTGAAGAGGGCCCGGCCGGACGGCCGGGCCTTCGTCATGGGCCACCGGTGACGGTTCAGCTGTCCGTCCGGGTCTGCTCCGCGCCGGCCTGCCCCGTGCCGGCCTGTCCCGCCTCCGCTTCCCCCGTGCCCGCCTGCTCGGGCTCCGCCTCCTCCGTACCGAGGTTGCGTTCGGCGATCCTGGCCGAGAGCCCGTAGTCGAGCTCCGAGCCGTCCACCAGCAGGGCTTCCACCGTGTGCGAGGCGGGGTCGATGTCCGCCTCCATGCCGCCCCCGGCATAGCGGGGATAGCCGGATGTCCCGGTTTCGCCGGTGGCCGCCACGACCGCGGAACGGATGGCGGTGCCGGGCGCGGGTGCCCCGGTGACGGGCTCCTCCGGTTCCGGGAACAGCAGGATCTCGTAGTTCTGCGGATGGCTCATGCCGTCGACGCTAGACATCCCCGGCCACCCGCGCATGTCGCAACGCCGCCCGGCGGCACCGGTCAGCTGGATTCCCGTGTCACCACTGCCGCCCGCAGCAGATAGTGGCGCTCAGGTGCGCCGCCCGGGTTCCGCACCAGGCGGTCGATCATCTCGGCCGGTGGCTGCGTGGTGGCCAGTTCCATGGTGACGCTGCTGAGCCGGGGCCGCAGGAGCCTGCCGAGCATCAGGTCGTCGGCACCGATCACGGCCGTCCCCGCGGGTACGTCGACACCGGCGTCCTGGAGCGCTCTCATCAGCAGCATGGCGTATTCGTCGTTGTACGCGAACACGGCGTCCAGGCCGAGCGTGCGCCAACGGGCTGCGAGGTCCTCGGCCGACTGCTCGTCGTACCGCAGGGGCAGCGGCTGGACGCGGGCGTCAGCGTCCGACTCCTCCACGGCACGGACCGCCCCGGCCAGGCGGGGCCCGGCGTACAGGGCGAGGCCGGGTTCCTCGGGCACGACCACCCCGATCCTGCGCCGTCCGCGCGCGAGCAGATGCCGGACCGCGCAGCCGCCGACCTCGCGCTGGTCCATGACGAGGGCGTGCGCGCCCTCGACCGGTTGCGGGCCCAGGGTGATCACGGCCTTGGCTCCGGAGCGGTTGAGCACTCCTATGCCGTACGGGGTGAGGGCGATGCTCCCGGGCGACACGACGGCGACCGGGCGCAGCTCCGCCCACGCCCTGGCCGCCTCGTCGGCGTCCAGGCCGACGCTGCCGTACTGCACGACGATGTAGTCGAGGCGGCGCAGGCCGGCCTCGAGCCCGGTGAAGAACCGCTGGTACAGGGGGCCCGCCGAGGCCTGCGCGGCGGGCAGCAGCACCATGCCGGTGTGTCCGGCGCGAAGGCTCCGCGCCGCCGCGTGCGGGACGTAGCCGAGGTCGGCGGCGGCCTCCCTGACCCGGCGCCGGGTGGGTTCACTGATCCGCACGGTCGTGTTGTTGTTCAGTACGTAGGACACGGTGGCCCGGGAGACTCCTGCGAGCCGCGCCACGTCGGCGCTGGTCGGTACGGAGACGCCCGCGGGCTGCTCGGATAACTGGCTCATGGCGTCCGGCAGTCTTCCAGACCGCTCCGCCCCGCCGGTGGGCCGGGCCTCCGTAACGGGACGTCAGCCGCCGGCGAGGACCGGCCAGATCTTAGGGTCCTCGAAGTTGAGCGCCCACAACGCCGTGTTCGTCACGCCGTGCTTGCGCAGCACCGGCAGGTGGGCGGTGATCCCCCGCGCGTCCTGGTACCAGACCTCGCGGGACTCGCCGCCGTCGCGGTAGGTGAAGTACGGGGTGCCGGAGACCTCGTCGAACCGGTACGGGGCGCCCTGCCTGGCGCGCAGCGCTTCCGCCTCCTTCCAGGTGACGTGCTTGGTGGCGGCCGTGCTCGCGCTGTCCGCGGGCCAGTCCCAGCCGTACGCGGGAAGGCCCATCTCCAGCTTCGCGGGCGGCACGACGGCGGTGGCGCGGGTCAGGATGTCGTCGTACCAGCGGGTGTCCGCGAGCGGCCCGGGGTCACCGCCCGACCAGTGCAGGTTGTAGCCCATGACGCGGATCCGGTCGGCGACACGCCCGAGGGCCGCGTAGTCCCAGATACGGCCGGTCGTGGCGGTTTTCGGGAAGACCGTCATCACGCACTGCTTGCCCAGGGTGTGCAGGCGCCGGCAGAGGTCGGTGGCCAGGGCGGTGAACCCGTCGCGCACCGAGGCGTAGGTGGCGTCGCCGGTGGCGGCGATGGATTCGTAGTCGAGGTCGAGGCCGTCGTAGTCGCGGGTGGCGACGGTGCGCATCAGCGCGTCGACGTGCTCGGTGCGACGGGCGGGGCTGGTGAGGATCGCCGCCAGGGCACCGGACTTCATCGTCTCCATGACCGTCGGGACGACCTTCGTCCCGGCCCGGTGCAGCCCGTCGATGATGCGGCGCTCGCCCGCACCGGGGTGCGGGTCGATCCGGCCGGCCGAGATGGCTTCGTACCAGAACGGGCTGACGGTGTGCAGTTGGCCGGCGTGGCGCAGTGCGTCCTGGTAGGCGCCCTCCTGGTCCCAGTAGGGCAGCCACGCCGACACGGTTCTCGGGGCGGGTGCGGAGGGGCGGACGGACGGGCCTGACGCGGTGGCAGGGGGCGGCTCCGGGCGCGGGGCTGACGCGGCGCCAGGAGCCGTGGACAGAAGCGTGGCGGCGAGGAGTCCGGCGACCGTGACGCGGCGGGACAGCCGCACGAGGAAGGGAGTGATCATGAGGTCGAGCCTGCGGCCCGTTTCGCCGACCCGCTCCACGGAGTGGGCCGTACAGGTTCTACGGTGTTGCGATGACGTTCCAGCACACCAACCACAGCAGCGACAGCACGACCGACTTCCCGGGCCGCAGCGGTCCGGCCGCCACCACGGAGGCCGAGCCACGCGATGCGGGGCCCGTCCGCACCTCGTACGCCCCCGATCGCGACGGTGATCCGGATCCCGGCGAGATCGTCTGGACCTGGGTGCCGTTCGAGGAGAACGACGGGCGCGGCAAGGACCGGCCGGTTCTCGTCGTGGCCCGGGAGGAGCGGGGGACGCTCCTCGCCGTGCAGCTGTCCAGCAAGCAGCACGACGGGGACCACGAGTGGGTCTCCCTGGGAGCGGGGCCGTGGGACAGCTCGGGGCGGCCGTCCTGGGTGGATCTGGACCGGGTCCTGCGGGTGCACGAGGACGGGATGCGGCGCGAGGCCTGTGAGCTGGACCGGGGAAGGTACGACCTGGTCGTGGGGCGGCTGCGGGAGCGCTACTGCTGGAGCTGACCGCCGAACGCACGGGCGAAGGCCGCCCGGACGGCGGAGTCGGGATCCCGGTCCGGGACGCCGAACACGATCTGCTCGAAGTGGCCGGCGAACCGCCCGCCGTCGGTGAGCAGGGCACGGAAGGCGGCGGCCACCTCGGCCGGGTCGTTCATGAAGACGCCGCAGCCCCACGCGCCCAGGACCAGCCGTCGGTACCCGCGGACGGCGGCGACCTCGAGCACGCGTTCGGCGCGGCTCGCCAGCGCGGCGGGTATCCGGGGGACCAGGTCGGGGTCCCTGCTGCGGATCACTCCGGCGTTGGGCGCGGGCGAGGTGAGGAACCCGGCGGCGTACGGAATTTCCAGGAGCCTTCCCCGGTCGTCGCGGAAGACCGGCACGCCGGGTGAGTGGATGACCCGGTCGGTGTAGAAGGCGCTGCGTTCGGCGCGGTGGTGCGCGTAGAACTCGGGGGCCCGCAGCAGCGTGGCGTGGAGCGCGGAGCCCCGGCACAGGGACTCCTCCTGGGCCTGCGCGCCGTTCAGATAGCCGCCGCCGGGGTTGCGGGCGGAGGCGTAGTTCAGGACCACCACCTTGGCCGCCGACTCTTCCGTCATCCGGCGTGCCGCCTGCAGGCTCGTCTCGCCGGTCACCTCGACGACCGGACTGCGGTCGGTGTCCAGGGCGGCCACGTGGACGGGCTCGGGCCCGTACAGCCGGGTGCCGGAGAGCGCGGTGGCCAGGGCGCGCCCGATCGTCACCTCGCGCCCCTCCGGCGTGCGGTACCGGCCGGCCAGGACGATGGACTCGGTCTCTCGCGCGATGCCGCGCAGTCGTGCGCTCATGGGCGCGCCCCCGTGTGGTGCATACGGGGCATGCTGGGCTCCGTGGCGGCATGGACGCAACCTGTTTTCCGGCGCACAGGGGCACCCTTGTGCGAACTCCCGGTAAGGGTTTGGGTGGGAAGCAAGCACCCGAAGAGGAGGCCCAGCATGCCCCCGGACACTCTCGGCCAGCACGGCCCGCCCGTCGGCGCGGCGCCGCTCGGCGAGGAAGAAGCGGAGGATCTGCTCCGCGGCATATGCTTCAAGACGGGACCGCCCCGGACGGTCGGTGTGGAGCTGGAATGGCTCATCCACGACCGTGAACATCCCGAGGTCGCCGTCCCCCACGACCGCCTCCGCGCCGCGGCCGACGCCGTGCGCGCGACCCCGCTGGACGCTGCCCTCACCTTCGAACCCGGCGGTCAGCTGGAGCTCAGCTCCCAGCCGGCGGGGTCCCTGATGGCCTGCGTCGACGCCACAGCCGCCGATCTGGTCTCCGTACGCGACACCCTCGGCCGGGCCGGGCTGGCCTTGGCCGGCATGGGCGTGGACCCCTGGCACCCGCCGCGCCGTCTGCTGCGGGAGCCACGGTACGACGCCATGGAAGCCGCCCTCGACCGGTCGGGTCCCGAGGGCCGCGCCATGATGTGCACCTCGGCGTCCGTCCAGGTCTGCCTGGACGCCGGTGAGGAGGAGCCGGGCCCACTGGGTTACGGGCGGCGCTGGCAGCTCGGGAACCTGCTGGGCGCGGTGCTGGTCGCGGCCTTCGCCAATTCGCCGTTCCGGCAGGGCCGGCGCACCGGCTGGCAGTCGACCCGGCAGGCGCTGTGGGCCGGCCTCGATCCGGCCAGGACGCTCGCGCCGCAGAGCCGTCTCGCGCCCCGGGACGCCTGGGCCGAGCATGTGCTCGCCACACCGGTGATGTGTGTCCGGAGCGACGACGGCCCCTGGGCCGTGCCCCACGGTCTGACGTTCCGGGACTGGATCCGCGGCGGTGGGCCGAGGCCGCCCGTGCGGGCCGATCTCGACTATCACCTCACCACGCTGTTCCCGCCGGTGCGCCCTCGCGGGCACCTGGAGCTGCGCATGATCGACGCCCAGTCCGGCACCGACGGCTGGCTCGTGCCCCTGGCCGTCACCACCGCTCTCTTCGACGACCCGGAGGCAGCAGAGACCGTGTACCGCACCGTGAAACCTCTGGCCGAGACCGCGGGCCTGCCGGCCGCGCCCCGCAACCCGCTCTGGACAGCCGCCGCCCGTGACGGGCTGAGGGATCCGGAGCTGGCGGTGGCGGCCGCGGCCTGCTTCACGGCGGCGCTGGAGGCGCTGCCCAGGATCGGGGCGAGTGACCACGTCCTCGGGACGGTCGCCGCCTTCCACGACCGCTATGTGGCCCGGGGCCGATGTCCGGCCGACGATTTCCCCGACCCGGCACAGGCGCCGCACGGAAAGGGCTTGGTCCGATGACCGACACCTCTGCTCCGCACACCGGCCAGGAATTCGACGCGGAGGCGCTGCGCGAGCGGGCCCTGGCGGCGCTCCTCACCGCCCGTGAGCGCACCGCTCTCCTCACCGACAGCGTCGACGACCACGAGCTCACCGCGCAGCACTCCCCCTTGATGTCACCCCTGGTCTGGGACCTGGCACACATCGGGAACCAGGAGGAGCTGTGGCTGCTCCGGGCCGTGGGCGGCCGGGAGGCGATCCGCCCCGAGATCGACGGGCTGTACGACGCCTTCGAGCACTCCAGGGCCAGCCGGCCCTCCCTGCCCCTGCTGGCGCCGGCGGAGGCACGGACGTACGCCGCGGACGTGCGGGGCAGGGCCCTGGACATCCTCGGCGGCGCTCCGCTGCACGGAGGGGGACGCCCGCTGGAGCAGGCGGGGTTCGCCTTCGGCATGGTCGCCCAGCACGAGCAGCAGCACGACGAGACGATGCTGATCACCCATCAGCTGCGCTCGGGGCCGGCGGTGCTCGACGCGCCGGAGCCTCCGGGAGCCGACGGCGCCGTCACACTGCCGTCCGAGGTCCTGGTCCCCGGGGGCCCCTTCACGATGGGGACCTCCACCGAGCCCTGGGCGCTGGACAACGAACGCCCGGCGCACCGGCGCGAGGTGGCCGCCTTCCACATCGACACCGCGCCGGTCACCTGCGGCGCCTACCGGCGCTTCATCGAGGACGGCGGCTACACCGACGAGCGCTGGTGGGCCCCCGAGGGCTGGGCGATGGTCCGCGAACACGGCCTGACCGCGCCTCTGTTCTGGCACCGGGACGCGGGCCAGTGGCTGCGCCGGCGCTTCGGCGTGACCGAGCCCGTGCGGGCGGACGAGCCGGTGCTCCACGTCAGCTGGTACGAGGCGGACGCGTACGCCCGCTGGGCGGGCCGTCGCCTGCCGACCGAGCCGGAGTGGGAGAAGGCCGCCCGGCACGACCCCGTCTCGGGGCGTTCGCTGCGCTACCCCTGGGGCGACGAGGACCCGACACCCGAGCGGGCCAATCTGGGCCAGCGCCATCTCCGTCCCGCCGCGGCCGGCGCCTACGCGGCCGGCCGGGCCCCGTCGGGGGCGGGCCAGCTGATCGGGGATGTGTGGGAGTGGACGTCGAGCGACTTCCTGCCCTACCCGGGCTTCGTCGCGTTCCCGTACCGCGAGTACTCCGAGGTGTTCTTCGGCCCCGGTCACAAGGTGCTGCGCGGCGGCTCGTTCGCCGTGGACCCGGTGGCGTGCCGGGGCACGTTCCGCAACTGGGACCTCCCTGTCCGGCGCCAGATCTTCTCCGGCTTCCGCACGGCGAGGGATGCCTGATGTGCCGTCATATCGCATATCTGGGACCGCCTGTGGCACTGGGAGAAGTCCTCGTCTCCCCTGCTCACGGGCTCGTGCGCCAGTCCTGGGAGCCACGCCGTCAGCGGTACGGCACGGTCAACGCCGACGGGTTCGGGGTCGGCTGGTACGCGGAGGGCGATCCCGTGCCCGGCCGCTACCGCCGCACCGGGCCCGTCTGGGGCGACGAGACCTTCGCCGATCTGGCCCGCGTGGTGCGCAGCACGGCGCTGCTCGCCGCGGTCCGTGACGCGACGTTCGCCGGCGCGGACGGGGAGGCCGCCGCGGCTCCCTTCGCCGAGGGACGCCTGCTGTTCAGCCACAACGGTGCGGTGAGGGGCTGGCCGGGCTCCCTGGCGCCACTGGCCGGGGACCTGCCCCCCGAGAGGCTGCTCGCCCTTGCGGCGCGGAGCGACTCGGCGCTGATCTGGGCCCTGGTGCTCCACCGGGTGGCGCAGGGTGACGAGATAGCCCAGGCGGTCGCCGACACGGTCCGCGATGTCGGCGCGGCCGCCCCGGGCTCACGCCTCAATCTGCTGGTCACCGACGGTTCCACCGTCGTCGGGACCACCTGGGGCGACTCCCTCTGGTATCTCCACGAACCGGGCCGCCGCACGGTGGTGGCCTCCGAGCCGTACGACGACGATCCGTACTGGCGCGAGGTCCCGGACCGCACCCTGCTGGCCGCGACGCGCACCGATGTCCTTCTGACCCCGCTCAAGGAGCCCACCGCGTGAGTCCCTTCCTGCTGACCCGCACCCTGCCTGCGGACGCGACGGACGCGGCGCTGCGCGCCGATGTGCTGAGCGGTCTGACCCGGCAACCGAAGACGCTGCCGCCGAAGTGGTTCTACGACGCGCACGGCAGTGACCTGTTCGAGGAGATCACCCGGCTGGACGAGTACTACCCGACACGTGCGGAGCGGGAGATCCTGATCGCCCGTGCCGGTGAGATCGCCGCGGCGTCCGGGGCGCGGACCCTGATCGAGCTGGGGTCGGGCTCCTCGGAGAAGACGCGGCACCTGCTGGACGTGCTGCCGGCGCTGCACACGTATGTGCCGGTCGATGTCAGCGAGAGCGCGCTGGCGGGTGCGGCGGAAGCGCTGCTGGCCGAACGTCCCGGGCTGTCCGTGCACGCGCTCGTCGCCGACTTCACCCATGACCTGGAGCTGCCGGAGAGCCCCGGCCCCCGGCTGGTCGTGTTCCTCGGCGGGACGCTCGGCAATCTGCTCCCGGCGGAGCGCGCGGAGTTCCTCCGGTCCGTACGGGCGCGGCTCGCCCCCGGGGACGGGCTGCTGCTCGGTACGGACCTGGTCAAGGACGAGGCGACCCTCGTCGCGGCGTACGACGACGCGGCCGGGGTGACGGCGGCGTTCAACAAGAACGTGCTGGCTGTGGTCAACCGTGAGCTGGGAGCGGACTTCCCGCCCGACGACTTCGCTCATGTGGCCCTCTGGGACCCGGACCACGAGTGGATCGAGATGCGGCTGCGGGCCCGCCGGGCGCTGACGGTCAAGATCCGGGAGCTGGACCTCGTGGTGCAGTTCGAGGAGGGCGAGGAACTGCGCACGGAGATCTCGGCGAAGTTCCGTGAGGAGAAGGTGCGGGACGAGCTGGCCGCGGCGGGCCTGCGGCTGGATCAGTGGTGGACGGACTCCGCCGGCAGGTTCGCGCTGTCGCTGGCCACGGCGGACTGAGCCGCCCGCGCCAGGGCCCGCCGGCCGGGTGCACCGTCCGCGCGCAGCGGCGGCAGGATCCGGATCTCGGCGGTGAGCCCCACCGCCGTCACCACTCGCCACAGCGACGCGGCGAGCGGGTCGTCCCCGACGAACGCGGCGGCTCCCGCCGCGTTCGTCGTCGCCGTCCGGTAGCTGATGCGGACCGGGCGGACGGTGGAGCCGGCGTCGATCGCCGCCTGGAAGGCGGCGGGCCGGAACCGGCCGCCGCCGCTCCGGCCGCACCAGGTGCTGCCCTGCGGGAACACCGCGACCCGCGAGCCGGCGGCCAGCGCCCCGGCGACGGCCCGCACGGCGTGCGGGAGGGTCCGCAGCCGGTCCCGCTCGATGAACAGGGTGCCGCCGAGCGTGGCGAGCGGTCCGAGCAGCGGCCAGTTCCGTATCTCGCTCTTGGCGACCATCCGGGCGGGAAGCACGGCGGCCACGAGCGGAATGTCCAGCCACGAGACGTGGTTGGCGACCACGAGCTCGCCCGCCGGCGGCCGGGCGCGTCCCACCGGGTGCCCGGTGACCCGTACGCGTACGCCGAAGGCCCGCACCACCGCGTAGGCCCACCGGCGGATCAGCCGGTCGCGGTTACCCGGTCCCAGGAGCAGCACCGCCGGCACGCAGAGCACCCCCAGCAGGGTGAGGGCACACCCGGCGAGCAGCAGGGTGACGGCGAGCACGGGCGGACGCCTAGCGCCCTCGTGGTGTGCGCAGTCGCGCGGGGTGCAGGGGGCGACGGGCAGCCAGGCACTCATCGCAGCGGGGCCAGCGAGAGGAAGTGCCGCAGGTAGCGCGGGTCGGTACGGCGCATCGAGAGCAGGACGTAGAGGTCCGCGACATCGAAGTCCGGGTCGTGGGCCGGCGCTCCGCACACCCAGGCGCCGAGGCGCAGATAGCCGCGCAGCAGCGGAGGCAGTCCGGCGCGGCCGCCCGCGCCGCCGCCGGGGTGGCCCGTGGTGTCCCAGAGGCGGTGGGGGGTGACCCAGTACTCCTCGGGAGCCAGGTGGTGGGTCCGTACGGTGTCCCAGCTCCTGGCGGCCAGTGCCCCTCCGTCGGCGAGAGGTACGGAGCAGCAGCCGGCCAGCCAGGTGTGGCCGGTGCGCTCCATGTAGCGGGCGAGACCGGCCCAGATGAGAGCGATCACGGCACCGTCCCGGTGGGCGGGGTGGACACAGGACCTCCCCACCTCGACGAGGTCGTCGCGGATCGGGCCGAGGCGGGCCAGGTCGAACTCGCTCTCGGCGTAGAGGCCGCCCGCGAGCCTGGCCCCCTCGGGCGGCAGCAGCCGGTAGGTGGCGACCACCTCACCGGTGGCCGTCTCGCGCACCAGCAGGTGGTCGCAGTAGGCGTCGAAGGCGTCGCTGTCCAGGCCGGGTTCGGCGCTGTCGAGCAGGGCGCCCAGCTCTCCGGCGAACACGAGGTGGCGCAGGCGCTGGGCGGCCCGTACGTCGTCCTCGCCGGTGGCCAGGGAGACGCGGTACCCCGAGGGAGCACCGGCGACGGCCGGACGTGGCGCGGGTACGCCGGCGGGGGTGGAGGAGGTGAGGGGCGCGGAGGCGGGGGAGGTGAGCGGCAGGACGGTCATGGCGGTCTCCGGGGACGGATCAGCGGGGCGGCCTGCGGCTGCCGCGGGAGTGCGACGGCCCGGCCCCCTACTTCTTCCGTGGCCGGCTGGATTCGACATGACCGCTGCGGAGCGAGGGGATGTGCGACGGCTGAATCCCCGGCTCGCGGGCGGGCCGCACCGCTGGGCGGCCCTTCTGGTCCCCGTCAGCCGGTGATCAGCTTGGACGTGATGCTCTCGGACGCCTTCTTCGCCTCTTCCGCCGGGTCGCCGCCCTCCAGCACGGCCGTCATGTACGGCTTGATCGGGTTGTCCGCCTCGACGGCCGGCCAGTAGGGCGAATTGGGGGTGGCGCGGCCCTCGGTGGCGCCCTCCGCCATCGCGGAGGTCCCTTCCTGGCCTTCGACGACACTCGCCAGCGCGGGCTTGTTCGGCACGTAGCTCATGGCCCGGGCGAGCTCGGTCTGCCACTGCTCCCCCGCGAGTGCCTTGACCACCTCGATGCCCTCGCTCCGCTGGTCGGCGCCTTCGGGCACGATCAGGTCGGAGCCCCCGGTGAAGACCGCGCCCGGCTTCTCGGCACTCTTGCCGGGGATGGGGAAGTAGCCGAGCTTCCCCTTGAGTTCGAGGTTCCGCTGCTCGATGAGTGCGGCGCTTCCGGGCACGGAGATGATCTGGGCGACGTCGCCCTCGGCGAACACATCGGTCTCCGGAGGCGTCTGCTCGTCGGCGTCCTTGGGCCCGTCGCCGAGCGCCTGAAGCGTCTTGTAGAAGTCCATGCCCCGCAGGGCGGCGGGTGAGTGGAGTGTGCCCTCCCAGTCGCCCCCGCGGTCGTCCGCCAGTTCGCCGCCCTCGTCCCAGATGAAGCCGGCGAGTACGTACCAGTTCTGTCCGGCGAGGTAGATGCCCTGCCGGCCGCCCGTGTCCAGCCGCTCGCTGACGTCCACCCACTCCTCGCGCGTCCTGGGGAGTTCGGTGATCCCCGCCTGCGCGAAGAGATCCTTGTTGTAGATCACGACGCGGTTGGCCGCGTACCAGGGGATTCCGTACTGTCCGCCGTTGACCTTGCCCGGTTCGGCGAGTCCCGGCAGCCAGTCCTCGCCGCCCAGGTCGCGCATGGATTCCAGGGTGAGATCGCGCAGTTCACCGCTCTCCGCGTACTGGGCGACCTGGGTGTTGCCGACCTCGATGACGTCCGGCGCGTCGTCGCCCTCGAGCGCCTTCAGGACCTTGGGGCCGATGCCGCCCCACTCCTGGAGGATGAACTCCAGTTCGACCGAGGGGTGCTCGGCCTCGTACGACTCCTTGAAACTGTCCAGGAAGCTCTGGGAGGCGCTGCCCTTCATCAGCCACACCGTCACGGTGCTGCTGTCGGCGCCCGTACCGGGAAGGTAGCCGCAGGCGCTCAGGGCGACGGAGGAAACGAGCGCGAGGGCTCCGGCCAGTATGCGGATCTTCACGGGGGTCACCTTCTGCGAAACGGCACGACGAATGACAGGACCCGGGTGGGGGGACTGCGGGCGGCGCTCGCACGGGTGTATGGACCGGAGTTTGGTATGGACCAATGGGCAGGTCAAGCCCCGTCCCGGCGCGGATCGCCGGGCGGATGCCTCGCGCTCCGACCCGGAGTGAGGCACCGTGGAACCACGAAAGGAGACATTAGATGTCTAATCACACCTACCGGGTCACCGAGATCGTAGGAACCTCTGAGGAGGGTCTCGACGCGGCGATCCGGAACGGCGTCGCAAGAGCCTCCGAAACGTTGCACAATCTCGACTGGTTCGAGATGACGCAGGTCCGCGGCCATATCGAGGACGGCCGCATCGCCCACTACCAGGTCGGGCTCAAGGTCGGTTTCCGCCTTGACGAGAACGCCTGACCCGGTACGCCTGACCCGGTACGCCTGACCGGGCTCCCGTGGCCGGTCGGGGTCAGGTACGCCCTTCGCGCTCCTGCGCGTCCTTCATCGACGGCGGCGCGACGGCCCACCGGGCACGTACGACCGTGAACCCCGCCCGCTCGGCGGCGTCGCACACCAGCTCGTCGTCGTCGACGAGGACGCGCACCTCACGTTGCCGACCCAGCCGTTCCAGGATCTCCAGCTTGGTACGGCGGGCCGGCCGCCGGTCGGCGTTGCCGCGCATATGGACGCTGCCCTTCGGCAGCCCGTGCCGCTCCAGCCACGCCAGCGTGTCCCTGCGGCACTTCTCGGGCCGCCCGGTCAGATAGACGACCTCGCACTCCTCGGCGCTCGCCAGCGCCAGGCTCACGCCCTCCGCCAGCGGGGGGTCGTGGGGTGCCGCCGAGAAGAACCCGTCCCAGTCACGCCGCGGCCCCTCGAGGAAGTGCTGCCGGTGGCCGCTGTCCGCGAGCGTGCCGTCAAGGTCGAATACGGCCAGCGGCCGGGTGTCGTCACTCACGACGCCCACCTTAGAAGCCGCCCGCGGACGGGCGGCGGTTGCCCCGGGGAGGGGCCGGCCCTCAGCGCCCCAGGGCCTTGCGCAGCTGCTCCTTGGTCATCGAGGAGCGGCCCTCGACGTTGCGCTTCTTCGCCTCCTCGTACAGTTGGTCCTTCGTCGGCCCCTGCGCCCCGCTGTGCGAGCGCTGCCCACCGCGCTCGGAGGCGGATTTGGGGTCCTTGAGGGACGTCCGGCTCGCGGTCCGGGACTCCCCCGAGCGGGCGCGCTCCTTGTTGACCGTGCGCGCCGCGATCTCCTTGGCGCGCTTCGTGGACGTGCCGCGCTCCTCGGCACCTTCCTTGATGTGCTCGTACTGACGTTCGCGCTTGGAACTGGATCCTGCGGGCATGGCACCTCTCCTCACTGTCGGACGACGGTGGTGACCCGCCGCACCCACTACCCCACACCGTCGCCCCTATGCCTGCCGGGCGAGAGGTCCGAACGGGGCACCGGACGGCCCGCGTGCGTGGCGGAGCGTGGCCGCTCGAGATGCAGGCGGGGCCGGGCGCTGCTTCGCTGGTGGGGTCCGCTCCCCCACAGATCCAGGAGTGATCATGAGCGTTGCAGGTGAGTCCGGCGGCCGTGCCAAGCAGCTGCGTGCCAAGGCGCAGGAACTGAACGAGGCCGCGGAACGTGCCACCGATCCGGAGCAGCGGCAGCGGCTCCAGGACAAGGCCCGCCGCCTGCGGGAGCAGAGCGAGCAGGAGAGCTCGATGACGGACCGCGGCATGGACCCGATGGTGTAAGGGCCGGCACCCCGCGCTGCCGGTGGTCCGTCCGCGTGCGGGAGGATCACCGGCAGAAGCATGACCGCCCCACCGATCCCCCACGGAGCCGCACCGCCGATGTCCACCCCCCATGATCCGTACGTCCGGGTACGCGGCGCGCGTGAACACAACCTCCGCGACGTGGACGTCGACATCCCGCGCGACACCCTCGCGGTCTTCACCGGCGTCTCGGGCTCGGGCAAGTCCTCCCTGGCGTTCGGGACGATCTACGCGGAGGCCCAGCGCCGGTATTTCGAGTCCGTCGCCCCGTACGCCCGCCGGCTGATCCACCAGGTCGGGGCACCGGACGTGGGTGAGATCACCGGTCTGCCGCCCGCAGTGTCCCTGGAGCAGCGCCGGTCCGCACCCGGGTCGCGTTCCTCGGTGGGTACGGTCACCACGCTCTCCAACTCCCTGCGCATGCTCTTCTCGCGCGCCGGTGACCATCCGCCCGGCGCCGAACGGCTCGACTCGGACTCCTTCTCCCCGAACACGGCGGCCGGGGCGTGCCCCGAGTGCCACGGCCTGGGGCGCATCCACCGCACCACGGAGGAACTGCTCGTCCCGGACCCGTCGTTGTCGATCCGCGACGGCGCGATCGCGGCCTGGCCGGGGGCCTGGCAGGGCAAGAATCTGCGCGATGTGCTGGACGCCCTGGGCTACGACATCGAGCGGCCGTGGCGGGAGCTGGACCCGGCGGACCGCGAATGGATCCTCTTCACCGACGAGCAGCCGGTGGTGACGGTCCATCCGGTGCGCGACGCCGGCCGCATCCAGCGCCCGTACCAGGGCACGTACATGAGCGCGCGTCGCTATGTGATGCACACGTTCGCGGACTCCAGGAGCCGGACGCTGCGGGCGAAGGCGGAACGCTTCCTGGCGAGCACGCCGTGTCCGGTGTGCGGGGGCAGCCGGCTGCGGCCGGAGGCCATGGCGGTCACGTTCGCCGGCCGCACCATCGCCGAGCTCGTCGCGCTCCCCCTGACCGCCCTCACCGAAGTGCTGCTGGAGGCGGGCGGCGGCAGTGACACGGCGCGGGTGCTGACGGCTGATCTGCTGGCCAGGATCGGACCGGTCACCGAGCTGGGGCTCGGCTACCTCAGTCTCGACCGTACGGCCCCGACCCTGTCGTCGGGCGAGCTGCAGCGGCTGAGGCTGGCCACGCAGCTGCGCTCGGGGCTCTTCGGCGTCGTCTATGTGCTGGACGAGCCGTCGGCGGGGCTCCACCCGGCCGACACGGAGGCGCTGCTGGGTGTACTCGGCAGGCTCAAGCAGGCGGGGAACTCGGTGTTCGTGGTGGAGCACCAGATGGATGTGGTGCGGCAGGCCGACTGGCTGGTGGACGTGGGGCCGCTGGCTGGCGAGCACGGAGGCCGGGTCCTGCACAGCGGGCCTCCGGCGGACCTCGCCGGGGTGGCCGGGTCCGCGACCCGGCGGTTCCTCTTCGACGAGGACCCGGCGCCGGAGCGCGAGCCGCGGACACCCTCGGGATGGATCACGCTGCGCGGGGTGGACCTGCACAACGTGCGCGGCGTCGACGCCTCGTTCTCCCTGGGTGTGCTGACGGCGGTCACCGGGGTGTCGGGGTCGGGCAAGTCGACCCTCGTCGGCCAGGTCCTGGCCGGGGCGCTCGCCGACCGGCGGCCGGCCGAGGCCTCGGAGGACCCGGCCGCGCCGGTGGCGCGGGGCTGCGCGTCGGCGGAGGGCCTGGACGCGGTGGACCGGCTCGTGCAGGTGGACCAGCGGCCCATCGGCCGTACGCCCCGGTCCAACCTGGCCACGTACACCGGGCTGTTCGACGTCGTGCGGAAACTGTTCGCGGAGACGGAGACCGCGCGGGAGCGGAAGTACCGGGCGGGCCGGTTCTCGTTCAATGTGGCGGGCGGGCGGTGCGAGACCTGCCAGGGCGAGGGGTTCGTCTCGGTCGAGCTGCTCTTCCTGCCCAGTACGTACGCTCCCTGCCCGGACTGTCACGGCGCGCGCTACAACCAGCGGACGCTGGAGGTGACTCTGCGCGGACGCACGATCGCCGAGGTGCTGGATCTGACGGTGGAGGCGGCGGCGGAGTTCCTCGCCGGGACACCGGCGGCCGAGCGCAGCCTGCGGGCGCTGCTCGACGTGGGGCTCGGCTATCTGCGGCTCGGCCAGCCGGCGACGGAGCTGTCGGGCGGTGAGGCTCAGCGGATCAAGCTCGCCACGGAGCTCCAGCGTGCCCGGCGGGGGCACACGCTCTATCTGCTGGACGAGCCAACGACAGGGCTGCACCCGGCCGATGTCGAGGTGCTGATGCGGCAGTTGCACGGGCTGGTGGACGCGGGGAACACCGTGGTGGTCGTGGAGCACGACATGGCGGTGGTGGCCGGTGCGGACCGGGTGATCGACCTGGGGCCCGGCGGCGGGGACCGTGGCGGCCGGATCGTCGCCACGGGGACGCCGCGGGAGGTGGCCCGGGCCGCGGGGAGCCGTACGGCCGCTTACCTGGCGAAGGCGCTGCGGACGGGCTGACTCCCCGCGGCGGCCGGGCCGGCTCCCCCGCGGCAGACGGGCCGCTTCCCGCGGCGGACGGTCCGGCTCCCCGCGGCGGGCGGTCCGGCTCCTTGCGGCGGGGGCAGGATCAGCGGCGCACCTTGCGGTTGGCGCGCAGCCACTCCTTGTTCATCGCGGTGATCGACGGCAGCGGGATGCCCTTGGGGCAGGCCGTCGCGCACTCTCCGGTGAGGGTGCAGCCGCCGAAGCCCTCGTCGTCCATGGTGGCGACCATGTCGAGCACCCGGGTCTCCCGCTCGGGCGCGCCCTGCGGGAGCACGTTGAGGTGGTTGACCTTGGCGGAGGTGAAGAGCATCGCCGAGCCGTTCGGGCAGGCCGCGACGCAGGCGCCGCAGCCGATGCACTCGGCGTGCTCGAAGGCGGAGTCGGCGTCCGGCTTGGGCACCGGGGTGGCGTGCGCGTCGGGCGCCGTTCCGGTGGGCGCGGAGATGTATCCGCCTGCCTGGATGATCCGGTCGAAGGACGAGCGGTCGACGACGAGGTCCTTGACGACGGGGAAGGCCGAGGCCCGCCACGGCTCGATGTCGATCGTGTCGCCGTCGTGGAAGGACCGCATGTGGAGCTGGCAGGTGGTGGTCCGCTCCGGTCCGTGGGCGTCGCCGTTGATGACGAGGCTGCACGCGCCGCAGATGCCTTCGCGGCAGTCGTGGTCGAAGGCGACGGGCTCGTCCCCGCCGAGGATGAGTTCCTCGTTGAGGGTGTCGAGCATCTCCAGGAACGACATGTCCTGCGAGATGCCGTCGACTTCGTAGGTGGCCATGGCGCCGGGCGCCTCGGCGTTCTGCTGGCGCCAGACGCGCAGGGTGAGCTTCATGCGTAGCTCCGCTGAGTGGGGTGGACGTACTCGAAGACGAGGTCTTCCTTGTGCAGGACGGGGGCGTCGCCGGTGGCGCTGAACTCCCAGGCCGCGGCGTAGGAGAACTCCTCGTCCCGGCGGGCGGCTTCGCCGTCCGGGGTCTGCGACTCCTCGCGGAAGTGGCCTCCGCAGGATTCGGCGCGGTGCAGGGCGTCGAGGCACATGAGTTCGGCGAGCTCCAGGTAGTCGACGACGCGGTTGGCCTTCTCCAGCGACTGGTTGAACTGTTCGCCGGTGCCGGGCACCTTGATGCGGCGCCAGAACTCCTCGCGGATCTGCGGGATCCGGTCGAGGGCCTTGCGGAGCCCCTCCTCGGTGCGGGCCATCCCGCAGAACTCCCACATGAGCTCGCCGATCTCCCGGTGGAAGGAGTCCGGGGTGCGGTCCCCGTCGACCGCGAGCAGCAGGTTGAGCCGGTCCTCGGTCTCGGCGACGGCCTCGGTGACGGCCGGGTGGCCGGCGTCGATCTCCTCACTGTGCGGATTGCGGGCCAGGTAGTCGTTGATGGTCGACGGCAGCACGAAGTAACCGTCGGCGAGGCCCTGCATCAGCGCGGAGGCGCCGAGGCGGTTGGCACCGTGGTCGGAGAAGTTGGCCTCACCGATGGCGAAGAGGCCGGGGATCGTGGTCTGCAGGTCGTAGTCGACCCAGAGGCCGCCCATCGTGTAGTGGACGGCGGGGTAGATGCGCATCGGCGTCTCGTACGGGTTCTCGGCGGTGATCCGCGCGTACATGTCGAAGAGGTTGCCGTACTTCTCCTCGACCTTCTTCCGGCCCATCCGCGCGATGGCCTCGGCGAAGTCGAGGTAGACGCCCTGGCCGCCGGGGCCGACACCACGGCCCTCGTCGCAGACGTTCTTCGCGGCGCGGGAGGCGATGTCGCGGGGCACGAGGTTGCCGAAGGCGGGGTAGATGCGCTCCAGGTAGTAGTCCCGCTCGTCCTCGGGGATCTGGTTCGCGGGGCGGTCGTCGCCCTTGGCCTTCGGGACCCAGATGCGTCCGTCGTTGCGCAGCGACTCGCTCATCAGGGTCAGCTTCGACTGGTGGTCGCCGGTGCGCGGGATGCAGGTGGGGTGGATCTGGGTGAAGCAGGGGTTCGCGAAATAGGCGCCGCGCCGGTGGGCGCGCCAGATCGCGGTGGCGTTGCTGTTCATGGCGTTGGTCGACAGGTAGAAGACGTTGCCGTAGCCACCGCTCGCCAGGACGACCGCGTCGGCGAAGTACGTGTCGATCTTCCCGGTGACGAGGTCGCGCGCCACGATGCCTCGGGCCTTGCCGTCGACGACGATCAGGTCGAGCATCTCGGTGCGGGAGTGGAGTTCGACGTTGCCGGCGGCGATCTGCCGGGAGAGCGCCTGGTACGCGCCGAGGAGGAGCTGCTGCCCCGTCTGCCCGCGGGCGTAGAAGGTGCGGGAGACCTGGACGCCGCCGAACGAGCGGTTGTCGAGGAGACCGCCGTACTCGCGGGCGAAGGGGACGCCCTGGGCGACGCACTGGTCGATGATCTCGACCGAGATCTCGGCCAGGCGGTGGACGTTGGACTCGCGGGCCCGGAAGTCGCCGCCCTTGACGGTGTCGTAGAAGAGCCGGTGCACCGAGTCGCCGTCGTTGCGGTAGTTCTTGGCCGCGTTGATCCCGCCCTGGGCGGCGACGGAGTGGGCACGCCGGGGCGAGTCCTGGAAGCAGAACTGGACGACGTGGTAGCCCTGTTCGGCGAGGGTGGCGCCGGCCGATCCGCCTGCCAGGCCGGTGCCGACGACGATGACGGTGTGCTTGCGGCGGTTGGCCGGGTTGACGAGCTTCGCCTGGAAGCGGCGGGTGTCCCAGCGCTCGGCGACGGGGCCTCCGGGCGCCTTGGCGTCGACGACGGGGTCGCCGGTGCGGTAGTTCGTGTAGTCGCTCATGTCAGCTCACCACTCCGGTCATCACGGCGACGGGCACGGAGACGAAGCCGGCCGTCAGCACCACTGCGAGGACATTGGCGAGGGTCTTGCAGACGCGGTCCCGGGTCGCGCTGCCCACGCCGAGGGTCTGCGCCGCACTCCAGAAACCGTGCTGGACGTGCAGGCCCAGCGCGAGCACGGCGACGATGTAGATGACGTTGCCGTACCAGGTCGAGAAGGTGTCGAGCACGTTCTGGTAGGGGCGCCCGGCCTGGAATCCGTTGGTGTGCACGGTGCCGGTCGTGAGGTCCAGGATGTGCCAGACGATGAACAGCGCGAGGATGATGCCGCCGTAGCGCATGGTGCGCGTCGCATAGCTCGCACGCGCCTTCTTGTGGACGTACGCCGTCGGGCGCGCCCTGAGGTCACGACGGCTCAGCTGGTAGGCGGAGACGGCGTGCAGGACGACGGCCGCGACGAGGACCACGCGGATGATCCACAGCGCCCACTCGTAGTGCAGGAAGGGCTCGCCGAGGGTCCGGAGCCAGTGCGCGTAGTGATTGAACTCGCCGGATCCGAAGAAGATCTTCAGGTTGCCCAGCATGTGGACCGCCAGGTAACCGAGCATGATCAGGCCACTCACAGCCATGATCGTCTTCTTGCCGACGGACGAGTCCCAGAGCGTACGCGTCATGGACGGCCGTCGGTCCGTCCGCGTTGCCAATGCCATGGACACGACGCTAGAGCCGAAGGCCATCATCAGTCCAAGACATGAAATGACTCATCTCCATAGGCACAGGCTATGGAGTTCGCTATCGTCGGCCGCATGCACTTCCAGCAGCTCGCCTACTTCGTGGCCGTGGCCGAGGCCAGACACTTCACCCGGGCCGCCGAAGAGGTGCACGTGTCGCAGCCCTCCCTCTCCCAGCAGATCAAGGCCCTGGAGAACGAGCTGGGCGCCGAGCTGTTCAGCCGTGCGCGCGGCAACATCGCGCTGACCGACGCGGGCGAGGCGCTGCTGCCGCTCGCCCGCAGGATCCTGGCGGACGCGGACACCGCGCGGCACGAGGTGCAGGAGCTCGTGCAGCTGCGCCGGGGGCGGATCAGACTGGGCGCCACGCCGAGCGTCTGCACGGGCCTGCTGCCCGAGGTGCTGCGCGCCTTCCACGGCGCGCACCCGGGGATCCAGCTGCTGATCGAGGAGGGCGGCTCCCACGACCTCGTACGGCAGCTGGCACGGGGCGCCCTGGATCTCGCGCTGCTCGTGCTGCCCCTGCCGGCGGGTTCACCGGCGCTCACCACGGTGGAGCTGCTGCACGAGGACCTGGTGGTGGTGTCACCGCCGTCCCGGCCCGCACCCGGGCGGAAAGGGTCCGTCCACATCGCCGATCTCGAGAACGAGCCGCTGGTGATGTTCCGGCACGGCTACGACCTTCGGGAGCTGACCGTGGCCGCGTGCCGGGCAGAGGGCTTCGAGCCCTCGTTCACGGTGGAGGGCGGCGAGATGGACGCCGTACTCGGCTTCGTACGGGCGGGGCTCGGGATCGCCGTGGTGCCCCGCATGGTCGCGGTGCGGGCCGGCCAGGACCTCCGGACGACACCGCTGGCCTCGCCGGGACTGCGGCGCACCATCGCGTTGGCGCACCGCAGCGACGTCGAACCGCCGCGCGCGGCGCGGGAGCTCCAGCGGATGCTCCTGGGGGCGGGGCCGCCCGCAGCGTCCTCAGCCGCCGGCGGGCCGGGCCCGGGCGGCGGCTGAGGACGGAGCCGTCAGACCGCGTCCGCCAGCAGCAGCGCGTGGATCCGGTCCGGGGCGCCGGGACGCGCGTAGTACCAGCCCTGGGCGGTGTCGCAGCCGAGCCGGCGCAGCTGATCGGCCTGGGCACCGGTCTCGACCCCCTCGACCGTGACCGCGAGGTCCAGGCTGTGGGCGAGCGAGACGATGCCCTCGACGATCTTCAGGTCGACCGGGTCGGCCGGGTGGTGCTGCATGCCCTGGGTGAAGGAACGATCCAGCTTGAGGATGCTCACCGGCAGTCGGCGCAGGTTCGCCAGGTTCGAGTACCCGGTGCCGAAGTCGTCCAGCGCGATGTCGACGCCCATCTCCGCCAGCTGACGCAGCGGCTTGAGCAGATCGTCGTCCGCGCCGATCAGCGCCGACTCGGTGACCTCCAGACAGAGGGCGCCGGGCTCCAGGCCCGAGCGTTCCAGCACGTCGACGGTCTCGGCGACCAGCCTCGGGTGGTGCAGCTGGGTCGGCGAGAGGTTGACGTTGATCCGCAGGGGCCCGCCGTCGGTGTGGCGTTCCTGCCAGAAGTTCGCCTGCCGGACGGACTCCTCCAGCACCCAGCGGCCGAGCGGCACGATCAGCCCGGTGTGCTCGGCGAGCGGGATGAACCGGTCCGGGCCGAGCACCCCGTGCTGCGGATGGCACCAGCGCACCAGCGCCTCGGCTCCGTGCACGCTGCCGTCCCCGAGGTGCACCAGCGGCTGGTACTCGATGAAGAACTCGCCGCGGTCCAGCGCCGCGGGCAGCGCGGTGGTCAGTCCGTGGCGGGTGATGGCGCGGGCGTCGGCCTCGGCGTCGGCGAGCGCGAAGCGGTTCCCGCCCGCCGCCTTGGCCCGGTACATCGTGATGTCGGCGCTGCGGAGCACCTCGGCGGCGGTACGTTCGCCCGACGGCCCTTCGACGACGCCGATGGATCCCCGTACGGTCAGCTCCCGGCCGTCGAGACGGATGGGCGTGGCGAGCGCGGAGAGGATGCGGCCGGCCAGCTCGTGGACCTCCTCCTGGGTGTGCGGCCCGGTCGTGAGGGCGACGAACTCGTCACCGCCGAGCCGCGCCACCATCTCGCCGGGGGCGGTGGCACAGCTCTGCAGCCGGTCGGCGACCTCGACCAGGAGCCGGTCACCCGCCGCGTGGCCCAGGCTGTCGTTGATCGCCTTGAAACCGTCCAGATCCAGATAGCAGAGCCCGAAGCGCATGCCTTCCCTGGGCGCGAGGGCCTTCTCCAGACGCTCGAAGAACAGTGTCCGGTTCGGAAGGCCGGTGAGCGCGTCGTGGGTGGCCTCGTAGCGCAGCCGCAGATTGAGCAGGCGCCGCTCGGTGGTGTCCTCCATGAGCGCCAGCTGGTACTCCGGCCGCCCCTCCGAGTCCCGCAGCAGCGACACCGTGAGGTTGGTCCACAGGACGGTGCCGTCGTTGCGGTAGTACGGCTTCTCGACGCTGTAGTGCTCGCGCTCGCCACGCACCAGCTCGTCGTAGTACTTCCAGACGTACGGCGAGTCCTCGGGGTGCACCCACTCGTTCACCTTGTGGCTGCGGACGTGGTTCTCCAGGCCGCCGAACATCTTGGTGAGGGTGTCGTTGATCTCCAGGATGTTCCCGTCGAGGTCGGCGATGCCGATCCCGATGGCGGCGTCCTTGAACACGGCGCGGAAGCGCGCCTCGGTGGCGTGCAGCGCCTGTTCGGCGTCCGAGCGCGCGGTGAGCGCCGAGCGGGCGATCGCCTCCTGCTCGGCGAGCGTCCGCTCACGCAGCGCCTGGGTGAACCCACCGGCCAGCGCGTGCTGGATCCGGGCGCACCGGGCCCGGCTCTCCTCGGTCGACAGCTCCACCGGCCCGTTGCCGCCGCAGTAGAGGACCAGGTAGGAGTCGACGACGCCGAGCGTGGAGCTCAGGGCGTCCGGGTCCGTGCAGTGTGCGGCGACCAGGGAGGCTCCCACGCCGTGCGCGGGTGCCGCGTCGAAGACCCGGGTGTGAAGGATGCCGCTCAGCTCCCGGGCGAGCGGCAGCAGATGCTCCTCGAACTCGGGGCGGGACATGGAGGTGGCCGTGGACGGGAAGATCGCCCGGCTCCAGATGGTGGCGAATCTCCGGAGCCGGCCCTCGGGGCCGTCGGGTTCCGCGTCGGGCGCGCCCGACGACTGGGCGGGAATGCTCACGCCTTGCGCCCAACCCCGCCGAAGCCGGAGAAGGCGAACGGGTCCTCGTGCGCGAGCGTCGCCGGGGAGTCGGGACGCCACTCGGGCATGGAGACGAGTCCGGGCTCGACCATCTCGTACCCCTCGAAGAACCGGCTGATCTCCGTGCGCGAACGCATGATCAGCGGATTGCGGATGGTGCGGTAGACACCGACCGTCCCGCCCGCCTCCTCCTGGCTGAGCGGGATCCCCTCGTACGCCGCGTGGGTCAGGACGAGCAGGCTGCCGGGGGCCAGCGCGTCGCGCAGCTCCGCCACCGCCGCGTACGGGTCGTCGGAGTCCTCGATGAAGTGGAGCACCGCCACCAGGAGCAGCGCCACCGGCTTGTCCAGGTCGAGGAGGCCGTTGATCTGCGGGTCCGCCAGGATCTCCCGGGGTTTACGCAGATCCGCGGCGGCGATGACGGCCCGCTCGTTGCCTTCGAGCACCGCCTGGCTGTGTGCGACCGCGACCGAGTCGTGGTCGACATAGGCGATCCGGGCCTCGGGGTCGGCAGCCTGGGCGACTTCATGAACATTGCCGAAGGTCGGTATACCGGACCCTATGTCCAGAAACTGGTTGACGCCTGAAGCAGTGGCGTAGTGCACGGCCCGCCGCATGAACGCACGATTTGCCTGCATCACCTTGGGCAGGCCCGGCATGAACTCCATGGCCTTCCGGGCCGCTTCCCTGTCCACCTCGAAATTGTGCGAACCGCCCAGATAGAAGTCGTACATGCGAGACACGCTCGGCACCGAGATGTCAATGCCTTGCGGTGCCCAGGCGGGACGCTCCATCGATGTCTCCAACAAGTCGCCACGGCGATCCGGCCATGTTCATGGTCAGTGTTGACCAGAGGCTACTGATCGACCGCCAGGAGAGCGAGTGGAAACGGAAATTAGAGATCCGTTATTGGTCACACACCGGAGGCATGTGCGGCGGTCCGTCGCTGCGCGTGCGCATTCGGCGACGGACCGGCACCACGGAGGATCTTACGGGCGTTACTTGGAGGCTCCGACCAGTTTCGCTTCGGGTGAGACCGCATACCATGTGCCCCCGACGCCTTGGCCGTTGGTGTCTCCCGGCCGCGCGTCGCCGGAGAACGTGTAAAGGGGCCAGCAGTCGAGCGTCTGCTGCTTGACGCCGTCCGGGCGGTCGAAGGTGACGAATCCCTTCGTGGTGACGCCCTCGACGTCATTCTTCTCCACGGGACCGACCACCGGCCACTTCTTCAGACACTCGCCCGTGCACGCGGACTTCATCGGCCACGCCGAGTCCTTCTTGAAGCGGTAAACCGTCATGCCCCGCCTGTCCACGACGATCTTCCCGAGTTCCGGATCCTCGCGGACCGAAAGTCCGGCGAGGCCGGCCTGTGCACCGGTGACTCCGCCGTCTTCCACCGCCGCCTTCTTTCCGTCCGGAGCGGCGGCGAACCATGTCCCGCCGACACCCTGCCCGTTGACATCACCGGGCCGGGTGTCCTGGGCATAGCGGTACATGGGCCAACCCGCCACGGTCAGCTGTTCGGTCCCGTCGCCCCTGGTCACCTTCCCGATCAGCGACGGCTCGGTGCCCGCGGCCGCTTCGGCGTTCCGCGACGGCACCGCGGGCCACGCCTTCGCACAGTCGCTCTCGCAATTCGACCTGGGCGGTTCGGCGGTGTCCTTGTCGAAGCGGTAGAGCGTGAAGCCCTCGCTGTCGGTCAGCACCTTGCCCAGCTTCTTGCTGTCCCACACCGCGAGTTGCCCGGCCTCCTTCGCCGTCCCACCCGCTGCCGCGCCGGAACCGTAGCCACCGTCCGAGCCGTAGCCGCCGTCGGCCGGCTGCTGTGCGGGCGCGGCGTTCCCCACGGCCTGGCCGTTCGGCGACGCGGTGCCCGTCTCCTGACCGCACGCCGTCGTCAGCGCCAGGAGGGCCGCCGCCGTCACCGCGAGCGAGGCGTTCCGCCAGGTATTCATGTCGACTCCCGTTGTCCTTCTGCCGTCGGGACGCGAGTCCGCGTCTTCCGTGGCCCTTGGTACGGGTGACCGGTACCTCTGCGTTCAACGGAAGCCCGTACGAGTTCCGGCGGGCGCAAACGCGAATCGCCGAATGTCCCCTCCATCAGGCGAATCAGCTCCGCTCTCCGCGTGTTCGGCGGCTGAGGGGAACATGCTCCCCGGCGTGTACGGATCACGCATATGGCGGCTGACGGCCGCGGCCCTGCTCCTGCTGCTCGCCGCCCCGCTGCCGGCGGCCGGTGACGACTGCGCCGTCGCCTCCATCGGCCAGGGGGACGGCAGCTCGTCCTTCGCCGTGGCGGGCGAGGGACGGTGCGGGGCGGTCATCGCCGAGCCCGAACCCGAGCCCGAACCAGCGCCACCACCTCCACCACCCCCACCGCCTCCCCCGCCTCCGCCTCCCCCGCCCCCTCCACCGCCACCACCTCCGCCCCCTCCGCCTCCTCCCCCACCACCGCCGCCACCTCTCCCTGCACCCGCACCGCCCGAACCTGAACCCGAACCGGAACCGGAGCCCTCGCCACCGCCTGCCACCGTGCGCCCCGCACCGCCACCCCCCGCGCCCGTCGCGCTGCCCGCCTACAAGAAACCTCCCCGCAAGACACCCCGGACCGGACCGTCAATGGTCTCGCTCACCCTTCTCATCACCGCGCCCGCCGTTTTCGCCGTGGCCGTACTGCGGCCCCGCTCGTCCCGCTGAACCGAAGAAGGGAACCCATGTCGGAATGGCTTGTTCTGACCATTGCGATGGCATCGGCATGCGCCGTCGTGCTGACCATCGCCGTCCTGAGCAACAGGCGCCTCGCCGAGGACGACGATCCGTCCGAGACGCCCGACGTCATCGAGTACATGACGATGATGATCGGCGTGGTGTACGCGATCGTGCTCGGCCTGGCCATCGCAGGCGTCTGGGAGGGCCGCAGCGCCGCCCAGGAGTCCGTACGCCTGGAGGCGCAGGCACTGCACGAGGTGAGCGCCCGGTCGGCGGTCTACCCGGTGGAGGTCCGCGACCGCATCCGGGCCGACGTGGACGCGTACGTGGCTCATGTCGTCGACGTCGAATGGAAGTCGATGACGGACCACGCGAGTCTCACCGAGGAGGGCACCAGACTGCTCGACCGGGTGCGGGCCGACGTGACGGAGTACAAGCCGCGGACGGACCACGAAGGTCAGGCGTATCAGCCGCTGGTGGACCAGGTGGCCGCCGTCGACGACGCACGGGGGGCCCGGGGGCAGAACGCGGGCGCGACCATGCCGGGAGTCGTCTGGTTCGGTCTGATCACCGGAGCCGTGGTCACGGTCGGACTGATCTTCACACTCCAGATCCGCAGAACCTTCCGTGAATTGCTGCTGGCGGGCCTCTTCAGCGTCCTGATCGCCTTCCTGCTCTTCCTCATCTGGGACTTCGACGCCCCCTTCGGCCGGGGCATCTCGGCGACCACAGCCCCGTTCGTCGATCTGTTCCCGCACGCCACGGGTGGATAGGACCGCGCGTCCCGTCGCCTTGTCCCTCTGCCGGAGAGCCGGTCGGGGGACAAGGCTGCCCCATTCGCCTGACACCGATCGCGGGTGGTATGCCGCACTTCTACCGTTTCGGTCATCGAGGTGCATTTCTCATGCCTGCGGAAATCCGTTCCGCGGCTGCTCCTCGGGACCCGGAGGATTCACCATGCGCGCGATACGTGTCGCACCCGTCGCCCTGCTGGGCGCCGCCGCCTGTTTTCTGATGGCACCGGCCGCGTCGGCCGATGTGCTCAACGGCGGCACGTCCACCTCGTTCACGCCGACCATCACTCCGTCGACGGTCGCGCCGGGAGGCCAGGTGACTCTCGGCGCCATGGGGTGCACCAGCAATGCGACCGCCTTCTCGGGCGTGTTCGACACGGTCACCATCCCGAGCGGGCGGTCGGCCTCGGCCACGGTCGACTGGGACGCCAGGCGGGGCGCGGTCTACGAGGTCACCTTCCGCTGCGGCACCACCACACGGTCCGCCAACCTGACGATCACGAGCGGCGCCACGAGTTCCCCCACGACGAGCCCCACCACGGCCCCCACGACCAGCTCCACCGCCTCTCCGAGCGGCGTGCTGGGCGGGCTCGGCGGCAGTGTCGACACGATGGACCCCGCGGAGATCGCCGCCGGTTCCGCGCTGGTGGCGGTTGCCGCGGCCGGCGCCTTCCATGTCCTGCGCAAGCGCCGCACCGCTCGCCGGCACTGACGCCTCACCTACGGACACACGACAGTCGCCCCGGGTCCTGATCCAGGACTCGGGGCGACGGGCGTATCGGGCCGGGCGGGAGGTTCGACGCGTCAGATCGCCGCATTGTTCATCCGCCGACGGACGACGAAGACGGCTCCGCCGACGGCCGCCGCCGCGACGAGGCCGCCGCCGACCTGCATCTCGACGGAGCTGGGACCCATCGAGCCGCCGAGGCCGCCCTGCGCGCCCCGCGAGTGCAGCACGGTGAAGCGGGCTGTCGCCACCGCGTCGCCGTTGCCACCCTGGCCGCCGTTGCCACCCTGGCCGCCGTTGCCTCCATTGCCACCCTGGCCGCCGCCGTTGCCGCCGTTGCCGCCCTGGCCGCGCTCGTCCCCGTTGCCGCCCTGGCCGCCGTTCCCGCCCTGGCCGCCGTTGCCTCCGTTGCCTCCGAAGTTGTTCTGGCTGTCGTTGCACCTCACGGACAGGCTGTACTGACCAGGCGTCGCGTTGTTCCGGATGTGCGCCGTGGCGTAGCCGACCCGGCCCGGCGAGAGGTTCACCGTCGGGAAGGCGTTCGACCACACCTTGCCGCCGGAGCGGCCGCAGCCCTCCGCGCTGACCTGCATCGTGGCGCCCTGGTGGACCGAGGACGGGTCGACGGTGACATTGGTCGGGAAGTTGCTCGGGTTGCTGCCCGGGCCGCCACCGGCGGTGGCCAGCGGGGCAGCGAGCCCGACCGCCGCGAATGCGGTCGCGGTCACCGCGAGAGTGCGTGAAGCACGCATCTTTGAACCTCCAGCGGGAAGCGCCCCGGAATCTGGTCACCGGGAGTTGACGAGAACGCGTCCCATGACGAACCCTCACCAAATACCGCCGATGTCGCACTTCGGCACTGCTCCACCCCGGTGAGTCGACACGCCGAGGGCCGGTCCCGGAATCTGACGGAGCCGCAGGTCACGGACCGTCAGAATTTTTATCCGCTCATTACTCCGAAGAGAAGACCCCCATGACGGCGCCCGGTCGGCCGCCACCCGTTCGCCCTTCCCTGATCGCCGCCTTGCGCAACCGCGCCTAGCGTGACGATGTCGCGACGAAGGGAGAACCATGGGCCGGGACCAGTGGGGCGGCGAGCGGGGCAGACGCACACCGTGGGGCGCCATCGCCCTGGTGATGCTCACCGGGCTCGCTCTCATGCGCAACGGCGTGGAGACGTCTCCCGGACCGCCGCAGCCCGCCGCAGCGGCCTCCGTGGCCGGCCCCCGGGACACCACGGTGTCGGCACCGGCCGACGGCGAGTCCGTGCAGCCGCTGGCGTACGCCCCCGCCGAGCGCATCCAGATCCCGTCCATCGAGGTCGACGCGCCCGTGGTCGATGTGAACCTGGACCCGGCCGGCTGGATCGAGGCGCCGCCCGCCCAGGATCCGAACCTCGCCGGCTGGTACCAGAACGGCATCGCCCCCGGCCAGCGCGGGACCTCCGTGATGGTCGGCCACGTCGACAACCTGGCCGGTCCCGCGGTCTTCTACGGACTGGGCTCGCTCAGCAAGGGGCAGCAGATCGAGGTGTCCCGCTACGACAACCGGGTCGCGGTGTTCGAGATCTACGGCGTCGAGGTCTTCTCCAAGAACGACTTCCCCGGCCCTCGGGTGTACGGCGACACCGGGCACGCCGAACTCCGGGTCATCACCTGCGGCGGTGGGTACTCGAAGGCCGACGGCTACGACGGGAACGTGGTGGTCTTCGCCCGGCTGGTCGAGACGCGGTAGCCGGACCGGGCCCCCGGCGCCCGTCAGCTGCGGTGCGGGACGGTGGGGCGGTACCCCCTCTCGATGAGCGCCGGCAGGTACCGGCGAAGGGCGGCCACGCTCTGGGACCGGTTTCCGCCCGCGTCGTGCGACAGCACCACGACGCCGGGCGCAGCACCCTTCTTGACCCGGCGGACGATGGCGTCGGTGCCCGGCGTGGTCCAGTCCAGCGTGTCGACGGTCCAGGCCATCGGTTCCATGCCCATGGCGGCGCCGATCTCGAAGGAATTGCGGTTCCATGCGCCGTACGGGGCCCGGTACCAGAGCGGCGGGGATCCCAGGGTCTTCTCGATCACTTCGCTGGTGCTGCCCAGTTCGTCGCGGATCGCGCCCCGGGAGAGCTTCGGGATGAGGGGGTGCGACCACGAGTGGTTGCCGACGACATGCCCGTCGTCCGCCATCTCGCGAAGGAGGTCACGGTTGTCGGTGGCCATCTCGCCGCAGACGAAGAACATCGCCCGGACTTCGTGTCTTCGCAGCGTGGCCAGGATGTCCGGGGTGTACCGGGGGTCGGGGCCGTCGTCGAAGCTGAGCACCATGGCGTCGCTCCCCAGCTCCGGCAGCTCCTCGAAGGGCCGGGTGCGGACGGGCGGCGCGGCCGGCCGGAAGCGGGGCGGCGTGGTCGAGGTCATGGGGCTCAGCCGATAGGCACCCGGAGCCGTCCGGGCACTCGCCGGAGGCCCGGCGGCCGGGGCCGGGGGCTCTCCACCGGGGCGCGCCGGCGTCCCGGCCGGATCCGCTGCTACGGCGTGCACGGTGATGGCTGCCCCCAGGGTGAGAGCGAGGCGCAGGAAGGTGCGGCGTTCCGCCGGAATCTGATCATGCTTCATGACCAACTGCTCGCACGGAGTGACGTCCCCGCCCGGCGCCGACACCTGGGATGTGGTGTTTTGCACCCGATGGATGGAGTGCCTGGGCGGAATCCGGAGGGAAGGTTCCGGGTTCCACCGCCCGCCCGGGGGGCCGGGGGCACGAGCGGCTACCCTCAGGCCCGTGACTGACCAGCAACACCACCGCTTCGAGCGCGGCACGGACGGCCCCAAGGTGATCGTCGCCGGCATCGACGGCTCCGAGTCCTCGATGCGGGCCGCGGCGTACGCGGCGGGCCTCGCCCGTCGCCAGAACGCGATGCTCGCCCTCGTCTACGTCCAGCCGGTGATGTCGGCCGGCGCCGCCCTGGGGGCCCCGGTGGCCGACGCGACCGGCGAGGTCGCCGAGGGGCTGGTGAACGAGATCAGGACGGCGACCGAGCGGCTCAAGGACATATGGAAGGTCCGTTGGGAGTTCCACACGTTCCACGGGGATCCGTACAACGGGCTCGTGACGGCCGCCGATGAACTGAAGGCGGACGCCGTGGTCGTGGGCGCGTCGGAGTCCGCCGGGCACCGCTTCATCGGCTCGGTGGCGGTCCGGCTCGTGAAGGCCGGACGCTGGCCGGTCACCGTCGTGCCGTGACACCCCGCGGGCGCCGACCGGTCACCACCGGCGCCCGCCGGTCTCTGCCGGGCCGTGAACGCCCCGGTGGGTGGCGGACGTCACTTGCCGGCCACGAGACCGTCCTGGGCTGCTCCACGGCTCAGGACGACGGCCTGGATCCGCTCGCGGATCTCGCCCAGCCGGCCGGCCGTCTCTCCCTCCGGGCCTGCGGCTCCAGGGGTCAGACCCACCACGCGCCCCGCCTCCGGGTCGAACCACTGCGGGATGAACTCGGCCTTCTCGACCACCCATCGCTGCCCCGGTTTCGCGGGCGGCTGGAAGGTGAAGCGGCCCATCGAGCTCTCGTTGGCGCGCGGGTCCTGGACTCCCTCGTGGTTGACCATGGCACCGGCGACCTGGTCGCCCATGCCGTAGACGATCCAGGTTCCGTTGACCTTCTCGTACGCCTGCGGGACATGGGCGTGGGTGCCGAGGATCAGGTCGATGTCGGGGCGTTCGCCGGTGCCGGAGGCCGTGAGTTCGCGGCCGAGCCCGAGCTGGACGTCGTCGGGGGCGTCCTGCCATTCGGTGCCCCAGTGCAGGGAGACGACGACCACGTCGGCACCCGCCTTGCGGGCCGCCCGGGCGTCCGCGACGATCCGGTCCTTGTCGATCAGGTTGACCGCCCAGGGCTGCCCGGCGGGCAGCGGGATGTCGTTGGTGCCGTAGGTGTACGCGAGGTGGGCGACCTTCGCCGCGTTCTTGCCCTTGCCCGCCCTGAGCAAGGTGGGGCGGGCGGCCTCCTCGGCCGAGCGCGCGGATCCGGCGTGGGCGACGTCCGCGCGGTCCAGCGCGTCGAGCGTCCGCCCGATCCCCTGGGCCCCGTCGTCCAGGGTGTGGTTGGAGGCGGTGGAGCAGGAGTCGAAGCCGGTGGCGCGCAGTGCGGACGCCACCTCGGGCGGTGACTTGAAGGACGGATAGCCGGTGTAGGGGCCGCCGTCCTGGCCGTACACCGTCTCCATGTGACAGATGGCCAGATCCGCGCCCGAGACAGCCGGAGCGGCGCCCTTGAGCATCGGACGGAAGTCGTAACCCCTGCCGCCCGCGTCGGCCGCGGCACGGTCGATGATCGAGGAGTGCGGCAGGATGTCGCCCGAGGCCAGCAGCGTGAAGGCGCGCGCCCGCTCCGCTCCCCCGGCGCCCGCGCCGTTCACACCCTGCTCGGCGGAGAGGTGCCGCCCGGCGAAACCGGGGGGCGGCGACTGCTGGCCGGTACAGGCTGTTGCGGTGGCGAGGAGACCGGCGACGGCGATCGCCGCGCCTTGTCGGATGCGCTTCGTCATCTGCACGACTCCCAGTTCGGACGATTTCGGCCATCCGAATACACATATATTCATACCGGTGAGTCAAGAACAAAGCAGGCAAAGTACCTGAATCGGCCGTATCGGCGCCGAGTGACCGTTCACCGCACCACTCGCCGCTCCGTGCGACCGCTCGGCGCACACCTCGGTGCACCGCCTGTTCCCTCACGCGCCGATGCGTTCGTATACGCCAGGCGGGAGCGAGGCGTCAGGGGCCTCTTCGGGAAAGGACGTTCACGATGACCACTGCAACAACCGATGAGCGGGACCTCGCCCAGCTGCAGCGGGAGCACGGCTCCGCGCTGTTCCACTTCCTGCTGGGCCTGACGTTCGGCGACCGGCAGCGGGCGGAGGACCTCCTCCAGGAGACGCTGGTACGTGCCTGGCAGCATCCTGAGGCGTTCGACGCTCCCTACGACTCGATGCGCCCGTGGCTCTTCACCGTCGCGCGGCGGCTGGCCATCGACGCCCGCAGGTCCCGCCAGGCCCGTCCGACGGAGGTCAGTGACGCGGTGCTGGAGAGCGCCCCCGCCCAGGACGACACGGCGGACTCCGCGGTCCACGCCCTCGATGTGCGCGAGGCCGTGAGCACGCTCAGCCCCGAGCACCGGGCCGTGCTCGTGCAGATCTACTTCCGGGGGCTCAGCGTGGGCGAGACCGCGCAGGCCCTCGGGATACCCGCGGGCACCGTCAAGTCCCGCTCCTACTACGCGCTGCGGCTGCTCAGCCGCAATCTGCCCGGCTACTCCAGCAGGTCCTCCACCTTGAGCAGCGCGAGCAGGGACACCGCCTCCGCGACCTCCACATAGGCCGCCGCGCATGCCTCGCACCGCTGCAGATGCCGGGCGACCTCACCGCTCTCGTCCGCTTCCAGGGCATCGAGCACATAGGCGCCCAGCAGCTGCCGCACATGCGGGCCGTCGCCGCGATCGGCGGTCATGGCACCTCGAATCTCCCGACGGATCCTGCCCTTCTGCCCACGCGGGGCGCGCGCCCCCGGTTCAATGCTGCGTGTAGCCCGGTACGGAGTCGACGAAAGAGGCGAGACGGGATGCGTCCCGAACACCACGAGAGAACCGGCGGGGGCGGGCTGCTGGTCCCGATGGCCTGGATGTACTCCGAGTACATCGCTGACGAGGTCCTGGAGACCGGCGGCCTGATGGAGCCGACGACCCTGGAGTACCGTGCGGGACGCGACGCGCTCGCCCTGACGATCTTCCTCTCCGACGGAGCGGGGGCCGACGAGCTCCCCGCGGCCCGGGTGGACGAGCTCCGGCTGCTCACGGCGTACGGCGCCTCCTGGAGACGCTGGGTCTGCGCACGCCTCGAGGCGCTGGAGCGGCCGACCGCCCCGGCCGGGGTCGCGGATCCCGACCTCGCACTGGCACGGGCCGCCTGGCGGTGGCTGGAGGAGACCGAGCTGCTGGCGGCCGACCTCGACGCGATCGGCCCGCCGCCATGGGATCCGGTGGACGCCGACGGCGAGGAGGACGAGGACGCGGAGACGCAGGTCTGGACTCCGGCGTGGCAGCTGGGGCTGCCACTGGGTCATCTGGCGGTCCATCTGTACTGACCGCCGGGCGGACAGCCCGGTCATGAACCGTGGACGCCCGCACGGTACTTGGGCAGCCTCAGGGTGATCTTCATGCCCGCTCCGACTCCCGTCTCGATGACGAGGCCGTAGTCGTCCCCGTACACCTGGCGCAGCCGTTCGTCCACGTTGAGCAGTCCGATGCCGGTGGAGGTGCCGCCTTCGCCGCGCAGAATCTGGCGCAGGCGTTCCGGCTCCATGCCGGTGCCGTCGTCCTCGATGACGACCTCCGCCTCGGCGCCGGCGTCCAGTGCGCTGATCGTGATGCGGATCGGGGCGCCACCCGCGCGGACGGTGCCCAGGGGCCGTGCAGGAGTGACGGCGCCCTCCAGGCCGTGCTTCACGGCGTTCTCGACCAAGGGCTGGAGACAGAGGAACGGCAGCGAGACGGGAAGGACCTCCGGGGCCACCTGGAGCGTCACGGAGAGCCGTTCACCGAAGCGCGCGCGCACCAGCGCCAGATACTGGTCGATGGAGTGGAGCTCATCGGCCAGGGTGGTGAACTCACCGTGCCTGCGGAACGAGTAGCGGGTGAAGTCGGCGAATTCCAGGAGGAGTTCACGCGCGCGCTCGGGGTCGGTCCGGACGAACGACGCGATCGCGGCCAGCGAGTTGAAGATGAAGTGCGGAGAGATCTGGGCCCGCAGCGCCTTGATCTCGGCCTCGATGAGCTGCGTACGGGAGCGGTCGAGCTCGGCGAGTTCCAGCTGTACGCAGACCCAGCGGGCCACCTCCCCCGCGGCCCTGGCCAGGACCGCCGATTCGCGGGGGGCGTAGGCGACGAGGGTGCCGAGCACCCGGTGGTCGACCGTCAGCGGGACGGCGACGGCCCAGCGCAGCGGGCAGTCGAGGTCACCGCAGTCGCTGTGGAAGGCGGTGTCCCTGCCGCTGGCCAGCAGCCCCTCGACCTGGTGCATCACCTCCTTGCCGTGGTGGTCCCCCTCCCCGTCCCACACCAGCACCCGGTCGCGGTCGGTGAGGCACAGGGCATCGGTGCCGAGCAGCGAGCGCAGTCCGCGCGCCGACCTGCGCGCGCTCTCCTCGGTGAGCCCCGCGCGCAGCGGGGGCGCGGCGAGGGAGGCCGTGTGCAGGGTCTCGAAGGTGGCGTGCTCGACGGGCGTGCCCACATCGCTGGTGCGTACGGGACGGGCGGTGCGGCCCAGCAGGAAGCCGGTGGAGAACAGCAGAAGGACGAGCACGGTGATGACGGCGATCCCGGCCCCGGTCATCGCACCCGTCCCGAGGTCAGCGCTTCCGGGAGGTGGAAGCGGGTCATGGCGGCGTTGGTCCCCGGCGGTATCCGTCCCGGGGTGGCCAGGGAGACCAGGATCATCGCGAGGAAGCCGACCGGTACGGACCAGACGGCCGGCCAGGCCAGCAGGGCGTGCGGCCAGCCCGGCGGGCGCACCGCTCCGCTGACGGTGATGGCCACGGACAGCAGCGCCGAGCCCCCTCCGAGCAGCAGTCCGGCGATCGCGCCCGGCGGGGTGAGCCGCCGCCACCAGATGCCGAGGACGAGCAACGGGCAGAAGGACGACGCGGAGACCGCGAAGGCCATGCCGACGGCGTCGGCCACCGGCACCCTGCTGACGACCAGCGAGCCGGCCAGGGGCACGGCGATGGCCAGGACGGTGGCCAGCCGGAAGTGCCGGACGCCCCGCGAGGGCAGGACGTCCTGGGTGATCACTCCGGCGACGGCCATGGTGAGCCCGGACGCCGTGGACAGGAACGCGGCGAACGCTCCGCCCGCGAGGAGCGCGCCGAGCAGATCACCGCCCAGTCCGCCGATCACCCGGGCGGGCAGCAGCAGAACGGCCGCGTCGGCGTCACCGCCGTGCATGAGCTCGGGCGCGTACAGCCGGCCCAGGGCCCCGTACACCGGGGGCAGCAGATAGAACAGGCCGACCAGGGCGAGCACCGCGACCGTGGTGCGGCGGGCGTCGCGGCCGTTGGGGCTGGTGTAGAAGCGGACCACCACATGGGGCAGGCCCATGGTGCCGAGGAACGTCGCCACGATCAGTCCGTACGTCGCGTAGAGCGGATGGTCGGCGCGGAAGACCGAGATCTGCTCGTCGAAGCTGACCCGTGGGCGGCCGTCGCCCTGCCAGGCCAGCACCAGGAAGATCGCGGGCACCAGGAGCGCCGTGAGCTTCAGCCAGTACTGGAACACCTGCACGAAGGTGATGGAGCGCATGCCGCCCGCCGCGACGGCGACCACCACGACGGAGGCGACGAGCACGTCGCCGAGCCAGCCGGGCGCACCGGTGAGGATCTTCAGGGTGAGCCCGGCGCCCTGGAGCTGCGGCACGAGGTAGACCCAGCCGGCTCCGACGACGAACACACTGACCAGCCGGCGCACCTGCCGGGATTCGAGCCGTCCCTCGGCGAAGTCGGGCAGGGTGTACGCCCCCGAGCGGCGCAGCGGAGCGGCGACGAACACCAGCAGCACGAGATACCCGGCGGTGTAGCCGACCGGGTACCACAGCATGTCGGGGCCGTGCACCAGCACCAGCCCGGCGATACCGAGGAAGGACGCGGCGGACAGGTACTCGCCGCTGATGGCAGCGGCGTTGAGCCTCGGCCGTACGGTGCGCGACGCGACGTAGAAGTCGGAGGTGGTGCGGGAGATCCGCAGCCCGAAACCGCCGACGAGGACGGTGGCCAGGACGACGAGGGCGACCGCCACCACCGCCGCCGGGTGGCCGGGTGCGCTCACGGTGCGGGGAGGCCTTCCACGAGTCGGGCGAAGTCGCGCTCGTTGCGCTCGGCCCTGCGCACGTACCACCAGGCGGCCAGGGTGAGCGGCGGATAGGTGGCGAAGCCGAGCACCGCCCAGACGAGGGCGTTGCTGTGCAGCGCCTCGAAGACCAGGGGCAGGGTTCCGGCGACGAGGGCGAGGACCGCGAAGGCGGTGAGTCCGGCACGGAGCTGGCTGCGCATCAGGGAGCGGACGTAGGCGCCCCCGAGTGCGGTCTGCTCGTCGATCTCCGACTGGGCACGGTAACGGGGCAGTGGACGCACCCGCCGGGGCTCGCCCATGACCACTTCGCGACGGGGCGTGCTCTCTGCGGACATGGGGCCGGAGTGTAGGCGGCGCAGGGCCCGGCTGGGAAGGGCCGCCCTCCCGGTCGAGCCAGGTCAGCGGCCGGTCTGCCGCATCAGGAGGTCGCGGAGGGCACGGGTGTGACGGCGGCTGACCGCGAGCTCGGCGCCCCCGATGCGGACGCTCATGCTGCCGGCGTCGAGCCTGAGTTCGTCGATGCGGTTCAGCGCCACGAGATGGCGGCGGTGAATGCGTACGAATCCCCGGGAGCGCCATCGCTCCTCCAGGGTCGTGAGCGGTATCCGGACGAGATGGCTGCCGGTCGCTGTGTGCAGGCGGGCGTAGTCGCCCTGTGCCTCGGCGTAGGCGATGTCGTCGACGGGCACGAACCGGATGATCCCGCCCAGTTCCACCGCGACCTGGTCGGCGGCCGCGTCGTGGACGGACGCGGAGCGCTCACCGACCTGTTCGGCCACGCGGCGGACCGCCTCGGCCAGCCGCTCGCGGCGGACGGGCTTGAGCACGTAGTCGACGGCCTTGAGGTCGAAGGCGTGTACGGCGAATCCCTCGTGGGCGGTGACGAAGACGATGAGCGGCGGTGCGGCGAACCCGGCCAGGAGCTGGGCGACGTCGAGTCCGGTGAGCCCCGCCATGTGGATGTCCAGGAACACGACGTCGATGGCCGAGGGGTCCTCGGGCCCGGCGTCGACGGCTCCCCCGATACGGCGCAGCGCCTCGGTGGCACCCGTGGCTCCCTCGGCGCTCCGGATGCGGGGATCGGCGCGCAGGAGGTAGAGGAGTTCCTCCAGGGCGGGTTCTTCGTCGTCGACGGCGAGTACGCGCAGCATGAGGCCGGAGTTTAGGTGCTTCGGGGGCGGGACGGCGTGAGTGATTCACGGGTTCGTCACGTATCTGGGTGCATGCGCGCCATCGAACTCCACCTCGACGCCGGGGCCTACGCGCTCGGGGTCCTCGGGGCGGCCGACACCTGCCGTTTCGAGGATCATCTGGCCGGGTGTTCCGCTTGTGCGGTCCAGGTGCGCGAGTTCGACGTGGTGGTGGCCCACTTGGCTGCGTACGCGCGCCGGCTTCCGCCCGGTGGCGCTCCCCGCCGGGCCCGGTGGCGGTGACCGGGCCGCTACTTGAGCAGACGGGACAGCCGGCGGTCGGCGAGGGGCTTGCCCCCGGTCTGGCAGGTGGGGCAGTACTGCAGCGACGAGTCGCTGAACGACACCTCCAGCACGGTGTCCCCGCAGACGGGGCAGGGCTGCCCGGTGCGGCCGTGGACGCGCATGCTGCTCTTCTTCTCCGCCTTCAGCCGGCCCGCCGCGACGCCCCGGGAGCGCTCGACGGCGTCCTGGAGCGTGGTGCGCATCGCGTTGTACAGATGAGTGATGTCGTTGTCGCCGAGGGCGGTGGTGAGCTTGAACGGTGACATCTTCGCGACGTGCAGGATCTCGTCGCTGTAGGCGTTGCCGATGCCCGCGATCAGGGACTGGTCGCGCAGGGCGCCCTTGATCTGCCGGCGTGCCCCGCCGAGCACCATCGCGAACGCGTCCCGGTCGAAGGAGTCGGCCAGCGGGTCGGGCCCGAGGCGTGCCACCCCGGGCACGTCCGAGGGGTCGCGCACCAGGTGGACGGCGAGGCGCTTGGTGGTGCCCATCTCGGTCAGGTCGAAGCCGTCGCCGCCGGTGAGGACCGTCCGGAGGGCGAGTGGGCCCTTGCCGGGCCGTGGCGGGGTGGCGGGGAAGCTGTCCTTCCACTGCAGCCAGCCGGCCCGCGCGAGATGGATGAGCAGATGGAGCTCTCCGGCCGTGATGTCGAGGAATTTGCCGTGCCGCGCCACAGCCGTCACGGTGGCGCCTTCGAGGGCGGTGGGCGGCGGGTCGTACGTCTTCAGGACGCTGATCGCCAGCGGCAGGACGCGGGCGATCTCCTTGCCGACCAGATGTTCGTCGAGGAAGTCCCGCAGGGCTTCGACTTCCGGCAGTTCGGGCATGACTCCAGCCTGCCGCAACGGCCCCGCGAACGCCCGCCGGGTGCGCGCCGTGTTCAGGCGGCGGGCGTTCGCAGCCCGTAGACGCGCCGTGCGGTGTCCGAGAGGACGGACCGCTGTCCGTCCTCCCCGAGCGGGCCGGTCAGCTCACGTGCCACGTCCAGGACCTCGGTGTACCCGGCGGCGAGCCGGCACACGGGCCAGTCGGAGCCGAACATCAGCCGGCCGGGCCCGAAGGCCTCGATGACGGTGTCCGCGTAGGGGCGCAGGTCCTCCACGGTCCAGGCCCGTGGGTCCGCCTCGGTGACCAGACCGGAGAGTTTGCAGACGGTGTTGGGCAGTGCAGCCAGCGCCCGCAGGTCATCGGCCCAGGGGTGCGTCGCGCGCCGGGCCACGGGCGGTTTGCCCGCGTGGTCGAGTACGAAGGTGAGCTCCGGCAGGAGGGCGGCCGCGCGGGTGGCGGCGGGCAGCTGGTGGGGCCGGACGATCAGGTCGTAGGCGAGTCCGGCGGCGGCGACGGCTCGCAGTCCGCGCAGGACGTCGGGGCGCAGCAGCCACTCGGGGTCGGGTTCGCCCTGGACCTGGTGGCGGAGTCCGACGAGCCGGTCGCCGCCGGGCAGGGCGCGGAGTCCGGCGAGGGTGTCGCCGATGCCGGGCGCGGTGAGGTCGGTCCATCCGACGACACCCGCGACGAGCGCGCTCCTGTGGGCGAGCGCGAGGAATTCGGGGGTCTCCTCGGCGACGGTCACCGTCTGGACGAGCACGGTGGCGACCACCCCGGCGGCGCGTGCCTCGGGCTCCAGGTCGGCGAGGGTGAAGGTGCGGCGGAGGGGCGCGAGTTCCTCGCCGGTGATCCAGTCCTGGTCGCGCACCGCGAGGTCCCACACATGGTGGTGGGCGTCGATGACCGGCGGGAGCGTCACGTCACAGCAGCCCTTCCGCGCGCAGGTCGTCCCAGAGCGCGTCCGGAACCGGCGTGCGGAACCGTGCGGCGGCGTCCCTCACCTCGTCCGGGGAGCGGGTGCCGACGAGGGCCCCCGCGACGGCGGGGTGACCCAGCGAGTAGTGGAGGGCGGCCGCGCGCAGCGGGACACCGTGCGCTTCGGTGACGGCCCGGATGCGTACGGCGCGTTCGAGGAGGGGCGCGGGGGCCGCCGCGTAGTCGTACGTCGCTCCGGGGCGCGGGTCGACGAGCAGCCCGGAGTTGAACACACCTCCGACGACGACGCTGCGGCCCCGGGCGGCGGCCTCCGGCAGCAGGTCGTCGAGGGCGCTGTGGTCGAGGAGGGTGAAGCGGCCGGCGCAGAGGACGGCATCGATGTCGGTCTCGCGCAGGAAGCGGGTGAGCATCGCGGTCTGGTTCATGCCGGCCCCGATGGCGCCGACCACGCCCTCGTCGCGCAGCTTCTCCAGCGCCGGGTAGCCCTCGCGGAAGGCCGTCTCCCCGTGGTCGTCGGGGTCGTGCAGATACACGATGTCGACCCGGTCGAGGCCGAGACGCCCGAGACTGTCCTCGATGCTGCGGCGGATGCCGTCGGCGCTGAAGTCCCAGCGACGCCGGTGGGTGTGCGGCACGGCGAAGCCGTCGGAAAGCCCGCGGTGGGCCGCCGTCCCGTCGGCGGGCAGCGGTTCGAGCAGGCGGCCCGCCTTCGTGGACACCGCGTACGTGTCCCGGGGCCGGTCGCGCAGAGCCTCCCCGAGACGGCGTTCGGAGAGTCCGAGGCCGTAGTGCGGCGCGGTGTCGAAGTAGCGGATGCCCTCGTCCCACGCCGCGTCCACGGCGGCGGCGGCCTGCTCCGGATCGACCTCCGTGAAGAGATTTCCGATGGCCGCCGCCCCGAAGGCGAGCTCGGTGATCTCGACCGCACTGCGTCCGAGTCTGATGCGCCGCATGGCCCTGCCGCCCCCGCCGGTGATCCCTGATGGTCCGTAGAGGAATATTCATCGGATCAATCCGCCGCGTCAACAGGGCCCGGCGAATCGGCCGTCAGGCCGGTGCGGGCACCGCGGGCACGAGTGAGTGCAGGTCGCGCAGTTCCTCGCGGACCGCGCAGGCGAGCCGGTCGAGATCGGGAAGCGCCTTACCGTCGGCGACCAGTCCGACCTGCACCCCTCCGCCGTACGTGGTCAGGGCGACGGCCAGCGACTGTCCTCGGGCCAGCGGTGCCATGGGGTAGAGGGCGCGCAGCGGGCAGCCGCCTAGGGAGAGCGCCGAGCGGGGCAGGGGCACGCTGGTGACCAGGATGTCGAAGAGCATCCGGGCCGCGTTCCCCGCCAGCGGGGCTCCGAACCGGTGGGCCAGCGCGGGCAGCTGGTCGGCCAGTACGGCGACGGCGCCCGCGCCGCGCAGCGGTCCGGCCGCCTTGCTGCGGTCCATGCCCGTGCGTACGAGGCGCAGTCGCTCCCGGGCGTCGGGCTCGCCGACGGGCAGGCCGAGGAGGTAGGCGGAGAGTCGGTTGCCGGTGGCCGCTCCGCCGGGCCTGCGCCGGGAGACGGGGACCAGGGCACGCGGGTCGGCGCCCGGCAGCGGCTCGCCGCGTTCGAGCATCCAGCGGCGCAGCGCACCGGCGACGACCGCGAGCAGGACGTCGTTGGCCGTGCCGCCCTCGGTGCGGCGGATCCGCTGCACCGTCTCGGCGTCGAGGTCGGCGGTGGCCAGCCGGCGGGTGCCGCTGGAGCGTGCGGTGAGTGCCGTGCCGGCGCGCAGGTCGAGGCGGCTGGCGCGTACGACGGAGGCACCGACCCCCAGCGCCCGGCGCACGTCCCCGAGCCGGTCGATCGCCATGCCCGCGGCCTCGTACGGGCCGGGCAGCCAGGAGCGGGGCGGTACGGGTGTCCGGCGGCGCACCGCGCCACGGCCCGCGCCGGCGGAAGCGATCTGGTCGAAGATGCCGGCGCCGATGGCGACGGCCCGCATGCCGTCGGCGAGCGCGTGGTGCAGCTTCACGAGTACGGCGAACGGGCCGTCACCCGGGCTGTCCAGGAGATACATCTGCCAGGGCGGCAGGCCCCGTCCGAGCGGCCGCTCCATGAGTTCACCGGCGAGCCGGGTCGCCTCCGCCACGAAGTCGCCCCCGGGGAGCACGACCCGCCTGACGTGCCGTTGCACGTCGAAGTCCTTGTCGGTGAACCAGGCCGCACCGCCGACGGGCAGCAGGACGTCGCGTACGCGCATGCGCAGCCGGGGAATCGCGGCGGCGCGGGCTCCGAGCAGTTCGAGCAGGTCCTGCGGGGCGACGCCCGGTACCGGGTCGAAGACGGCGAGCGCGCCGAGGTGCATCGGATGGGCATCGGTTTCGAGGTGCCAGAAAGCCAGATCAAGAGGTGCCAGAAGCTCGGTACTCAACGGGGCCTCGCGTCTTCGACAGCGGAACGGCGGGATCGCAGTCAATCCCGCAAGATCGGTTACGGTCAAGTATGGACATGTTACGTACTGTTACAGTCTTCCGCTGTTGCGACAGTCGCGCTACCGGTGCTCCGGGACGAAGAACTCGCACCACACGCACTTGCCGTTGCCCCGGGACTCCACGCCCCAGACATCGGCCAGCCGGTCGACGAGCATGAGCCCGCGGCCCGAGACCCCGGACTCCCCCGCGTCCCGCCGGCGTGGCAGTGCGCTGGAGCGGTCCTCGACGTCGACCCGGAGGCGGCGTTCGGGCCCGGTGAGCATCCGGATGGTGACGATGGCACCGCCGTCGGTGTGCATCAGGGCGTTGGTGATGAGCTCGTCGGCCGCGAGCTCGACCTCGTCCGCCCGGCCCTTCGCTCCCCAGGCGCGCACTGCGGCCCGGATCATGTGGCGGGCGGACGTCAGCGCCTCCGGGTCGTTCTGCGCGACGTGCTGCTGGAGGCGGCCGCCCGGGTGGGGCGCGTGGGCCGCGTCGCGGCGCAGCAGCAGCACCGCCATGTCGTCCTCACCGCCGCGCTCGTCGACGACCTCGCAGAGCCGGTCGGCCAGCTTCTGGAGGTCCTGCGGACCGTCGCGGACCGTCGCGGCCAGCAGCCGCATGCCTTCGTCCAGGTCGGTGCCGGGCAGCTCCACCATTCCGTCGGTGTAGAGGATCAGCATCTGGCCCGGGTCCAGATCGACGGTGCTGACCGGGTATTCGAGGTGTCCGAACTCCGCGGAGAGGCCCAGCGGCATACCTCCGTCGACCGGCAGCCTGCGGCAGCTCCCGTCGATGTCCCGCAGGGCCGGGTCCACGTGCCCGGCCCTCACCAGCTGCACCACTCCGGTGGTCAGATCGGCCTCGGCGTAGGTGCAGGTCGCGAAGCGGTCGGTGTCGAGCTCGTGAAGGAAGACGGACGCGCGCGCCATGACCGTCGCCGGGCTGTGCCCCTCGGCCGCGTAGGCGCGCAGCACGATCCTGAGCTGCCCCATGACGGCCGCCGCGTGCGTGTCGTGCCCCTGTACGTCACCGATGACGGCGCCGACCCGGCCGCCGGGCAGCGAGATGATGTCGTACCAGTCACCACCGATGTCCCTGCCGAGCCGCGCGGAGCGGTAGCGCACGGCGACCTGGGCGCCCCGCACCTCGGGGATCCGGCGGGGCAGCATGGCCTGCTGGAGCCCTTCGGCGAGGTCGTGCTCCTGTTCGTAGAGCATCGCCCGCTGGAGGCTCTGGGCGATCGAACTGCCGAGAGCCACCAGCAGGTTCCGCTCGTCGCTGGTGAAGCCGGCCTTGTTGCCGTAGAGGAGCCCGAGTGCGCCGATCGGGCGGGCCTGGGCGATGAGCGGCATGTAGGCGGCGGCGGTGATGCCGAGATGGCTGATATGCGGCCACAGGATGGGGTACGAGGTCGCGAAGTCCTCGGGCGTCTCGATGAAACGCGGTGTGAGCGTGCGGATCACTTCGCTCATCGGATAGGGCTCGTCGGTGCGCGTGTAGCGGGTGCCCTGCACGAAGGCCCCCTCGGGGCCGTCCGCCACCAGATGGATACGCCCCGACTCGAGCAGCCCCATGACGAGGCTGGTGGCGCCGAGGTTGGCCAGGCCGCGGGAGCTCTTCAGCACGTCGGTGACGTCCTTGACCGTCCGGGCGTGCGCCAGGGCCGCCGTGGTGCCCTCGACCAGGCTCGTACGGCGCCGGCGCTCCTCGTCGACGGTCCGGCGGGCGGTGGACTCGGCCAGTTCCTGGGTGGCGTCACGGATGATCCCGATGATGCGTCGGGGCCGACCGGTGCCGTCGCGGCGGATGAACCCCTGGGTGTGCGTCCAGCACAGGGAGCCGTCCCGCTGCGTCCTGCGGAAGTACGCGCCGTAGTTGTTGCGGCCGCTCTTGAGCGCCTGCGAGACCATCGCGTCGAGCCGGATCGCCTCGTCGGCCGGGACACGCTGCGCGAGCGCCGAGGGACGGCCGTCGTACTCGTCGGGGCGCAGGTCGAACACGCCGAGGGCGGGCTCGTCCATATGCATGAGGCCGCTGTCCAGATCCCAGTCGAAGCTGCCCATTCGGTTCAGGGCGAGGCTGAGATCCGGGTGGGCGGGCCAGTCGTCCGGGAGTGACAGGGCACCCGCTACCCGATCATCCATGTGCGCCACTCTGCCATTATTTGTCCGATTCCTCGACCGAACCGACGCCTTGAACACGTTCAAGGCGACGCCTATGCTCGCCGTGACATGAATTGAACACGTTCAATTCTTACTGGTCGTGCTGTGGGCGGGGGTGGGCGCGATGTCCGTACTGGTCGGGCTGATCGTGATGCTGGGCATGCTGGTGATCGTTCCGTTGGGCCTGGGGCTCGTCGGCGACCCCTCGCTCCACCGGATACGGCGTCTGTGGCCGCTCTTCGCGGTGCCCGGGGCGGTGTCCCTGTGGCTGCCACGCGGCGGCGTCGCCACCGCGCTCGCCCTCTGCTACGCGCTGGGGACACTGCTCCTCGCCACCCACGCGCCCCGCCGGCTCGCGCGCACACACAGCCTGCGTCCGGCGGAGGCCGCCCTGCTCACCGCGCTGGTCGCCCCGTCCGTCGCCGCGCTCTCCCTCGTCGCCGAGCGCTCCGGCCACGAACTGTTCGGCTTCGGGCTCGGCATCCTGGCGCTGACCGTGCCCCACTTCCACTTCGCCGGTTTCGCCGCCGCCCTCGTCGCCGGGCTCGCCTGCCGCGCTCAGGACGGTGCGGCGGGCCGGTTCGCTGCCCTGAGCGTGCCGCTCGGCACCCTCCTCGTCCTCGTCGGCTACTTCACCGGGGACCTGACCGAGCTGGCCGGGGCCGTCGTGCTCACCGCCGGGATGTGGACGGTCGCCCTCCTGACCTGGCGCACGGTCCCCGCCGCAGGACGGGATCGCGTCACCCGCGCCCTGCTGGCCGTATCGGCGGGCGTACTCGCGGTCACCATGGTGCTGGCGCTGAGCTGGGCGCTCGGTGAGGCCACCGGACTGCCGCACCCCACACTGACCTGGATGGCGGCCACGCACGGCCTCGGCAACGCACTCGGCTTCGCGCTCTGCGCGCTGCTCGCCCGGCGCCGGCTCCAGGACCTCACCCACCCGGAAGGCAGGACCGCATGAGCACGCTCACGTATCCCGAGGCAGGAGCGACCCGGCTGGGACCGCTCCCGGACGGGTACAACCACCTGCACCACCGCGCAGCGGTCGGCCGGGGCCGTGCGGACTTCGAGGCCGCGGGCACCGCCGTCACCGAGTGGCGCGCCCACCGCGCCGCCGGAGCCAGGGTGAACGCCTCCGCCGCGCGGGCCGCCGCCGGGGTCACCGTCGAGGTGTCGGCGGGCATCGGGCCGCTCCGCCTCGCCGCCCCCTGCGAGATCGTCTGGACCGTGTACGAGAAGGACCGCACCGGCTTCGCGTACGGGACCCTGGCGGGGCATCCGGAGTGCGGGGAGGAGAGTTTCGTCGTGGAGCTGGCGGACGACGGGACCGTGTGGTTCACCGTCATGGCCTTCTCCCGGCCCGCCTCCTGGTACACCCGGCTAGCGGGTCCGCTCGTCCCCGTGGCCCAGCGGTGGTACGCCCGACGGCTCGCCTCCGTACTGCGCCGGGCCGTCGTGTCGGCCGCCTGACGGGCGGGGCACGCCGGATACTGGAGGCGATGGAATGGTTCACCGCGGACGGCTACTGGCTGAGCAGGCTGATCTTCCAGCGGGCGCTCGCCGGCGTCTACCTCGTCGCGTTCGTCGCCGCGGCGCTGCAGTTCCGGGCGCTGATCGGCTCCCGCGGCATGCTCCCGGCGCCCGACCTCCTGCGGCACACCTCGTGGCGGGCCGCGCCCGGCCTGTTCCGTCTGCACTACTCGGACCGCTTCTTCGCGCTGGTCGCCTGGGCGGGCGCCGCGGTGTCGCTCGCGCTTCTGGCCGGCCTGGACGCGCACCTTTCGCTGGGCGCGGCGATGGCCCTCTGGGCCGTGCCGTGGGTGCTGTACCTGTCGATCGTCCAGGTCGGCCAGGTCTGGTACGGCTTCGGCTGGGAGTCGCTCCTGCTGGAGACGGGCTTCCTCGCGGTGTTCCTCGGCAACGGCTCCACGGCGGCCCCGGTGCTGGTGCTCTGGCTGCTGCGCTGGCTGCTCTTCCGGGTGGAATTCGGCGCGGGACTCATCAAGATGCGGGGGGACGAGTGCTGGCGGCGGCTGACCTGCCTGGACTTCCACCATGAGACCCAGCCGATGCCCGGACCGCTGAGCTGGTTCTTCCACCGTCTCCCGAAGCCCGCGCACCGGGTGGAGACCGCGGCGAACCATGTCACCCAGCTCGTGGTGCCCTTTCTTCTCTTCACCCCCCAGCCCGTGGCGAGCGCCGCGGCGGGGCTGATGGTGCTGACCCAGCTGTGGCTGGTGCTGTCGGGGAACTTCGCCTGGCTGAACTGGCTGACGATCGTCCTCGCCCTCGCGGCGGTCGACTGGTCGCTGATCACCGGCCCGCCCCCCGCCCAGCCGGAGGCGCCGCTCTGGTACGAGGTGGTGGTCTTCCTCGTCACGGCCCTCGTCCTTGTCCTCAGCTACCGCCCGGCGCGCAATCTGCTCTCCCGCCGGCAGGCGATGAACCGCTCCTTCGACCCACTGCACCTGGTGAACACCTACGGAGCCTTCGGGAGCATCAGCAGGATGCGGCTCGAGGTGGTGGTCGAGGGCACCGGCGAAGCGGTGATCCACGAGGGGACGCGCTGGCTGGAGTACGGCTTCCGGGGCAAGCCGGGCGATCCGCGCCGGCTGCCGCGCCAGTTCGCCCCGTACCACCTGCGGCTGGACTGGATGATGTGGTTCGCGGCGCTCTCCCCCGCCTACGCCCGCTCCTGGTTCGGCCCGTTCGTCGAACGGCTGCTGCGCGGCGACCGGGACACGCTGCGGCTGCTGGGCCACAACCCGTTCCCCGAGGGCCCGCCGGCCCACATCCGGGCCAGGGTCTTCCACTACCGGTTCACGGACCTGCAGGAGCTGCGGGCCACCGGATGCTGGTGGGACCGGACCTATGTGCGGGACTTCATGAGACCGGTGGCCCGGCCCGTTCCGCTCCGGCCGGACGGACCCGGCCGGAGCCGGTGACAGCGGTGTTCATGCTTCTGCCCCCGTCCCGGGGACGGGGGCAGAAGCATGAGGCGCTGCTCGAAGAGGGCCGGACGCGGGTCAGTCGATGCCGGGCAGGATGTGCGGCTCGGCCAGATCGTCCTCGTAGCCGGCCAGCCTGATCGGTGCCGACCTTGCCCAGACCTCGATGTTCCGGAGCTTCTCGGGCCGACGGGCCCGCTCTCCGGTCAGTTCGGTCGGGCGCGTCTCGGTCTTCGTCATTTCAGGTGTCACCGCGGACTCCTTATGTGTCGCGTAACCCCGGGCGGTGGCGACGCTGCGGCTGTGAGAACCGTGTCGACCGCCCTCTGCGGGGCAGGGGCAGAAACAGTTCGGTCGCGGTGGCGCCGGTACGGGGTGGGACGGCGGGCTGCTTACAGACCTGTCCCAGGACGGCCGAGGAAGCTTCGTGGATCCCTTGGTGGCGTCCGTTCACCCCAGACTAACCAAATGAGCGCCGTCGCGCTCGACAGAACGTGTGGCCTGGGTCACTTTCAGCCAACAGGACGGCGGCGGCCCCGCTGTCCGCGGGGCCGCCGCCGTGTCCCCTGTCATCGCAGGTGACGGAAGGTGCCGAAGTGGCCCGAGGTACGGGTCCGGCCGAAGGTGGTCACCAGCCCGCGGGGGCGTAATCCTTCAGGAAGCAGCCGTACAGCTCCTCGCCCTCCTCGCCGCGCACGATCGGGTCGTAGACCCGCGCGGCGCCGTCGACGAGGTCCAGAGGGGCGTGAAAACCCTCTTCCGCGAGGCGGATCTTGTCGGGGTGCGGCCGCTCGTCCGTGATCCAGCCGGTGTCGACGGCCGTCATGAGGATGTGGTCCTTCTCGAACATCTCCTGGGCGCTGGTGCGGGTCAGCATGTTCAGCGCGGCCTTGGCCATGTTGGTGTGCGGGTGTCCCGCGCCCTTGTATCCGCGGCCGAACACGCCCTCCATCGCGGAGACGTTGACCACGTAGGCGCGCTTCGCCGCGGTCCTGGCCATCGCGGGCCGGAGCCTGCTGATCAGGATGAAGGGCGCCGTGGAGTTGCAGAGCTGGACCTCGAGGAGCTCGATCGGCTCGACCTCCTCGACGGTCTGGATCCAGCTGTTCGTGTCGTGCAGGTCCGGGACCAGGCCGCCCGCGTCGATCGCGGTGCCCGCGGCGATGCGGGCCGGCGAGGCGGAACCGGTGACCAGCGCCAGGTCGGTGACGTCCTGGGCACTGAGCCCCTGGCCCTCCTTGCGGGCGGCCGGCAGCGCGGCCACCCGGTCGACGGTGCCGCTGCCGAACGTCCCGATGACCTCGGCGGCCGGCAGTTCGCCCGCCGGGAGCGGTGCGGATTCCGCGCTCAGCAGCTCGCTGTAGGCCTGCGGGGAGCGGCGGACCGTCTGTGCGGCGTTGTTGATCAGGATGTCGAGCGGCCCCTCGGCGGCGACCGAGTCGGCGAGGGCGACGACCTGGGCCGGGTCGCGCAGATCGATGCCGACGATCTTCAGACGGTGGATCCACTCGTCGCTGTCCGGCATCGCCTTGAACCGGCGGATGGCGTCGTTGGGGAAGCGCGTGGTGATGGTGGTGTGGGCGCCGTCCCGCAGGAGCCGCAGCGCGATGTACATACCGATCTTGGCCCGGCCACCGGTGAGCAGGGCCCGGCGGCCGGTGAGGTCGGTGCGCGCCTCGCGCCGGCTGCGGTTCTCCTTCGCGCACTGCTGGCAGAGCTGGTGGTAGAAGGCGTCCACCTCGACGTACCGGGTCTTGCAGATGTAGCAGGACCGGGGACGCTGGAGTATGCCCGCGATCTCGGCGGTGGCCGAGGAGGACGGGAGGACGCCCTGCGTCTCGTCGTCGATGCGCTCGGCCGAGCCGGTCGCCGTGGCTTCGGTGACGGCCTTGTCGTGCGCGGTCTTGGCTGCGCGGCGCTCCTGGCGGCGGCGCTGCTTCACGGTGCGGTAGATGCCCGCGGTGGCCCGGCGCACGGCGATGGCGTCGGGGTGGTCGACCTCGATGGTGTTCAGCTCGTCGAGCACGCCCAGGCAGACGGCCAGCCGCTCCGGGTCGATACCGGGACCGAACTCGTCGATACCGGGAGCGAACTCCTGGCTGTCCTCTGTCACCGTCATTGCCGTTCCTCTGTCACTCGTCACTCATGCCGTTGTCGGGCTTCGGTGGGGAGTGGTCCGGCCGGGAGCCGGCGAGGGCAGGCGCGCACGGGCGGAATGCCCCGGTCAAGTCTGCCATGAGTCGGACGTTGCTCAGGTCGGCCCGGCGGCCTGCCCGGCTTCGGCGGAGAGCGGGGTCGCGATGGACTCGAGGGACTTCTGCTCGGCCGCCACCGCGAAGAAGTACGCGACGACACCCGCGGCCACCATGAGGGCCGCTCCGATACAGAAGGCCAGGACGGTGTCGCCGACCACGCCGCTCGCGGTCAGGTCCGCGAAGACCAGCGGGCCGGTGATGCCTCCGGCGGCCGTTCCCACGGCGTAGAAGAACGCGATGGCCATCGCCCGGGTCTCCATGGGGAAGATCTCGCTCACGGTCAGGTAGGCGGAGCTCGCACCGGCGGACGCCACGAAGAGGACCGCGCACCAGCAGGCGGTCATGGTGACGGCCGTGAGAGCCCCGGCGCCGAAGAGCCACGCGGTGCCGAACAGGAGCAGGCCGGACAGGACGTACGTCCCCGCGATCATCGGCTTCCGCCCCACCGTGTCGAAAAGGCGGCCCAGGAGGAGCGGTCCCAGGAAGTTGCAGAAGGCGATGACCGCGAAGTAGTACCCGGTGACACCGCTGGAGATATCGAAGAACTTCACGAGGATCGAGCCGAAGCCGAAGGTGATGGCGTTGTAGAGGAACGCCTGTCCGATGAAGAGGGCGAGTCCGAGTACGGCCCGTTTGGGATACGAGCGGAAGACGGTCCGGGCGATCAGGCCGAATCCGATGCTCTTGCGCTGCCGCACGGTGATGGGCGGCTCGGCCGGGGGAAGAGAGCTTCCGGTCTCCGCCTCCACCTCCCGCTCCACGCCGTCGACCAGCCGCTCCGCCTCGTCGTCGCGCCCGTGGATGAACATCCAGCGCGGGCTCTCGGGCACATGCCGGCGCACCAGCAGGATGACCAGCCCGAGGACCACGCCGAGCGCGAAGGTGAGCCGCCAGCCGATGTCCTTCGGGAAGATGTCGGTGTTCAGCGCGAGTACGGAGAGCAGGGAGCCGGCCACGGCCCCGAGCCAGAAGCTGCCGTTGATGATGAGGTCGACGCGCCCCCTGTACTTACTGGGGATCAGCTCGTCGATGGCCGAGTTGATGGCCGCGTACTCGCCGCCGATCCCGAAGCCCGTCAGAAAGCGGAAGAGGAAGAACCACCACGCCGAGAAGGAGATCGCCGTGAGCGCGGTGGCCGCCAGATAGACGGCGAGGGTGATCAGGAAGAGTTTCTTGCGCCCGAAGCGGTCGGTGAGCCATCCGAAGACCAGCGCACCGGAGCAGGCACCGGCCACGTACAGCGCGGCGGCGATGCCGGTCACCTGGGCGTCGGTGACGGCCAGTCCGCTGCCGTCCTCGGACAGCCGGCTGGCGATGTTGCCGACGACCGTGACCTCGAGTCCGTCCAGGATCCAGACCGTGCCCAGGCCGATCACGATCATCCAGTGCCAACGCGACCAGGGCAGCCGGTCCAGCCGCGCCGGGATCCGTGTCGTGACAGTGGGTCCGCCTGCCGTGCCGGTGTCGTTCATGAGACCTCCTCAGCTCCCGGAACCACAGGTGCCCGGAACGAGGCGTGACTCACACCTCGGCCGTGAACACGAACAAAAAGCACCCGTGCGGCCACGTACCGTTACATCTGGGGGCTCCGTCCGGCCCGTTCACATCTTTCCGGGAAAATCTTCGGTACTCGGTGGCATTACTTCCGGATCACGGGGCATGCGCCCGTCACTGCACCGGACACCAGGGAGGGCGACACCATGACGGCCATGTCAGTGCGAACCACCGAAGCGATCGGCAACGCGGCCACGCGATGTGACGAGGCGGGCGCGGTTTCCGACGCGGCCGCGCTTCCGTGGATCGAGGACGCGGGCAAGGTGGCGCCGCAGGACGCCCGGGCCATGTCGAAGCTCTTCTTCGACCGGCTGCAGGTCCTCGAGGAGGGGACCCACGAATACCAGTACGCCCGCAACACCCTGATCGAGATGAATCTCTCCCTGGTGCGCTTCGCCGCCTCACGGTTCCGCAACCGGGGCGGTGACGACACCGAGGACATCATCCAGGTGGGGACGATCGGCCTGATCAAGGCGATCGACCGGTTCGACCTGTCGCGCGAGGTCGAGTTCGCGACCTTCGCGGTGCCGTACATCGTCGGTGAGATCAAGCGGTTCTTCCGCGACACGACCTGGTCCGTGCACGTGCCGCGACGGCTGCAGGAGCTGCGGGTCGAACTGGCCAAGGCCAAGGAGCAGCTGTCGGCGAAGCTCGACCGCGACCCGACGGTCGCGGAGCTCGCCGCCCACCTCGATCTCCCCGAGGAGGAGATCATCGAGGGTCTGGTCGCGGCCAACGGCTACTCGGCGGGCTCGCTGGACACTCCCAACGCCGACAGCGAGTCGGGCAGCGACCAGCGCGCCTACGCCGATCTCCTGGGCGACGAGGACCCGGGGATGGAGAGCGTCGAGAATCTGCACACCCTGGCTCCGCTGCTGCGGCAGCTGGACGACCGGGAGCGCAAGATCGTCCGCATGCGCTTCGGTCAGGAGATGACGCAGGCGCAGATCGGCGCGGAGCTCGGCGTTTCCCAGATGCATGTGTCGCGCCTGCTCAGCAGGATCGTCCAGCGCCTGCGCGCGGGCATGAGCGTGGAGGCCTGACGCAGGGCGTACGCGACTCAACGACGGAGGCCCGGCCGAGTGCCGGGTCTCCGTCACATATGCTTCACGCCGATACGGCCGTGGGTTTCTGTGCCGTCCGTCGGAAGGGGTGGAGTGTGACCGAGTCGCCGTTGAGCACCTCTGCGCGTGTGCAGCAGCTCAGCGGATTTCCGGAGCAGCAGAGGGGCCTGACCGCCACCGACACGTCCGTCTGGGACGTCGACGCGGTCCTGCTCCTGGTCGAGGACGACGCCGGAGACGCACTGCTGGTCGAGGAGATGCTCGCCGACAGCGAGCTGGAGGCCCCGCTCACGTGGTGCAAGACGCTGGCTGAGGCGCGGCGGTTCCTGCTGGGCTGCGAAACATCCGTCTGCGTCCTGCTCGATCTGCACCTGCCCGACGTGAACGGCCTCGACGCCGTCCGTCAGCTCGTCGGGTCCGCCCCCGACGCGGCTGTCATCGTGCTGACGGGCCTGGACGAGTCGGAGACCGGACTGTCCGCGGTCGCGCAGGGCGCCCAGGACTACCTCGTCAAGGGCCGGATCGAACCCGAGATGCTGGGCCGTGCGATCCGCTACGCCCTCCAGCGCAAGCACGCCGAGCGGTCGGCGTCCGCGATGCGGACCAGTCGGCTGATCGCGCAGGAGAACGCCCGGCTGGAGCGGGCGTTGCTGCCGATTCCCCTGCTGACGGACGACAGCTTCCAGGTGGCCGCGCGCTACGAGGCCGGCCGTGCGCACGGGCTGCTGAGCGGCGACTTCTACGACGTGGTCCAGACCGCCGACGGTGCCGTGCACGCGGTGATCGGCGATGTGTCGGGGCACGGTGCCGCGGAGGCCGCCCTGGGTGTGTGCCTGCGGGTCGCCTGGCGCACGGCCGTACTGACCGGCGTCACACAGCTCGAGAAGATCGGTCTGCTGGAAGGCATACTCGTCGCCGAGCGGTCGGATCCCCATGTGTTCGCCACCGTGACCACGCTCGTCTTCCCGCCGAGCCGGGACAGGGTGCTCGTCGCCCGGGCCGGCCATCCCGGGCTGCTGGTGCGGCGCGGCACGGAGGTCGCCTGGGTGGAGCCCGACCCCGGCATGGCCCTCGGACTGCTGCCCGGTGCCGGCCGCTGGACGATCACGGAGCTGGAGCTCTCCACCGACAGCGAGCTCGTCCTGTTCACCGACGGTCTCTTCGAAGGGCGTACGGGTCCCAAGTCCCGGCTGGGCGAGGAAGGGCTGCTGGCCATGGCGGGCAAGTACGGCGCGCTCGAACCCCGCGCGTTCGTCGACGCGCTGGTCGCCGAGGCCACCGAGGGCGCCTCTCCGTACGGCGGGCTGGCCGACGACGTCGCCGTCCTGCACCTGGGCTGGAAGGCGGACGCATGAGCTCGGAGGAACCAGCGGCCGGCACGACCGGCCCGATATCCCGGCTGTCGGTGCAGAACTGGGTGCATCTGATCCTGGCCGGCTTCGTGCTGGTGGTGTGCGGGTGCCTCGTCGTGGGCGGGCTCGTCCTCTCCCGCATCTCCGACCGGACCACCGATCTGGTGGACCGTATCCAGCCCGCCCGCTCCGCTTCGTTCCAGCTGCAGAACTCGCTCCTCGACCAGGAGACCGGGGTACGCGGTTACGCGCTCACCGGGGACGCCTCCTTCCTGGATCCGTACGAGAAGGGCGTGCGTGCCGAGCGGGAGCGGCTGGCCCGGGTGCGCTCGCTCATGGGGGACGGAGAGCCGTACGCCGAGGACCTGAACCGGCTCGAGCGGGCCTCCCGGCAGTGGCGGACCCTTCGGGCGGAGCCGCTGATCGCGGCGGTGCGGGGGAACGGGCCGGCCGGTGAGTCCTCGGCACCGATCCTGCGGAGCAAGGCGGAGTTCGACGCCCTGCGCGTTCTCTACACCACCCAGCAGAGCCACCTCGACGACGCGCGTGACACGGCCCGCGCCGAGCTGGGTGACGCGCGCACCACCCGCGACCGCGTCCTCATCGCCCTGGTGATCGGCTTCGTGCTGGCCGTCGTGTCGCTGAGTCTGCTGCTGCACCGCGTGGTCGGCCGGCCTCTGGCCGAGCTGACGGCCGCGTCGGACCGGGTGCGGTCGGGCGCCTTCACCGGCAGGATCGAGGTCCGCGGCCCGTCGGATGTCAGGGCGGTCGCCGCGGCGGCCGAGGAGATGCGCCGGCGTCTGGCCGCCGATCTGGCCGAGTCCCAGGAGCGGGAGACGCTGCTGGACGAGCAGACCACGGAGCTGCGCCGGTCCAATTCCGAACTGGAACAGTTCGCCTACGTGGCCTCGCACGACCTCCAGGAGCCGCTGCGGAAGGTGGCCTCCTTCTGCCAGCTGCTGGAGAAGCGGTACAGCTCGGAGCTGGACGAACGCGGACGGCAGTACATCGACTTCGCGGTGGACGGCGCCAAGCGGATGCAGGTCCTCATCAACGACCTGCTGACCTTCTCCCGGGTGGGCCGGGTGCAGCAGAGCTGGAAGCCCGTGGACCTCGAAGCGTCCCTGGACCGGGCCCTGTCCAATCTCACCCTGGTCGTCGAGGAGTCCGGAGCCGTCCTCGAACGCGAGGATCCCCTGCCGGAGCTGCTGGGTGACCCGACCTCGCTCACCATGGTGTGGCAGAACCTCATCGGGAACGCGGTCAAGTTCCGTCGGCGTGACGTGCCGTGCCGGATCACCGTCACGTGTGTCCGGGAGGGCGACGACTGGCACCTGACGGTCGCCGACAACGGCATCGGGATCCCGCCGGAATTCGCGGACAAGGTGTTCGTCATCTTCCAGCGCCTGCACGCCCGCGACGAGTACGAGGGCACCGGGATCGGGCTCTCCCTCTGCCGCAAGATCATCGAATTCCACGGTGGCCGGATCTGGCTGGAGCCCGAGCCGGCCGAGGGCACACTGATCCACTTCACCCTGCCCGTCCTGCCTGAGCCACCCACGCACACCACGGCGGAGCTCCTCGCCCCTGCCGCGCTCACCCCCCGGTCGGGAGACACGCTGTGAACGACGCCGTCAAGCCCATCGAAGTCCTGCTCGTCGAGGACGACCCCGGCGACGAACTGATGACCCGTGAGGCGTTCGAGGACAACAAGATCCGCAACACGCTCCACGTGGTCCGCGACGGACAGGAGGCGCTGGACTTCCTGTACCGCCAGGGCGAGTACGGCGACGCGCCACGCCCTGACCTGGTCCTTCTCGACCTGAACCTGCCGAAGTACGACGGCCGGCAGGTGCTCGAGCGGATCAAGACCGACCCGGAACTGGCGCTGATCCCCGTGGTGGTCCTCACCACGTCCTCGGCGGAGGAGGACATCCTCCGCAGCTACAAACTGCACGCGAACGCCTATGTCACCAAGCCGGTCGACCTGGAGCAGTTCATCGGGGCGGTGCGCCAGATCGACGACTTCTTCGTGAGCGTGGTCCGGCTGCCCCGGCACGCGTAAGATCTGCAGAGATCTCCCGGAGTGGGATCTCTCGACGCGGGTAGACGAACGGCGAGAAGAGGTCCACGACCTCCCCTGCGGCGCCTTGGCTGGAGCACATGAACGAACAGGCCACCTCACGGCCGGACGACCCCTTCCAGGGGTCACCGTCCACGGAGGTTCTGCTCACCGCCGAGGTGTTCGACGGCGAGCCCGGGTGCATCGCGCAGGCCCGGGCGCTCGCAGACCGTTTTCTGGCACGGCTGGTGGCGGAGTGGCTCGCGGTCCTCGGTGAACACACCCGCAGTGATCTGATGCTGGCGGTCAGCGAGCTCATCACCAACGCGGACCGCTACAGCCACGGCCCGTATCTGCTGGAGCTGGAGGGCGACGCGCGGCGCATCAGCGTGACGGTGTACGACAGCAGCACGGCGCTCCCGGTGCTCTACTCCCCCGACCCGGCCCGTCTCGGCGGTCACGGCATGGAGATCGTGGTCGCGCTCTGCGACCGGGTCACGGCGGAGCGGGTGCCCGTCGGCAAGCGCATCCGCGCCGAGTTCACGCTCAGCACCTGAGCGGCCCCGACGACGACACGGCCCCCGGACCGGCAACGACATACGGCGCGTTCCGGACACGCGGTGCGGTGGTACGACAGCGTGGCGTCACCTCCCCGGTGAACTTCTGAGCCCTCGGGCAAGCGGGACTACCGTCAGGAGGAGGACCCTGGAGGGATGGACGTACTACCGGAGCAGTACGCCGAATCGCCGCCTCAGGGACGACGACGCGGCGGCTCCGACGGGACATCGTGGTGTACATGAGTTCCCTCGCGCTTTCCGTGCTGCTGTCACTGGTCTCCGCGGTCGCCTACGCGGCCGGGGCGATCGTCCAGGAGCGCGTGGCCGCGGACGGTGACAGCCGCCCGTACGCACCCCTGCGCAACGGCACCTGGTGGGTGGCTGTGGCGCTCAACGGTGTGGGGGCGGTGCTGCACGTCGTGGCGCTGGCGTACGGGCCGCTCAGCCTCGTACAGCCGCTCGGCGCCCTGACGATCGTCTTCGCGCTGCCGATGGCGGCGGTCTTCGTCCGCCGCAGGGCGGGACGGACGGCCTGGCGCGGCGCCCTGATGGCCACGGTCGGTCTCGCCGGGCTGCTGGCCCTCACGGGGAGCGCCGGGTCCCACACGCTGGCCGGGCCCGAGCAGCTGACGCTCGCGGCCGGGACCGCCGGTGCCGTGGTGGTCCTCCTGGTCCTCGCCAAGGGGCTGCACCGGCCGATGCCGCGCAGCGTGGTGCTGGCCGTCGGGGCCGGGATCGCCTTCGGGATGGCGTCGGTGTTCACCAAGACCGTGGCCGTGGAGTGGACCTCCGGCTCGGTGACCTCCGGGCTGCCGACGCTGCTGGTGATCGCGGGGCTCGCAGCCGCGGGGCTGCTGCTCTCCCAGGCCGCGTACCGGGGTGCCGGGCTGACGGCGCCGCTGGCGACGGTCACCGTGGTCAACCCGGTCGTGGCGGCCGCCGTGGGCCTCACGATGTTCGGGGAGCAGTTCCGTTACGGCATGACGGGCACCCTGCTCGCCCTCGGCTGCGGTGCGCTGGCGGCGGCCGGTCTGGTGCTGCTGACCACGGAGCGGGTGGGAGCTGAGCGGCGTACGGCGGAGCGGGAGGAGTCCGGGGAGCGTACGCCGGAGGACGGCGGCGCCCCGGACGTGCCTCCCACGGTGGTGCTGCCGGAGCCGGCGAAGCCCGCGTCCGCGCAGGGGGCGGCGGTACTGCCGGACCCTTTCCCGGCCCCGACGGCGCTCTCCCTCCCGCTGACACTGCCGTTGGACCACGGTGGCGGACGCGTGGAGTTCGGCGGCCGGCCGGCCGCCGGCTCTGCTCGCCGGGGTGACTTAGAGGGCCGGGCGGGGACCGTTCAGACGCTGACGCCGCCGGCCCTGAGGTAGGCCAGGGGGTCGATGTCGGATCCGTAGCCGGGGCCGGTGCGGATCTCGAAGTGCAGGTGCGGGCCGGTGCTGTTGCCGGTGGATCCCGATCGGGCGATCCGCTGGCCGCTGCCGACCTGCTGGCCCTCGCGCACGTGGAGCGAGGAGAGGTGGGCGTACTGGCTGTACTTGCCGTCGCTGTGCCGGATGACGATCTCGTAGCCGTACGCGCCTGCCCAGCCGGCCGAGACGACCTTCCCGGACGCCACCGCCTTCACGGAGGTGCCGGTGGACACCGGGAAGTCGACGCCCGTGTGGTAGCCGCTGGACCATGAACCGGCCTGGCGGTACGGCGTTCCGGTGCGGGCGGACACGGGGGCGGTGAGGCCGGACCGCGGCTTGGACGCCTTCTTCTCCGGCTGGGCCGCGGGCTTCGCCGCCGGCTTGGGCCGGGCCTTCTCCGTGGCCTTGGGGGCGGCGGTCCGGGGCGCCGCCTTCTCCGTGGCCTCGGGGGCCGTCCGCTGCTTCGGGACGGTCTTCCGCTGCTTCGGGGCCGCTTCCCGCTTCGGTGCGGTTGCCGGGGGCGCCCCCGCCACGTCGAGGGTCAGCCGCTGTCCCGGGAGGATGAGGTCGGGATCGGCGCCCACCACGGTGCGGTTGGCCGCGTACAGCCGCTGCCAGCCGCCCTGGACCCGCTCGGCGGACGCGATGCCGGAGAGGGAGTCACCGCGCGCGACGGTGTACGACTCGCGCTGACCGGGCACGGCTGTGGGCGACGCCTTCGCCGCCGCGGTGTCCGCGGCCTTCTTCGCGGTGCCGGACTCCCGTGCTCCGTCCTGCCCGGCCGCCTCGACGGCGGCCTGGCGCTGCGACTGCGGGGCGATGTCGGGTGCGTCACCGCCCTGCTTCAGGCCGGCCCGTACGGAACACGTCGGCCAGGCTCCCGGCCCCTGTCCTCCGAGCACCTTCTCGGCGACGGCTATCTGCTGGTCCTTGGTCGCCAGATCGGCCCGCTCGGCGTAGGCGGTGCCGCCGTACGCCGCCCAGGTGGACCGGGTGAACTGGAGGCCCCCGTAGTAGCCGTTACCCGTGTTGATGTGCCAGTTGCCGGTCGACTCGCAGGCGGCGACCTTCTCCCACACATCGGTCGAGGCAGCTCCGGCCGAGGCAGCCGTGAGGAGCGGGAGCGCGATTCCCGCGCCTCCCGCCGTCACCGTGAGCGAGGCACGGTTGATCCGGCTGGGCTGGTATCTGCGGTGCCGTCCGTTCGCGGCCATGATCAGGCTCCCCCACTGCAGTAGGACACGTCGCAAGCGGCCAACGTATGGGCATACGAAGGGTGGTGACAAGTGAACAGTTGCCGCACGCCGCCCGCGCGCCCCGGCGTACCACCCCCGAGGGCCGGGGCCGCTCCCGTTGTCCGCTCCTCTCCCGCAACCGCCGGAGAGCGCTCTATCCAGCTCCGTTCCTGATGCTATAAAGGCCCTCATGACGGATGCTCTGCGACCACCCGGTGCGGCGCCCACCCTGGAGGACGTGGCCAGGGCGGCCGGCGTCTCGCGCGCGACGGTCTCGCGGGTCGTCAACGGGGTGCGCAACGTCGACCCGGCGATCCAGGAGGCCGTCCGGCAGGCCGTCTCGGTCACCGGTTACACGCCGAACCGCGCGGCCCGCTCCCTGGTCACCCGGCGCACGGGCGCCGTCGCGCTGGTGGTGTCGGGTGCGGGGGTCGAGCCGGAGGGTGAAGAGCCCGCCGAGGAGGGGTCCTTCACCGCCCAGGTCTTCGCCGACCCGTTCTTCGGCCGGGTGGTGACGGGAATCGTCAACTATCTGCGGCCGCGCGGGATGCACCCGGTGCTGATGTTCGCCGAGACCTCGCGGGCCCGGGACGAGGTGGTGGCGTATCTGCGGCAGGGCAGCGCCGACGGGGCGCTGATCGTGTCGACCCACGCGCAGGACCCGCTGCCCGGGCTGATCACCGATGCGGGACTGTCCGCCGTGCTGTTCGCCCGCCCGGCCCGGCCGGTACGGATCAGCTATGTCGACCTGGCCCACCGGGACGGCGCCCGGCTGGCCGCCGAGCATCTGCTGGAGCGCGGCTGCCGCCGGATCGCCACCATCAGCGGGCCGCTGAACGTCCCGGCGGGGCAGGAGCGGCTCGCGGGCTTCCGGGACGCGATGGCGCAGCACGGGCATGCCGATGTCCCGGTGGCCGAAGGGCAGTTCACCCAGGAGAGCGGCGAGGCGGCGATGGAGCGGCTGCTGGCCGAACAGCCGGGCCTGGACGGGGTGTTCGCGGGGAACGACCTGATGGCGATGGGTGCGTGCCATGTGCTGCGGGAGCACGGCAGGCGGGTGCCCGAGGATGTCGCCGTGATCGGCTTCGACGACAGCAGTGCCGCCTCGGCCTGCCGCCCGCCGCTGACGACGGTGCGGCAGCCCGTGGAGGACATGGCGGCGGAGATGGCCGGTCTGCTGCTGGACCGGCTGGCGGAACCGGACCGGCCCACGACCTCGGTGATCTTCGAACCCGTGCTGGTGGTGAGGGACTCCGCCTGAGAAACCCCGACGCCTGGCGGGGACGCGTCCTGAGCGACCCCGGCTGCCACCGGGGGCACATCAGGTGCGGGGCCCTTCCGTGCGATCTCCGGTGAGGTGGCGACGGACATGCCGGAGGGCGCCCCGTCGGCCGGGGCGCCCGCACCGTCCGCGACGGCACTCGGCCGCCGGTCGGAGTGCCGCACGGGTCAGCCCGCCACGGTCCGGCCGCGGCCCGTCGCCGCCCGGTCCGGGGCCGGGGTGGCCTCCCGGAGGGGCTGGGGCGTGGGACGCGTGCCGCCGCGCGCCAGGAAGTCGGACAGGGGCAGGGTCGCCGCGCCCACCGTGACCGCGTCCGGGCCCAGGTGGCCCAGGTCGATCGTGGTGCGGGCGACCGCGTGCTCGAGGGCGTACTCCTGGACGTAACGGCGGATCGCCGGGAGCAGATGGGGGCCGATGAGCAGGCCGGCCCACCCGCCGAGCAGGATGCGTTCGGGCAGGAAGAGGTTGACCAGGTCGGCCAGGGCCGCGCCGAGGCACTCGGCGGTCTCGTCCAGGATCGAGACCGCCACCGGGTCCGGGGCAGCGCCGCCGCGCCCCGGGTAGGCGGCCGCGAGCAGTGCGGCGAGGGCGGTCTCGTCGTCGGCGTCCGGAGGCAGCGGCCCGCCCGCCTCCTGCCAGCGCTCCCGCATGGCCTCCGCACCGGCGTACGCCTCCAGGCAGCCTATGGAGCCGCAGCGGCAGCGGCGGCCCCGCAGCTGCACCGTGGTGTGGCCCCACTCCAGGGCCGCGTTCGAGAGGTCCTCGTCGAGGATGTCACCCCGGTTGACGCTCGCGCCCACCCCGGAGCCGATCAGTGCGACGGCGGCCGCGCCCGCCCCTCTGCCGCCGCCGAACCACATCTCGGCCTGCCCCAGGGTCTTCGCGCCGTTGTCGATGAAGAACGGCACCTCGGGCGGCACGTCCACGGCCTCGCGGAGCAGCCGCTCGAAGGGCACGGCGCTCCATCCGATGGTCTGACCGTGCACGACCGCCCCCGGGCCGCCCGCGGCCTCCGGGGCGTCGCGTTCGATGATCCCGGGCACCCCGATGCCGATGCCGAGCAGCATGCGGGAGTCGGCGCCCGCGTCGCGCAGGACGTCGGCCACGCCCGACCGGACGTGGCCGACGATGCGCGCGACGTCGTATCCGTGCTGCGCCAGCAGGCGGTCGGTGCGGGCGAGTTCCGTCAGCGAGAGGTCGAAGAGCTCGACGCGCACCCGGGTCTCCCCGATGTCGATGCCCACGAACAGTCCTCCGCCCGGAGCGGTCCGCAGCAGGGTGCGGGGGCGCCCGCCGTCGGAGTCGACGATGCCCGCCTCCTCCAGGAGCCCTTCGGAGGCCAGCTCGGCGACCACGTTGCTGATGGATCCCGAACTGAGCCCGGTCGCGGGCCCCAGCTCCTGACGGCTCAGCGGGCCGTCGAAATACAACCGTTGCAATACCCGCGCCCGATTGCCCCTTCGCAGGTCACGCACGGTCCGTCTGCTGCGCTCAGCCATGTTGCTCCCTTCGCTCCGGCAACATACCCCGGCCCTGGCTCTTGACGCGCACTTTCTTCACCTCTTAAATCACATCTTAAATTAAGAGCGGAAGGGTCGTTCGGATCCCGAACCGCACCCTCCCCGGAAAGGGGCCACCTTTCATGCGTCACCTCAGAGCCGCAGCAGCCGTCACCCTCGCCGTATCCGTCGCCGCCGGAGTCACCGGCTGCGGAGGCGGGACGACTTCGGGCGGCGGCAGCAACGAGTCGCCGAAGACCTTGACTTACTGGGCGTCCAACCAGGGGCCGAACATCGAGGCCGACAAGAAGATCCTCACTCCCGAGCTGAAGAAGTTCGAGAAGGAGACCGGGATCAAGGTGAAGCTGGAGGTCGTCCCCTGGGCCGACCTGCTGAACCGCATCCTCGCCGCCACCACGTCGGGTCAGGGCCCGGACGTGCTGAACATCGGCAACACCTGGTCGGCGTCGCTGCAGGCCACCGGCGCACTGCTCCCCTGGGACGACAAGAACTTCGAGGCGATCGGCGGCCGGGACCGCTTCATCGACTCGGCGGTCGCCTCCGCCGGCAAGGAGGGCGAGCCTCCCGCCGCGGTGCCGCTCTACTCCCTGTCGTACGCCCTCTACTACAACAAGAAGATGTTCGCCGACGCGGGCATCAAGACGCCGCCGGCCACCTGGGACCAGCTCGTCCAGGACGGGAAGAAGCTCTCCAAGGACGGCAAGTGGGCCCTCGGTGCCGAGGGTTCCAACCTGTCCAACAACATCCACCAGACCTTCGTCCTGGGGCAGCAGCACGGCGCGGACTTCTTCGACAAGGAGGGCAAGGCGGACTTCACCTCGGACGGCGCCGTCGCCGCCGTGAAGCAGTACGTCGACCTCATGGCGAAGGACAAGATCATCGCTCCGGGCAACGCGGAGTACGCCCAGAACCAGTCGTTGACGGACTTCGCCAAGGGCCGGACGGCCATGGTCCTGTGGCAGGCCGCCGCCACCACCTTCGCCGCCCAGGGCATGAAGCCGGAGGACTGGGGTGTGGCCCCCGTCCCCGTGCCGTCCGGTGCGCCGGGCGCGGGCAAGCAGACCAACTCCATGGTGGCCGGCATCAACATGGCCGTGTTCAAGAACACCAAGAACATCGACGGCGCGAAGAAGTTCGTGAAGTTCATGACGAGCGACGAGGAACAGAAGATCCTCTGCAAGACCTACGGCTCGATCCCGCCGGTCAAGGCCGCCCAGTCGGACCCCGCCTTCGCCGCCCCCGAGCTGAAGGTCCTGCGCGACACCCTCGCGACCAGTGCCGCCCCGCTCCCCCAGGTGCCGAACGAGTCGCAGTTCGAGACGGCTGTGGGCACCGCGGTCAAGGAGCTGTTCGCGGACGCCGCGGCCGGCACCCCCGTCACCACCGAATCAGTCAAGGCGCGCCTCGAAAAGGCCCAGCAGACGATGCAGCAGTGAGGCTCTCTCCATGACCGCCACCGTGACCACCGACCCCGGAGTCGACAAGTCGACCAGGGGTACGAGCCGGGGCAGCGGGGGTGCGCAGCGCCGGATGCCGCGCATCCCCGACCGGATCCGCCGCGGCGGACTGCCCTATCTCCTGCTCCTCCCGGCCGTCCTGCTCGAACTCCTCATCCATCTGATCCCGATGATCGTCGGCATCGTGATGAGCTTCCGTCAGCTCACCCAGTTCTTCATCAGCAACTGGGGTGCGGCGCCCTGGACGGGCCTGGACAACTACAGGATCGCCGTCGACTTCGACGCGCCGATCGGTGAGGCCCTGCTCCAGTCCTTCTTCGTCACCTGTGTCTTCACGTTCTTCGCCGTCGGTCTCGCATGGCTCTTCGGAGTCGCCGCGGCGATCATGCTCCAGGAGAACTTCCGGGGCCGCGGCTTCCTGCGGGCCGTCTTCCTCGTCCCGTACGCCCTGCCGGTCTACGCGGCGGTCATCACCTGGGCGTTCATGTTCCAGCGGGACAACGGGCTGGTCAACCACGTCCTGCACGACCAGCTGGGGCTGACCGACCAGCCGTCCTTCTGGCTGATCGGCGACAACAGCATCTACGCGCTGATCATCGTCTCGGTCTGGAAGGGCTGGCCCTTCGCCTTCCTCATGCTGATGGCGGCGCTGCAGAACATCCCGCGGGAGCTGTACGAGGCCGCGTCGATCGACGGCGCCGGCGTCTGGCAGCAGATCCGCAAGATCACGCTGCCCTCGCTGCGGCCCGTCAACCAGGTGCTGGTGCTGGTCCTGTTCCTGTGGACGTTCAACGACTTCAACACCCCCTACGTCCTCTTCGGGAAGGCGGCTCCCGAGAACGCGGACCTCATCTCGGTCCACATCTACCAGTCCTCTTTCGTCACCTGGAACTTCGGCACCGGCTCCGCCATGTCCGTGCTGCTGCTGCTCTTCCTCCTGGTCGTGACCGCCGTCTACCTGTTCCTCACCTCACGCGGAAGGAAGGGCTCCCGTGCCTAGCAGCACCGCCCGGTCCCCCATGGCCGCGCCCCGGTCCTTCCTCTGGACCCGCCGCGTCGTCCTGACCCTCCTCGCGGGCTTCGTCCTGCTGCCCGTCTACGTGATGATCAGCAGCTCCCTGAAGCCGCTCCAGGACGTGTCGGGGAAGTTCCGGTGGATCCCCCGCGAGCTGACCGTCCAGCCGTACTTCGACATCTGGGAGACCGTCCCGCTCGCCAAGTACTTCGTGAACTCGCTGATCGTGGCGGGCTCGGCGACCGTCTTCTCGGTGGTGATCGCGGTGTTCTCGGCCTACGCCGTGAGCCGCTACAGCTTCCGCGGCAAGCGTGTCTTCACCGTCACGGTCCTCTCCACCCAGATGTTCCCGGGGATCCTCTTCCTCCTCCCGCTGTTCCTGATCTTCGTGAACATCGGCAACAGCACCGGCCTGGCTCTCTACGGCTCGCGGGGCGGGCTGATCCTCACCTATCTGACGTTCTCGCTGCCCTTCTCCATCTGGATGCTGATCGGCTACTTCGACTCCATCCCCAGGGACCTGGACGAGGCCGCCATGGTGGACGGCTGCGGCCCGATCCGCGCCCTGTTCCAGGTGGTCGTGCCGGCCGCCGTGCCGGGGATCGTCGCGGTGTCCGTGTACGCGTTCATGACGGCGTGGGGCGAGGTGCTGTTCGCCTCCGTGATGACGAATGACGCCACGCGCACACTCGCGGTGGGCCTGCAGGGTTACGCCACCCAGAACGACGTCTACTGGAACCAGGTCATGGCCGCCTCACTCGTCGTGAGCGTGCCCGTCGTCGCGGGATTCCTGCTCCTGCAGCGCTACCTCGTCGCCGGGCTCACCGCGGGAGCCGTCAAGTGACCGATACGGAAAGGCAGTCAGTGAACGACCTCAGCGCTCTCCCCGACGACTTCATCTGGGGGGTCGCCACCGCCGCGTACCAGATCGAGGGCGCCGTGGCCGAGGACGGCCGGTCCCCGTCGATCTGGGACACCTTCTCGCACATTCCGGGCACCATCGACAACGGTGACACAGGCGATGTGGCCTGCGACCACTACCACCGGGTCCCGGAGGACATCGGTCTGATCAAGCAGCTCGGCGCGGGCGCCTACCGCTTCTCGGTGGCCTGGCCCCGCGTCGTGCCCGGTGGCGACGGCCCGGTGAACAAGGCCGGACTCGACTTCTACGACCGGCTGGTGGACGGCCTGCTGGAGGCCGGGATCACCCCGTTCGCCACGCTCTACCACTGGGATCTTCCGCAGGTGCTCCAGGACCGGGGCGGCTGGACCGTGCGCGAGACCGCCGAGCACTTCGCGGCGTACTCCTCCGTCGTCGTCGAGCGCCTCGGCGACCGGGTGAAGGACTGGGCGACGCTCAACGAGCCGCTCTGCTCGGCGTGGATCGGCCACCTCGAGGGGAGGATGGCGCCCGGTCTGACCGATCTGACGGCGGCCGTGCGCGCCTCCGTCCACCTCCACCTCGGCCACGGTCTGGCGGTGCGGGCGATCCGCGCACAGTCCCCGGACGCCCGCGTCGGCATCGTCAACAACCTCAGCCCGATCGAGCCCGCCGGCGACGGCCCGGCCGACGCCGCCGCCGCGGTGCGTGCCGACGGCCACATCAACAGGTGGTGGCTGGACCCGATCCACGGCCGGGGCTACCCGCAGGACATGGTCGACCTCTACGGCGTCGAACTCCCCCTGCGTCCGGGCGACCTGGAGACCATCGCGGCACCGCTGGACTGGATCGGGCTGAACTACTACTTCCGCCAGATCGTCACCGACGACGCGTACGGCCCGGTCCCCCACGCCCGGCAGGTACGACTGCCCGGCGCCCGGGAGACCGCCATGGACTGGGAGGTCCACTCCGAGGGTCTGGAGCAGTTGCTGCTGCGCCTCACCGAGGAGTACGGCGCCCGCCGGATCTACGTCACCGAGAACGGCTCGGCCTACCATGACACCGTCCGGCCCGACGGCTCGGTGCACGACCCGGAGCGCACGCGCTATCTGGAGGAGCACCTCGCCGCCTGCGCCCGCGCGGTACGCGAGGGCGCACCGCTGGCCGGCTACTTCGCCTGGTCGCTCCTGGACAACTTCGAGTGGGCGTACGGCTACGACAAGCGCTTCGGCCTGGTCCACGTCGACTACGCGACCCAGCGCCGCACCGTCAAGAGCAGCGGGCGGCGCTACGCGGAGCTGATCCGCGAGCTCTCGGGCGACAGGCCTCGCGAGGCGGCCTGAGCCCCTTCCCCGGGCGACGGCCCGCGCCCCCGGCCCGGCAGCCCCACCTGCCGGTGTTCCGGGGGCATTCGTCGTTCGGCACACCACCGGTGGGCGATCGGACGTGAGAGGTCAGGCGCATATGCTCACCGTATGGAGCAGAGCGAAGTCCTCAAGCGAGTGATCGGCATCCTCACGGAGGCGGGCGAGATGCAGCGCCACGCCGAGGAGGAGACGGACGGTGGCGACCCCGCCGCGGGCGAGAACATGGTGACGACCCTTCTCAACGAGACCATGCCGCACATCGCCATCCCCTCCGACGCCACCGTCGAGGAGATGGCCGCCCTGGTGGGGCGCGAGGTCGGCGGCGCCGTCGAACAACTGGTCGGAGCGTTCACGCTGGCCTTCATCGCGCTCGCCCAGATCCACGACTCCGGCCAGGAGGACGTGACCTCCGCCGACGTACTGCAGGATCTGGCCCTGCGGGCCGAGGAACTGAGCTCGGGCGACGAAGGCCCGGAGGGTTCTCCCTGACGGTGAGGGTGTGCGACGGAGCCGATGTGACCGTCCACGATCGGCTCGTTCGCCGGGGTGACGGTTCCGCGCCCACGGCCCGGAAGGCCCGCACCACCGCCCGCCCCCACGAGTCCGCGGCGGACCACGGTGCTCCGTGGGCCGCCGCGGACTCCCCGGCCGCACCGACGGCGGGGAGTGGGACGGTGCGGTGGATCCTGCGGGCGGTCAGCTCCGGTAGACGCCGAACTCGTGGAGCGAGTAGCCCCAAGGGGTGCCGCGCACGGTGGTGTTCACCCGGACGTAGCGCGCTTCGCCCGTGACGTCGATGTCGTCGATACCGCCGTTGCCCTCGGTGACCGTGTGGACGGTGGTCCAGTTCTGGCCGTCGTCCGAGGTCTGGAGGGTGTATCCCTTGGCGTACGCGGTCTCCCAGGCGAGCTGCACATGGTCGAACGCGGTCCGCGCCCCGAGGTCCACCTGGATCCACTGCTGGTCGGCCCAGTCGCTGGCCCAGCGGGTGTCGAAGGACCCGTCGACGGCGTTACCCGCGGGGCAGGGGCAGCCGGTGCCGTCCGGCTGGAAGGTGGACGCGGTGGCCGGCTTGCCCGCCGCCACGTTCGTGCCTCCGACCTGGGGCGGGACGACCTGGAAGGACTTCGTCTCGATGCCGACGTTGCCCTTGCCGTCCGAGCTCTTGATGTAGACCTTCCACACGCCGAGGCGGTCGGGAGCGGTGACCTCGAAGGTGCCGTTGCCCTTGTCGGTGAAACGCGCGTCGTTGAGCTGCCCGCTGTCGTCCACGTACTTGCTGCCCAGCAGCACCTGGTGGGTGAGCTGGTCACCGTCGGGGTCGGAGACCGACGCCCTCACGGTGAAGGGCTTGCCGGCCTGGACGGCCGAGGCGTTGTCCACGGTCATGCCGGTGATCACGGGCGGTGTGTTGTCGCCCGAGGTGTCGGCCCCGTACGCCTTCTTCACCGCGTAGTACGAGAGCCTCTTCTGGCCCGCCGGGAGCAGGTTGAACCAGACCCCGCCGAAGTCGTACTCGGTTCCGTAGTGGAACAGCGTCGCGCCGAGCGCCACCCCGGTATGGTCCGTGACGCACTTCCACGCCTTGCCGTACCCCTCCGCCTTCGCGACATCGGTCGGCTCGTCCGGCACGCCGTTGGCGTCGTCGGGCACCTCCCACTCGCCCGCGGGGCCGCCCTCCGTCACGATGTAGGGCTTGTCGAAGCCTCCCTCCTCCCAGGTCTTCCGTATGTCACAGACGGCGCCGTAGGAGTTCACCGCGTAGAGGTCGAGATCGGGCGCGTTCTTCTTGTAGTACGACCATGCCCCGGTCCACGCGTCGGTCGAGGTGACCGGGTGGTCGGCGTCGACCGCGTGGATCTTCTTGGTGATGTCGTTGACGAACGTCGTGTAGGCGTCGCGCTGCTGTTCGAGGGCGTCACCGCTGTAGCAGTTCTGCAGACCGAGCACGGACTCGTTGCCCACGTTCCACATGAGGACTCCGGGGTGGTCCTTGTAGGTCTCCACCCACTTGGGGAACTCGGCGAGCATGTCGTTCTTGTAGTCGGTGTCCGTCAGATAGTTGACGCACCCGCCACTGCCGGGACCGCCGCCGGGCTGCAGCCAGAAGCCGGCGACGACCTTGATGCCGTTGTCGGCCGCGCTGTCCAGGAGCGGCTTCGTCGTGGCGTCGGTGCCCCAGGTACGGATGGTGTTGACGCCCATCGACCTGACGTCCGGCATGTACTTCCCGGCGTCGGCGACGGCCGGGCCCCAGGTCAGGCCCTTCACGGTGTACGGCGAACCGTCGACGGTCAGCTTCCAGGCGCCCTGCGATCCCTCTACCTTCACCACGCTGCCGGCCGCCTGCGCGGCGGGCACGGGGAGGGCGGCCGCTCCTGCGGCGACAAGGGCGGCGACGGCGAGACGTGCCGTAGTCCGTCTGCGGCCACGGGCCGAGGGGGTGGGACGTGACAGTTTCATGGGGTGACAGCTCCTCGTGCGGGGAGTAGGCAGGAGAGCGCTCTCCCTCATGAGTGCGGTACGCCATGAGGGAGAGGCGGGGGTGGTCAGGGCAGTTCGTAGTTCTCGTCCAGGGCGGCCCCCTCACCGGGGTTGTTCTGGTCGTAGCCCCGGGCGTCGCACTGGAGGCCGCCGACGATGCAGTGGTCGACCATGGCGTCCAGGGTCGCGTCGTCCCAGGCGTTGAAGAAGTCGTAGTGGAAGGAGTGGCCCGTGCCGCTGGCCAGTCTCACCTGCGACATGTCGCCGTTGACCGGCCAGGCCATCTTGAACTCGATCATCGGCAGGGCGACCGGGTGGCTGGTCGGGCAGACGTCCTGGTTGGCACCCATCACGACCGGGTAGGCCATGTGGGCCTTGTGGTCCGGGGTGTCCAGGTTCTTGCCGTCCCAGCAACTGGGCGCCTGCATACGGAGGTTGAGCTGGGTGTCCGGACTGGTCGGACAGACGGCCGGGAACTCGTAGTTGTGGTAGCTCTCCCCGCACTCGTATCCCTCGACCATGCCCGGGTGGTTGCGGAACTCCTCGGCCGTCTGCGTCGGGCTGCCGACGACGAAGCGCAGCCCCTCGGGGAACGGCCGAACGGTCCGGTAGTCGGTGACACCCGCCTTGTAGTAGATGGTCTGCGGACCGACCGGGCGCACCTCCTGGTCCCCCTTGTAGAGGGTCGGCATCCAGTACGCGGACAGGTCGCCGGGCGCCTTGCAGGCCGTACCGCCCGCCCCGAGCGAGGCGGTCGTGCTGTTCTCGTCCGTGGTGTCGTTCCCCATGAACGTGTGGTTGTGGGACTTCCCGGTCTGGCCGGGGTAGACGATCGGGTCGACCGATCCGGTGTGGTTGACCGAGCAGTTCGCCTGGAACTCGTGGAAGTACCGGTGGGGCGGGATCTCGGTGGACGGCTCCACCCCCGTGACCGGCGGGTTCGCCGGAATGTATCCGTCGCCGTCGGGGTCGTCCCCCGAGGGGACGGGGTCGGCGGCCGCCATGACGTGGCCCTGCGTGTGCTGCGTCCCCTGCGTCCCCTGCATGACGTGTGCCGCCGCGGCCGGCTCACCGGCGGCCTGCGGGGCCGCCCCGCCCGCCGGAGCACCGGCACGGGTGATCGCCGTGAACCCCATGACGACCAGGGCCAGTGCGGTGGCGACGACGAGCGCGGACACCAGGGTGGTTCTGCTGATTCTTTCGGCCATGCGGACCTCCATGCCGCTCTGCGTCCGCGCACATCGGGTGCGCGGTGGGGGGAGAGTGGAGCTGGATGGTGCGTCGTACGAAACGTTGGACGGAACTCGGGAGAGCGCTCTCCCGGGCGCTGTCAGTGTTACGCCGTGGCTGAGAACATGTCAAGAGTTCGTGAACGGAACGTACTGCGAAGGGAGTTGGCCGGAGGCTACGGGAGAGCGGCCAGCGCCTCACTCAGATTGTGTTCGGCGATCCCCCGCATGAACTCCCGGTCGGGGAAGTCGCCGTCGAGCAGCCTGAGGGGGCCGGCGACCAGGGAGAGGCGCATGGCCTGCGTGTAGAGGGCGATGCGCCGGGGGTCGAGACCGGGACGGGACAGCTCCGCGTAGCACCGGCCGAGCCGGCCGCGAGCCGCCCCGACCCGTACGTCGCGGTCCGCCGCTTCCGCGAGATCCCGCAGCGCACGGTCCAGCACCACCTGTTCGCAGGAGCTCCCGAGGGCCACGCCGTCGCGCTCCAGCAGGTCCACCCGCCCGTATCGCGACGCCTTCTGGCGCTGCATCACCTCCAGTGTGCCGGCCAGGTCGGCCAGGGCGGAAGCGGCGCGCACCGGGTCGGTCTCGAAGAGCTCCTCCAGCGTGCCGCCCATGACATCCTCGACCACCGCGAAGTCCGCCCCGTCCGCCGTGCTGCCCGAGGACAGCACGCGGGGCGCTCGCGCGCCGACCTTGGCCGGCTCGCGCTGTGCGGCCAGGAAGGGCGCCAGGCCGGAGGCGGGGGCGAACGGGTCCGCAGACGCCTGCCCGGCGTCGGCGTCCGGCCAGAAGTTCTCCTCCTCGGCCCACCTGTAGACGATCACGCTCGGAACAGGGGGTCCGTCGACCCGGACCCGGTACACGCCCTTCTTGCTCCCGCCGCGCAGGCGCTCCGCGCCGAGGATGCGGCACCCCGCCCCCAGGGCCTCGCGCACCACACCGTACAAATCCTGGGCCACCGGGAGCACACGCATCGGGTAACCGTCCTCGCGGCCGCCGGGGGCGGGGTCAGGCATCCCTTCCGCGACCGGCGGATCCACGGCGGCGGATGGGCCAGGGAGCATACGGGCGACTTGGGACGCAGTGGTCGACCGCCTGATCGTAGGCATCCTCGCCGCGCACCGGATCACGCGGCAAGGGCGCCTCGCAGATCATTCCGGCGGATCCTTGAGGTCGCCGATGGCGAGGTGGGCCGTCCGGACCGCGGCCGGAGGTCGCGGGTCGCGCCGCTCCCCCACCTCTCGGTCATGACCACGGTGGCGTGGCCCGCGCCACCTCCCTCGTAGCGCGAAGACCAGCCGGAGGGCACCTCGTGTGCGGCCACCCGTCCCGCCGGAGCGGTGACGCGGTCATGGGTCTGCTGCGGCAGGGGGCCACCCTGCTGCCGCAGCAGACCGGTCGCATTCCGCCGGGCCGGGGCCCGGCGGGGCCGCCGTCAGGCCGTGTGGAGGGTCAGCCCGTAGCGGTTGAGGATCTCGTTGATGGGCTGGTGCCAGGTCTCGCCACCGCCGCTGCAGTTGCCCCAGCCGCCCGACGTCACGCCTTGCGCCTGGTCGCCGCTGATGAACGAGCCGCCGGAGTCGCCCGGTTCGGCGCAGACGCTGGTCTTGGTCATCTGGTGAACGGCGCCCTGGCTGTAGTTCACGGTCTCGTTCTTGGCGAGGACGTTGCCGCAGTGCCAGTGGGTGGTGGAGCCCGAGCGGCAGATGGACGCGCCGATCGGGGCCTCGTTGGAGCCGCGGACCAGCTGGTCGGACACGGTGCCCCAGCCCAGGACCACGGGAACGGTCCACCAGCCGCTGCCCACGTTCACCCAGGCGTAGTCGTTGTCGGGGAAGGACGAGCCCTGGAACGAACCGATGGCGGAATTGTCCCAGCCCCGGACCGCCCCGCCCGCCTGGCCGCAGTGGCCGGCCGTGACGAAGCCCCCGTGCACCGAGAAGCCTATGGAGCAGCGGACGTTGCCGGTGTAGTACGGGTCGCCGCCGACCGTTCCCGCGGCGAAGGTCTGCGGGGCCTCGGCGGTCTGCTTCACCGTGACGGGGCCCGCCTTGCGCGCCTTCGCCACGAATGCCCGGACATCGTTGTCACCCTGTTCGGAGGCGACGACGCTCACCACGACGCTGTTCGACCGGGGGTCGACGTGCCAGCTGCTGACACCGCTGGGCGCGGACAGCGTGTCCAGCTTGTTCTTGACCGCGTCGAGCTCGCGCGCCGTGTGACCGACCACCCGGACGTCGGCGCCGGTCGCCCGGACGGCGCCGGCCTTGTCGCTGTCCGTGACGGCGACGGTCAGCCGGCCGCTGCCCACGTCGAACCAGGAGCCGCCGAACGACGGCCCGGCGGCGTTCCGTGCCGTTCCCTGCAGAGCCGTGGCCGCCTTCTCCGCGGTGAGCCGCGCCTCCGCCTGACCTTTCGTCAGTCCGAGGTCGCGCTGCATGGCCGTGATGATTCCGGCCGACGCCTGAGGTTCGGCGGAGGAAGCGGAGTCCGCTGCGGAAGCCTGGGTCAGGCCGGCGGTCGCCCAGGTGCCGATGATGAGCAGTGCGGAGAGACCGGTCCGCACCATCGTCGTATGTCTCAAGGGAGTGCCCCTTCTGTTGTTCCAGCATCGTGGGGGTGGAACAGGAAGCATCCGAGAGCCGTCTGAGAGCGCTCTCAGAGCTGTCGTTGCGGACTGTAGTCCAGTTCGGCGGGCAGGTCCATGCCAATGACGTCGTCGCATGCGGCGGCCTCTCCGGAACGTCAGGGCATCGGCAGCGGCGGCCCGGAGCCGCGCCATGGCGCCCGGAACGCGTCCCACCGGCCCGTTGGCGTGGCACCCGCCGAGGTGTTGTCACCCGCAACTACCGGCTGGGCTTCGAGGGGCTCGGTCATGTCCCGCCCGCCGACGGCGAGGAACCGACGCACACGTCCACAGCCCGGCGGTCCGGGTAGGCCGGCGGGCTGCGGGGCGACGGGCCCGAACCCTGCGCGGTCCCGCACGGGCGGTCCGGGCCGCCGCCTGAACGGCGTCCGCGATGTGAGTCAGTCGGGCGACCCACGGCCTGTCGTACAGGCGCCGCCACCCGAAGAGCCGATCCTGGAGGCGCCTGCCCCGACCCGTCGCACAGGAAGCCCGGTGACCCCATGGCAAGCGGCCCGTCCCCCGCAGGGGGCGTACACGTGCCGGATACGAAGCTCGCGTCCGAGGCGACCGAACTCGTACGCGACACGACCGGCGAACTCGTATACCACCACTCGCGTCGGGTCTTCCTCTTCGGCGCACTGCGGGGACGCCACCGCGATCTCTCCTTCGACCCCGAACTGCTGTACATCGGCGCCATGTTCCACGACCTGGGGCTCGGCGAGCGCTTCCACGGCAGTGGTCGGCGCTTCGAGGTGGACAGCGCCGACGAAGCGCGCCGCTTCCTCCAGTCCCACGGGGTTCCGGAGGACAGTGTGCGGCGGGTGTGGACGGCCATCGCCCTGCACACCACTCCGGGCATCCCGGCCTTCATGGAGCCCGAGGTCGCGCTGGTGACCGCAGGTGTGGAGTACGACGTCCTCGGCATCGGTTACCACGACATCTCCGACGCCGACCGGGCCGCCGTCGTCGCGCTCCACCCACGGCCGGACTTCAAGCGCCGGATCCTCGCCGCGTTCACCGAGGGGATCCGCCCCAAGCCGGAGACGACGTTCGGCAACGTCAAGGCCGACGTTCTCCAGCACTACGTTCCCGGCTTCGAGCGCGGGGACTTCGTACGCACCGTTCTCGAATCACCGTGGCCCGAGTGAGGCCCGCCGTCGGTAGGGCAGGGGCGCACCGCGCCGGACCGGAGGGACCGTCATGACCGGGGAGCGGCAGGAGATGCTGGCACGCCTGGACGTCTTCGTGGGCGAGTGGTCGCTGGAGCCGCGGTTCCCCGAGGGGAGGCCGGCACCGCCGGGGGACGTACCGAGGGCGCGCACCTGGTTCGAGTGGGCCCTCGACGGGCACTTCCTGGTGCAGCGCACGGAGATTCCGGTGCCCGAGGCGCCGGACGGCCTCATGGTCGTACGCGCCGACCCCGGGACCGGCGCGTACACGCAGCACTACTTCGACTCACGCGGCGTGGCCCGCCTCTACGCGATGAGCTTCGACGACGGGGTGTGGACGCTCACGCGCGAATCGCCCGACTTCACTCCCCTGGAGTTCCGCCAGCGCTTCACCGGCAGGTTCAGCGAGGACGGTGACACCATCACCGGCGCCTGGGAGGTCCGCTTCGACGGCGGTGAGTGGGAGCACGACTTCGCCCTGACCTACCGCAGGGCGGGCTGAGTCCGTGCGGCCGGGATGTCGGCGAGTTCCCGCACGGTGGCCATGTCACTGAAGGGCAACAGCCGGTCACCGACGATCTGGTGGGGCTCGCTGCCCTTGCCCGCGATCAGGACGATGTCACCGGGTCCGGCTTCCGAGAGCGCGAAGGCGATGGCCCGGCGGCGGTCGGCGAGGCGTTCGTACGGGGTGCCGGTGGACTCGATGCCGGGGGCGACCTGGTCCAGGATGGCCTCGGGGTCCTCGTCGCGCGGGTTGTCCGAGGTGAGGACGCACAGGTCGGAGTAGGTCCCGGCGATCGCGCCCATCTCGGCGCGCTTGGTGGTGTCCCTGTCCCCGCCGCAGCCGAAGACGGTGATGACCTTGGCCCGGGCGAAGCCGCGGATGGTGCCGAGCACCTTGTTCAGCGAGTCCGGGGAGTGGGCGTAGTCCACGATCACCGAGGTGCCGTGGACGGTCGTCACCCGTTCGAAGCGGCCCGGGATCTGCGGCATCCGTTCGAGCGCGGAGACGAGCCCGGCGAGGTCGTGCCCCAGGGTGTGGCAGGCCGCCACCGTGGCCAGGGCGTTGGAGACGGAGAACCTGCCGGGCGCGGGGATCGCGGCCGGGTACTTGCGGCCGTCGTGATGCAGCGTGAAGCGGGTGCCCGAGGCGTCGACGACCAGGTCGGTGGCCCGGTAGTCCGCTTCGGTGTCGAGGGCGTAGGTGGTCACCGCGCCGGGCATCATCGTGCCGATCCGGGCTCCCACGGGGTCGTCCGCGTTCACCACGGCGTGCTCGCAGAGTCCCTGGAAGAGCCGGAGTTTGGCGTCCCGGTAGTTCTCCATCGTGCCGTGGTCGTCCAGGTGGTCCTGGCTCAGGTTGGTGAAGACCCCCACGTCGAGGAACGTGCGGTCGACCCGGTGCGTCAGCAGGCCCATGGACGTGGCCTCCAGCACGACGGTGCCGGCACCGCGGTCACGCATGCACCCCAGCAGGTACTGCAGATCGGGAGACTCCGGGGTGGACAGCACCGACCGGGGCATCGGGATCACCTCGTCGCCGATGCGGCTGCCGGCCGTGCCGATGACCCCGGCACTCGCCCCCTCGGAGATCCGCAGCACGGACTCGACCATGTACGAGACGGAGGTCTTGCCGTTGGTACCGGTGATCGCCACCATGTCCATCCCGCGCCCCGGCTCGCCGTAGTAGCGGGAGGCGGCCACGGCGGCCGCGGCCCGGGTGTCCGGCACCCGCACGACACAGGCGTCATCCGCCGCCGCCGGCAGTACGCAGCCTTCCTCCACCAGGACCGCGACCGCGCCCCGGGCCAGGGCGGGGGCCACCGCTCCGGGGCCGCCCTCCAGGTGTCCCGGCACCGCGATGAAGAGCGATCCCGGCGCCACCCGGTCCACGTCGAACGCCGTTCCGGCGGTGATGCGCGTCCGCTCCGGGTCACCCTGGAGGATGTGGTGGGTCTGTCCGGCCAGCAGCTCGCTCAGCTTCAAGGTGGTCCCTTCGAGGGGTGGCTCGAGCCGTGGTGCGGCCGTCGCCGGAACGCCGCGACGGCGGTACGCCGAAGCTGCGGTGGTGAGGTGGAGCGCGTACGAGGTGGAGACGTGGCGCGTGAGGCGCGGACACGGTGGGAGGGCGGGACGGGCGGTGACAACCGCTGAAGGTCGCTAGCCGTGTCCGTGCAGGGCGAGGCGGTAGCTCGCGGGCACACCGGGGGCGGCCTTGTGCAGGCACTTCCCTGTGACGCCGATGTGACCCATGAGCCGAGTGTACGTCCGGACAGGTGGGCACGGTTCCGCTTCAGGGACGCAGGGCGGTCCCCCGCCCCCGCGAGGCACCGAGCAGCGAGACCGTGAACGGGTGCCGGGGAGCGGTCAGAATCTGTTCCCGGGGACCTTCCTCGACCACTTCTCCGCCGTCCAGCACCGCCACGCGGGTGGCCGGGGCCGCGGTCTCGAGGTCGTGTGTGATCAGCACGACGCCCGGACCGTCCTGGCGGCGGATCGACGTGGCGAGCAGGTCCAGCAGGGAGCGCCGCGCCACCGGGTCCAGCCCCGAGGTGATCTCGTCGCAGACCAGCACCCGGGGCCGCGCGAGGAGGGCTCGGGCGAGGGCCGCACGCTGGAGTTCGCCGCCGGAGAGCAGGCCCGGCAGCCTGCCGACGAGAGCCGCGTCCAGTCCGAGGTCCGTCAGCACGCGCCGGGCCTCCGCCGTCGCCTCCCGGTGGCCGGTGCCGTGCAGGCGTACCGCTGTACGGGCCACCTGGTCCAGGACCGGCCGGTGTTCGTCGAAGGCGGCCCGGGCGTCCTGGAAGACGTACTGCACGGCGGCGAGCTGCTCGCGGCTGCGGTCCCGCAGACTGCGCGGCAGCGCGGTGCCGTCGAGCAGGATCTGCCCGGTGTGGTCGCGGTGGAGCCCTGCGAGACAGCGGGCGAGGGTGGTCTTTCCGCTGCCCGAGCGTCCGACGACGGCGAGGCATTCGCCGCTGCGGAGCGAGAGCCGGTCCACGCTCAGCACGGGGACGCGGGTGCCGCCGGTGCGGTGGCGGGCGGTGAGTCCGCTGACGCTCAGCAGCTCCGCGCCGGTGCGCCCGGGGTCCGCGTACGGCAGGGTCCTCGGTTCGGCGAGGAGCTCCTTGGTCCACGGGTGCGTGGGGGCGTCCAGGATCCGGTGGGCCGTTCCCCGCTCCACCACCCGGCCGCCGCGCATCACCAGTACCTCGTCGGCCAGTTCGCGTACGACGTCGAGGTCGTGGCTGAGCAGCAGCACGGCGATGCCCCGGGCCGTCACCGCCGCGAGCTGGTCGACGATGCGCCGCTTGGTCAGGGCGTCCTGCCCGGTGGTGGGCTCGTCCGCGACGATGACGCGGGCGCCGAGGAGCAGCGCCTGCGCCAGGACGACGCGCTGCTGCTGGCCGCCGGACAGCTGGTGCGGATAGCGGCTCAGTACCTCGTCGCCGCCGTCGAGCTGGGCATCGGCGAGGGCGCGGGTGACACGCTGCCGTGCCTCGGCCCGGCGCTGCGGCCGGGGCAGGTCCCGCACCTGCCGGCGTGCCATGTCGTGCAGGAGGGCGTCCGTGCGGCGGGCCGGGTTGAGGACCGCCGCGGGGTGCTGGGGGACGTAGCCGATCCGGGCACCGTGCACGGCCACCTCGCCCGTCACCCGCGCGCCCGCGGGGTATTCGCCGAGCAGGGCGAGGCCGGTCGTGGTCTTGCCGCTGCCGGACGCGCCGACCAGGGCGGTGACGGTGCCGGACCTGATGCGGAGCGAGAGCCGGTCGACGAGCGTCCGCCCGTCCACCTCGACGGTCAGCCCGGTGACGGAGGCGATCACGGGGTTCTCGTTCATGGGCGACGGCCCTTCCGGGGCGGGGTGCGGTTCTCCATGGCGGCGTCGACCAGCAGGTTGCTGCCCATGGTGAGTGCGACGATGAGCACGGCGGGCACGACGACCGCCCAGGGCTGGATGAGCAGTCCGGCGCGGTTGCGGTCCACCATCACCGCCCAGTCGGCGGCGTCCGGGGCGACCCCGATGCCGAGGAAGGCGGCGGTGGCGACCAGGTAGAGCACGCCGGTCAGCCGGATTCCCGCGTCGGTGGCCAGGGTGCGCAGGATGGAACGCCCGACGTATCCGACGGCGAGGCGCCACCAGCTCTCCCCCTGCATGCGCAGCGCCTCGACGGCGGGCCGGGACGCCGCCTCGGCGGCGGCGGCCCGGACGATCCGGGTGGTGTCCGGGACGGAGACGAAGGCGACCAGCAGCGCGAGTCCCGCCGCGCCGGGCGGGAAGACGGCGGCGACCAGCAGGATCATGAGCAGCGAGGGCACGGCGAGCAGTACGTCCAGCGGACGCATCAGCACTTCCTCCAGCCACCTCCGGTGGGTGAGCGCGCTGATCAGGCCGAGAGGCAGGGCGACGAGGTACGCGAGGACCGTGGCCGCAAGCGCGACGAGGACCACGGGCCGTCCGCCGAGCAGCACCTGGTGCACGACGTCCCGGCCGACGAAGTCCGTACCCAGCAGGTGGCCGCCGCCGAGGGTGAAGGAGGCGGCGCGGGCCGAGGGCTCTCCGACGAGGAACGGCCCGGCGAGGGCGAGACCGAGCGGGACCGCGGCGACGGCGGCCCCGGGGCCGTATCTGCGGAGCCGCTTCACGCCGCCACCCCCGAGCGTGGTGCGAGCCGGTGGGTGACGAGGTCGGCGCCGAGGTTGAGCACGACGGTGGCGAGGCCGAAGACCACCGCGAGTCCCTGTACGACGGGGATGTCGCGGTCGGCAACGGCGTTCATGAGGAGGGTGCCGAGTCCGGGGATCACGTAGAGGGCCTCCACGACGATGACGCCGCACAACAGCCAGTCGATGGTGCGGGCGAGCTGCTGCGTGGCGGGGGCCAGGGCGTTGGGCAGGGCGTGCCGGTAGCGGATGCGGGCGCCGGAGATCCCGTACCGCTCGGCATGGGCGGTGTACGGGGCGGCAAGCGCCTCGATCATGCCGGCCCGGACCAGGCGGGCCAGCGAGCAGACGGGGCGGGCGAGCAGGACCAGGACGGGCAGGACGAGCACGGTGGGGTGCGCGAGCAGCCCTGTGCCGTAGCCGACGGCGGTCGGCGGGAGCCAGCCGAGCCGCAGGGCGAAGGCGCTCACCAGCAGTACACCGAGGGCGAATTCGGGCACCGCGTAGACCCCGAGGGTCGCGGAGCTGATCAGCCGGTCGGTGAACCGCCCTTCGTGGCGGGCGGCGAGGACGCCGAGACCCACCCCCACCGGGACCAGGAGCAGGACGGCGGCGGTGGCGAGGAGCAGGGTGGGGCCGAAGCCGTCCGCGAGGAATCCGGCGACGGGCCGCCCGGAGGTGAGCGAGGTGCCGAAGTCGCCGTGGAGCAGCCCCACGACCCAGTCCGCCAGCCGCTCATGGGCGGGACGGTCGAGCCCCATCGCCTCGCGGACCGCCGCGATGCGCTGCGGGTCGGGCTGGTCCCCGGCGAAGGCCACCGCCGCGTCGCCCGGCAGCGCCTCGGTGAGTGCGAAGACCAGCAGCACGACGGCCGCGGTCTGCAGGGCACCGAGGAGCAGCCGCCGGGCGACCCAGGAACGGAGTCCGTTCACGCCAGCCAGACCTTGTCGAAGCGTGCCCAGTCCAGGGTGTTGGCGGGTGCCTCGCGTGCGACACCGCGCAGGGAGCGTGATGTGCCGAGGATCCAGTCGCCGAATCCCCAGACGAGGAAGCCTCCTTCGGCGTGCAGCTGTCGCTGCATCCGCCCGTAGAGGGCCGCCCGGGCCGTCCTGTCCCTGGTGGACTGGGCCTGCCGGTAGAGCGCGTCGAAGCTCTTGTCCTGCCACCTGGTGGCGTTGGTGGTGGAATCGGTGAGCAGCCGCTGGGAGATGTGGGACTCGATGGGCATGGCCCCGGACCGGTAGCAGCACAGGGTGCCGGAGTCGAGGATGTCCTTCCAGTAGGAGTCCTTGCTCCCCATGCGTACGTCGACGGTGACTCCGGCGCGTGCCGCCTGGTCCCGGAAGATGCCGGCGGCCTCGGTGAAGCCGGCGGCGACTGCGGAGGTGTCGAGTGTGACCTTCAGGTCCTGCGCACCGGCCTGCGCGAGGAGTCTGCGGGCGCGGCCGATGTCCTGTTCGCGCTGGGGGAGTTCGTCCGCGTAGTACTCGTATCCCTTGCCGAAGAGGTCGTTGCCCTTCTCGCCCGCGCCGGACAGGGCGCCGGCCACCAGTTCCTCGCGGTCGGCGATGAGGAAGAACGCCTCGCGGACCCGGGGGTCGTCGAAGGGCGGGCGGTCGGTCTTCATGGCGAACGCCTGCATGGCGCTGTTCCGCAGCCGGACGATCTCGACGGCGCCGGCCTTCTCGTGGGCGCGCCCGGTGGCGGGGTTGAGCTCGTGCGCGTACTCCACCTGGCCGCCGAGGAGGGCGTTGATGCGGGCGGACTCCTCGTTGGCGACGACGAATTCGAGCTCGTCGAGGTGCGGGGCGCCCTCCCAGTGGGTGTCGTTGCGGCGCAGGACGGTGGACCGGCCGGGGGTGAAGGAGACGAAGCGGAAGGGGCCGGTGCCGATGGGCTCGCGGTCGAATCCGGTGGCGCCGTCCCGCACGATGAAGGTGCCGAAGGCGGCCATCACGTTGGGGAATTCGGCGGTCGGCCGCTTGAGCACGAACTCGACGGTCCGCTCCCCCGTGGCGCGGCTCGCCTTCAGGTCGATGGGCTCCAGGGACGCGCGGGCGCGGTACGCCTTCGCCGGGTCGGCGATGCGGCGGTAGCTGTACAGGACGTCGGCGGCCGTCACGGGCTTCCCGTCGTGGAACTCCGCCTGCCTCAGGGTGATGGTCCAGCGGTCGAGGCCGGTGTTCGGTTCCCATGTCTCGGCCAGGCGTGGGACCGCGGCCAGGTCTGCGCCGTAGTCGGCGAGTTTGTCGAAGAGGGCCTTGCCGCGGGCCGCGTCGGCGAAGAGGTTCCCCAGGTGCGGGTCGAGGGTCTCGCTCGCGCCGCCCCCGGCGAAGGCGGCCCGCACCCGTCCGCCGCGCCGGGGGGTGCCGTCGCCCTTGCCGGAGCCGGCCTCGGTGGCGGCGGGCGCGGAGCATCCGGCGAGCGTGAGCGCTCCGAGGCCCGCGGCTCCCCCGGCGGCGGCGAGGAAGCCGCGCCTGTGCAGACCGGGGAAGCGTTCGTGTCTGTCGGCTGATGCGGTCATGGCTGATCTCCCGTTGCTGGATGTGCTGAATCGCCGGTGGAGGCCGGTGCCCGTTTCCTCGCGACGACGTGGAGCCGGTCGCCGTCGGCCGCCGTACCGGGGGCGGCTCCCGGCTGCCAGGCCGGTTCGGTGCGTGGCCCGGGGCCGTCGTACAGGGCGAGTACGTCGAAGCCGTGCGCGGTCAGGAAGTGGCGCAGTTCCTGGGGCAGGAGCAGCCGCCAAGCGGAGTGCTCCTCGACGGGCGGGCCGCCGTCGTCGGTGGTCCAGACGCGTGTGCGCCGCAGGAGCTGGGCGGCGCGGTCGACGCGCAGTGCGGTGGACGAGCGGTAGGTCGTGCCGTGCCAGGTGAAGCGGGACACGGCGGGCGCGGTGGGGGGTGCGTCCCGGCCGAGGAAGTACGCTCCGTTGCGCATCTCGCCGACCAGCAGGCCGCCGGGCGCCAGGGTGCGCCGGCAGGATGCCAGGAAGCCGTCGAGCTGCTCGTTCGTGTGGCAGTAGAGCAGCGAACTGTCCAGGCACACCACGGCGTCGAAGACCCGCTGACCGAAATCGAACCGGCTGAGATCGGCCTGTACGTACACCGGACCCGGGTGGTGGGCGCGGGCGTGGGCGAGCATGGTGCCGGAGAGGTCGGCGCCGGTGACGCGGCGTCCGGCACGGTGGAGGACGGCGGCGTCCCGGCCGGTCCCGCAGCCCAGGTCCAGAACGGCCGGCCCGGCGCCGTGGAGTCGCAGGAGGTCCTCCGCCCAGCGTCCGGCGAGGCGTTCGGGGTCCGGGAATCTGGCCTCGTACAGCTCGGGGCGGTCGGTGAGCAGATTCCCCGTACGGTGCTTCATGCCGTCACCGCCACAGGCGCGGGCTGTGGCCGTGACAGGGCGCCCTTGCGGTGCAGCCAGGTCACGCCGGCCGCCGAGAGGAGCCCGGCCGCGAGGCAGCAGGCCCAGGGGAGCAGCTCGGCCGGGCTGTCGTCCCCGCCCCGCCGGGCGGCGTCCATGGCCCAGCCGACCGCCGCGTTGCCGACGGCCGCCGCGATGCCGGAGACCGCGTAGAAGATCCCGAAGTACGTTCCCGTCAGCGCCTGCCTGCCGAAGCCCGGGATCAGCTCCATGACGAAGGGCTGCGCGGTCATCACGCCCAGGTGGAGCAGGAGCGCGCCGGCCAGCACGGGCAGGGCGCGCAGGGTGGCGTCCAGGGCGCCGTCCGGCGGTGTGTCCGTGCCCGCGACGAGCATCGGCGGTACGAAGGCGAGCCCCATCAGCACCATGCCGGTGGCTATCCAGCGTCCTCTGGTCCCCCGGTTCTTGAGCGCGCGGGTGATCCGCAGCTGGAAGGCGATGCCCGCGACCGTCCCCACGAGGAAGACGAGTCCGGCGGCTCCGTCCCAGCCGGTGGCTTGGCGGGCGCCGGCCGGCAGCAGCAGGTAGAGCTGGTTCTCCAGGGTGAACATGCCGACCATCGACAGTGCGAAGGCGAGGAAGGCGCGGTTGCCGAGGGCTTCGCGCCAGTCGGAGGTGACGCTGCCCGTGGCCGGTGGCACGTCCCGGGCGGGGAGTACCAGGGCCTGGGCGACGGTGAGCAGGGCGAAGATGCCGGCGGCGGTGAGCGCGGACGCCCGGAAGTCGACCAGCAGCAGGGCGCTGCCCAGGAGCGGTCCGATGAGGGCGCCGGTCGTCGCGAAGACGTTGAACAGGGCGAATGCCTCGGCTCTGCGCTCCCCCGCCTCCTGCGCGAGGTAGGTGCGGACGGCGGGGTTGAACAGGGCCCCGGCCACTCCGCTGAGTACGGACGCGGCGAGCAGCACGGGCAGTCCGTCACCGAGCGCGAAGAGGGCGAAGCCGGCGGTGCGTATCGCGCAGCCGGCGATGATGACGCCTCGGGCGCCGAGCCGGTCGGCGGCGGACCCGCCTATGAGGAAGAGGCCTTGCTGACTCAGGTTCCGTACGCCGAGGACGATGCCGACGACGGCCGCCGACATGCCCAGGTTGTCGCCGAGGTGGGTGGCGAGGTAGGGGATGAGGAGGTAGAAGCCGGTGTTGACGCCGAGCTGATTGACCAGCAGCAGGCGGATGGCGAGCGGGAAGCCGCGGATCTCGTGCACGGTCCTCATGAGGCGGCGCTCCAGACCCCGGCTTCGGCGCGGGGCCGTACGCCGAGTCCCGGGAGCCCGTTGGCGGCGACGTAGCCGTCGTCACCGCCGATTCCGGTCCATGGGTCGTGGGCGAGCAGGAGGTGGCCGTCGAGGTCGGTCCAGCGGGCCCGGTCGGCGATGTGGACGGCGGGGGCGATGCCCAGGGTGCTGGCCGTCAGGCAGCCGAGCATCAGATCCGTGCCACTGCCCTCGATCAGGGCGGCGATGCGGAGAGCGGCGTGGACGCCGCCGCATTTGGCGAGTTTGACGTTGATGCCGTGGACGCGTCCGGCGAGCCGCCGCGCGTCCTCGTAGGTGACCGCGTCCTCGTCGGCGATCACGGGGAGGGGTGAACGTGCGGCGAGCCGGGCGAGGGCCTCCGGGTCGCCGGGGGTGAGGGGCTGTTCCACGGCTTCGACACCGAGATCGGCGAACCGCGGCAGGAGCGTGCGTGCCTGTCCTGCCGTCCAGGCGCCGTTGGGGTCGAGGAGCAGCCGGGCGGCGGGGGCCGCGGCGCGGACGGCGCGTACCCGGTCCAGGTCGGTTTCCTCGTCCGGGTCGCCCGCCTTGATCTTGATGACGGAGAATCCGGCTTCGGCCAGCCTGCGGGCCTGGGCGGCTGCCCGCCCCGGGGAGGTGAGGGAGATCGTACGGGCGGTGGCGGCCCTCGGTGCGGCGGGAGAGCCGAGGAAGCGGTGGACGGCGGTGGCGGTGCGCTTGCCGACCAGGTCGAGGAGGGCCGCCTCGGTGGCGGCGGTCACGGCGGCCGGGGTGCCGGGTGGGGACAGCTCGCCGACGCGCAGGGCGTGCAGCGCGGTCTCCGGTCCGGCGAAGCGGGTGAGCCGCTCTCCGGTACGGGCGGCGAGGCGTTGCAGGGCTGCCGTGTCGAGGCCGTAGAAGACGCTGGTGACGGCCTCTCCATGGCCGCTGAGCCCTTCGTGCTCGATGGTGAGGCGTACGGCGTCACGGGCGGTCATGGTCGACCGCGAGATGCGCAGCGGCTCGGCGAGGACGAGCCGCACGGTGTGCTGGGTGAGTTTCACGGCTTCCTCTCCAGTCGTTCCGCCAGCGGATCGGTGACGGTGGTGCACCTGGACCAGCCCCCGGTCTGCGGGACGCTCGGGTGCGGGACGTCGACGGGGGTTCCGGCCGCGCGGGCGGGGTCCAGGTGGTGGGCGGTCATGAAGTCGTCGTCGTAGACGGTGGAGAGGTAGCGGTGGGGCCCGTCGGGGAAGACGGTGGCGACGGTGGCCCCGGGGTGGGTGCGGGCCGCCCAGGCGGAGACGCGGGCCACGGCGCCGGTGCTCCAGCCACCGCTGACGAAGTTGCCGCGGGCGAGGCGCCGGCAGGCGTCGGCCGCTTCGGCCGGGCCGATCCAGTGGACCTCGTCGAAAGCGTCGTACGCGACGTTGCGCGGGTGGATGCTGCTGCCGAGACCGCGCATCAGCCGGGGCGCGGCGGCCTGGCCGAAGATGGTGGACCCGGTGGAGTCGACGGCGACGACGCGCAGGCCGGGCCAGTGTCTGCGCAGCGGTCCGGCGATCCCGGCGCTGTGCCCCCCGGTGCCGACGCTGCAGACGAGGATGTCGAGGCGGTCCAGCTGGGTGGCCAGTTCGGCCGCGAGCGAGGCGTAACCCGCGGTGTTGTCAGGGTTGTTGTACTGGTCGGGCCAGTAGGCGCCGGGCAGCCGGCCGAGCAGGTCGTGCAGCCGCTCCAGGCGTGCGCCCTGCCAGCCGCCGTGCACGGCGGGGCGGTCGACGATTTCGAGGCGCGCGCCGTACGAGCGGAGCAACTGCCGCATGGAGGGTTCGAGTTCGCTGTCGCCGACGAGCACGACGGGGTGCCCGAGGGCCTGTCCGGCGAAGGCGAGGCCTATGCCGAGTGTGCCGGAGGTCGATTCCACGACCGGTGCGCCGGGGAGCAGTTGGCCGCGTTCCTCGGCGCCCAGGAGCATGGAGACGGCGGCCCGTGCCTTCATCCCGCCGACGGCGTGTCCTTCGAGCTTGGCCCAGAAGCCGGGGTGGGGCAGGGGCAGTCCGGTGGTGATCCTGGCCAGCGGGGTCCGGCCGAGGAGGGAGAGGAGCTCGCGGTTGGGGGCGAGGGCGGGCAGGGATGCCGTGGTCACGAGGTGCCTCCGTCGTCCGCGCGGTAGTGGTGGATGGTTCCGGGCCCGCCGTCGAGCCAGAAGAAGGGATACGGTTCCGCGCAGACGGCGGTCACTCCGGCGCCCAGGAGGCGGGGCAGGACGGCGCTACCGGTCTGCGCGAACATGACCAGTGGCCTTCCGTGCGCCTGGGAGCTCCGGCGCAGCGGGTCGAAGGTTCCGTTGCCGAGCGTCATGCCGGAGGCCAGCACCGCGTCGCAGCGGCCGATCTCCCCGAGGGCGTCCGGTGTGATGGGCTCGCCCCACTCGGTGGTGCCACCCTTCAGGTCGCAGGGAATTGCGGTGAGGCCGCGCGAACGCAGCTCGGCCAGCAGCGAGTTGACGACCCCGACGACGAGCACGGTGGAGCCGGGCTCCAGGTCCAGGAGGTCGGTCACGGCGGCGGCCCGCGCCTGTGAACGCTCCAGCGAGCTCCCGGCGGGGATGGTCACCGGCTGCGCGCCGTGGGACGGGGTGTGGGGCATGACGTCCATCAGGTAGGCGTCCAGCGCCGCGACGCGCACGGGCAGCAGCGGGTGGGCGAGGAGTGCGGCCACGTCGGCGCCGGCGCAGTCCTCGACGGTTCCGGCGGGAAGCGCCCCGGGTTCGACCGCGCACGACCCGACGGCGCGGCCGAGCCGGAGGCTGAGGACCTCGTTGCGGTATCCGCCCCGCCGCCCGTCGTGCCGTACGGCCTGGGACGTCGTGAAGGCGACGGCGATACGGCGGGTCAGGGGGTCCGGGCCGAGTTCGCCGTGGAGCGCCCGCTGGAGGAGGGTGCCGAGACACGGGGCCCGGTCGGGCGAGGTCGTCGTCATGAGCGCACCAGCCGGGGGCGTACGTCCGCGAGCAGCGACTCGACGCGGGCCCGAGCGCCGAGCCCGTCGGCGTCGCCCGCCATGATGTGCCCGAGATACGCGTTGTTGCTGTCCGCCGCCTCGACCGTGCGGCCCGCCTCGGCGACCTGGACCTCGAGGACCCCGTCGGCGTCCCGCACGCCGTCGACGCCCTCCACGGACGTGAGGGTGCCCGCGCTGCCGGGGACGAGGAAGCCGATGGCCGCGCTGCGCAGCCCCGTGTCACGGCGGCGGAGGTCGGGTTCGCGGCCGAGCGCCACATCGACGCAGGCGGCGGCGAGGTCGATCCCGGTGACGTGGCGGACCAGTTCGGTGATGCGGTTGCCCGCCGGGCGGGGATTGACCTCCACGACCCGGGGGCCGTCCGCCGTCAGCTTGATCTCGGTGTGCGCCACGACGTCGTCGAGCCCCAGCGCCGCCCCGGCGCTCACCGCGGTGCCGGTCGCGGCGGTCAGGTCGTCCGGGTCCAGGGCGGCCGGGAACATGTGGCCGGTCTCGACGAAGGCCGGGGCCCCGCCGACGCTCTTGTCCGTCACGCCGACGACGTGCGCGACGCCGCGGCAGGTCACGGTCTCGACGCTTACCTCGGGGCCGGTGAGGAACTCCTCGAGCAGGATGTGAGGTGCGCGCCGCTGCCCCCTGGCGTTGCGCGGGAAGCCCGCCAGCGCCTGGCAGGCCGCGGCCAGCTGTTCCGCGTCGTCGACCCTGCGTACGAACATGCCCGCGCAGAGGTCCACCGGCTTGACCACCAGCGGATAGCCGATGCCACGGGCGGCCAGGGCGGCCTCCGCCCCGTCCGCGCACACCGCGAAGCGAGGGCCGGGGACACCGGCGGCGGCCAGGACGCGACGGGTGGCGTCCTTGCGACAGGCGTTCTCCATGGCTTCGGCCGAGGGGCCCGGCAGACCCAGCAGGGCGGCGATCCTGGCTGCGGTCGGCAGGTAGTAGTCACAGGACGTGACCACCCCGTCGAAGCGCAGGGCACCGTGCAACCGTTCGACCTGGGGAAGCAGCGTGTCGACGTCATTGGTGGGCGCCGTGACGACGTTACGTGCGGTGAGCAGCGGGTGCCCCGCCCCCTCCGGTGCCGCTCGGAGGTAGTGGTGCAGATCGCGGGTGAGGAAGGTGAAGTGGTGACCACCCTCCCCCAGGGCCCGCGGCAGCAGTCTGCTCATCGATCCGACCCAGCTCTCGACAACCAACAGATGAGCCACGAGCTCCCCCTTCTCACAGTGCCGTTTGGATTGCGGGCAGGCAGGGGCCACCCCTGACGCGGAGGCTCCCGGCCCGACCGCACACACGCTATCGACAATCGTTTTCATTGTCATCTAAAACATCGTCACCAGTGACGGAGAAACGGCTTCCGTTGCGTCCCTCGCCGGACCGGAGTGGAATTGCACTAGGGGACCCGGAGGAAGGGACCACGCCATGACTGAGAGCGACCGGGGGGACGACGTCTACCAGCCGCAGGAGCCGGAGGCCTCCGACCCCGATGACCTGCTGGACCTCGAGGACACCCTGGACACCTCCGCGATCGAGGACGTCCTCGACGAGGGCTACTCCCCGCCGGACCGGCCCTGGGCGGTCGACGACGAGGGCACCACCGCCTCGGAGCAGCACACGGGCGAATCCCTCGACAGGCGCCTGACCAGGGAGGTTCCCGAGGACATCGCCCCGGCCCAGGACGGTCCCGGGGATCTCTCGGACGGCGACGGGGAGCTGTACGACACCGAAGTGGGGACGGACCGCGCGGGCCGGCTCACGCAGGAGGGCGACGGGCACGTGCCGTCCACCCTCACGGCGCAGGATGTCGGCATCGACGGCGCGGCGGCGTCGGCGGAGGAAGCGGCGATGCACCTGATCCCGGAGGAGAGGGACCTGTTCGGCGAGGAGCCGGTGCCCTGAGGGCACACCGGCGGTTTCGACTCCGGGGCGCCCACGGCACCGACGGGGCCGGCACCGAGGCGAGGGAGCCGACGGAGGCCGAATGAGCCGACCCATGGCCCCCTGCCCCACCGCGGCGGCCGGGCAGGGGGGCGGGAACCGGCCACACCGTCTGCTGACCGATGCCCCGGAACCGCCTTGTCGACGGGGACGCGCGCGACAGTGACGATCCTCGAAGGGACCGGGTTCACGACCGAGCCCCGCATCATCGACGGCGGACGCCGGTCGTAACCCGGCTTGTCCGCTTCCCGGCACCCTCGGACCGGCCGGAATGCGCCGCTGCCCTGCCCATCCCCCCGAAAACGCTTGGACGCCGACCGCCCGGCCACGGAAGACTTCTCTCCCCCGGATCTCTCGCCACGGACGGGCGGCGAGCGCTTCCGCCCGGTCGGTGCCGCGCCCTTCAGGGCAGAGCCCCCACCGCGGTGAAGTCCGGAGCAACTGCCCGCGAAACGACATAACGACATGAGGTCGGCATGGGATCGCAGCAGTCTCACGGCACCGGACCGCACAGGGGCCCGGTCCGGCTCGCTCTCCGCAACTACTTACGGGAGCTGTCCCGCCAGCGCGGACTCTCCGTTCCCGCACTGGCGCTCCCGGCCCTCGGCAACATCGGCATCACGTACGTCGCGCCACTGGTGGTCGCCAAGCTCGTCGGCCGGATCGCCGAGGACGGAGCCATAGGCATCCGCGAGGCGCTCCCGTACGTCGGCGTGTTCGCCGGAGTCCTGCTCCTGGCGGAAACCATGTGGAGGGCGGGACTCCACTGCCTCAACCGCGTGGACGCCCGTGGCATAGAGCACCTGTACGTCACCGGCATGGACGAACTGTTCGCCAAGGACGCCTCGTTCTTCCAGGACAACTTCGCCGGGTCCCTGACCAAGAGGGTGCTGAGTTACGCCTCCCGCTTCGAGGAGTTCGTCGACACCCTCACGTTCAACATCGTCGGAAGCCTGGCCCCGCTGCTGTTCGGCACGGTGATCCTGTGGAGTTACGACCCCCTGCTGGTGGCCGGCCTGCTGACGATGATCACGCTGACCGCCGTGTGCGCCGCGCCCCTCATCCGACGCCGCCAGAAGCTGGTCAACCGGCGCGAGGAGGCGATCGCCCGGGTCTCGGGCCACGTGTCCGACGCGCTGATGAACATGGACACCGTGCGCGCCTTCGCGGCCGAGGAGCGTGAGGCCGCCGAACACCGGGCACGGGTCGCGGAGTCCCGGCGGCTGACGCTGCGTTCGTGGGACTACGGCAATCTCCGCATCGACACACTCGTCGCACCGCTGTCCGTTCTCACCAACGGACTCGGTCTGCTCCTCGCCGTCGGGATCGGCGCCGGCGGCGGCAGCGTGGAGGCGATCGTGGTCGCCTTCACGTACTACACCGGTTCGACCCGCATCATGTTCGAGTTCAATCAGATCTACCGCCGCCTCGAGAGTTCGATGACCGAGGCGGCCCAGTTCACCGAGCTGCTCCTCGTACAGCCCACCGTGACCGACCCCGCGACCCCCGAGCCGCTGGCCCCGAGGGCCGCGGACGTCCGCTTCGAGGGCGTCACCTTCGCCCACGACGGGGGCGACCCGATCTTCGACGGCCTCGAACTGGACGTGCCGAGCGGGGCGAGAATCGGCCTCGTCGGACGGTCGGGCGGCGGCAAGACCACGCTCACCCGGCTACTGCTGCGGATGGCCGACGTCCGGTCCGGCCGCATCCTGATCGGAGGTCAGGACATCAGCCGGCTGCGCCAGTCGGACCTGCGGAGCCTGATCGCGTACGTCCCGCAGGAACCGGCCATGTTCCACCGCACCCTGCGCGAGAACATCCTCTTCGCCCGCCCTGACGCGAGTGACGCCGAGATCCGCGCCGCCGCCGACGCGGCCCATGTCACCGAGTTCGCCGACCAGCTCCCGGCGGGCTTCGACACGATGGTCGGGGAGCGCGGGGTCAAGCTCTCCGGCGGGCAGCGCCAGCGGGTCGCCCTCGCCCGGGCGATCCTCCGCGACGCGCCGATCCTGCTGCTGGACGAGGCGACCAGTGCGCTCGACTCCGAGAGCGAGACCCTCGTCCAGCAGGCGCTGTGGCAGCTGATGGAGGGCCGCACCGCCCTGGTCGTCGCACACCGGCTGAGTACGGTCGCCGCCATGGACCACCTCATCGTGCTCGACCACGGCCGCATCGTGGAGCAGGGCACGCACCACGAACTCCTGCTCACCGACGGCGCGTACGCCAAGCTCTGGCACCACCAGTCCGGCGGGTTCCTAGTCGAGTCCGACACCGACGCGCGGGCCACCGCGGCCGAACAGGCGGGGTGACGGCGGGGCCCCGGTGCCACACCCGGCCGATCACTGACCACGGTGGCCGTGGGCGTGTCACGTCCACGGCCACATGGGCGACACCATGGCAGCCTCTCGGCCCGCGGGCGCCCGAACCTCGTAAGCTCGGCAGCCCGTTCCATCATGATGGCCGGCCGCAGTGCCGGAGGCCACGAGACCGGAAGCAGGCAGAGCCACGATGAGCAGCACAGCGCAGATCGGTGTCACAGGACTTGCCGTCATGGGGCGCAACCTGGCCCGGAACTTCGCACGCAACGGAAACACAGTCGCTCTGCACAACCGCACGGCCGCCCGCACCCGTGAACTCGTCGACCAGTTCGGCGATGAGGGTGCATTCATCGCGACCGAGAGCGCCGAGGACTTCGTGGCAGCCCTGGAAAGGCCACGACGCCTGGTCGTCATGGTGAAGGCCGGAGAGCCCACGGACGCGGTCATCGCGGAGTTCGCGCCTCTCCTGGAACCCGGCGATGTGATCATCGACGGAGGCAACGCGCACTTCGAAGACACGCGCCGCCGGGAGCGCGAGTTGCGCGAGCAGGGCATCCACTTCGTCGGCACCGGCATCTCCGGCGGCGAGGAGGGCGCGCTCAACGGACCGAGCATCATGCCGGGCGGCAGCGAGGAGTCGTACGACTCGCTCGGGCCGATGCTGGAAAAGATCTCCGCGAAGGCCAAGGACGGCACGCCGTGCGTCACGCACATCGGCCCCGACGGCGCCGGACACTTCGTGAAGATGGTGCACAACGGCATCGAGTACGCGGACATGCAGCTCATCGCCGAGGCGTACCACCTGCTCCGTGACGTGGCCGGGTACTCCCCCGCGCAGATCGCGGACGTGTTCCGCACCTGGAACACCGGGCGCCTGGACTCCTACCTGATCGAGATCACCGCAGAGGTGCTCTCGCACGTCGATGCGGCGACCGGTAAGCCCTTCGTGGATGTCGTGCTCGACCAGGCGGAGCAGAAGGGAACCGGCCGCTGGACCGTGCAGATCGCCCTCGACCTGGGCGTTCCCGTCTCCGGCATCGCCGAGGCCGTCTTCGCCCGCTCCGTCTCCGGCCACGCCGACCTCCGCGAGGCCTCGCGCCACCTCGCCGGGCCGACCGCCCGCAAGCTCGGCAAGGACGAGGCGGCGGCCTTCGCCGACCAGGTCGAACAGGCCCTGTACGCCTCGAAGATCGTCGCCTACACCCAGGGCTTCCACGAGATCTCCGCCGGCAGCGAGCAGTACGACTGGAACATCGACCTCGGCAAGGTCGCCGCGATCTGGCGCGGCGGATGCATCATCCGTGCCGCGTTCCTCGACCGCATCACCAGTGCCTACGAGGCCCAGCCCCACATGGCGAGCCTCCTCGCCGACAAGAGCTTCGCGGAGGAGATCGCCGCCGCCCAGGACGACTGGCGCGCCGTGATCGCCACCGCCGTCACCCAGGGCGTCCCCACCCCGGCCTTCGCCGCCACCCTCGCCTACTACGACTCACTGCGCGCCGAACGCCTCCCCGCCGCCCTCACCCAGGGCCAGCGCGACTACTTCGGCGCGCACACCTACCACCGCACCGACCGCCCCGGCACCTTCCACACCCTGTGGGGCGGCGACAAGACCGAAGTCGAAAGCTGACCGGCACCCGCGGAAACCCACGCCGGAGCGAAATGCCTCCAAGGGCGAGTCCGACACGGAAGCGATCGAAGACGAAAAGCGGGCCCCGCTCCCATCAACCGCGCTGCGGCGCTTAGGGACGCAAGCGCAAGGAATGCCCGACTCCCAACCGCCGGCGCTGCCCCCTCGCACGCGGAGTGCAAGGAGCCCCTGTAGGCTGCTCCCCCGCTGCTCCAGCGCATGGTCGGCGCGGGCCGGCTCGGCCGCAAGACGGGCTCGGGGTTCTACCCGTACGACTGACCGTCCTACCGGCGGGCCCGGCGCTCACGTCGCCGGGCCCGCCGGGCGCGTTGTCCGAGGTCAGGGCCGTGGGCGGCTCCGAAGAGCCTCGTCCTGTACAGCCGACCCGATGCCGTGCCGGAGCGCTGTGGAGCGACGGCGCGGATACCCGGGCCCGAAGCCCTGGGCCTTTCAGCGCTGTCGCAGCGTTCCCTGCTTGTACTGGGAAACTCCCTCGGATGTCCCTCCGACAGAGCTGAAAGTCCCTGGCGACTCGGACCCCGGGCCTACACATTTACGAGACCGTGAGCAATCATGTTGTGTGGTGTCGGCTCGTGCTGCGGAGTGACGTTTCTGCTGATCAGCGAAGGTGCACCAGGTTGACCCGTGCCACTACGTGCTGGCCCATCCGAAGGCATCTGTCCACCGGCTGTCCACCGGTGGGGGTCTGACCCTCCCGCGAGGGCAACCACGGCTGCGCTGTCGGCGATGCTCCCGACGGGTCGGAGAGGCGGGCACAGACTCTGTAGGATCCCCACAAGCGGGCCGGCCCGGGAGCTACGCGGTCAGCGGCGGCGAGGCACCAGCACTACCGGAGGGACACGGGCGCCGAGCTGCCCTAGCTTGGCCGGACGCCACCGAACGTCCCGCTCACGTACCTAGATGAGTGAGTCCAAGGGTCCGCCTGCGGACGTGGCACGAGAGCGTCCAAGGTCGGCTCGATCACCCGCAACTGCGCATCAGTCAGTTCATGTCGCCGCACCATGCCCGACGCCTGCCCAGCCCCAAGCTTGTGCCACCTCGCCGGACAAGAGCACCGGGCAAGCAACTGCCATGGTTCTTTTGGTTCTGACATGTTGCCGGGAAACCTGCTCTCACCTCGAACAACACCCGAGTTCTTGTCAGGGAGGCGCTATCGGGAGTTCGGATCGGCGGCGTTCGCCTGGCACAGTCCCGTTATGCGTATCTCCGCCAAGGGCTCCGTCGCTCTCATCGGGAGCTTCCGTCAGCACTACCCCGAAGTCCAGGCGGCTGCCCGGACCTTCGCGAATGCCGGACTGACCGTGACGAGCCCGCCGATCTGCCGGATCGTCGACCGCGGGCGTGAGTTCGTGCGCTTCGAGTCCGACCCTCCGGAGTCGTCGGACCACGAGCTCCAGGCGGCGACCTTGGAAAAGATCTTCACCTCGGACCTGGTGTACGTCGTAAATCCCGGCGGCTACATCGGCCGCACCACCGCGTATGAACTGGGGTGCGTCCACGAGCGCGGCATGGCCGTCTACTACGCGGAGCCGCCGAAGGACCTGCCCATCGCCGTCCCGAACGGAACCGTCGTCGATGCGCGCCGCTTGGCGGAGGTCATCGCCGGGGACGATCCGGGGCCCGCTCCGTTCAGGCGGCCACGGGTCGCGGCGCTGCCGACGGCAGACATCGTGATCTTCACGATCCGCTCGGAACAACTGTGCGTCCTGCTCGTGCGGCGTGGCAAGGAGCCGCATCTCGGAATGCTCGCCCTGCCAGGCGGGTTCGTCCGGCCGGGAGAGTCCTTGGAGGACACGGCGAAGCGGGAACTCTTGGAGGAGACCGGGCTGGACGGATCCGGGATCCGGCTGGAACAACTGCACACGTACTCGCGCCCGGAGCGTGACTCCCGGGGCCGGATCATCTCGACCGCCTTTGTGGCGGTCATGCCGGATCCGCCAGAGGTGACCGGTGCGAGCGACGCCCACGCGGCCGACTGGGTCGAGGTCGAGGAATGGCTGTGGGGCCCCCACAGCAGCCTCGCCTTCGACCACGGAGAGATCATCCGGCACGGACTCGAACACACCCGGGCCCGGCTGGAACACACCACCATCGCGACCGCCTTCTGCGACGACCTCTTCACCATCACCGATCTGCGCAAGGTCTACGAGGCCGTGTGGGGCTACAAGCTCAACCCGGGGAACTTCCACCGCAAGGTCGTGGAGGAGACCGCGGGTTTCGTGGTCAAGACCGTCAAGGTGCGCAGGTCAGGCCCCGGGAAACCGCCTGCCCTGTTCCGCCGGGGCACGGCGGATCTGCTGGACCCGCCGTATCTGCGCGGCCGCCGCACCCCCTAGAAACACCGCGGCCCCGGACTGTGCGAGAGCCCGAGGCTGCGGCCGGATCACACCGTGCACTGGTGTGGAGAACACCGACGCTCACCAGACCTGTGAACGAGGTGAACTGGCGAGCATCCATCCTCAGGAAGGACAACACCATGCTGCCCCTTCATTCTTCCGCCGCCGGCGACTTCTCCTCCTCTTGGACTTGGGGGGCGGCGATCGCCCTCTCCGCCCTGGTCGTCAGCACCTGGCTCGTCGTCAACCACCGCCGCCGCGACCAGACCGTTCAGTGGCACCAGCCCGACTACGACACGGCGAGCGATGCGCTTCTCGTGCTGAACCGGCTGTCGCTCACGACGGCCGTCGAGGGCGGTACGGCCGAACTGCGTGAGCTGGTCGACGTGGTCAGCCGGCTCAGGATCGCCGAACAGCGCTCCCCGGAGCTGCCGTTCGGCGTGGTCGTCGCGGAGCTGGAGGGCTACCGGGCGAAGGTACTGCCGCAGAACCACGTCGACAAGCTCGCCGCGGACCAGAGCCTGCTGAACAAGCATCTCGCTCTCGCCCGCGCGCAGGGCATCAGGCTCGAAGCCGCGCGCATCGCGATCGTCGACGTCCAGCGGAAGATCGAGAAGCTGACACGTAACTAGGGTCGTTCTCAACGGCCGGCATGTGCGTCGTCCTCCGCTCTCCGCGCGCCCGTCCGGGGCGTCCGGTGAATCTCCTTGCGATGGTGCCACCAAGGGATTCGGACGACCATGACGAATAGTTGACACTTGGGGCGATTTCGTGTCCAGGATTTGTCCCATGCGAAGCGCTGCATGCCTGCTTGCTCGACCGCCTCCTACCGGTATGCGCGCCCCTGCTCGCCGCAGCCACCGCCGCCGGCGAGGTCCACGCCGACGTGGAGGCGTCCGGGCTCGGGGACCAAGTCTCGGTATCGCGATTCCGCCACGCAGTGAGCCGACACGACGAAGCGGGGCGGCCCGTCCAACGGGCCGCCCGACCTCTGCGAAGCGTCAGTTGTGGAGGTTCACCTCCGCCACCGACCACCAGTCCCGCAGGTCTACACGGGCCGGCCCGGCTCGACCGGTGAGGCGCCCACCGGCCCCGACGGCACCGCCGCCGTCACCCTGGCCGCACTGGCTGCTGAGGCCGCCGCCTGGTTTGGCTGTTCACGGGCACGGCAAATCCACACCGGTCCTACGACCTTTACGAGAGTGTGGGGTTCCAGCGGCGGAACGAGTACGTCCGTTACCGCAAGCCGCTTGCTTGATCGACCAGGCATTGGGCTGTCGGGTCAGTCCACAGGATTTGACAACACCTCGCCGAATACAGCCCTACCTCCTTGCCACGGCGTAGGTAGCAAGGAGGTAGGGCTCCCGTGAGCGGGCTCGGTTCGGAACAGCGTCAGAGCCGGGCGGCTGCCCTGTCGTCGGCTCGCCTTTCTTCCGTCTCGGGATCCCGGCCCGGGGCGGGCCCTGCTGACGCGAGGGCCGGAAGCCGTGCGCCCTCGATGTCGACGTCGGGGAGCACTCGGTCGAGCCAGCGGGGCATGCTCCAGGCTCGTCGTCCGAGGAGGGCCATTGCGGCGGGCACGAGCGTCATGCGGACGACGAAGGCGTCGATGAATACACCGAAGGCGAGTGCGAACCCGATGGACTTGATGATCGGGTCTTCGTTGAAGATGAAGCCCCCGAACACCGCGACCATGATCAGCGCAGCGGCCACGACAACCCGCGCGCTACGAGAGATGCCCTGGGCGATCGCTTCGGCGGCATCCTTGCTGTGCTCGTAGTGTTCGCGCATGCGGCTGACGAGGAAGACCTCGTAATCCATGGCGAGCCCGAAGAGCACACCGGTGAGCAGGATCGGAAGAAAGCTGGTGACCGGGCCGACAGCCGCCACATCGAGCAGGCCGTTCACGTGCCCCTGCTGGAAGACCCAGACGGAGGCGCCCAGGCTCGCGCCGACCGAGAGCAGGAAGCCGAGAGCGGCCTTGAGCGGTACGAGGATCGAGCGGAAGGCGATGGCGAGCAGGATCAGCGCCAGGAGGACGATGACGCCGATGAACAGGGGCAGGGCGTCCCCGAGTTTGCCGGCTACGTCGATGGCCATGGCCGTCTGTCCGGTGACGTAAAGGGCTCCGCCCATGTCGGCAACCGTGGGGGCTCGATCGCGCATGCGATGAACCAGGTCTGTCGTGGCCTGGGCGTCAGGACTCGACTTCGGCACCACGGCCATCACCACGAGGCCGCCGGAGGGGCTGGACACGGGGGGTGAGACGGCGGCCACGTTCTTGTCGGCAGCCAGTGCGCCGCGCAGCTGGGTCACAGTGCCCTGCCGCTGGTCCTGAGGGATGCGTTCGGTGTCCACCACGGTGATGAGGGTGGCGTTGAATCCGGGCCCGAAGCCCTTGGTGAGGAGGTCGTAGCTCCGGTGCTGTGTGCTGGTCTCGGGCTGGGAGGCGTAGCTGGGCAGCCCGAGGCGCAGGTCCCGGGCGGGGAGGGCGAGCGCCAGCAGGCCCAGAATGCCTGCGAGCAGGACGATGGCCGGTGCGCGGGTGACGGCGCGGGCCCAGGCCAGACCCCAGGCACCGGCGGTGCGGTTTTCGCGCTGGGCCTTCCGCTTGGGTCGGCGCGGGCGCATCCGTTCGCCGAACATGCCGAGTACGGCCGGGAGCAGGCTGATGGCGACCAGGACGGCGATCAGTACGGTCACGGCGCCGGCCAGTCCCATGATCGTGAGGAACGGGATTCCCGTGATGACAAGTGCGGCGAGTGCGATGACGACCGTGGCTCCGGCGAAGACGACCGCGCTGCCTGCCGTGGCGGTTGCCCGTGCGATCGACTCTTCCCAGGTCATCTTGGGGTCGGCGAGTTGTTCGCGGTGTCGGGAGATGACGAACAGTGCGTAGTCGATTCCGACCGCCAGGCCGATCATCAGCGCCAGCACGGTCGCGGTGCCTGTCATCTCCACGAAGCGGGAGACGAACATCGTGCCGAGTACGCCGACGGCCACGCCGAGGAGCGCGGTCACAAGCGGCAGTCCGGCCGCGACGAGGGAGCCGAGTGCGACGGCGAGGATCACGAAGGCGATGACGACACCGACCAGTTCGGCGGGGCCGCCGGCCTCGGCCTGCGGAAGCATGGCCGAGCCGCCCAGCTCGACCTGCATGCCGGCGTCCCGGAGGGGCTGCACTGCGGCGGCGAGTTCCTCCTTGGCCTCCTCCGGGACTTCGGGGGCCTCCTCGGTGAAGCGGACGTCGGAGTACGCGATGGTCCGGTCGGAGGACACCGCTCCGGCCTTGGTCGGCTGGGAAACGGCTACGACGCCTTCCACTGCCGCAGCGTCGCGCAGGACGCTGTCGAGCGCCTTCTGCTGCGTCGGGTCCGTGACGGTCTTCCCCTCGGGGGCGGCGACCACGATGCGTATGACACCGCCGGCGGCGGGAGGGAACTTCTCCTTGAGGAGGTCCTGCGCCTCTTGCGATTCGACGCCCGGGACGGTGAATTCCGTGGAGGTCGTTCCGTGCAGGGTCGCTCCCAGGCCACCGACGGCGGCGAGCAGGAGTATCCAGGTCGCTACCACCCAGCGGCGGCGGCGGACCATCCAGCGCGCCCAGGCATATAGGCGTGAGGCCATCGGTGCATTCCTAACCGGTCGGAACCCGACCAAAGCGAGCACAAGGGAGATGTGCGTGGTGGAGGGGTCAGGGCACCTCCACCAGGCAATACACAGTAACGCATTTTTACAGTCGACTGTAAAATAGCTACCGATGGTAAGCTTTCCGCATGACGGGTCACAGCCTCAGGGAACGCAGCAAGGCGCGACGCAGGGAAGCGATCCTCACCGCCGCTTACGAGCTGTTCGCCGAACGGGGCTTCGACGCCACGAGCATCGCCGACATCGCCGAGGCGGCTGAGGTCTCGCCGCGTACGGTCACGCTGTACTTCCCGACCAAACTCGAGTTGGCGATGGAGCATTTCAATGCGTTCGTGGACCAGCTGGCCGCGGCGCTGCACGCCAGGCCTGCGGGGCAGGGGATCCTCGACACCGTGGAACATTGGTTGCGCGAACAGTCCTCTCCCCAGGACGAGTTCGACCAGCTCTACGACCGGATGCTCCAGTCCAATCCTCAGCTCAAGGGGCTCTGCCGGGGTCGGCTGACCGACGTCATCCAGGACGGTGCCCGGCTTCTCGCCGAGGAGCAGGGCTGGCTGGCCGATGACTTCGCTCCACGCATCCTGGCGGCCACAGTGGCAAGTGTGATCAGCGAGCTGACGCACCAGTCGGAGCCGGGGGACCTGGAGACGGCCATGGCCTTCATCCGCGCCGCAGCCGCCACCTTGCAGCCCGGTTGATCCGCTTTCAGAGCTCTCGGCCCGCCCCTCCCCCGCCGCCAGGCAGAGCGCTACCGCGAGGTCTGCCCGCCCGTTACCGAACGGCAGGGCACCGCGCCGCGGGAAGCAGCCTTGCCCGGCGTCTCACCGTCGAGGGGCACGGTCAGCCGGCCTTGGGTGCACCCTGAATTGTCAGAAGGATCCCCGGCTCACGGTCTCGGACTGCTTTCGCGGCGTCCACGAACGAGGCGACGAGCGGATTCAGCTGGTTGGAGCGATGTGCCACAGCGACGACCGACCCGGGGTGATCATCGATCGTGATGAATCGGACCCCCGGGTGAGGCGAGTAGCGACGTGCCGCTGCCGGCGTGATGCCGCAGGCCATGCCGGCAGCAATGACTTCCACTTCCTCGCTCTGAGAATGTGTTTCGACGAGGTTCCGCACGCGTTGGCCGCCACGGTAATCAGCCAGAGTCCAGAAGTCGCGCCAGATGCTGTCATCAGTGCGGCCGATGGCAATCGGTTCATCGAGGAGGTCTGCCACGCGAACGCGTTCACGAGAGCTCATGGGGTGTGCTGTGCTCACCCCGGCGACGCAGGGCTCGGTGAACAGGGGTGTGACCACGAGGCTATAGGTGGAACTTGGCAGTCGAATGAAAGCGACGTCGGTAGTAACACCGGCCAGGCCGGCGGAGGGGTCGGCAAAGCCGAACTCGTGAAGCTCGACCCGCGCGTCAGGATGGCGGTTGGCGAACTCGCCCGGGATGAGGGTGGTCAGCTCGAGCGCGGCGCCGACGATGAAGCCCACTCTCAACGTGGGCCGCTCTCCTTGGCCTATCCGTCGGGTTTCGGCCACGCCCTGGTCGAAGCGGGCGAGCACCTCACGGGCCGCAGCCAGAAACACCTCCCCCGCGGGTGTGAGTTCCACTTTGCGGGAGGTGCGCTGCAACAACACCGTCCCGAGCTCGGCCTCTAGCTCGGCGATCTGCTTGCTCAGCGATTGCTGAGCCACGAAGAGCTTTGCAGCAGCACGAGTGAAGTGCAGCTCTTCGGCCAACGCGACGAAGGACCGCAGTCGGCGCAGGTTCATATCCACAACCCTAGGATCCACAATCCCAGGGTTGTGGACCCTGCCGAGATTGGTGTTTCACCTCACACCTAGCTCGCCGTCACCATGAGCCATCCGCGATGAGCAAAGGGGAGAGCGATGACCTACACCACGACCGTCGGCCCCGGTGACGGTTCGGGCAACACCTTGAGTGATGCCGACGCCATCGCCGAGTTGCACGCCGCGTTCACCGCGCAGAGAGCAGCCGTTCGGCAGACCCCCGCACCGGAAATCGACCAGCGCCGCCAGAACTTGGGGGCGCTGGCCGGAGTGATCACCCGGCACCGGCAACAGATCCGGGACGCGCTGTCGGCAGACTTCGCCGTCCATCCTGAGGGGTTCGCCGATCTCGTCGAAACCCTTGGCGTGGCCGGCCGGGCCGCCTTCGCCGCCGAACACCTCGACGCGTGGATGGTGCCGGAGCCCCGCCCAGCCGGTCCAGGGCTTCTCGGAACGGCGCACATCTCGATGAGTTACCAGCCCAAGGGTGTCATCGGTCTGATCTCACCCTGGAACTTCCCCTTCGATCTCTCGCTCGGGCCCCTCGCCGACATGCTCGCGGCGGGCAACCGAGTGATCATCAAACCGTCGGAGTACACCCCGGCGTGTGCTGCTCTGCTGCGCGAGATGATGGCCGAAATCTTTGACCCGGCGCAGGTCACCGTCGTCACCGGCGGCCTGCAACTGGCCCGGGAGTTCCCTACCCTGCCGTGGGACCATCTGCTGTACACCGGCAACCCCGAGGTCGGGCGCCTGGTCGCCCGTGCGGCTGCCGAGAACCTGGTGCCCACCACCCTCGAACTCGGCGGCAAGTGCCCCGCGATCGTTCACGAGGACAGCGTCACCGCGGACACCGTCGCGCAGATCGTCGGGACGAAGCTGGTGAAGAACGGGCAGATGTGCGTCACCGTCGACTACTGCCTGGTGCCCCGGGAGGGCATAAACCGGTTCATCGAGCTGGTGAAGACGCACATGCGCGAGCGCCTGCCGGGCTTCGCCTCCTCGCCGGACTGTACGGGGATCATCACCGAACGCCACCTGAGCCGGCTTGTCGGCCTGGTCGAGGAGGCCAGGAGCAGAGGCGTGGAGGTGGTGAAGGCCGACGACGCCGGACCGGAAACAGCCACCCGCCGGATGCCGCTGACGCTCGTGGTCGACCCGCCCGACGATCTTGCCCTCATGCGCGAGGAGATCTTCGGTCCGATCCTGCCGATCAAGGCCTACGACGATATCGAAGACGCCGTCTCCTACGTCAACCGGGGCGAGCGGCCCCTGGGGCTGTACGTCTTCGCGCAGGACGGTGAAGCTGCAGAGCGTGTTCTGGCCTCCACCGTTTCCGGAGGGGCGTGCGTCAACACCTGCGCGGTACAGGGTGCCGTGCCGGCCCTCGGATTCGGCGGGGTCGGCCGCAGCGGTCACGGCCGGCACCACGGTGTGGAGGGCTTCCGGGAGTTCTCCAACCCGCGCGGCATCGTCAGACGTGGTCAGGACGATCTGATCGATGTCATGTTCCCGCCCTACGGGGACATGATCAACGAGGTCGTCGCCTCCGTACTCGACGCCGCAGGTGCCAAATGACCAGGCATACACCGAAGGTGCAGCCTGCCGGAGACGAGCAGACGGTCAATGAGTTCGGATACCAACAGGAGCTGCGCCGGTCATTGAGCTGGTTCTCGCTGTTCTCCGTCTCGTTCTCGATCATGTCGATCGCCACTGGCGTCTTCCTCAACTTCACGTTCGGGATCACCCACTTGGGTCCGGTCAGCATCTGGATCTGGCCGGTGGTGGGCGTCGGTCAGCTATTGGTCGCCCTGGTGATCTCCGAATTGGGGACCCGGATGCCGCTGGCAGGCGCGGGCTACCAGTGGGGGGCGCGGCTGATCGGGCCGGGCTACGGCTGGTTCATCGGCGCGCTGGGCATCCTGTACGCCGCTGTCGGTGTGCCAGGCATCGTCTATCTCGCGGTCGCGCCGCTCGCCGAGTACGTCTTGGGCATCGACAACGCCTCGCCGCGTATGACGCTGTTCATCGCGCTGCTGGTGCTCACGGTGGCGTATCTCGTCAACATCATCAGCGTGCAGCTGGCCGCCCGGATCAACAACGTCGCCGTCCTGGCGGAGATCCTCGGCACGGTTGTGCTGGCCCTGCTGCTGTTCTTTCTCTGGGTTGCGGGAACCAAGGAAACGGACCACGGCATCGGCTATCTCACCGAACATCACCATCTGCCTGGTCACTCGTACTGGTACGCCATCGCTCTGGCGTCTTTGGTGGGTGTCTACACACTGGCCGGTTTCGAAGCCGCCGCCGACGTGGCCGAGGAAGCCATAGACGCCAAGCGCTCCGTACCTCGCGCGATTCTCGGCAGTGTCGTGGTCTCGGTGCTCCTGGGCATGCTGGTGCTGATCGGCTTCACCGTGGCCATCCCGAGCGACGAGGTGCTCGCGGCCGGAGGCCTGCCCGCCGTGTTCCAGTACTGGCTCGGTGAGAGTCTCGCGCGTGCTTTCGTGGGCGTGGTCGTGTTCGCGATGTTCGCCTTGATGGTCGTCTCCGCTGCCGTCATTGCGCGTCTGCTCTTCGCGATGGCACGCGACAATATGCTGCCTGGCTCCGCGCTTCTGAGGCGGGTCAATCCCACGACGAAGACGCCGATCCCCGCGCTCCTTGCGGGGTACGCGCTCAACGTCGCGGTCGTGGCGTTCGGCTACAACAGCTCCAATGCGTTCGGCACGCTCGTCGGTGCCACAGCGGTCCTGCCGTACCTCGTCTATCTCCTGATCGTGCTCGCCTACGGCTACCGGCGCCGGAAACTGGAGGCGATCGACGGCGCCTTCAACCTGGGCCGTTTCGCAGGCCCGGTGTTCGGCGCCTCCCTTGCCTACCTCATCGCCGTCATCCTGACGCTGACGCTGCCCGCCGAGTTCCGCAGCGCCAACTACTACGTGCTCGGCGGGCTAGCCCTCGCTGCGGTGTGGTGGCTTGCCGGCCTGCGACCACGGCTTGCCCGAGGCGGGGCCGGAGTGCCGGCACCCGGCCTGGCAGACCCGCACACCAGGGGCATGGAGTCTCAGGAGGACGAACGGTGAAGCAGAGCACTTCTCAGGCAGGCGTCTGGACCAATTGGGCCGGCGACGAATCCTGCGCGCCCCGTCGGATTCTGCAGCCACGCTCGGTGGACGAGGTCGCCGAGGTGACCAAACGGGCGGCCACGGAAGGCCAGACGGTCCGCGTCGTCGGGGCCGGACACTCCTTCAACGACCAGGTCTGTACCGACGGCCTGCTGCTGAACCTGGACCGGATGAACGGCCTGCAGCATGTCGACACCGAGGCAGGGCTCGTCACGGTCGGCGCGGGTACCCGCCTCGCCGACCTGAATCTCCAGCTCGCGCGCCACAACCTCGCCTTGCCCAACCTCGGCGACATCGACCGGCAGAGCATCGCGGGCGCCATGTCCACCGGCACCCACGGAACTGGCCGAAGTCTGGGAAACCTCGCTACACAGATCGAGGCCGTCGACCTCGTGCTGGCAGACGGCACCACGCTGACCTGTACCGAAGCCGAGCCCGAGGTTCTGCGGGCGGCCCGCGTGAGCCTCGGATCACTCGGTGTGATCACGAGTTACACCCTGCGTGTCGTACCGGCCTTCACCCTGCGCGCCGAAACCAGAGCGACGCCGCTCCTCCAGACGCTCGAGCACCTGGACGACCTCGTCGACGGCAACGACCACTTCGAGTTCTTCCTGTTCCCCCACGCCGACACAGCCTTGGTGAAGCTGAACAACCGCACCGATGAAGCCGCTCGGCCGCCACATGACCTGGCGAAAGGCATCGCCGAGTTCGCCGAGAACGGCGTCTTCGAAGCGGCATGCCGGGTGGGCCGCCGCTTCCCGTCTCAGATTCCGCGCCTGAACCGGGCCATCACCCGGCTCACGGCCCCCTCCGACTACGTCGACGACAGCTACCGGGTCTTCGCCAGCAGACGTTCGGTTCGGTTCACCGAGATGGAGTGGGCCGTGCCGCGCGCCGCCTGCGCTGAGGTACTCCGGGAGATCCTGCGGGCAATCGACCGCGACCGTCTGGACGTGGGGTTCCCGATCGAGGTGCGGTTCGTGGCCGCGGACGAGTTGTCCCACCTCAGTCCAGCCTATGGACGCGAGACGGCGTACCTCGCCGTCCACATGTACCAGGGCATGCCGTGGGAACCTTACTTCCGCAGGGTTCAGGACATCGCCCTGGCTTTCGAGGGCCGGCCGCACTGGGGCAAACGGCACCTGACTGAGGCGGACGAACTCGCCGCCCGCTACCCCGCGTGGGATCGGTTCCAGGCAGTCCGGTCGCAGCTCGATCCGCAGGAAACCTTCACCAACGCCCACCTGCGCCGAATCCTCGGACCCGTCAGGGAAATAGGCACCACGCCGTCGGCCGCCGGTGATAGCCAGGGCGACAGCCAGACTGAGAAGGGCCGGTAGGAACGTGCTTGTCAACGAACTACAGACCCCGGCGCTCCTGATCGAGCAGACGGCACTGCGCCACAACCTCGACACGATGACTGCCGCGCTGCCCGGTGCTCGCCTCCGGCCGCACGTCAAAGCACACAAGTGCACGAGCCTGGCCCGGCTCCAGTACGCCAATGGGCATCGGGGCTTCACGTGCGCGACGATCCGCGAGGTCGAGGCCATGGCCGCGGCCGGCCTCGGTGAGGACCTCCTGCTTGCCAACGAAGTTCTCGACACCCGCCGCCTGGGACGTCTCGTCGAGGACGGGCACCGAGTAACCGTCGCCGTGGACTCGGCCGCGACGATCGAGGCTGCCGCTGACGGCGGGATCCGTGAGGTCCTCATCGACGTCAACGTCGGATTGCCACGATGCGGCTGCCCGCCAGGCGAAGCCGGCCGACTCGCGGGCCTTGCCCGACGGGCCGGACTGGTCGTGCGCGGAGTCATGGGCTACGAGGGCCATCTCATGCTCGTGCAGAAGGAGGAGGAACGCCGGGAACGAACGGAGCATGCAATGACGCAACTGCTCGCGGCGAGCGCCGACATCGGTGGCGAGTTGATCAGCGCGGGAGGGACCGGCACCTGCACCGTCAACACCTGGGCCAACGAGATCCAGGCCGGCTCCTACGCCCTCATGGACACCGCCTACCAAGAGCTCGGCCAGCCCTTCAAGCTGGCCCTCTCTGTCCTGGGCCGGGTGATCTCGGTGGCATCCGACTGGGCTGTCGTCGATGTCGGACTGAAAGCGCTCAGCCTTGACCACGGGCTACCGCGCATCGACGGCACCGAGGTGTGGTTCTGCTCCGACGAGCACACCACGTTCCGTACCGAGGGCATGCCCCGACGGTCCGTGGGAGATCTCGTCCGGGTGCAACCTGCCCATGTCGATCCCACGGTGGCGCTCCACGACACCATCTACCTGGTCGACGGACCGAAGGTGCTCGAGCAATGGCCGGTCGACATGCGGGGGTGGCGATGATGGCGAAGCGTAACTCCATCGGCCTCGCTCCACGGGGAGATCAGTGAGTGCCGGTGGCGCCGGTCCGGTGCCGGCCCGGCTCGCAGTCGCCGCTGCGCCTGCCAGCACAGATGACCGTGCCGTACGGGAGCTGCCTGCAGCACGCTCCCCCGCTCACACACCTGTGGCCGCCCAAGCCATGCCCCCTGAGCGATACCCAATCAACGCGAAGGCAGGAAACGTGGAAACCCCAGCATTCACGCGCAGGCGAGGGCTTCAACTGATTGCTGCGGCCGCCGGCGGCCTGGCGCTCGGCAGCGGTCAGGCCACTGCGGCAAACAGGCCCACCGCCTCCCCCTACTTGGTCGGCCGCGGGATCGCCGACATCACTGGCGCCGCGGCAGAGAGCGGCATGATGGGGTACTCGATGCTCGGCCAGCAGACCAGCGGGATCCACCAGAGGCTGCGGGCACGGGCGTTCGTCATGGTCGACCCCGCGAGCGGCAACCGCATCGCCTGGTGCAACAGCGACCAGGGCATCCTCCCGTTCGCCGTCTTCCACACGGTGCTTGCTCGGCTGGCCACCACGTACGGCACCACCTACACCGAGCAGAACGTCTCGCTGAGCGCGACCCATACCCACGCGGGACCGGGCGGGTGCAGCCACGACCTGGCCTACAACCTGTCAGTCCTCGGCTTCCAGCAGCAGAATTTCGACGCCGTGGTCTCCGGAATCGTCGAGGCGATCAGCACGGCCCACGCCGATCTCCGGCCCGGCACCATTACCCTCGGTCGCGGCGAACTCACCGACGCGAGCGTCAACCGTTCCCGCGCCGCCTTCGAGCTCAACCCGCAAGCGGACAAGGACGTATACCCCCTGGGTATCGACCCCATGATGACCGTGCTGCGCTTCCGCCAGGGCGCCGCCGATGTCGGCGCGATCAGCTGGTTCCCCACCCACGGCACCTCGATGACCAACAGCAATACCTTCATCAGCGGCGACAACAAGGGCTATGCCGCCTACGCGTGGGAGCACGACACCGCCGGGGTGCGTTACCTCGATGACGCTCCCGGCTTCGTGGCTGCCTTCCCGCAGACCAATGCCGGCGACATGTCGCCGAACCTCAATCTCGCACCCGGCTCCGGCCCGACCGACGACCAGTTCGAGAACACCCGGATCATCGGCCTGCGCCAGAGCACCGCCGCACAGCAGATCCATGCTTCTGCCGCCACCCCGATCAGTGGCAGCGTCGACTCCCGACTGCGCTACGTCGACATGTCCCGGGTCCAGGTCGACGGCCGCTACACGCCGGACGGAGAGCTTCACCACACGAGCTCGGGCGTCATCGGCCTCTCCACCCTTGCCGGCAGCATTGAGGACGGGCCCGGCATTCCCGGCCTGTTCGAGGGCACGCCCTCCCTGCTCGCTCCGCTGATCAGCCGCATCAACGCCGCGGTCCCTCAATGGCTCGCCGACGAACAGTCGCCCAAGACCTCACTCGTGCCCAGCGGACTGCTTCAGGCGACACCCAACGTCCTCCCGCTGCAACTGCTCAAGATCGGCCAGGTCTATCTGGTCGGCGGCCCCGCCGAGTACACCATCGTCGCCGGACTCCGCATTCGCCGAGCCGTGGCCGCAGAACTCGACGTCCCGCTGGAGAACGTGCTGATGCAGGGTTACACCAACGGGTACAGCCAGTACGTCACCACGCCTGAGGAGTACGACGGCCAGCAGTACGAGGGCGCCTCCACTCTGTTCGGCCGGTACACCGCACCCGCCTACCAGCAGGAGTTCGCGAAGTTGGCCTCCTCACTGCGCAAGGGCACTGCTCTGCCGACAGGAGCTCTGCCTCCCGATCCCGCGATCGGCACACTCGACGTCCAGCCCGACGTCATCCTGGACAGTCCCGGCCTCTTGCGCTCATACGGCCAGGTGCTCGCCGACGCGGCCCCCGGCTACCAGCCGGGCCAGCAGGTTGCCGTGGTGTTCGTCACCGGACACCCCAAGAACAACCTGCGCGGCGGCGGCACCTTCCTGGAAGTACAACAACTGCGAGGCCAGAGCTGGACACGCCACCTGGACGACAGCGACTGGCAGACCAAGTACCAATGGCAGCGCACCAGTGTCCCAACCGGGGAATCCACCGCAACAATCACCTGGGACATCGCGCCCGGCACCCCGCCGGGAACGTACCGGATCGTCCACTACGGCGACGCAAAGAACGGCCTGACGGGAGCGATCAACGCATTCACCGGCGTCTCACGCCCCTTCACCGTCTCCTAGAGCAGGCTGCTGGCCGAGTCCGCGACTCGGCCGGCTGTGCGGGCCGGAGTGGATCCTGGGCGACGGCCATATCATCTGCCACGCGGGGACTCTTGCAGTTGCTCACAACTGCGGTTAAGTCGTGGCCCATGCGCCTCTGCCAGCCCGCCGGGTCGGCCTTCAACTGGCGGGCACAGTGATCTCCCTCTTGAGGATCTTGCCGCTCGGTCCCAGAGGGAGCTTGTCCACGAGCCACACCCGGCGCGGATACTTGTAGGCCGCCATTCGGTCCTTGACGTATTCCCGAAGCTCGTCGGGCGTTGCCTGTCCGCCAGGGCTGAGCACGACCATGGCCGCGACCTCCTCGCCGAGGTCGGCGTGCGGGATCCCGATCACTGCCACCATCGCGACGGCCGGGTGTTCGTGGAGCACTTCCTCGATCTCGCGTGGGTAGACGTTGTATCCGCCGCGGATGATCATGTCTTTTTTGCGGTCGACGATGTACAGGTAGCCCTCGTCGTCTGCTCGGGCGAGGTCGCCGGTGCGCAGCCAGCCGTCGGGTATGGCTGCCCTCGTCTCTTCGGGGCGGTTCCAGTACCCCTTCATCACGTTAGGTCCCCGGACGGCCAGCTCGCCGATCTCACCGGGAAGTACGTCTTGTCCCTTGTCGTCCAGCAGCCGCACTTCCACGTCACGGATAGGTGTGCCGATCGAGCCGGCCTTACGTGGCCTGTCGGGGTGGTTGAACGTGACGACCGGGCTGGTTTCGGACATGCCGAAGCCCTCCAGCACCGGACAGCCGAAGCGCTGCTCGAAGCCGTGCAGGATTTCCACCGGTAGTGAGGCGCCGCCGGAGATGCACATCCGCAGCGATGCCACATCCGCCTGGGACGGGTGCTGCAGCAGTGCCGCATACATGGTCGGTACGCCTTCGAAAACAGTGGCCCGCTCGCGGGCAATGGCGTCCAAGACGGCCTGCGGTTCGAAGCGTGGGATCAGGACGAGCGAGGCGCCGCTGCGGACAGCTGCGCTCATGGTGCAGATCTGTCCGAAGATATGGAAAAGCGGCAGGCAGCCCACCACAACGTCTCGCGGCGTCATCTGCTGTACATGGATGCTGTTGACTTCGGTGTTGTGCCGGAGCCCGGCGTGGGAGAGTACGGCCCCCTTGGGGCGGCCGGTGGTGCCGGACGTATACAGCAGTACGGCCATGTCCTCGCCGTCCGCCTGCGCGACCTCTGACAGCGGCTCGCACGTGGTCAGCATTGCGGTGAAAGCGGTGGGTTCGACGGCCAAGTGCCGTACTCCTGCAGCTGCCGCTCCTTTCGCTCCCTCGCCGGGCGCCTGGTGCCACTCGAGAAGCAACACCGCGCCAGAGTCTTTCAGGTGGAACTCGGTCTCCCTGGTCTTCAGTAGCGGGTTCATCGGGACGACGACGGCCCCCGCGCGCAGAATGCCGTAGTACAGGACCACGAACTCGGGAACGTTGGGCAGCATCAGCGCAACCCGGTCACCGTTCCGCACGCCGTTGGACTTGAGCAGCGCGGCGGCGCGGGCTGTGCGTTCGTCGAGCTCCGCGTAGGTGATGACCTGCTCCCCCAGGCGGAGCGCGGGGCGCTCCGGCTGCCGCTGTGCCGTCTCCACAAGGAACTCTGCCAGATTGGCCATAACCCGCCTCCGTTACACGGAATCATCGAATGTTTACATCGCAGACATCTTGCCGCCGCCTCTCGCCACGGCCTATGGGTGAGGCAACAGCAGCGGAGCCTCTGGATTGTCCTCTGAGACAATTTGATGGCGCTAAGCTGCGAAGATGAACCTTTCGGATGTAGCTTCGGCGCTACAGTCCAGACTTCCGGAACTGGGCGAGCGGATGACGCTGCGGATCCACTCGGAAGTTGATGCCTACCGGGACAAGGCGCTGCTGTCCCTGGAGGAGCTGCGTCGTTCCTGTGTGGTCAACGCAGACCTCGTCCTCACCTACCTCTGCCGCGGCGATTCCCCTGACGCGAGTTCGGCCCGCGAGACCGGTCGAGCCCGCGCGGAGCAAGGCGTGCCGCTGGCTGAGACCTTGCATGCTTACCGGATCGGCTCAGAGTTGTTGTGGACGGAGATCCTCGCGGAGGCGCGTAACCACCCCGAGGTCTCTGATGATCTTCTGGTGTCGGAATCGGCGAAGTTCTGGTCGTTGTCCGGTCTGTATGCCGAGGCGGTGGCGGGGGCCTACCGGGAAACATCCGCAGAGTTGGCCTCACGGGGGCAGGCCAGACGTTCCGGCCTGGTAGAGGCGCTGTTCACCGGCATCATCACAGACCGCACGCTGTGGGAGGCCGCCCGCGAGCTGGGGCTTCCCGCGCACGGCCCCTACGCAATAGTGGTGGCCGAGGCGGACGCCACGAGCGAGGATCCGCTCGCGGGAGTTGAGGCCGCGCTGCGTGAGGCGCAACTTTCCTCTGCCTGGCGGTTGTTGCCTGACCAGCAACTTGCGTTGATCGCCTTGCCCACTGCGGCAGCGGAGAGTACTTGCCTGCGCATCCTGCGACGGACTCGCGCCCGCGTGGGATTCAGTCCGCGCTTCAACTCGTTGCGGGATACGCCGCAGGCGCTGCGTTTCGCGCGTCGGGCGTTGTCCGGGCTGCAGGGTCCCGGCCCTGGCGTAGTCCGCTTCGACGACAACCCGTTGGCCATGGTCGTCGCCGCGGCTCCTGCCGAGGCGACGCACCTGGTAAGGGCAGTCCTCCAGCCGTTGCTCGATCTGCCGGTGGCGGAGCGTGCGCGTCTCCTGCGGACGCTGGAGCATTGGTTCGCTGCTGCCGGTTCGGCCAGTGCGGCGGCCAGGAGTCTTTTCGTCCACGCAAACACCGTCCGCTACCGCCTCCGTCGCGTAGAAGAACTGACTGGGCGGCCCCTCTCTGATCCGCGTGTGACGGCGGACATCGGTGCGGCACTTTTGGCGGTCCGCTCATCGAGGGCGGGTGCAGCCTCCCTGGATGGGACAAAGCCGGCCGGTATGGCGGACTGATGACCCAAGAGCGGCTCTGCGCCTAACGCTTGGCAGGCACGCCTCGGAGGGGGCCGCCGGAGGCCTGCCGCCCTCCGCGAGGCTGCACCGCTGGACGTCATGGCTCTGGACGTGATCACGCGCCAGCGTTCAGAGCCGTGCGCCGTGGGCTTTGTCCTAGTCGTTGACCAGAAGGATCTTGCCGACGTGCCCGCCGGCCTCCATCCGCCGGTGCGCCTCGGCGGCTTCGTCCATGGGCATCTGTGCTTCGACGATCAGCTGAACGGATCCGCTCTCGATCATCGGCCAGACCTTTTCCTGGACTGCGGCGACAATGGCAGCCTTCTGCTCCTTGGACCGGGTACGCAGGGTGGTGCCGTGCACCGAGAGGCGCTTGAACACCAGGTCGGCGAGGTTGAGCTTGCCGTCGAGGCCGTCCTGCAGGCCGATGACGACCAGCCGGCCATCGGCGGCGAGTGAGCGAATGTTGCGTTCGAGATAGTCGCCGCCGACGACGTCGAGGATCACGTCGTAGGGGCCGTGTTCGACGAAGTCTTCGGTGCGGTAGTCGACCGCAACATCGGCACCCAGCTCCCGCGCCCGCGCGGCCTTCTCGGGGCCGCCGACGGTGGTGACGACGCGGGCTCCCAGCGCCTTGGCGATCTGGATCGCCATGGTGCCGACACCTCCGAGCCCGCCGTGCACGAGGAGTGTCTCACCTTCCTTCAGCTGCGCGGTCATGACGATGTTGGACCAGACCGTGGCGGTGACCTCAGGCAGGCCCGCCGCTTCGATCAGGCCGATCCCCTTCGGAATGGTGAGCAGTTGCCCGGCGGGGACGGCAACCTTCTGCGCGTACCCGCCTCCGGTCAACAGGGCGCAGACCTCATCGCCCACCTGCCGGCCGGTCACTCCCTCACCCACCGCGCTGATGCGGCCCGAGACCTCGAGGCCCGGGTACGGGGAGGTGCCCGGCTTCAGCGGATACAGCCCCCACCGCTGCATGACGTCCGCGCGGTTCAGGGCGCTGGCGACTACGTCGATGACGACTTCTCCGGCTGCGGGTGTCGGGTCCTCGACCTCGATCCACTCCAGCACCTCGGGGCCACCGGGTTCCTTGATCGACACTGCCTTCATGACACTCCGTCCACACAACTGGGATGAATGGCTCCTGCGGATTACCGGGACAGAGTGGTCGCGACGCGTCTTCGTCAGGCTGACGCTTCACGCCGCGGCATGCCGCATGCGACACCCAGGGGTGCCGCATGACGGGTTCCACCCGAAATATCCAGAACCCTCAATGTTTACAGTACACACATTAAGGGACAGGAGTGTGCACTGTCAACATTGGGGGAACGGGGTGCCGATCTGGCCCATGCACCCCCAGGGGGCAGGGCCGGATTCCCCTCTCCTACACCTCCGGCGTACACGTCCCGCACCACCCAGGCGAAACATGAAGTATCGGCGCAATCCGGTATATTCGGATGGTGAAGACCGACATTGATGCGTTTCTTCGCGACATCGCGCTCCGGCTCCGGCCGCGTATGAACGAGCTGGTCAACCCACTGGTGACGAGCATGCGCGAAGAGGTTCCCTCGGTGTGGGCCCACGAGGACCTGTCCGCTCTCGCCACCGACGCTGCCCATCAGCACATAGATACGGTGCTCCAGGCGCTTGAACGCGGTTTTAGCCTCTCTGGAGTCCGGGCTCCGCAGGCCGCCATTAACTTCGCCAAGCGCCTTGCGGAGCGCGGCGGGCAGATCCCCGAGCTTCTGCGCGCCTACCGCATCGGACACGCCACCGCTCTCGCCATGGTCCGGCAGGAGGCGGCCCGTCTCACCACTGACCCGGAGCTGCGTGATGCGGTGTCCGACACGCTCATCGCGGGGTCCTTCGACTACATCGATCTCGCTTCCGAACAAGTAGTAACGGCTTTCCAGCAGGCGCGGGACAGTCGGCTGCAGCGACGGCTCGTCGTGGTCAACGAGGCAAGCCGACGCATCGGCACCAGCCTGGACATCGTGCGTACCGCTCAGGAACTGGCCGAAGTAGGGACCGCGCACCTGGCCGACTTCGTCACCGTGGACCTCCTCGACACCGTCCTGGGTGAAGCGGGCCCGCCCCCTGCACAGGACGCCTTGGTCGTGAGGCGTGTCGCCCAGCACTCCGTACTGGGCGACTGTCTGGAGTCACTGTTGCCCACTGGACGCGCACACAGCTTTGCAACGGAGTCCGGCCCCGCCAGCGCTCTGGCCGCTGGACGCCCCCTGCGCCACCGCATCACCCCCGCCGACATCCCGGCATGGCTCGCCCGCTCTGAGAACCAAAGGCGCTGCATCGGCGACTTCGGCATCCACGCGATGCTGCTGATCCCGCTCTGGGCCCGCGGCAGCCCCCTGGGCATAGCGCAGTTCTTCCGCCACCACGACGCCGCACCATTCGATGACGACGACCTGCTTCTGGCCCAGGAAATCGCCTCCCGAGCGGCCGTGTACATCGACAACGCTCGCATGTACACACAGGAACGTGCCACAGCGCTGACCCTTCAGCGAAGCCTCCTGCCGAACCGGATGCCCCGGCACGACGCCGTCGAGACAGCCGCCCGATACCTTCCCTCCGGAGCCAGGGCCGGTGTGGGCGGCGACTGGTACGACGTGATCCCACTCTCCGGAGCCCGGACGGCCCTGGTCATCGGTGACGTGGTCGGCCGCGGCCTTTACGCCGCGGCCACCATGGGGCGCCTGCGCACAGCCGTGCGCACGCTCACGGATATGAACCTGATGCCCGACGAACTGCTTACCCATCTCGATGATGTAGTCATCCGGCTGCAGCACGAGGAGGGCCAGGACCTGGACGGGATCAGCGCCACGTGCCTGTACGCCATCTACGATCCCGTGACGCGGATCTGCTCGCTGGCCAGCGCTGGACACCCACTGCCCGCTGTGGTGCTGCCAGCGGCCGACGGCGGCCTCACGACACCAGAATTCGCCGACGTGCCCATCGGGCCGCCCCTAGGACTTGGGGGCCTTCCCTTCGAGACCGCCCAGCTCGAACTGCCGGAAGGCAGTCTTCTCGCCCTGTTCACGGACGGCCTCGTCGAAAGCTCTGACCGTGACCTGAACCTCGGGCTGGCCAAACTCCTTGCGGTCCTGGGCCGTGCCGGCTCTTCGCTGGAAGACGTATGCGACCAACTCGTGGACGCCCTGCTCCCCCGCCGGCCGGCAGACGACGTCGCCCTCCTACTGGTACGCACACGCGCACTGAACACCGATCACGTCAGCACTCTGGAAGTGCCATCCTCCCCTTCGGCGGTCTCCCTCGCCCGCGCCTACGCTACGGACCAGCTAGCCGCCTGGAACCTGGATGACCTCGCCTTCAGCACAGAACTCATGGTCAGCGAGCTCGTCACCAACGCGATCCGCTATGGACGGGATCCCATTCGAGTCCGGCTGATCCTCCAGTCCACGCTCACCTGTGAAGTCGCGGACGCCGCCAGTACATCTCCTCATCTGCGCCACGCCAGGACTTACGACGAGGGCGGCCGCGGCCTGTTCCTCGTCGCCCAGCTCGCCGCCAGATGGGGCACCCGCTATACCCGGGACGGGAAAGTGATCTGGGCAGAGCAATCCCTTCCTGATTCCTCCTGACCCGGGAGTAGCACGGCAGCGTCACAGCCTCGTCCGCCAGAGCGCCTGAAGACACGAATGTTCCCAGGCGCCAGGGAGGCCAGCAGGCCGCATCTGCGCCGTCCCAAGGCTGGCCGACGAGCCCGCTCACATCCCTCCACGCGGGTTCGTCGGCCAGCCGCCCGATACACGAAGGGGGCCCTGGAGCCGGGCGGGTTCGCAGAACTACGGCTTCAGTGCCCCGGACCGGATCAGCTGGCCGAGCATCTCTTCCATGGACTGCTGCGCGGGTCGATAGCGCACGCCGAGCACTTGGCGGCTCTTGGCCGTGTCGCCTCGCAGGGCGAAGCCGATGTTGCGGCGCAGGTATCCGCGTTGCAGTCCGGTCGTCGGCGCGAGCGCGACAGCGAGGGCCTTGGGCACGGCGCGTCGAGGCAGGGGGTACTGCGCCCCGTAGGCAGGTAGAAGCCTGCGGCCGAGTTCCACGATGTCGGTGGTCTCCGCCATGACGAGGTGACGCCCCTGCGCGTCGGGCAGGAACGCCGCCGCCAGGTGCGCGTAGGCGACCTCGCGAACGTCGACGACGGCCAGCGCGATGCGTGGAGCACCAAAGCGTGCCTGGCCGCCGGCCAGCTCACGGGCGATGGTGAAGCTTTCACTTGTCGGGTCTGCGTTCAGGGCAGGGCCAATCACCAGGCCCGGGTTGATGGTGACGAGGCGCCAGCGGTCCTGTGCCTGTGCGATCCGCCACGCCTCCTTCTCGGCGAGGGCCTTGGAGTAGCTGTAAGGCTCTCGAGTCAGTGATGAGGTCGTGTTCCAGGTCTCCTCGGTCACGATCCGCCCAGGGATGCGGAGGATGTCCTGGGCGTCTCCGATCATCGCGGCGACCGAGCTGGTGAGCACTACCCGCTCGACGGTATCGACGGTATTGGCCGTGCCGAGTACGTTGCGGGTCCCATGCACGGCCGGGTCGACCAGGTCGCGCTGGGGGTCACGCACGGTGCGGACGAACGGTGACGCTGTGTGGATCACGACACGGCACCCTTGCATGGCCTCGAGGTACGAATCCTCACGCAGCAGATCGGATGCGAACAGGCGAAGCGTGCCGGGCGAGGCGTCGGCGACATCCACCAGGTGCTGCACCTTGCTCGTGTTACTTGGGTCGCGAACAGCGGCGTGGACGGTGGCCCCGGCATCGAGCAAGCCCTTCACGATCCAGCCGGCGACGTATCCGGTAGCACCGGTGACGAGGATCGGTGCACTCGTATCGACGGGCAGGTCACCGAGGTCGACTTTGGTGTTCATCTGGTTCCTTCGTAGATATTCCGTCGTTCACGGCGGAGAGGAAACGGACAGACTCCTGCGGAGCAGTGCAATGGACTGGGGTTCGCAGTCAGGGCGGACGGCAGTCCCGGTCAGGCCTGTCTGCCTGACGCTCCTTGTGTCCAAGCAGAGCTGCGCTCAGTCACGGCCCGGGTGACGGCCGGGGCATCCCCAAGTCGCCGATGCGCGGTCGAAAAGATGGTGGACCATACCGAAGCCACTGGTCCTGTCGTGGCTTCGGCCTCAGGAGAACCGCTTCCCCGCCTTGTGGGCAATTGTTCTGCCGGGGTGGCAAGGTCCGATGTGCAGCCGTGGTCTGTCAGCAGCGCTCGGGCCTCGTCGCCGGACCGTTGGTCGTCGGCGCCCAGGCCGAGGGCATAGGCGGGGCATGAACCCCTCGGTTCCGGATAGTGCGAAGCGTCTGGCGGTGCGACATGGGTGCCGAGCAGCTCTGCAATCCCAGCCCGGTGCGGCACGACAGCCCCCGCTTCGCTTGCTTCACGGGCCACAGGCTGAGCGTCCGCGGTTCGGTCCTGCTGCTGTTCCCCACGGCCCCCGGGGGTCGATTGTGCCGCCATGGCTCTCCTTCGTGGAACTGGTGTGGAAGTCTCTCGGATGACTACGGCCGCACGCGTCAGGCACGCGCCACCCGTAGCCCGGCATTCGCGTCTGCTGGCGAGTACGCCGCATGCCGGGGATTGCCTGCAGCGTGGTTTGGCGCGTGCGATGGACCGCATCACCAACGAAAGCGGTGACAGCCCTCGCCCGTGCCGCGAGGGCCGTCACCGCGCCCGGGGCCGCCGTCTAGATGTCACGCCGCGGCTTGTGCCTGGGACAGCCAGGCGCGGTAGCTGCGCAGGGCCCGTCGCTGCTTTCGCTGCTCGGAGACCAGAGCGATAGCGGGGTGGGTACCTGGCCTGGGGCTGCTACCGCGGGCGATACGACGCATCTGATGGCGGACCTGCGCCATGCTGGCGGCCGAAGCGAGAGCCTTGTCGGACCACGTGACCGGTCGCAGCTGCCCGTCAGCCTCGCGGCCTTGGCGCCAGCGCTCAGGCAGGTCCGGGGTGACGGCGAGGGCGGTGCCCATTCCGACGACCGCAACGTCGGTGTCGAGTACGCGTTCGGCGGTGTCGCGCCGGGTGATGCCTCCGGTGAGCATCAACGGCAGCGGGCTCGTCTTGACCAGGTCCTTCGCGAGGTCCAGGAAGTAGGCTTCACGGGCCTGCGTGCGGCTATCGGCGGGGCGGCCGGTCATCGCGGGGCTCTCGTAGCTGCCGCCGGACAACTCGACCATGTCCACGCCGAGCGGCTCGAGCATCTCGATCACCTGCCGGGCGTCGTCGGCGTCGAAGCCTCCGCGCTGGAAGTCGGCAGAGTTGAGTTTCACCGCGACCGCGAAGGACGGTGAGACAGAAGCGCGCACGACACGGACGATGTCCAGCAGCATCCGGGCCCGGTTCTCGAGCGACCCGCCCCACTGGTCGGTGCGCTTGTTGACGAGGGGAGACAGGAACTGCGACAGCAGATAGCCGTGCGCCGCATGGATCTCCACACCGTCGAACCCCGCCTTCTCGGCACGCTGTGCCGTGACCGCGTACCGGTTCACGGTGGCCTCGATCTGCTCGGGGGTCATGGCGGTCGGACGGCCGAAGCGGCCGCTGCGCTTGCCGATGTCGACACCTACGTCTGACGGGCCCCACACGACGCCGGGCATGTCGGCCTGGATCTGGCGGCCGGGGTGGTTGATCTGCATCCAGATGGCACCCCCACCGGACTTGCCGGCCTTGGCCCACTCGGTGAACGGCTCCAGCGGCGCTTTCTCATCGAGAACGACACCGGCGGGGCCGGTCAGCGCCTCGGCGTGCACCATGACGTTGCCGGTGATCAGCAGCCCGGTTCCACCGGCGGCCCAACGCCGGTACAACGACAGCAGCTGCTCGTCAGGAAGCTGGCCCTCACCGGCCATGTTCTCCTCCATGGCCGCCTTAGCGATGCGATTGGGCAGCACCTGGCCGGAGCGCAGGAGCAACGGTGAGAACAGCTCGGTGGTCATCTGAGTTCCCTCTTTCATCCTCAATGTCACGATGTTTGCATTGCTCACATTAGCTCAGCAATGTAATCGCCGTAAACATAGAGAGGTGTGGGGTATCTCGCAGATGAGCGGATCCGTACCCTGCCGCGATCTTCCTGCCGCCGCCTACCCGGTGGACTGACCGCTGAAGGCAAACGGGCGAGCGAGGTGGTGAACCGGTGCGGCCGACGGCAATCAGTGCTCAATAAGGTCCTGCCGCGCCGGACCGCCGCAGACCAAACCGCCCCGCCTGATGCTGGCCGCAGCGCGGCTGTGGCTGGGTCCGCCCATGCCACACGGGCATCGGCGGCCCCTGCTTCACACCGTGCCCACCGGGGACGCGCACGGCTGGAGGGTGACGTCTCAGCTGTCGCGCAGGGCTGTCCTCAGCGCGTCGACGGCGAGCTTGCGGGCGACGTTGGCGGCGCGGGTGTCGCGCAGGCTGTCCAGGAGAAGGAAGTCGTGGACCATGCCCGCGACCCGTACGGAGGTCACGTCCACGCCTGCTTCGCGAAGTTTGTTGGCGTACTGCTCGCCCTCGTCGCGCAGCACGTCGGCCTCGTCGGTGATGACCAGGGTGGTCGGCAGTCCCTTCAGCTGGTCAAGGCTGGCCTGAAGCGGGGAGGCGTGGTGCTCGCCACGCTGGGCGGGGTCGCTGGTGTAGGCATCCCAGAACCACTTCATGCCGTCGCGGGTGAGGTAGTAACCCTCGGCGAACTGGAGGTAGGACGGGGTGTCGAAGTCGGCGTTCGCCACCGGGTACAGCAGCACCTGCGCCTTGAGGTCGATGCCGCCGCGCTCCTTGTTCATCAGTGCGAAGACGGCGGACATGCAGCCGCCGACCGACTCACCGGTCACTGCGATCCGCGAGGTGTCGAGGCCGTGCTCTGCGCCGTGCTGCAGGACCCACTGGCCCACGGCGTAGTTCTGCTCGACCTGGGTGGGGTACTTCGCCTCGGGTGCGCGGTCGTAGACGGGGAAGACGCCCGCGGCCCCGGCGCCGACGGCGAGCTCGCGGAAAAGGCGGTCATGGGTCCTGTCGTCGCCGAAGACCCAGCCGGCGCCGTGGATGTAGAACACCACCGGCAGGGGGCCGGTGGCCCCCTTGGGTCGAATGATCCGCGTGCGGACCGTACCCCACTCGCCCGCGTCCACGTCGACCCACTCCTCGTCGACCTCGGGGCGAGGGACGCTGGTGTCGTTCTGCAGGCCGAGCAGGATGTCGCGCCCCTTCTCCGGGGGGACCTCGTAGATCCGGGGATGCGGGTCCGTGGCCTCGGCGAGCTCCTTCGCAGCCGGCTCGAGGTAGGGCGTGATCGGAGGAGGAAGATCAGCCATGTCAACTCCATGTCACGAGCACACATGCGTGCCCTGCTCGTGCGGCCGAACCGGCCGCGTGTGGTCCCCACTCCCTCGGGAATTCCGTTTCCATCGTCACGCCCTGCCGGTGAAGCGCAACTCAGCCACAGACATGGTCTCTGTGGCGCTGCTCCAGGGCCGGTGGCCGGCCGATGGGGCACATTGCAGCAGAGTTGGACCCGTTCGGTTGTAGCGGTGCAAGCTACCGAGAACGCAAGCCAGAGCACGACTCCGGCCGAGCGGAAGGACCAGGTTTCGCCACCGGGATCCGCGGCGTAGAGGGCGTCCCTGTACAGCACGAGCTGACGGCCCTGTCCTACAGTGCTGCCACCCGCAAGCACGCGTGTGTGCCCCCTGGCCCCGGCTGGGGGCGTCTCCCGATGGATAGTGGCTGCGTGCCGCAGTGAGCGGCCCGCACCCGGGCGGTGTTCATCGTGCGCCCACGGTCATGCGGGTCATGGCACGGTACCGCTCCGCCAGCTCTTGAGGGGTGTGTTTGCCTTCCGTGCGGAACCACTGGGAAACGCCGGTGCACATGGTGACGATCGCCCTGCTGACCTCACGCGGGTATGCGGTGGTGAAGACGCCTTGCTCGACCCCGCCCTCGATCACGTGGTCCATCAGGCGCTGCTGGCGGTCACGGGCGGCTATGTACGTGGTGCGGGCTTCCCCGGTGAGGCTACGGATCTCGCTGTAGGCGATGAACGCGAGGTCCCGTCTGTGGGCGTGGAACAACACGAGACATTCCACGAGCAGGTCCAGCCTCTGCCGGGTGTCGCTACCGGCCTCCTCCAGGGCCTGGGTGCTGCGTTCCCACAGGTCGTCCATGGCGTAGGAGACGATCGCGACGAGCAGCGCCTGTTTCGACGCGTAGTGGTAGTACAGCCCCGGCACGGAGAGCTCCGCCCGGGAGGCGACCGTCCGAATGGTCGTCCCGTGGTAGCCGTGCTCCATGAAGCAGGCAAGCGCCGTTTCAAGGATGGGCGGCAGTCCGCTGCCTGAGTACGTCCTCCAGGCTGCCCTGGCGTCGGTCTTGGTCACAGCGCTCCCCTTGCCCCGAATCTTCGTCGCGTCGGCCCGTCAGTATGCAGCGTCGTCCGGCCTGTACCGGCAACAGACCCCTTGACATGGCGCTCCCGTCGCGTCAATCCTTCACCGAGCGAGCGCTCGGTAAGCATACCTTCGCAGCGCACTTCGTACCGAGCGAACGCTCGGTAACCATTGGCCTGCGTATACGTGGGCAGGAGGGACGAGAAGTGACGGCTCCTGAAGATCCTCCGTGGGGGCCCTTGCCCCCGACCGGTGTCGCAGCGGAAACGGCGGTCGTGCACGACTCGCTCATAGCTGCGTGGAAAGCACGCGTGGCGAAGAATTCCGGCGTCACGGCGTTGCGTTACTTTGACGGCGCCCTGTCCGCGCAGGACGTTGACGCTGCGTCGGACGCCCTCGCGGCTGCGCTCGAAGCACGTGGGACCAGGCGAGGCGACCGTGTCGGCGTATACCTGCAGAACATCCCCCAGTACGCGCTGGTGCTGCTCGCCCTGTGGAAGCTGGGTGCCACGGCTCTGGGACTCAACCCGATGTACCGGCGACACGAGCTTCGCCGGATCGTAGACGACGCGGGTGCGGTCGGGATCGTGTGCGCGGATGTCGACGTCGAGGAAACGCTCGCCACCCTTGAGGGGAGCGCGGTCCAGTGGCTGATCAGCACGTCGGCACTGGATTACCAGTCACGCGACGACTCGCGGGTCTTCATGACGACGGAACGTCCTTCGGCGGCGCCGGACGGTGACCTCGTGGCGCTGATCGAGGAATTCGACGGTTCCCGGCCCGAGCCGGTGCAACTGACCCGTGAGGACGTCGCGTTCCTGACATACACCTCCGGCACGACCGGGCCGCCGAAGGGTGCCATGAACACCCACGGCAACGTCCTCAGCGTCGTGGCGACGTGCGGGGCCTGGACAGGCTTGAGCCAGGGGGATGTCGTTCTCGCCATCGCTCCGCTGTTCCACATCACCGGCGCCGTAGCCAACGCGGTCATCTCTCTGCTCACGGACACCACACTCGTCCTCACAGGCCGGTTCCACCCCGAAGTCGTCCTGGATGCCTTCGCAGAGCACGGGGTGACCTTCACCATCGGTTCCATCACGGCGTACAACGCGATCTACGAGCTGCCGCACGCCGAACCGAGGCACTTCGCGGCGGTGAAAACCCTGTACTCCGGGGGCGCGCCGATCCCGCCGGCGACGGTCGAGCGGTTCCGAGAACGCTTCGGCGTCTATATCCACAACGGCTACGGGATGACCGAGACCACCTCCGCAGTCATCGCCGTACCTCCGGGGCACAGGGCGCCGATCCACCCGCCCAGCGGGACACTGTCCATCGGGTTGCCGCTGCCGCATCTCACCGCGCGTGTCGTGGATCTGCACGGCAACCCGGTGCCCAGCGGAGAGCAAGGGGAACTGGAATTGCAGGGGCCTCAGGTGGTACCTGGGTACTGGGGGAAGGCCGAGGCCACCGAGCAGACGATGCCGGAGGGCCGGTTGCGTACCGGCGACGTCGCCATCATCGACGAACAGGGCTGGGTCTACCTGGTGGACCGGCTCAAGGACCAGATCAACGTCTCCGGCTACAAGGTCTGGCCTCGCGAGGTCGAGGACGCCCTGTACGAGCACCCGTCGGTGCTCGAGGCCGCCGTGATCGGGCAGCCGGACGACTACCGCGGCGAGACGGTCGTCGCCTACGTCTCCCTCAAGGCAGGCCGGAACGCCACGCAGGAGGAACTGATCGCCTTCTCCCGCGATCGCCTCGCCGCCTACAAGTGCCCCCGCCAGATCCACGTCATCGCAGACCTTCCCAAGACCCAGAGCGGAAAGATCCGGCGCGCCGAACTCCGAAAGGCCAGCCGTACCGAGCCGAACTCCCCCTCGAAGGACTGATCCGTTGAAGCAGAACCACGCCGGCCAGGGACGGTTCACAGGTCGCACCGCGATCGTGACCGGGGCCAGCCGGGGAATCGGCCTTGCGATCGCCGAACGCCTTGTGCTCGAAGGCGCGCGTGTGTGCCTCACCGCACGTAAGGCCGGACCACTGGAGGAGGCCGCTGCCACGCTCCCCCGGGGCAGCGTCATCACGGTCGCAGGCAAGGCGGATAATCCCGGACACCGCCGTGAGGTCTTCGATGCCGTAGCACGCGAATTCGGGATGCTCGATGTCCTCGTGAACAACGCCGGCATCAACCCGGCTTATGGTCCCGTCGCCGAGCTGGACCTCGACGTCGCCCGGAAGGTTCTGGAGGTCAACGTTCTTGCCGCCCTCGCGTGGGTCCAGGGCGCCGTCGCACGCCAGGATCTCCGCTTCGTGGAGCGCAACGGGACTGTCGTGAACCTCTCCTCGGTCACCGGCCAGACTCCGTCACCCGGGATCGGCCTGTATGGAGTGACCAAGGCCGCGGTGTCCCACCTGACCCGGACCCTGGCCGTCGAACTCGCGCCGGAGGTACGCGTCAACGCCGTGGCGCCGGCGGTGGTGAAGACACGGTTCGCCGAGGCCCTGTACGAGGGCAAGGAAGACGAAGTATCCGAGGCCTATCCCCTGGGTCGCCTCGGTGTTCCCTCCGACATCGCCTCAGCAGTGGCCTACCTGGCTTCGGACGACTCCTCCTGGGTCACCGCCATGTCCTCACCGTCGACGGCGGCCTCACGGTCGCCGACGGCACCGCATGACGAGCGGACCCGACCCGAAAGGACAGTCATGACCTTCACTCACCTCCCTACCGAGACAGAGAAGCTGCGTCAACGCACACGCCGGTTCATACGCGAGGTCGTCGTCGATGCGGAACCCGCACCCGGCGAACGTCTCGACCAGACCACTCGTGCCCGCCTGCAGGCCGCGGCGAAAGACGCCGGGGTCTTCGCACCGCACGTGCCGAAGGAGTACGGCGGCCAAGGGGTGCCCATCGAGCACTGGTCCCCCATCCTGCAGGAAGCAGGCTACTCGCCCATCGGCCCCAGCGCGCTCAACTGCATGGCACCCGACGAGGGCAACATGCACATGCTCAACGTGGTCGCGACCGAGGATCAGAAACAGCGATACCTCGTCCCTCTGGCCGCAGGCGAGATCCGCTCCTGCTTCGGCATGACCGAGCCCCACCCAGGAGCCGGCTCCGACCCTGCGGCCCTGCAGACCTCGGCCTCCCGGACCGGAGGCGGCTGGATCATCGACGGCCACAAGCGGTTCACCAGCGGTGCCATCGGCGCCGGGTTCTGCATCGTCATGGCGCGGACCCCTGCCACCGGGGACGGCCCCGAGGGAGCCACCATGTTCCTCGTCGACATGACGAACCCCGGCATCAGGGTCGGCGAGGCGATCCACACCGTCGACCGCTACATCGACGGCGGCCACCCCCACCTCCACCTCCAGAACTGTTTCGTCCCCGACGAGGCCGTGCTGGGCGGGGTGGGGCTGGGCTTCCGGTACGCCCAGGTACGACTCGGCCCGGCGCGCCTCACTCACTGCATGCGGTGGCTGGGCCTGGCGCGGCGCGCCTTCGATATCGCTCTGGACCGCGCCGAGACGCGCGAGCTGTTCGGCGGCCCGATCAACTCGCTCGGCCTGGCACAGAATCTCATCGCCGAGTCGGTGATCGACATCGAGACATCCGACGCGTTGATCACCAAGACCGCGGCGCTCCTGCACGAGGACCCGAAGACAGGGTCAGCGATGTCCTCCGTCGCGAAGGTGCACTGCTCGGAGGCCATCTTCCGTGTCGTCGACCGGGCCATCCAGATCTGTGGCGGAGACGGGGTCTCCGACGGGCTGCCACTGGCCCAGTACCTCAACGAGGTCCGCCCGTTCCGCATCTACGACGGCCCCAACGAAACCCACAGGTGGGCCATCGCCCGACGGACTTCGTCGAGCAGGAAAGCCGCTGTACAGGCCGGAGAACGGCACCTCGGCGACACTGTCGTCCGGCACGGGAACGCGTGATGCACACCTTCCCCGATGGAGTGGAAGTTGTCGCCGGCTGGGACCACGCCCGCCATCTCGACGCCCCTCCTCTCCTTGTCCTTGACGCGGTCACCGCCTTCCTGGACACGCACGAGATCGGGCAGGGTCCACTCTCGTGGCAGCGGATCGGTGACGGTCACTCCAACGTCACCTACCTGATCCGGCGTGGGGACGACAGCGTCGTCCTTCGCCGTGGCCCACGACCGCCCCTGCCGAAGTCGACGCACGACATGGTGCGCGAGGCCCGAATCCAGAAAATGCTGAGCGGACACGGAATCCCGGTGCCGCAGATACTCGCTGTCTGCGAGGACGATTCCGTCCTGGGCGTACCGTTCTACGTCATGTCCCGCCTCGACGGGACGGTCATCACCGACACGGTCCCGGCCCACCTCGCCACTGCCGAGCAGCAGAGGGTGACCAGCCACGCCGTCGTCGATGCTCTCGTCGGGCTCCACCGCATCGACGTGACCGGAGGCGAACTTGCCTCCTTGGGCTCACCCGACGGATATCTGCGGCGCCAGGTCGAACGGTTCAGCGGACTCTGGGAGATCAACACCACGCGCAGCCTTCCTGCGGTGGAGCGGATCGCGGACTGGCTCAGCCGCAACCAGCCGACGAGCCAGGCGGCGGCGGTAGTGCACGGCGACTACCGCATGGGCAACCTCATGTTCGCTCCGCAAGCGCCCGCCCACCTCCTCGCGATCCTGGACTGGGAGATGGCAACGCTCGGCGACCCGCTGGCGGACCTGGGCTACCTCACCGCTACCTACTCCGAGGCGGGTATCCCGAGCACCCCGCTGGAACTGACCCCTGTGACCCGGGCGCCCGGCTACCTCTCCAGGCGCCAGCTGGCGGCTCGCTACCAGTCCCGCACGGGCCTCGATCTCGCGCCGCTCCCCTGGTACCAGGCCCTCGCGCTCTGGAAGGCAGCGATCTTCTGCGAGGCCATCCACACCCGCTGGCGGCGTGGTGAACGCCCGAACGACACGGTCTTCGGGCCGTCGCTGGAAACGGGAGTTCCCCGTCTGCTGGACATGGCCGCGCAGTACGCCGGCCTGGCCGCGGCCAGCAGCGGCTGACGCCCGACACCTACACCGCACCCCGAGTACCAGACCTCACTTCGCCATGCCCGAAATCAGTGAAGGAGTCACCCTTGAGCAACGCACAGACGGGGCCCGGGGCCGCGACCGGGGGGAGAACTCATCCGACCCCCACCCTCCGGTCGAAGCGCAAGTCCCTCCTCGCCAGCACGATCGGAAACGTCCTCGAGTGGTACGAGTGGAGCGCCTACGCCGTCTTCGCACCCTTTATCGCCACAGCCATGTTCAACACGTCCGACCGGGTGTCGGCGCTGCTGTCGACGCTGGCTGTCTTCGCTGTGGGTTTCCTCATGCGCCCGCTGGGCGGCATCGTCTTCGGGCGGGTCGCCGACAGCCGCGGCCGCAAGTTCGTACTGGTCACCACCATGCTGATGACGGCCGGCGGAAGCCTCGTCATCGGGTTCATGCCCACCTACGCGTCCGTGGGGGCCTGGGCCTCGCTCATTCTCCTGCTCGCCCGCATGGCGCAGGGGTTCGCCCACGGCGGTGAGTCGGCAACGGCCAACACCTACGTCGCGGAGATCGCGCCGAACGAACGCCGCGGACTGTGGGGAAGTATCGTGTTCGTCGCGATCTTCGGTGGCTCGGCCGTCGCCTACTCGGTGGGCGGGGTAGTGACATCTGTGCTGTCCGACAGTGAAGTCGCCCAGTGGGGCTGGCGCATACCCTTCGTTCTCGGCGCGTTTCTCGCTCTCGCGGCCCTGTACCTGCGCCGCAGCATGGACGAGAGCGAGGTGTTCTCCGACCAGAAGTCGGTTGATGAGCCACCGCCGTTGCCGAGGAAGCAGGTGGTCCGCTCCATCCTGCTCGTCATCACGATGACCTCGGGCATCACCGCAGCGCACTACACCTGGACTTCGTACGTCTCGACGTACGCCATCGCACAGAAGGGCATGGACGCAGGTGTCGCCTACTGGTGCTCGGTCGCAGCCCAGTGCATCGCCCTGATCACCCTCCCTCTCTGGGGCCGCCTCTCCGACAGGATCGGACGCCGCCCACTGATGATCACGTTCGCGGTGCTGATGGTCGGCCTGCAGATCCCGCTCACCCAGATGATCGCTTCGGCAGGCTGGACACTCCTCGTCGCGTCCTCCCTGGCTTTGGCCATCGTGGCCATCCCCGGAGCGCTTCTGTCCGCAACCATGTCGGAGAACTTTCCGACGCGGGTGCGTACGCAGGCCATCGGCTTCTCCTACTCCGTCTCCGTGGCCGTCTTCGGAGGCACCGCACCGTACCTGAACCAGCTCTTCATCGAACTCGGCGCGGCCAGGCTCTCCAGCCTCTACATCATGCTTTTGTGCTCTTTCACGGGCATCGCGTGCTATCTCATGCGGGAAACGAAGGGCATTCACCTGAAGGACGCTTGACCTCATGTGTGACGACCGCTGATCCGGGAGCCGAGCACGCGCTCATTCCCGGCACCGTTCGGAGGCCGCCTGTACAGGTCATCTCCGTCGACGACGTGCGGCCGGCCTCCTCAGCAGACGCCGTGCCGCCGTTGAGGCAGGCCAGGGTCGGACGTTCAGACCGGGCGGGTTGCGCCTTCGGACGCTCAACAGCACCGGGCTGCTTCCGTGCCCGTCAGACCGGGACGAGCCCGAGTTCAGCACAGGCGTTGCGGAGTGTCTCAAGGCCGAAGGCCGCGGTGGGACCCACGACGCCAGGGTTCACATCGGCATGGGTCGCGATGTGGTGGGCGGCCCATGCGATGAGTTCGCCCGTCAGGCTGTAGGGGTTGGGGCCTTCGAGGTGGATTTCCGCGAGCGGGGCGCTACCCGGAATACCTGAGGAGGCGACGGCGACGACCTGGGAGGGGATGCGGTCGCGCATCGCGGCATCGGGGCCGCCGGATGGGCCGATGAGCAGCGGGCGGGTCAGGGCATCGGTCAGTTTGCGGCCCGCGGGAAGATGCGCGGTGGCGTTGGCGAGGGCTGAGTACATGGAGAGAGGGCGGCTGAGTTCGGGGAACCAGCCGTTGTAGACGGTGACGTCCTCGATCGACGGGAACTCCTGGGGCAGAAAGAGCACTTCGGTTCCGGAGACGAGGAAGGCGGACTTTCGGCGGCCGCGGACGGTGAAGCGGTGGACCCGGGATGCGGTGCGTTCCTCGGTGAGTCGGTTCCGATGCCAGCGTGTGGAGGGAAGGGTCATGCCGTCGCGCATGGTGGTGCGGGTGCCCTGGCTGATCCCGCGCCAGATCGGGCCGGTGGCGAAGTAGCCGACGTCGAGCGCCCGCACAGCAGCGCCGGCCTCGCTTGCGGCAAGGGCTCCGGCGAGTACGCCTGGGACGTAGTCGTAGCCGAAGGCGGGCAGCATCACCGCCCCGGTCTCCCGCGCACGTTGGTGGTGGCGGTCGTGCAGGGTGCGGACGAATCCGACTTCGCCGGTGGAGTCGATGTAGTGGGCGCCTGCGTCGGCGGCGGCCTGCGCGATCGGAATGCCGAAGCGTTCAAAGGGGCCGACCGTGGTGATCAGGACGTCTGCGGTTTGCAGATGCTTTTGGAGGCTGGCGGGATCGGTGGCGTCGACGACCAGGTGGTCCAGTCCGCCGGCACGTTGGGCAAGCGCTGCGAGGGCTGCGGGGTTGCGTCCGGCAATGGTCGGCTTCACACCTCGGCGCAGTAGGGCGCTGAGGACGAGGTCGCCTGTGTATCCGGTGGCGCCCAGAAGAATGATGCGGCTGGTCATCGATTGTCGTCTTCCTTTGTGCAAGTTCCTGCGGACGCGGGACATCGGCACGACGGCCTGTTCGAGCGGTTCTCCCTGATGGTCGGCGGACACCGCCGGCGTCACTGACCGGTCGTGCGGTCTCTCGGCGATCGGTGCGGGGCGCCCAGGAGCGGGTGTGTGCGGGCTACGGCTTTGGCGATGAAGGCGAAGGAGCGGGAGGTGTGGGGTGCGTAGATCAGACGCAGGGTGTCGGGCCGCGTGGGCTTGGAGAGGACGGGTTTGCGGTGGCTGAAGGTGTCGAAAGACGTTCTGCCGTGGTAGGCGCCCATGCCGGACTCTCCTACACCGCCGAACGGCAGGTTCGGGACTCCGAGGTGGATCATCGGTGCGTTGTAGACGAGTCCTCCAGAGGAGGTCCTGTCCGCCAGTGCTCGCCGGGCTGCCTTGTCGCGGGTGAACGCGTACAGGGAGAGGGGCTTGTCCCTGGCGTTGATGAAGTCAATTGCCTCGTCAACGTCGCGCACGGTCAGAATGGGGAGGATCGGTCCGAAGATCTCCTCGGTCATTACGGCGGCGCTGTGCGGTACGTCGATCAGCACAGTGGGCGCGATGTAGCGCTCCTCCACATCGGACACGCCTCCTGCGAGGAGGTCGCCCTCGGCCATGAGTCCGCTCAGACGCTGGAAGTGCCGGTCGTTGATGATGCGCCCGTAGTCGGAGCTGGTCCGTGGATCTGGTCCGAACATCTCCCGGATCGTTCCCGGGAGCGCCGACAGCAGGGAGTTCCGGGCGGATGGGGTGACCAGGACGTAGTCGGGTGCGACGCAGGTCTGCCCTGCATTGGTGAACTTGCCCCATGCCAGTCGGCGCGCCGTGGTGGCCATGTCGGCCGTCTCGTCGATGAAGGCGGGTGACTTGCCGCCCAGTTCGAGGGTGGTCGGGGTCAGGTTGCGTGCCGCTGCGGCAGCCACGATCCGGCCGACCGTGCCGTTCCCGGTGTAGAAGATGTGGTCGAACCGCTGCTCGAGCAGCAGTGTGGTTTCCTCGACCGCTCCTTCGACGACGGCGACCGCCTCCGTGTAGCGGGGCAGGAGGCCGGCAAGCAGGGCGCTGGTTGCTGGGGCGAGCTCGCTCGGCTTGACGACGGCTGCGTTTCCGGCTGCCAGTGCGCCGACCAGGGGGTTCAGCGTCAGAGTCAGCGGATAGTTCCAGGGCGCAATGATCAGGCACACGCCGAGGGGTTCGGTATGGATGCGGGCGGTGGCCGGTTTCAGGTTCAGGGGTACTGCGACCCGTTGCGGTTTCATCCACCTCTTGAGGTAACGCAGGGCGTGATCCACCTCCGCCAAGACTCCCCCGATCTCGGTGAGATGAGACTCGGTCCGCCCTTTACGCAAGTCGTCGTAGAGAGCCTTCTCGATGGACCGGGTGTGGTTCGTCAGAAGGCTCCGCAGGCCGCGGAGCTGGCGTAGCCGCCAGGCGGCTGGCCGGGTGACGCCTGTGTCGAAGGTGGCCCGCAGGCGTATGACAGTCTCCGGGATTTCCTGATGCTGCTGGGTAACGGATGGGGCGGTGCCGGTCATGGGTGCGCCTTCCGGGTGAGGGTGGGCCGGGTCCGTACCGGCAGTCCGCAGGCGATGCGAGGCCGGTGCACGAGCTGGGACTACAGCGGGGGCAACCGCGTCGCGCCTCGCGGACTGTGCGAACGCTGCCTTGAGAGCTGCCCGCTGAGTCTGCTCGGCTACCGTGCCGCTGCCTTCATGTCGGCGACGAGTCGCTCAGCAAGGCGCTCGGAGGACGGCGGGTTCTGCCCCGTGTACAGATTGCGGTCGACCACCACGAACGGGCGCAGTGGCAGGCGGGCCTTGACGTAGTCCGCGCCGCTCTCACGCAGTCGGTCCTCCAGCAGCCACATGGCCTTGCGGCCGAAGCTGTTGAATTTCTCCTCCAGGTTCGACAGCCCGGTCATCCGGTAGCCGGTGAACGGCCACGACCCGTCTTCGTTCTGCGATGCGAACGCCGCCGCCGGCGCATGGCACAGCAAGGCCAACGGCTTGCCTGAGGCGAGAACCTGTGTGATCAACGCGCCCGAAACCGGATCGACGGACAGATCCTCCATCGGGCCGTGGCCACCCGGGTAGAACACCACGTCGAAGTCGTCCGGGTCGATCTCATCCAGCGGCTGCGGGCTGTTCAGCTCGGCCTTGATCGACTCCAGATAGGAGGACACTTCGCGCAGCTTTGACGGCCAGCCCGCAGTACGCGACATGCTCAATTGGTCCAGCGTCGGGGCCTTCCCGCCGGGAGTCGCAATGGTGATCTCCCACCCCGCCTTGGTGAAGATCTTGTGCGGCATCGCCAGCTCCTCACCCCAGAACCCCGAGGGGTGCACCTCCCCGTCCCTGAGCGTCCAGCGGTCAGCTGCCGACACCACGAAAAGCACCTTGGTCATCGTCGTCTCTCCCTCCTGCCGAGACAGCTCCGCTACCGACTCGGTGGGCACATCCATTGATATCCGGTGAGGGCCCCAAACCATCATCTGCCGACGGAAGGGCTAGGGCGACCGGTCACTACTGCGGAGACCGCACACCCATCCCGCCGTGGCAGGGTACGTCACTTGTGGCACAGGCTGCCACCCTTGACACTGATAGCCTTATGGAATGAGGGAGACCACCAAACCCGGCCTGCGCATGAAGACCCGCCAGGCCGTCACAGAAGCCCTGGCAGACACCGCCCTCGAACTCTTCGACACCTCCGGCTTCGACCAGGTCACCGTTGCCGACATCGTCGCGGCAGCAGGAATCTCCCAACGCAGCTTCTTCCGCTATTTCAGCAACAAGGAGGACGTCGTCTTCGGGAACCGCGTCCCCACCGCCGAGGACGTCCGGGGCGAGCTGACCCAGCACCTCGATGAGAACCCGGTATGGGACGCGTTGTGTGCCACCTTCCGGGCTGCCGCGCACCAGATGGACGCCGACACAGGACGCTGGAAACGGGCCACCCGCGTCATCTGCCATACACCAGGCCTGCGCGCGCGGTACCTGGAGAAGCACCTGGCGTGGACCGACGCCCTGGTACCCGAGATCGCGCCGCGGATAGATCCCGGCGGGTCCGAAGCCGGACTGAAGGCCCAGACGATGGTCGCCATCGCACTGGGTTGCTTCGACGTCGCCATCACGCGCTGGGTCGACAGCGACGAAGAGCAGTCACTAGCCGCTCTTATCGATGAAGTGTTCGGATTTGTGCAGATCCCCCACCTCTGACCGAGCGGGCGACTTCGAGCCTCCGCTGACGCCAGAACAGCGGCAGCATCGGCGCAGGGAAGGCGCCCCCCGCGCCTGGGTTTCCCGCGATCACCACGAGCAGCATCACCAGGCCGGTACCGACGACGCCGAAGAGGCCCTGAAGGGGCGAGCGCGGCGGCACCGACCGCGAAGATGAGCAGCACGCCGAGCCCCACAGCGCCATCGCGCAGCCCGGCAGGGCCTGCAGGATCGACCCGGCGATGATCGCGTCCCCGAGCCCGCCGTATCGATACCAATGCCAGGGTGCCTCTGAGCCTCGTCCAAGGTGGAGGTGAGCGTGCCCAGCGCGACAGGCGAGGCCCTCCCACCCCCAAAGGCGACCAGCAGTGTGTCGGTGGTGCCGACTGAGGCAGCACGAGCCCCCGGTTCATGATCTGCTGCCGCGCCTCCGCTTCATCCGGCATTGCCCGCGGATCCAGCGGAGAGCCCGACAGGCCCTCAAGACGGGTCACCGTCCGCCCGACAGGGCGGTCGCAACGCTCGGGGACGTCGGGCGATCGCGCAGGCGTCAGACGCCCGAACCTGCGCGGGGCCGACGTCCTCACACGACGGGCGGCTAGAAGCTGTCCTCCCTCAGCAGCGGCGGGGACGACACCCTCGACCCTCACTCACTGAAGGCAATCGCTCAAATACACCACACCGCAGTGTTGACGGTGCATACATAGGGAAGCTACAGTCATGTATGCGCCGTAAACATAAGAGTGAATGAGGGATTTTCGCAATGACATCGGCACAGAAGGACGCAGTCAAGGTCGACCTGGGTGACCGTTCGGTCACGGTTCCGAAGGGTGGCCTGTACGACCGGTACCGCATGAACCCGGATCTCGATGAGATCGCGCGTGACCCCCGCGTCAGCGGCGTCGACTTCTTTCGGCAGCTCCCCAAGATCAAGGTCGACTCCCCGATCGGCCCCACGCTCACGCCGAACTTCTACTACACCCTTTCGACTGCTCGGCTCACCATGCTCGCCCCGTCGCGCGCGATTCGCACCCGGCTGCCCGCAGAGCTGGCGCCCCTGGAGGTCGCACCGGGGCTCGGGCTGGTATCGGTGATGTTCTTCCGCTACGACGTGTGCGACATCGACTTCTACACCGAAGCCGCCGTCGGCATCGCAGTCAAGCCCGCGCGGCACGGCAAGTTCGGCTTCTTCGACCTCGTCGCCGGACTCAAGAACGAACACCTCGACTCCTACGTGCTGTCGCTGCCCGTCAGCACGGAGATCGCCCAGGTTCGCGGTCACGATGGCTACGGCTTCCCCAAGTGGGTCACTGACCTCCAGGTGGACATCGACGACCGTCGCACGACCGCCCATGTGGCCAACGATGGCGGCGGGACGGACCTGTCACTCCTGGCGAACACACCGAAGCAGACGGCATACCCGAGCGGAGAGCGCGTCGGATCGCTCACCTCGTACACGTCGATCAACGGCGCGTGGCACTCCACCCTGAACCAGACCAATGTGCTGAACGCCGGTACGACGCGGGTCCCGCGCGACGTCACCCTTCACGTAGGGGAAGGCCGTATGGCCGACGACCTGCGCTCGCTCAAGCCGATCAGGACCATCCAGTTCGACGTCATGACCGAAGGCCAGGCCGCCCTGCACATGCCGGTCCCCACCTCGGTCCAGAGCCGGAACAAGTAGCAAGGAGCTTCTGTCATGGTCACCGAACACGCCAACCGCCCTACCCGCGTCCGCGGCGTGGGACTTCCCGCCTCCGTGACTCCCGCCCTGCTCGAGCGGCTGACAGCACGGGTTTCGGCCGCGCCGGATGCTGCGCGGGTCACCACCACCGCCCCCTATACCGGTGTACCGCTGGCCGACCTGCCGGTTTCCACACCCGCTGAGGTCGAGGCCGCGTTCGCCCGCGCCCGAACTGCGCAGAAGTCCTGGGCTGCCACGCCCATCAGCGAGCGCAAGAAGATCATGCTGCGCTACCACGACCTTGTGCTGGCCCGCCAGGACGAGGCACTGGACCTGATGCAGGCCGAGAACGGCAAGACCCGTCGCGATGCGTTTCTCGAAGTGGTCGACATCGCGATCACCTCCCGGTACTACGCTCGCAACGCCGCGAAGTACCTGAGCCCCAAGCGCCGCCGCGGGGCGATTCCGCTGCTGACCCACACAACAGAGCTGCGCCACCCGAAGGGTGTTGTCACGGTCATCTCTCCGTGGAACTACCCGCTGAGCATGGCGGCCAGCGATGCCATTGCGGCTCTCATAGCCGGCAACGCCGTGGTGCAGAAGCCCGACACACAGACCGCGCTGACCGCACTGTGGTCGCTCGACCTGATGTACGAGGCCGGGCTGCCCGCCGACGTGTGGCAGATGGTGGTCGGCCGGGGCAGCTCCATCGGCGGCGCGCTGATGGAGAACGCCAACTACATGATGTTCACCGGCTCAACTGCCAGTGGACGCCAGATCGCGAGCGATGCCGGCCGACGCCTCATCGGCGCCTCTCTCGAACTCGGCGGCAAGAACCCGATGATCGTCCTCGACGACGCCGACATCGACAAGGCTGCCGACGGCGCCGTCGCTGCCTGCTTCCCCTCCGCCGGTCAGCTGTGCGTCTCCATCGAACGCCTGTACGTGGCCGAGTCCATCCGCGACGAGTTCGTCGCCGCCTTCACCGCCCGCACCAAGAACCTCAAAATCGGCGCCGCGTACAACTACAGCATCGACGTCGGCAGCCTCACCACCCCGTCTCAGCTGAAGACCGTCACCGAACATGTCGATGACGCCGTCGCCAAGGGCGCCACCGTCCTCGCCGGAGGCAAAGCTCGGCCGGACCTGGGGCCGTTGTTCTACGAGCCGACCATTCTCACCGACGTCACCCCCGACATGACGCTCTACGACCACGAGACCTTCGGCCCGGTCGTCTCCATCTACACCTACCGCGACGTCGACGAGGCAGTTGAGAAGGCCAACGCCACCCCCTACGGCCTCAACTCCAGCGTCTGGAGCGGCAACGGAGCACGCGGTCGTGCCGTCGCAGCCCGCGTCCATTCCGGGACCGTCAACGTCAACGAAGCCTTCGCCGCCGCCTGGGGCAGCATCGACGCACCGATGGGCGGCATGGGCGACTCCGGACTCGGCCGTCGCCACGGCGCCGACGGCATCCTCAAATACACCGAACCCCAGACCGTCGCCCACCAGCGCGTGCAGGGGTTCTACCCGCCGGCGCGCATCTCCCCCGAAAGCTGGGCCACGCTCCTGACCGGGGCGCTGAAGGTCATGAAGGCAGCCGGCCTCCGCTGAACGGCGGCTGCCATACGGCCGTGGCCGTGACCAGGGACACGGCACGAAAGGAGGGCGGCCCGTCCCCGCGACAGGATCCGCCCTCTTCGCCTGCTCCGCCTCCGACAGCACCCCAGGGGTCGCCGGGTGCGCGGCGCGGCCGGGTATCCACCAGGCATGCTCGACGACATCGAGCCGAAGACTGCGAAGTCCCCCCTACGGGGCGGGAAAAGCCACATGGCCCGACACCCGTTGCCGCTCCGCCGGGTCACCACGAGACGTACAACCACACGACCTGCATGTTCTCAGGGCCTCCGCGTCAGCAGCCGAGGTGCGACTGGAAGAACGTGGTCAACGGGGCCATCACCAGCACCTCAGATGCTGAGGTGCCCGGGTGCTCCACCTGCTGGAGACATCCGGGCACCGTGGTGACGAAACATGCTCAGTGGCTTGCGGCGTCCTGCCTCTTGCTCAGCCAGGCGCGGTAGCTTCGCACGGCCTGTCGCTGCTTTCGCTGCTCGGAGACCAAAGCGACAGCGGGGTGGGTACCGGGCCTGGGGCTGCCACCGCGGGCGATTCGACGCATCAGGTGACGGACCCGCGCCATGCTGGCAGCCGAGGCAAGGGCCTTGTCGGACCAGGTCACCGGCTCCATCAGGCGGTCGGCCTCGCGGTGGACCTTCCAGCGTTCAGGCAGGTCCGGGGTGACGGCGAGGGCGGTGCCCATTCCGACGACCGCGACGCCGCTGTCGAGGACGCGTTCGGCGGTGTCGCGCCGGGTGATGCCTCCGGTGAGCATCAACGGCAGCGGGCTCGTCTTGACCAGGTCCTTCGCGAGGTCCAGGAAGTAGGCTTCACGGGCCTGCGTGCGGCTATCGGCGGGGCGGCCGGTCATCGCGGGGCTCTCGTAGCTGCCGCCGGACAACTCGACCATGTCCACGCCGAGCGGCTCGAGCATCTCGATCACCTGCCGGGCATCGTCGGCGTCGAAGCCTCCGCGCTGGAAGTCGGCGGAATTGAGCTTCACCGCGACCGCGAAGGACGGTGAGACAGAAGCGCGCACGACACGGACGATGTCCAGCAGCATCCGGGCCCGGTTCTCGAGCGACCCGCCCCACTGGTCGGTGCGCTTGTTGACGAGGGGAGACAGGAACTGCGACAGCAGATAGCCGTGCGCCGCATGGATCTCCACACCGTCGAACCCCGCCTTCTCCGCACGATGGGCTGTGACCGCGAAGCGGGTAACCGTCTCGTCGATCTGCCGGGGGGTCATGGCGGTCGGACGGCCGAAGCGGCTGCTGTGCTTACCCAGAGAGACGCCTATGTCTGACGGGCCCCAGACGACGCCCGGCATGCCGGATGCCACCTGGCGGCCCGGGTGGTTGATCTGCATCCAGATCGCACCCCCACCGGACTTGCCGGCCTTGGCCCACTCGGTGAACGGCTCCAGCGGCGCTTTCTCATCGAGAACCACGCCGCCGGGCCCGGTCAGCGCCTCGGCGTGCACCATGACGTTGCCGGTGATCAGCAGCCCGGTTCCACCAGCGGCCCAGCGCCGGTACAACGTCAGCAGCTGCCGGCCGGGAAGCTGGCCCTCACCGGCCATGTTCTCCTCCATGGCCGCCTTGGCGATCCGATTGGGCAGCACCTGGCCTGAGCGCAGGAGCAACGGCGAGAACAGCTCACTGGTCATCCGAGTTCCCTCTTCCGTCTCAATCACTTATGATGTATGCACCGTTCACATTAAAGGAATGATGTAAGCGCCGCACACATAAGGGAGTGTGACCTGTGTCTCAAGCAAATGGGTATCACCACGGAGATCTGCGCATGGCCTGCCTGCGTGCAGCGAGAGAGCTGCTCGAAGAGGACGGCAGCGCCGGTCTGTCGCTGCGTGCGGTCGCCCGGAGGGCAGGCGTGTCCGCGACAGCGCCCTATCGCCACTTCGCGGACCGTGACGCGCTCGTCTCCGCGGTCGCAGCGCAGGGGTACCGCGAGCTCGCCGAACATCTGGCCGGCGCCCATCCCGCGCCCTCCACCCCCGAAGATCTCGCTGCGGTCGCCGTGGTCTACGTGCAGTTCGCGCTCGAGCACCCAGCTCTGTTCCGGGCCATGTTCGCCGAGCCCTGCGACCCCACCAGTGAGGAGCGGGTCGCGGCGACGGCCGTTATCTCGGAGTACGTCCAACGCATCGTCCGTGACGCCTTCCCCGGCGCGGATGATGCGGGGGCACTGCCAACCACCGTATGGGCCCTCGTGCACGGTCTGGCGTTCCTGCACCTGGATGGCAAGCTCGACAGCTCGAGCCCCGCCGTGGTCGCCGAGCAGGTCCGGGCCGCGGTGTTCGCGCTGTTCTCCGTATCGCCGGCGATGTCACAGGCGGAAGCGGCGCCATCCACGCAGATGACCGCATAGGCCATCTGCCACCTGCGTGCTCTGTCAGCGGTAGGTGAGCAGATGGCGCTGCTCACCGGCGAAGTGGGCGTGCTCGTTGAAGGTCAGGAGACTGGTCCCGGATCCACCGACGGCGAGGGTGGTGACCGAGGCGTTGACGGTCACGCGGTTGAGGGCGATGACGCCTTCGCTCGGCAGTGACAGCAGTGCGCCGCACAGTGCGGCGAGAACACCACCCGAGGTGACGACGACTGCGTCGCGCCCCCGACCGAGCTCCGCGGACAGCGCGGTCAGAGCGGATGCTGCCCGCCCGGAGAAGGCGGCCCAGGCTTCGATGCCGGTCGGGCTCGGGTCCTTCATCCACGCCGCAAGGGCCTGATCCAGCAGGTCCTGGACGGAGGACTGCGACTGGTGGGACGCCGGGGCATAGCGGGCCAGCAGGTCGAGGTGGTCGTATTCGTTCCAGCGCGCGTCCTGGTTGAGTGGCTGCTGGAATCCGGCGGCTTCCGCGATCAGGCGGGCGGTGTCGCGCTGGCGGGTGAGTGTGCCCGAGACGAGGTGAGGATCGCGCAGGCCACGGCGGGCGAGTTCCTGGCCGACGGCCGTGGCCTGGGCTCGCCCCGGATCGGACAGGACGTCGTAATCTTCCGAGGCGGCGGAGGCCTGGCCGTGGCGAATGAGGCAGATGAGCGGCATGGGCGTTACTCCCGTTCGTCCTGTCAGGTTCCGGGGCTGCGGCGGATGATCGAACGGCAGCGGTGATCGAGGTAGTTGACGGCCAGCCAGAGGTTGCGGAAGGCCGGGTTTCGGGTCTGCTTGTGGTGATAGCGGTAGTAGATCTGCTGGGCGATCACGGCAAGTCTGAACAGGCCGAAGGTCTCGTAGAAGGGCCAGTTGTCGGTGGGCAGCCCCATCCGGTCGCAGTATCGTTCAACGATCTCAGCTCTGGTGAGCATGCCGGGCAGGTGGCTGGGCTGGCGGCGCGTAGCGCGGGCCAGGCGGTCGTCATCCGCCTGGATCCAGTACGCGAGAGCGCTGCCGAGGTCCATCAGCGGGTCGCCCAGCGTGGCCATCTCCCAGTCGAGGACGCCGGTGATGCGCAGGTCCGTCTCGTCCAGGACGAGGTTGTCCAGGCGCCAGTCGTTGTGAATGACGCGGAGAGCCAGGTCGTCAGGCTGATGGTCGGCCAGCCAGGCCGTCACGTGGCGAAAGCTGGGCGTGTTCCAGGTGCGGGCCTGTGCGTAGCGGCGGGTCCAGCCGTCGATCTGGCGGCGGACGTATCCGTTGCCTCTGCCGAGGTCGCCGAGTCCCGTTGCGGCAGGGTCGACCTGGTGCAGATCGGTGAGGGTGTCGACGAACGCTTCCGACAGGGCCCGTGCTCTGGCGGGTGGGAGTGCCATGCCTTGCGGAAGCCGGCCACGAAGGATGAGACCGGGAACCTTGTCCATGACGTAGAAGTCGGTTCCGATGACGGAGGGGTCCTGGCACAGTGCACGGACGGTCGGAACAAGGGGGAAAGCGGGCTTCAGCGCCTCTTGCACGCCGTACTCGCGCGCCATGTCGTGGGCGGTGGTTGCTTTCTTGCCTGCCGGTGGGCGGCGCAGGATCAGTTCTGTGTCGATGTGCGGGTAGCGCAGCAGGTAGGTGAGGTTCGACGCGCCTCCGGTGAACTGGACGACATCGGGGGGAGGTCCGGCAAGTGAGTCCATCTGGCGGGTAAGCCAGGCGTGGACACGCTCGACGTCGAAGGCGTCCTCGGTACGGACCGCACTCTGGTGGGTATCGTTCATCAGCTCACCTTGGCCACGAGTCGCAGGGGTAGATGGCGCATGAGGAACCCCATGGGGACCCAGGGCCAGGCGGGGACCTTTGCTTCGTGGGGCTCGCGTTCGATTGCGTGCACCATGCTCTTGACCCCCTTTTCGGCCGAGGCCATCAGCGGTGTCTTCGCAGCACCTGCGCTCAGGTCAGTGGCGATGTAACCCGGGTGGAGCGTAGTGACTGCGATCGGCGTGCGGGTGGCGGTCATCTCTGAGCGGATGCCTTCGGCGAGCGCCGAGACACCGGCCTTGGTGGCCGCGTACGTGGTCAGGTTGCGGGGCAGTCCGCGCATTGCACTCATCGAGGAGACCACCACGAGGTGACCGTTGCGCTGGGTACGGAAGATCTCCATGGCGGCCTCGCACTGGGCCAGGGCAGCGGTGAAGTTGGTCTGCGCGGTCTGCAGATTGGCGTCGAACCGTCCAGTTCCGATCGGTTTCCCCTTGCCGAGCCCTGCGTTGACGATGACTCGGTCCAGACCGCCCAGGTCTTCGTGCGCAGCGTGGAATACGTCGAAGACCCGCTGGTGGTCGTTGACGTCCAGGCTGTGCACGGACACCGTGATGCCTGGGTGGGCGGCGAGCAGTTCCTCGCGAAGCGCCTGCAGTCGGTCGGTGCGGCGGGCGCAGAGTGCGAGATCACGGCCGAGGGCGGCGAAAGTGCGGGCCATGCCCTCGCCGAGGCCTGAGCTCGCCCCCGTGATGAGTATCCTGCTCCTCTTGGTCACGCTGCTTTCCCCTGCTCCTGCGGGTCCTGGGCTCTGATCTGCGCTGTCATGCGCCGCCATCTCCTGGCTGCCCGCGCGTCCGCCATTCGCGGCAGCAGACGTTTCATGCAGAGAGCGCGCCGGTCCTCGGGGTGGGTGAGGACCAGGAAGCGTTCCTGGGATACCGCGTCGACGATCTGCTTCGCCACCTGTTCGGCGGTCGGCCTGGCGCTCTGGATCTTCTGGTCGGCATGGTGGGCCAGCTGTCGGTCAGGGCTGTGCAGCCCGGTCCTGAGGTCGGTTCGAACGTAGCCCGGACAGATGACGGTGGTGCGGATACCGAACGGGGCCAGTTCCTGGCGGAGTGTCTCGGACAGGGAGATGACGGCAGCCTTTGAGGCGTTGTACGAGGCCATTCCGGGCGTGTTCAGCAGACCTGCCGCAGAGGCGATGTTGACGATGTGCCCGCTGCCCTGGCGCTTGAACAGAGGGATGAGGGTACGGCATCCCTGGGCAGCGCCCTTGAGGTTGATGTCGAGGATCCAGTCCCAGTCGTCGGCCTGGAGACGCTCCACGCGCCCGACCGCCATCACCCCGGCGTTGTTGACCAGCATGTCCAGGCCGCCCCAGTTGTTCTCGCACCAGCGAAGTGCGTGTTGCCAGTCGCCGGGGACGCGGACGTCGAGGTGGATGTATGAGACGCCGCCAGACAGGCGTTCGGTCGGCTGGATCCGGTCGGCAATCAGGACGCGGTCTCCGGCTGCGGCGTACCGCTCGGCCAGGGCCCGGCCGAGCCCGGAGGCTCCGCCGGTGATGAGGATGCGCTTGCTCACTCTGTCTCCCTGGTGCGGTACTGGCCGAGTTCGGCCCGGGCAACGACGCCGAGGTGTACCTCGTCGGGGCCGTCGGCCAGGCGCAGGGCACGGGCGGCGGCCATAGCCGAGGCGAGGGGGAAGTCATCGGACAGGCCGGCGCCACCGTGGATCTGGATCGCCATGTCGATGACGTCACAGGCCATCGCGGGGACGGATGCCTTGACCTGAGACAGCTCGCTGAATGCGCCGGCTGCTCCGTCGGTGTCCAGCAGCCAGGCAGCGTGCAGGACTTGGAGCCGCGCCTGGTTGATCGCGATCCTGGCCTTCGCTATGCGTTCACGGTTGCCACCCAGGTTGCTGAGGGGTTTCCCGAAGGCGGTGCGGGACACCGAGCGCCGGCAGGCCAGCTCCAGGGCGTTCTCAGCGAGGCCTATCAAACGCATGCAGTGGTGGATTCGCCCAGGGCCGAGTCTGCCTTGAGCGATCTCGAAGCCGCGGCCCGGTCCGGCGATCACTGCGTCCAGTGGGAGCCGGACGTCGGAGAAGGACACCTCGCCGTGACCGTAGGGCTCATCGAGATAGCCGTACACCGGCAGCATGCGCTCGATACGCACGCCCGGAGCGTCGAGCGGCACCAGCACCATGGAGTGCCGCATGTGGCGTGGCGCCTGCGGGTCGGTCAGCCCCATGAAGATGACGAACTGACAGTCCGGGTGCCCGATGCCTGTACTCCACCACTTGCGCCCGTTGAGGACGACCGAGTCACCGTCGACGCAGGCCCTGGCGTCCATGTTGGCCGCGTCGGAGGAGGCCACGTCCGGCTCCGTCATGCAGAAGGCCGAACGGATTTCGCCACGCAACAGCGGTTCCATCCATCGGCGGCGTTGTTCATCACTTCCGTAGTGCAGCAGTACCTCTGCGTTACCGGTGTCAGGCGCATTGCAGTTGAAGATCTCCGGTGCGATCAGCGAGCGCCCCATGATCTCGGCCACTGGCGCGTACTCGAGGTTCGTCAGACCGGCGCCGAGGGTGGTGTCAGGAAGGAACAGATTCCACAACCCGGCCGCTTTGGCTTTCGCCTTCAGTTCGTCGATCACCGACGGGATGGACGCCCAGCGGTCTTCCTGGTCCCGCAGCGCGGTGAGGTACTCCTGCTCACGCGGCTGGACTTCTGACGTCATGAACGCACTGACCCGCTCAATGTACTGGCGTGCCTTGGGCGAGTGTTTGAAGTCCATGCGCTTCCCTCCTGTCGAGCATTGCTTAGTAGTGCGGGCGGCCGTTAACCCTGCCTGCATCCTGAGGGCAGAACTCAGCGGCGCCCGATGGCGAACTGCTCCATGACCTGCTCAAGGCTGTGCACGAGCAGGTCGACCAGCTCGTGTGTAGTGACGACCTCGTCCGTGGCGCCGATGGCCATCTCCTCCGCCATGGCCAGCCAGCCGCGCACGGCCAGCCGGTGCAGCGCGGTGGGGGCTTGGACTCCAGCAGCTTCCAGCACTCGGTCGGTCAGGGTGCGCCGGTTGTCCTCGAAGACCTCCAGCACGAGCTCGTCGCCACCCGCCGCAGCCCGCACTACTGCTACGTAGTTGTTCTTGCGACGCTGAACGAACGACACGAACCCGTCAATGATGCCGCGCACCCGTTCCGTCGGTGTGCCCTCATCCGGGGCTTTGGCGTGCAGCAGCAGCCGGCGCCCGCCCGCTTGGACCACCTCGACGTAGTAATCCCGCTTGGTCGGAAAGTAGTGGAAGAGCAACCCTCGGGAGATGCCCGCCTCGGCAGCCACTTCGTCGATAGACATCTCGTGGATGGGACGGGTGGTGAGCAGGCGCAAACCAATGTTGATCAGCTGCGCCCGGCGCTCCTCCGGCTTCAGCCGTACGCGAGAGGGCACGGACTTCGTGGTCATGCCCGTCACGCTAGCTTGTTGAGCGATGCTCGACAAGACTATTGAGCATTGCTCAGCAGAGTCTCCTCCTCCCCATACCGGCACGGACCGACGCTCCTCTCGCACAAGGCAGAACAATGTTGACGCCGCACACAACGATGACCTAATGTACGCAGTGTACACATTAGGTCATGAGGCGATTCGCCCCACGGACCGGGCCTGGCCTGGCCTGGCAACACTCGGGCGATTCTTCGCTGGGTTCCCTTACCGGCACCAGTCGCCCCAGGGCGGTCGCCAGCACCTGAAAGGAGGCGGACGCCATGACTCTTCGCTATTACGAGGTCAACGTCCCCATGCGCAACGCCGCCGGCGCCTGCGGCGTGCACGTCTTCACCGGAGAGGCTCACAGCAGCAACGCCGCCATCCGGATCGCACACGACACCTACCGCGCAGCACACGACGCGCAGCAGACCGGGCACAGGGCCCGCAACGAACGGCCGGGCGGCTGGGGAGCTTGCGGGTACCGCCCTGGCTGGGAGCTGGACTGGCGTGCCGCGACTGCCAATCCCTGGACCTCTGAGTACGACCTGCGCCGTGTCAGCAGCGTGAGCGCCACATAGGGCCCCGGGCCCCCTCCGGCCCGGCTGCGAAGCTCTCGACCGGCATTCCACACCGAAACGACAGCCCTCTGAAGGTCTGTACCCACTCCCCCTGCCGGCGCCTGCTGCGTCCTGGGAAGCAGGCGCCGGTGACTTCGCACGAGCGTCGCGGAACCCACCGACATGGCCCAGTGGCGCCCTCGTCAGCGTCGGCAAGGCCATCAGCGCCATGAACGCTCGCTCCTACGCGCCTTGAAGGTGGGTGCTCCCCTCGCGGATCCCTGGGAGCGGGATCTGGAGGCGTTCGCGTAGACCGCTGTCTCCGGATTTCCCAATCTGTTCCTCATGCACGGCCCCAATACCGGACTTGGCCACAACTCCGTCATGCATGCCATCGAGGCCCGGATCGTACATCCTGGGCCCCCTCGACTGGAGCGAGGTCAGTGGGGACAGGATCCTCGATGTCTCTGCCGAGGCCCAGGCACGGTACGTGGGGGAACTCCGGGAGCACGGCAAGGGCACGGTCTGGCTCGGCGGCAGTTGCAGGAGCTGGTACATCGATCCGCGCAGCGTCCGTCTGACCCTGATCTGGCCGGAGCTCGCGCACGAGTTCCGGTACCGGAACGGCTCTCTCGACCCGGCCCCGTCCATGACCACCGAAAGCGGCGCGACTGCGTAACCGCAGAGAGCATCTCAGTGAGCCTTCCCAGGCGGGGGCCACTGATCAGGGGTGACGCCGGTGAGATCGCACCAGCGGCAGGACGGGGAACCCAGGCTCCGCTCCCGGACGTTGAGGAAGATGTTCGAATCTCAACCCGCAGGCACAGGGACCTCTTGGTTCCCTGTCCTGTCGCATTCGGCCTGCCTGGGGCGGAATCCCACGTTTGGCCCTTCAAGAGGTGCGGGACGGTTGCGCCTGGTGCAGCTGGTCTCCAGTGGGGGCGAGGGGTCAGCCGAGGAGCTCGGTGATGCCCTCACGGTAGGAGGTGATGGTGAAGCCGGGAAAGCACGTCATGAACTTCGAGGCGTCGAAGATGTTGTCACCGCGATAGCGCGGCAGCAGTTCCTGGACCTCTCCGAGCGGCCCGATGAAGCGACCGCCGATCCTGAAAGCGGCCAGTGGCAGCACGGTGTACCGGATCTGGCGATCGGTGACCTCGCCGGCGATTCGGATCATCTCGGCGTAGGTGAGACGGTTCGGGTCGACGGGCAGGTGCCAGGTCTGGCCGTAAGCGTCCGGGGTGTTGCCGATCAGCGCCATGGCCCGGCTGGCGTCCGGCGTCCAGATGAGGGACCGGACAGTCTTCGCACTGACAGGGACGAGTGGCCGCTTGCCCGCCCCGATCCGGTCGAAGACGAACGAATTGGTCAGGCTCTTGGTCTTTCCCGGCCCGTAGAACTCCGGCGCCCGGCAGATGACGGCGTCGATGGATCCTGCGCTCATCGCATCCTGCAGCATGGTCGCCAACTGCGCGCGCACCCGGCCCTTGCGGCCGTTCGGCTCGAAGCCAGTCGACTCGGACTGCGGGACGGTTGTACCTGGGTACATGTAGGTGTTGTCGAAGAACACAAGCTTGGTGCCGTACTTCGAGCAGGAGTCGATGACGTTACGCATCATGGTGGGGAACTGCTGTTCCCACAGCTGCGAGTCCATGGGCAAACCCACGGTCAGGTAGGCGATCTGGCTGCCCTCGACGGCCCGGGCCGTAGCCTCGGGGTCCGTCAGGTCGGCCTTGACCAGTTGATCGGTCTCGTGGATCTTCGTGGGGTTGCGGCTGACCAGCCGGATGTCGTGCGTGAAGTTGCGGTACAGCTCGCGGGTGAGCTCTTCGCCGATCGGCCCGTTGGCGCCCAGGACGGTCTGCATGGGAATCATCTCTCTTTCATGTCTACTTGATGCCCGGAAGGTGCTTGAGGATCTTCAGGCCCGCGGATGCGAGGCGTGCGTAGCGTCCCGGGTCCACTCCGTCGGGTGCTCCGGCCGGGAGCGCGGGCTCGACGGCGGTGCTCTGGGACTCGGTGTACTCCAAGATGCCGTGCTCGCCGTGACGGCGTCCCAGACCAGAGGCCTTCATGCCTCCCATGGGCGCGTCAACCGAGCCCCACGCTGCGACGTAGGCGGGGTCCACAAGTCCGTGCGCGTGCACCTCCGTCGCGTTGTCGATTCGGTGAGGATCGCCGGTTCGCATTGCGCTCACCCAGAGTGACCTCGACCACGTCCTGGTGCCTTGCGGCCTATGTGTCGTCCATGACTGTCGCTCCAATGTCCTCAATCTCGGCGACCACACAGCAATCGTACACCCAAATGTTTACGGCGCTTACTTGCGGGTGGTGACTGTTGCTGTCCAGCTCAGGGCTCTGGCTGCCATCATTGCCGCAGCAGCCAACAGCTGCATCGCGGCCCGGGCGATGAGGTCGCCAGTCAGGTCACAGGGACTCGGGCCGGGGAGCTGGACCTGCGCAAACGCACGTCGTTGTTCATGGCGCCCCAAATCCGGTCCATGGCTACAGATCGTGGCCGCTCCTGCGGTCGGGAAGATCGTCCGTGATGAGGACGAACTGCCGGCGCTCTACGAGTCCCCGGCCGAGCACTGGTCCCCCTGCTGACCGCTTCAGCCATCTGGGCTTGACAGCCCATGAGGGGAACGGTTTCCATTTCGAAGAAGAGCTCGGCGGCGCAGAGCGTGTACTGCCGGGGGGAAGCGGCTGCCGACGCTGCCGCGGCAGGAGCTAAGGGTCTGCCATGTCCCTCTGGTCGTCATGCGCCCCCTGATCCTGATCCACAGATGCCACGTGGTGTCAGGTTCCGAGTTCTTCCTCACCCCCTGCATCCGCGGTTGTGGTGTTGTTCTTCACGGCAGCGGCATCCAGTACTGCTCGAACTGCCGCACACACAGAGCCGTCGTCCCGAACGGCATGCCAATGGCCATGGCGTACGGGACGTTCGTCCGCATCGAGGAGGGCGTGCAGAACAGGCATGGCCGGCGTGACGGATACCGGGTCGGCGGCGGCGACTTCGGCCAGGAGCTGCAGAGGGTCGAGGATCGTGGCGCCGGCGCTGCCGGGTGGCGGGCAGATCCGGACGAGGTCGACCAGGGCCGGGACGACCTGGCAAGGGTCCGAGGTGAGCCGCCACAGGCTTTGGACGGACTTCATCGCGTCAAAACGGTTGCCGTGTCTGATCCGTGCCCTAGCGGTGGCAGCCAGCTGCTGCGCGACGCGCTCGACGGCGGGAGGATGGGTGGCTGCGACCTCGGCGAGCAGGACCAGGGCCTCGATCTCACCCGGGGTCTGGTAGACCTCAAGCGCGCTGCGCGCGGTCAACTCCAGAAGTTCGGGGAGGACTTCATCCGCGTCTCCGGTGACCCGCCACAGCGCTCGGGCCCGTTCTGCGGCGCCCTTCGGTGCATCGGACCAGCGTTCCGGCTTCCTGCTCAGCGCCTCGCGGAACATCCCGCGTAGCCGGTCCGCCGCCGGCGCCCCGAGCGAGCCGCCGAGCGTGATGCAGGCGCGGAGGAGTGTGGGCTCGTTGAGTTGAGGGCTGGGTGTCGGGAAGTCATTATTGTCGGGCGAGCGCAGCAGGGCGTGTACGGGCGCGTCGTCTCCGGTGAGGGCGTGGTAGTCGAAAGGGCTGACCCCGGCGGGATCGTTGCCATGCGAACCTGGCGGGGGGCCCAGTCGTTCGCACAACCGTTCGCAGTGGACGGCGACGGCATCGCTGTCCAGCAGCAGCAGGGCGTGCGCGGCAGCCATCAACGTCACCTCATCATCGAGGAGTTCGACCAGCCCCGGGACTACAGCGCCTCCGTCTTGGTGCCATTGGCGCAGAATCGAATAATACGGGTGCCGTGTGTACGCCGTGCCCGCGATGTGGGCCAGCAGAGGGGCGAGGAGAACATCGGCGTGTGCGGCGAAGGGGGCGAGCGCCTCGGTGAGGCTGAGGTCGCTGACGTTCCAACTGCGATCGATCTCCCTGGCATGATCGGAGGTGAAACCACCGTGGGTGGTGAGCAGTTCGATCAGGGGCGGCACGCAGCGGTCGTCACCCATCCGGCTCAGCGCCCATATGGCGTGCTCCCGCACGTCGTGGGCTTCGTCTGTCGGGGTGAGGTGGGTGGCGACAAGGTCGGCCCAGGGGCGCGCGGCATCGCCGCACATCGCAAGAACCCGCAGAGTGAACAGCCGGTTCTCCCGATGCGTATCGTCTACGAGCCCGGCGACGGCCGGCAGCAGGTCGGGGACGGCGGAGCGCCAGCGGGACATCAGGCTGGCGGCAACCCTGAGGCCGCCCGCCCGCGTTGTGGCGTCGTGGTGGCCCAACAGCGCGTGAGCGAGGGCAAGCCGTCCGGGCAGGTCGGCCCCGAGCCGCTCGTCGGCCTCGGTGATGACGTCGACCAGCGCAGAGAGATACTCCACGGGTGGACTTGTCGGTGCGATTGAGGAGGCGAGCAGCGCGTCGGCGGTGACGCGCGCGTAGCAAGGATCGGCGTGGTCGGGCAGGGCGCGGCGCAGCGCCTGCACGGCTTGCAGCCGGACGTCGTGGCAAATTTCTTCGTCCCACGCAACCCAGGCGTCGATGTCCTCGTCGAAGTCGGGTTCCTCTTCCTTCCCCTCGGCTGTCATGCGACACCGCAGCCACGTGAGGGCCTCTTCGCGTTGCTGGATGGCGTAGCGGGCGAGTTCTCCGACAGCCAGCACGAGGCGCTCCGCCACCCATAGGTCCGGCTCGCTCTCGAAGCACGTCCGCAATCGGGTGATCAGGGCGTCCGCGTGGGCGGCGGACTGCGAGAGGGCGCCGACCGCGGCGGACCGGATGAGGTCGTCCTCGTCGTCGAGCAGCGGCACCAGAGCCTCGGCAGCTCGCTCCCAGGCGGCCGGCCACGCCGGGTCGACTGTGGGCCGCCACTTGCCTTCGAGGATCGGGGCGACCTTTGCGGTGGGGGCGGTGTTGCCCGTGTCGGCAATGTCGGCGATCGTCTGCAGGAGCTCGAAACGCACCGTCACGTCCGGATCCCGGGCAGCCTCGACGAGAAATGGCAGCATCTCGGCGGCCGCGGCCCGTACCGAACTGCCGTCACCGCTGGCCGCGTAGTGCAGGCTCGTACAGGTCTGGTCGGCTGTGGTGCGGCTCGCCGACCAGAGCCCTTCCAGCACCTCGGGGCCGTACTGCCCGCCGCCGTAGGGATCGACCACCTTCGACCAATCGACCTGTGCGGCGAGCCACGCCAGTCGTTGCGCTCTTGCGTCCTGTGCGGACATAACGCTGCTCGCCCCCTTCGTCAGCTTTGCGCGGTGAGGCCGAGGAGAGGCAAGGTCAGGGAGCGATTACCCCTGCGCTGCTCCCATGCTTCGTAGACCAGGTCCTGCGGGCCCGTGATCCGCAGACCGTCGCGCAGGCCAGTCACCGTCATCCTCGCCAGTTCGCGGTAGCTGACCGAAGACGACGGCCAGGGCAGCTCGCTCCACCAGTTGTGGCCGTAGACGGTGTCCTCGGGCAGCTGCCAGCCTGCCTCGGCGATCAGCCGGCAGCCCGCCTCCCCGGCGCGCAGCCCGGGGGCTAGGTGGTGATCGCCGACGAGTTCGGCCCCCACCCTTTCGTCACTCTGCAGGAACTGCGCGTACCGGCCCGTCTGCCCGCTCTCTCTGATGATCAGCACCGAACCGGCGGGCAGCGAGGCCAGCTGCTCGGCAAGACCCTCGCTGAACCCGTCCCACCCCGTCACAGCAGCCCCTCTTCGTCTTCGTCCATCTGCCGAAGCTCCTCGTCGAGAGCCAGTCGGTTGTTGGTCGCCAGCTCCAGGTAGACCGCGCTTCCTGAGTGCGCGAGGAGCAGGGTGGTGTCCGCACCGGCCCAGTGGATCGCAGCATCGGTCCCCGGTCGGCGGTCCGTCGGTGCGCCCAACGACACGGCGAGCGCGGCGGCCATCCTCGCAAATGCGTCCAGGGCCTGCCCCCAATGGCTGGCGTAGTCGGTCAGGCGCAGCTGGACGCGCTCTACCATCTGCTGCTCGTCCTGCCCTCTCCCGCGGCGGGAGGCAGCGCGGCCGACCCTCTCGAACCCTGTGTCGAGCAGCTCCCAACGCGGCCAGATCATCAGCACTGAACGAGGGAACTGCGTCGACCGCCTCGTCCTCGGCGTAGCACGCAACTCCCACGTGCTCTCCAACGACCGCAACCGCGCGGCGAGTTCGACAACCTCGGCATCACTCAACGCACGCCATTGCGTCATACGCCCCCAGGACGCGGCGCCCTCACCGGCCCGCCCCCGCCTCCTCACCCTCCACGCGGCCACCCCGCACACGACTGACTCTTTTCCGATCATGGCACATAGTCGCTCCGCCCGGATCGGCACGAGATGAGCCGCCTGGATGGCACGAATCCGGCGTGCGTGAGGGCCTGGTAGCACCGCGGCCCTGACTAGGGCAGGCAGTACCCAGCACCAACTGGTCGACGTACAGCCCTAGTTGAGCGTAGGGGTCGACACGGGAGGCTAGCGCCAGATGACCTGTCACACATCGGGGGACGCACCGGCAGCTCGGCCGGCCGGGCCAAGAGCGGCGCGCCGCACTCAGGGTCATTCAGCGGGTGGCACAGTGCGAAGTTCGTGCCGGAACTCCTGGCATTGGCATGTATCACCGTATCTTTGCTGGCTGTTGCCGTAGCTGTCGTTGTTCCAGGTGTGATGCCCGTAATCGTGAAGGCAGCGGGTGTCCTTTCCCTGCGAGTGCTCTGGCCGGGCGTGCCCACACGTGTCGCACAATGGGTATACGACCCTGGTACGCAGGATGGATCCGCTTCGCAAAATCACCACACCCGCCACTACGCCCGCGATGATCACGACCATCCCGGCGAGGCCTACAACATGCTCTGCGCTCATATCCATCCCCCGTTGTGAGTGCCGGGCAGCCTTGCGACCAGCCGCTGGTTTCCACGCTACGCACCCGGACTGACAATCCAGCTCCTGCGGGATGAGAACGCCCACGGCAACGAGACCTGCCAACCCGAGGCCCCCGACCGCAGCAGCTACTCACAGCAATGCCCACCCGACTGCGGTCAACATCATCTGAGCTGATCAGAAGCTGTGGCGACCCGCTCGGGAGTTGAACTTGGCCGGTGAAGCCGGCGGCAAACTCGACCGCCTGGTGATGTCGATGGTGCCCCACCAGCTTCGATCTCCGACTTCAGAGCCTCGAGCTTCTCCGGCTCCTTTCGCTTCCCCAGCGGCGAGACCTTGATCCACGGCTCGCCATGCTTCCTGACAACGTCCACCCCACCGATCGCACCCATTCGCTAGCGCACGCCAGCCCGGCCTGGGCCTGGCATGACGTCAGCAGAATGCCGCAGTCCGGCGTGAGTGAGGACGGTTCACTTGGCGCGGCCGGTGTACCGGAGGGTCTGCGGGCGTACCCCTCGCCGTCCGCGTTGGCCACTCCGAGAAGCGTCTCGTACACGCACTACCAACCGCTCATCGTTGACGCCGGAGGCTTGTCGTCCGAGTGCGGGTGCAAGGGGTGCCCCACGTTGAAGTGCCCTCCGGCTGCCTGAGCGTCACAGGCCTTGCAGGTTGATGGTTTCCAGTACGAAGAAGAGCTCGGCTGCCTCGGTCGGGTGGCGGACGGAGCGGCCGGTCAACTCCTGCAGCTTGCTGAGGCGATAGTTGACTGTGTTGCGGTAACAGAACAGCGCTCTGGCCGCAGCAGCGGTCGAGCCGGTGGCGAACCACGCCCTGGCGGTGGTGAAAAGAGCCTCGCGCTCTTCTCGAGGCAAGTCGAGCAGCCTGACAAGGATCCGGCGCGTCAGGTCGTCGGCAGTCTCGGGATTGCTGGCGATCAGCGTGGCGACCGGGCGGTCGCCGTAGTGGCAGGCGTCCTCGATGCCCGGTGGCACGGCGGCGAGCGCGAGTCGGGCCAAACGCCGGGCCGAGGCGAACCGCAGCTCAACCGCCGAGGGACTCCGAGAACATACCTCCAAGGCCCGTACCCCGCTGGTAATTCGCTCTCCGCGCCGCTCTCACGCCTCACTTCCCGTCGGCCGGTCCGCCCCATGAAGGTGGGACGGTGACGAGGCCCTGGGCGAGCAGACGCAGAGCCTCGTCCAGGACCGGCTGGTCCTCGTCCCCGTGCCAGGCGAAGTCCTCAGCCGTGATGCGGATCGCGGCGGTCGCCATCGCGGCACCCAGCCGGACCGACAGGCTTGCGGGGTCGGCACCGGCCCTCCGGGCGATGGCGCCGACCATGCGTTCCTCCAGCTCATTGTTGACCTGGAGCCAAATGCGGTGCAGCCCTGGCGCCGTGCGGCTCAGCTTGAGCAGTTTCACGAGAACCGGGATATCGGGAGACTTCCCGTTTCCCATGGCGGCCTGGCCTACGGCTTCCAGGAGAGGTTCCTCCGCGGGGTATCTCTCCACGGCCTCGATCACACCTCGCAGGGCGTCCAGGAACAAGGGTGCGACTGCCTCCTCCTTGACGGAGAAGTAATGCCAGAACGTGCGGGGGGACACGCCGACCGCCGCAGCGATGTCCTGAACGGAGGTTTGTGCGATACCTCGCTCCAGGAACAGGAAGGCCGCCGCGTCGGCCAGCTCCCTGCGGGTCTGTTCCCGTTTGCGCTCCGACAGTGGTGGTCGGCCTCGCGTGTTCCCGTCCTGTTGCGCCGCCATCGGCCGCTTCCCTTTCCGCTTCCCATCGCGCTCCCGCCAGTCGTCCGGAGCGCGGCGTGGGGACCATTCTCCCATCTCGCAAGCCGCATTAATTGCATCACGCGCATCTATTGCACAGCGCGCAAATTAAGTCGTAGGGTCGCGGCAGCGGCGTGGCCTCCGGGCCCGAGAGGGGCTTCCGGCTCTGCGAGGCGGAGCGCCGCAGTCTGCAGGACGCCTCAGGGCGCCGCCGGAACCAGCAAGGGAGCAACCTCATGGACCACAGCGGTCACATCGCCGTCGTCACCGGAGCTGCGCAGGGCATAGGCCGCGCGTACGCGCAGGCGCTGGCCGAGGACAACGCCACCGTCGTCGCCGCCGACCTCAACCGGGAGGCCGCCGAGGAGACCGCCGCCCTGATCAACGAGGCCGGGGGCAAGGCAGTCGCAGCGAGTGTCGACGTCAGCAGCAAGGAGAGCACGCTGGCCCTCGCCGAGCGTGTACGCAAGGAATTCGGCGCGACGAACATCCTCGTGAACAACGCGGCGATCTACCACTCGATGCGCTCCGACAGCCAGTTGACGGTCGACATCGAGTACTGGCGCAAGGTCATGTCGGTGAACGTGGACGGTGCGCTGCTCATGACGCAGGCCTTCGCTCCTCAGCTCATCGAGTCCGGCTGGGGCCGGGCCGTCAACCAGACCTCCTCGGCCGCCTACCTCGGTGGCGGTGGCCACTACGGCGTCAGCAAGCTCGCCCTCATCGGGGTCGCCCAGGGCTTCGCCGGTGAACTCGGCCAGCACGGCATCACCGTCAACGCTATCGCGCCCGGCGTCATCATGACGGAGGCCACCCGCGTCACCGTCGACCAGGGCATGCTCGACCAGCTGGCCGCGGTTGTCCCGCTCAAGCACGAGGCGACGCCCGAGGACCTGATCGGCGTGCTGCGCTTCCTCACCGGAGACCAGGCCTCGTGGATGACCGGGCAGGCCCCGAGGCCGCGGCCACCACTCGCGCCCCCAGGTGGCGGGCCAGGTCGACCGCGGCGGAGCCGACCCCGCCTGCGGCGCCGAGCACCATGACCCACTGCCCCGGCCGCACCCGCGCGACCGACCGCAGCGCGTGGTAGGCGGTGCGGTAGGTGACCCCGGCTGCCGCCGCCTGCGCGTAGGACATGCCGCCGGGTATCCGGGTGAGCGAGGCGACAGGCACCACGGCCCGCTCAGCGAACGCACCGGTCTGCGACGTCGCGCATACGCGGTCCCCCGGCTCCCACTCCCCGGCGTCAGGGCCGGTCTCCAGAACCCTTCCCGCCAGTTCGCTGCCCGGCACGAAGGGCAGGGGGATCGTCACTTGGTAGCGGTCTGCGGCCATCAGCACATCGGGGAAGTTCACTGCCGCAGCCCGCACCGCGACGACCGCCTCACCCGGAGCGGGACGCGGCGCGGAAACCTCCTGGACCGCGAGACTGTCCGGAGGGCCGTAGGTACGGCAGACGACAGCACGCATGAGAAACGCCTTTCTCTCCAGGAGACTTCGTGGCCGTGCGGGTGAGACCGAGTACGACGCCGCATGGGATCGCGGGCCGCGGGCCGTCGCGTCTGTTCCCGGACGGGTCCGGCGACCACCAACGCGTCCACGACGGAGATCATCTCGTCCCCCACAGACACCGTACCGGGCCATGTTCGGCTCACCGCTTCCAAGTTCGGCCGGCCGTCGACACGGCCGACCCGCCGGGAGCGAGCGGTCGGCGTCATCGCGGATCGTCGACGACGTGCTGGCCGGGCCCCGTGTCGTCGCCGGCCGGGTCGAGGACGAAGTCGGCCGTGCCGGGCCGTTCTTGGTCGAGCAGCACCCAGGTCGCGCGCGGTTCGTGCGCCGGGGCGGACACCGTGATCATGTGGACGCCGGGTGTGTGCGAGCGCAGGCGGTAGAGGCCGTCGGTACCCCCACGGGTGCGCGCCGCGAGTGCCCCGCTGCCGGGGTCCGTGGCAATGACCGTCGCCCCGTCGATGGGTGCGCCGGTGCGGGCCCGTACGTATCCCGACAGCACTGCCCCGTCAGGCGGATCACGGTCCGGAAGGCTGGGGAGCGGGGAACCCGCCGGGAGCGCCGCGTGGAGCAGTTCGGCGATCTGGTGGAGATGGTGCGTCACGGGATTCGGCTCGCCCTTGAGCAGATGCGCGTTCTCGGGACCGCGAGCAGGACGCGGCTCGGCGAGACTGTGCGCGAGGTGCGCGAGGTGCGCGAGGTAACGGACTGCGGCGCCCTCCCGCGAAAAGGCATTCGGTGCTTGGAACAGGGACACCGTCAGCCCGCGCAGCCGGGAGGCGAGTGCGGCATGCCCCTCCAGCCCCGCACGGATCCGCTCCCGGTTCGTCGGCGTCCACGACAGCTGCGCCAGCGGCCGGGCCGCCGCGGTGAGCTGTCGGGCGTGCTCGTCCGCGATGCGCGACCGCATCCCGAGCCGGGCCTCGTCGTGCCGCTCCCCGGTCGCCACCGAGGTCTCGATGTCGTCGAGCAGCTGGCCGACGGACCGCAGATACCTCCGGCGTGCGACGTCCGCGGTGTCCCGGGCGCTGACGGGCAGGACCAGGGCGGCGACGGCGATCGCGACTGCGGCGCCCAGTGCTGTCTCGGTGATGCGGGTGACCAGCATTCCTGTCTCGTACTGGTGCATGTTCGCGTACAGCTGGAACACGCAGACGGTGATGAAGAAGGCCATGTACGAGTAGGAGAGGTTCACCAGAAAGTGCCCCAGCAGGCAACTGACCAGAGCCACGACGATCACTGCCGCCGTATCGCCGTGGATCAGGTGGTTGACGGGTACCGCCGCGACGACACCGGCCAGCGTGCCCACGACCCGGTCCCGGCCCTTGACCGCGAGTTCCTCCCGGGTCGCCGGGCCCAGGAACACGATGAACACGGCAATCAGCGACCAGTAGCTCTGCGCCGGGGAAACGAGCCTGCCGAGCGGGACCGTGAGGGCCATGGCGACCGTGGTCTGCACGGCCTGCCGCATGGGCAGGCTCAGCGGCTTCCGGCCGAGGCAGCCCGGCAGGACGGCTCCGCGTGGCCGGATCGCGGCCGCCGGCCCGGCGGCTCCGGGCAGCGCGCCACTCGCGGCCACGGCCACCACCGGCGTGAACCGGGCGGCCTCGGCCGCTTCCCGCAGGGCCCCTGTTCCATCGGCTCGCGCGGCTTCCGCATCGGCCAACGCGATGACCGCCGTCGACAGTCTCCGCAGGTCACCACAGGTGTCTTCGTGTGTGTCCGGGTGCTGCGACAGCAGGCCCAGGAGCCGCAGTGCACCGCGCCGGGCTCCGCGGTGATCCGACTGTGCGAGGCGGCGCAGCATCTCCGCCGCGGCGCGGACGCCGGGGTCGTCGGGGGACGCTTTCCTGCCTGCGACGGTCAGAGACAGCACCGAGGCCACGATGGTGTCGATGGCCGACTGGCTGCCGATCAAACGGTGGCGGGCCAGAACGGCCGATTCGTTCGCGTCGGCCCCCGGATCGGCGAGCCACCCCTCGACGACGAGCGCGGTGTGGGCCAGACGCCCGTGCCGTGACGCCAGCCCGTCGCGTCGGCGCGCACCCGGTTCGTCCAACAGCCGCTCGGCGCGGCGGAACACCGCCGCGGCCTGTGCGTGCCAGGCACGCAGCACATGGCGCAACGACGCACGAGGCCGGTGCCGGAAGAGCACCAGCGCCAGTACACCGGCGCACACCCCGGAGACCGCTTCCGCCGACAGCAGGAACGGCAGGTCCGACAGCGGTGGCGCGAAGATGGTGGCGATGTAGAACCCGGCCCATCCCATCAGTCCCAGCACGCTGAATGCCGGCCCGAACCGGCGGACGGCCACCGCCGGGAAGGTCGCCACCACCAGAGCGCAGTCGAGCTGCCAGCCGCTGCCGAACGCGGCATGTGCGAGAACCCCCGCCGAAAGGCCCGCACCGGCCGCCACCGGCTGTGTCAGCCCGAAACGCAACCGTGCCGCCGCAGACCTCTGCAGGACCAGGGCGGACCCCTGCATCGCGGCGACCGCACCGAGCAGCATGGCCGTCTGCGCGCTCCGCCCGGGGAAGGCCAGGCGCACGTACGCGAACTCGACCGCGAGCGCGACGCCCATGCTCACCGTGGCCGCCCAGGCCACACGCCACCGGGCGAGGCCCGGGTCCATGGCCGCCAGCCGTCCGGCGAGACGCGCGGCCCACCCGGCCGCAGCACCCGACGTCGCGTTCGTGGAACTCACCGCGAGCGCTCCTCCCAATAGATGCATCATACCTGTATTTAGATGTACGATACCTGTAAATGCCAGGATGTCGAAGCCGCGAGGGAACACCGTGATCAGTGAACGAATCGACCAGGCGGGCTGGGATCCGATGGATGTGGTCGAGTTCCAGACCGCGATGCTGGTACGCAATCTGGAGCTGATCCGGCGGCGCGCGGACTTCTACCTGGAGGTCGACCGGGCCGGGTACCTCTTGCTGCGCGCGCTCGACGTGCTCGGCCCCACGGACATCGCGACCCTGGCGGCCGAGCTCGGACTGGACGCGTCGACGGCCGCCCGCCAAGTGGCGGCCATGGCGAAGGCGGGATTCGCCACCCGTACGACCGATCCCGACGACCGCCGCCGCACCGTCGTGACACCGACCGCTGAGGGGCGGGACGCGATGGAGGCGGTCCGCCGACGACGCCGTACCGGCACCGCGGAGATGCTGGCCGATTGGTCCGAGGACGACCGCCACGCGATCGCCGGGATGTTCGCCCGCTACAACCAGGCCATCACCGACCGGTACCTGTCACCGTGAGCCCGCCGGGATCACCGACGGCATCGGTCCGATACGCAACAAGCAAAAGGGAATTGGATATGACCATGCAACTCGCAGGCAAGAAGATCATCGTGACCGGCGCCGCACAGGGGATGGGCGCCTCGACGGTACGGGCCTACGCCGCCGAAGGCGCCGAGGTCGCCGCGGTGGACGTCAAGGACGACCTGGGCCGACGGGTCGCGGAGGAGGCCACGCTGCAAGGGCCGGGGAAGGTGACGTACCACCATGCGAACGTCACCGACCGCGCCGAGGTCGACGCGGCCTTCTCCGCCGCGGTCGTCGATCTGGGCGGTCTCGACGTGCTGGTCAACATCGCGGGCGTGCAGCGTGCCCGTCCTGCCGCGGAGTTCACCGATGAGGACCTGGATTTCGTCCTCGGGATCAACCTGCGCGGCACGATTTTGACCAACCAGGCGGCTTACCGGACGATGCGCGAGGCGGGATCGGGCGTTGTGCTCAACTTCGGCTCCGACGCCGGCCTGACGGCCATGCCGGGGCTGGGCGCCTACGCGGCTTCCAAGGGAGGCGTCATGGCCTGGACGCGGACCATCGCCGGCGAATGGGGACCCGAGGGCATCCGGGCCAACTCGGTGGTGCCCGCCGTTCAGACCCCGATGACCGCCAATGGCGCCCAGGAACGCGGAAACATCTACTCCAGCATCCCCCTCGGCGGCCGACTCGGCGACCCCGAGCGCGACTTCGCCCCGGTCATGGTCTTCCTCGCCAGTGACGGAGCCCGCTTCATCACCGGCCAGATCATCGCCGTCAACGGGGGGCTCGGCATGGTCCGCTGACCACGCCGACAGCGGGGCTCCGCGCCAGGAAGTACGTCAACAGGGCTGTGGAAACCCGGGCGGGCCGGGGCCGGTGACGGCGCTCGGACGGGTGCCGCCTCGTCACGCCGCGCACGGTAGCCACCCCTGTACGACAATCCCTCGCTCAGCCGCCAGGCAGGGGTTCGAAGGCCGTGGGGAGCGAACCAGGGGTGATGGGTGTGCGCTGGCCGGAGCCGGTGACGGGCAGGCGGGCTCCGTCGAGGGCCGGGTCGACGTACTCGGCGAACCAGGCGTCCAGACGTGCGGCAAGTTGCGTGCGGACGGCCCCGTGCCTCGGTTTGTCGACCAGGTTGTGCTCCTCGCCGGGATCCGTGGCCAGCTCGTACAGTTCGTGCGGGCCGTAGGGGTAGCGGTGGACGTACTTCCAGTCGCGGGTGCGGATCATGCGGACCGGGCCGTACTCGTCGTACACGACCACCCGTTCACGGTCCGGCGCGTCGCCGTCCGGTACGGGGCTGTCACCGAGGAGGTCGGTGAAGGAGCGGCCGGGGAGGCCCGGGGCGGGAGTGTGGTCGAGGCCGAGGTGGTCGACGAGGGTGGGCAGGAAGTCGTACTGGGACAGCAGCGCGTCGCAGTGGCGTCCTTCGGGGATGCGGCCGGGCTGGGAGATCAGGCACGGCACGACGACCGAGCTGTCGTACATGTTCTGCGGAAAGGTGCCGTTGCCCTTGCCCCAGATGCCGTGGTGGCCGGCGTTGAAGCCGTTGTCGCTGGTGAAGACGGTAAGGGTGGATCCGGTGAGCCCCAGCGTGTCGAGCCGGTCCAGGACGCGGCCGACGGCGGCGTCCATGGCGGTCGTCGCGGCGAAGTAGCCGATCAGGGCCTGGCGGATGTCGCTCTCGCCCCCGACCGGGGTCCCGTCCTCGTCGAGCGGCTGCCACGGGTGTGGGGGTCCCTGCGGACAGGTCTCGAACGCGCAGTCCTCGTACAGGTCTGTGAAGGCACGGGGGTGCTGCCCCTTCCACGGCTTGTGCGGGGCGGTGAAGTGCAGGGACAGGTGGAAGGGTTCGGGCCGTTCGGCCTCGGCGGCGAGGAAGCGCTCGGCGTCGTCGGCGAGGGCGTCGGTGAGGTAGCCGGGTTCCTCGGCGCGGACCTCGTCGCGGTACATGGGCGCCCCGTGGTACGGGCCGCCGCCGCTCTCGTGAGCGTACCAGTGCACGAAGCCCTTCCGGGGCCGGTCGTTGGCGCCCAGGTGCCACTTGCCGCTCAGGCCCGAGCGGTAGCCGGCATCGGCGAGCAGGTCGGTGAACAGGAGCCGGTCGGCGAGGAAGTCGATGCCCGTGCGGCCGGCGTGGTGGTACGAGAGCCAGTCGTGGACACCGTGCTGGGAGGGCAGCAGGCCGGTGAACAGGGAGGCGCGGGCCGGTGAGCAGACCGGCGAGGTGCAGAAGAAGCGGCTGAAGCGGATCCCCCGGGCGGCGAGCGCGTCCAGGTGCGGGGTGCGGATCTCATGGTTGCCCGCGCAGCCCATGGCCCAGGGTCCCTGGTCGTCGGAGAGAATGAGCAGGACGTTGGGGCGTCTGGGGTCGCGGCTTGCCACGGAAACCTCCTGGAGCGACGGACCGGGGGTCGGGCCCGTTCACCTCGGGCGCCTCTGATCCTGCGAGCGCGCCCCCTCCCCGGTCAACCGGCCGCCACGCAATGAATGCACCATGAATTCCGGGAAGGGCTGCACGGGGCGCGGCATTTCCCCCCTGTTGACGACTCCACGCGAGAGTCATTCCCTATTCATATGCTCAAGAGGCGATTGACCAGTGAATGAATGACTGGAAAACATGTGGCAACCGCGCGGCTCGCCCCAAGTCGCAGTCTCCGAGGAGTGCCCCATGCGCAGCACCAGACAACCCGCCAGTCCTTCTCGCCTCTCCCGCCGCACGGTTCTCACCACCGCACTGGCGACCACACTCGTTCTCTCCACCGCCGCCTGCTCTCCCGGCACCGGATCAGGCAGCGCGGACGGCAAGTCGCTCACGTACTGGTCGATGTGGAAGCAGGACGAGCCGCAGGCCGAGGTGCTGAGCACCGCGATCGAACAGTTCACCGCGGACACCGGTATCAAGGTCGACGTCCAGTGGAAGGGCCGCCAGGTGATCCAGCAGCTGGCGCCCACCCTGAACACCGCGAACGTTCCCGCCGACCTCGTCGACTCCTCGGACCGGTTCGCCTACGCGCAGCTCCAGGCCACCGGACAGGCCCTGGATCTCACATCCGTGCTGGACAGCCCCATCCCCGGCGAGAGCGGCAACACCGTCGGAAGCGTCATACCGGAGAGCTACCGTGATCTGAACACCACCGACGGCGCGCTGTGGCAGATCCCCTACGAGGTGCTGACCACGCAGATCTGGTACGACGGCAACGCCCTGCCGGACGTCGCGGAGAACCCTCCCACGACCTGGGCCGACTTCACCGAGCTGCTCGCCGAGCGCAAGAAGGCCCACGGAGGCGACGGCCCGCTGGCGCTGGACGGTGACATCCCCGACTACGCGGCCTACTGGACGTACTACGCCGTCCTGCGCGAACTCGGGCCGGGCGCCTTCGCGAAGGCGGCCAGGGACAAGAGCGGCGCCGCGTTCGAGGCGGAGGGGTTCGTCGACGCGCTGCGCCGGATCGAGAAACTGGTGTCCGCCGACGACTTCACGCAGGGGTACGACGGTTCCAAGTGGCCCGCCGTGCAGCAGAAGTGGGCGCAGGGCAAGTCGGACTTCCTGCTCCTGGGCACCTTCGCTCCCAGCGAGACCGCCGAGTTCGCGTCTCCCGGCCTCACCTACCGGTCCTTCCCCTTCCCCGCGTTCGACGAGGGCGGGGACACCAGCCAGGACATATCGCTCATCGGCTTCTCGATCCCCAAGAAGGCGAAGAACGCCTCCGCCGCCGAGCGGTTCATCGCCTACTTCCTCGCCAAGAAGCAACTGGCCGGCATCTCCACCAAGGCCTCGAACCTCACCCCGCGCTCCGACATCACGGCCCCGAAGGATCTGGCCGACGCCCAGAAGGCGGTCGCCTCCGGAAAGGTCGTGAAGACGCTCGACGGGGTCAAGGAGACCGAGGCCGAGTGGTACACCAAGGTCTTCCTGCCGCTCAACGCCAAGTTCATCACCGGCCACCTCGGCGCCAAGGCCTTCGCCGGAAAGCTGAAGTCCGACTCCGCCGCCTACTGGAAGTCGGCCTCATGAGCACCACCGAACTCGCCGACCCGCCGGTGGCCCGCCGGCGGGAGGCCGCACCGGCCACCGAGGGGCCCCGGGGCAAGCCCAGCCCGCTCCTGGCACGGCGGCGGCGCCTGTTCTGGCCGCTGCTCCTGCCGGCCGTCCTGGTGTACCTGGTGTTCTTCGCCGGCCCGTCCCTGTTCACGTTCTGGCTGAGCCTCAACAAGTGGGCCGGGGCCGGTCCCATGTCGTTCGTCGGACTGGACAACTACCAGCGTCTGTTCGAGGACCCGACGTTCCGCCAGTCGTTCGCCAACACCCTGTGGATCATCTTCGGGGTGGGCGGTCTGACCTTCGCCGTTTCCTTCGGGCTGACGATGGTGCTGCGCGAGATGAGGGGCCGCAAGGCCGCCCGGTCCATCCTCTTCTTCCCCAACATCGTTCCCACCCTCGCGCTGGCGATCCTGTGGGGCTTCCTGTTCCAGCACGACGGGCTCGCCGATTCGCTCGCCTCGATGCTGGGCATGTCCCAGCCGCCCAACTGGCTGGGCCAGGAGAACCTGTTCCGGGTCATCATGATCGGCCTGGTGTGGACGTCCACCGGCTTCTACACCACCATCCTGATGGCCGCCGTGGACCAGATCCCGCCCGAGCTGTACGAGGACTGCGACCTCGCCGGCGCGAACGCGTTCCAGAAGTTCCGCCATGTGACGCTGCCGCTGATCTGGGAGGTGGCCGGGGTGTGCGCGGTGCTGTGGACGATCAGCGCCGTGAAGGTCTTCGAGTTCATCTACGCCTTCGCGGGTGCCGCCGGGCAGATGCCCGACACGGGGGTATGGAACACCGCCATCTACACCTACGGCGAGGCCTTCGCCTCCGGAGGGGTGCCCCGCTACGGCTCCGCCGCCGCGAGCGCCGTGGTCATGCTGGCCCTCGTCGGCGTCCTGGTGGTGCTCATCCGGCGGATCATGCGCCGCGACACCGTGCAGTTCTGACCGTTGCGCCCACCACACCACCACACCCCCGAAAGGCCTGTGTCATGGCCGTCACCATGCCGCCCGGTCGCCTCGCTCGCCTGAGCGGCCGGCTCACCACCACCCGCCTCCTCGGAGTCCCCCTGGTCTGGATCGTCGTCGGCTTCAACGTCCTGGCCGGACTCTGGGTCCTGCTCTCGTCGCTGAAGACCGCGAACGAGATCTTCACCGATCCCTGGCAGCTCCCGGCCACCCTGCAATGGGACAACTACGCGCGGGCATGGACCAGCGGCCAGTTCGGAGGGGCGTTCCTCAACACGGTGATCGTGGTGGGCGGTACCGCGCTCGGCACCGTGGTCCTCGCCGCGCCCGCCGCCTACGTGCTCAGCCGCATCACCACCCGCTTCAACGGCGGCTTCACCCTGTTCTTCGTACTCGGACTCGGCATCCCGGCCCAGGTCGTCATGCTGCCGCTGTTCGTGGTGATGAACAAACTCCTGCTCGTGGACAGCCTGTTCGGTCTGATCGTCGTCTATGTGGCGACCTCACTGCCGTTCGCCGTGTTCTTCCTGACCGGCTTCTTCGCCACGCTGCCCGTCGAACTGGAGGAGGCCGCGTCCCTGGACGGTGCCTCCCCGCTGCGCACCTTCGTGCAGGTGATGCTGCCGCTGGCCCGGGGCGGCCTGGTCACCGTACTGATCCTCAACGTCATCCAGCACTGGGGAGAGACCGTCTTCTCCCTCGTCTTCATCCAGACCACCGAGCACCAGACGCTCTCCCTCGCCCTCCTCGGCTTCCTCCAGCAGATGCAGTACAACGGTGCCGACTGGGGCGGCCTGTTCGCCGGGGTGGCCATGGTCATCCTTCCCGTCCTCGCCTGCTACGTATGGCTGGGCCGTCGCATCATCGAGGGCATGACGGTCGGTTCCGTCAAATGACGGCAGTCCAGGCAGAGTCAGAGGAAGACACATGGCAGAGCACGTGTATCCGCCCGGGGGCGACACCCCGGAAGGCACCAGGGACCTGAAGTTCCGCCAGCTCGCGCACGAGCTGCGGCAGTCGATACGGCAGGGCACCTGGCCCGTGGACAGCCGCCTTCCGACGGAGAAACAACTGTCCATGAGCAGCGGCACGTCGGTGAGCACCGTACGGCGTGCCGTCGACGAACTGGTCGCCGAAGGACTGGTCGTACGCCGTCAGGGCTCGGGAACCTTCGTGCTGCCTCCCGACGCGCCCGGCACCGGCCGCGCGCTGGTCGGGGTGGTCGTCCCCGACACCGCCTTCTACTACCCGCGAGTCCTCCAGGGCATCGAGGAGGCCCTCTCCGCCGCCGGTGCGAGACTGCTGCTGGCCTGTTCCGGCTATGACCAGGAGCGCGAGTCGAAAGACATCCAGGACATGTTGGAGGCGGGTGTGGACGGCCTGCTCGTGGTGCCCACGCTCATCGGCCCGGAACCGGCCGAGCCCTACCTCGCCCGCCTCGCCGCGCTACCGGTGCCGACCGTCCTGGTCGAGCGCCGCGGCACCTCCCTGGGCGACACCAACGAATGCGTCTGCACCCATCACGAGGCCGGCGCCTACGACGCCGTGAGGCATCTGGCCGCGCTCGGCCACCAGGCCATCGGCCTCGCCCTGCGCGACCCCAGTCCCACCTCCGCGCCCGTGGCCGAGGGATTCCGGCAGGCGACCGCCGAACTGGGCTGTGTCACCACGGAGTTCCGTGCCAGCCGGGAGGAATGGAGCCCGGCGACGGCGGACCGGTGTCTGGCCGGTCTGCGCGCCGCGGGCATCAGCGCGGTGGTGTGCTTCGGCGACCGTCAGGCCGCGATGCTGGCCGGCGCCGCACGCCGGGCCGGGCTGACCGTGCCCGGGGACCTGGCCCTGGTCGCCTACGACGACGAGATCGCCGACCTCGCGGACATCTCCCTCACCGCGGTCGCGCCGCCCAAGCACCTGCTGGGCATCACGGCCGCGGAGACCCTGCTGCGCCGGCTCGACGACCCCTCCCTGCCGCGCCGTCGCGTCCTGCTGCGCCCCGGCATCACCGTCCGGCGGTCCTGCGGGCAGCGCATCCCCCGACCCGATAACCCTGATGGACCCGCGCCCGAGACACCTCGACGGGTTCCCACCAGAAACACCCTGATGAAACGGGAGACAGATTCGTGAGTGAGATCCGGCTCGGCCTGATCGGCGCCGGCGCCGTCGGAGCCCTGCACGCCGAGGCCGCCACGGCGACCTCGGGCGTGCGGGTGACCGCCGTGTGCGACCTCGTCGCGGAAACCGCGCGAGCGCTCGCCGAGCCCCTGGGAGCCGACGTCCACACCGACCACCGGAAGCTGATCGCGTCCGGTGCGGTCGACGCGGTGGTGGTCAACACGCCCCACGCGCTGCACACCGACATCGTCACGGACTGCGCGGCGGCCGGGCTCCACGTGCTGGTGGAAAAGCCCATGGCCACCAACGCCGAGGACTGCGCGATCATGGAGCGCGCCTGCCGGTACGCCGACGTGGTGCTGTTCGTGGGACACATCCAGCACTTCCTGCCGCCGATGGCCGCCGCCAAGGCCGCGCTCGACGCCGGCGCCATCGGTCCTCTGCTCGTGGTCTCCGACTGGCGCAGCACGGACTACCGTCCGGGCAGCCGCCCGTCCTGGTTCTTCGATCCGGCCGTCTCCGGCGGCGGGGTCTTCATGAACATCGGCGCGCACTGCGTCGACCGGCTGCTGTGGCTCACCGGCCGCCGAGCGGTCGCGGTCACCGCCACCGCCGGCCACCGCCTGGACGTGGGTGTGGAGACCGACGTGCTGGCACGTCTGGAGCTGGAAGGAGGCCTGACCGGTCACATCGGAGTGACCAGCACCGGGCTGCCGACCCGCGACGAACTCGTCCTGATCGGCGAGCGGGGCGCGATCCGGGTGGCCCGCGGAACGGGAGCCGAGCTGTACGCGGACGACGGCCCGGAGGAATCCGGGCAGCCCGGCGGATTCGGCACCCCGGTCGTGCTCGCCGAGGAGAGCGCGGACGACGTACCGAGGGCTTTCCACGCGGAGCTCGCCGCGTTCGCCGCCGCAGTACGTGGCGAACGGCCCCCGGCCGTGCCGGCCGAGCACGGGCGGCAGGTCATCGAGGTCATCGAGGGCGTGTACGAGTCCTTCGGCAGCGGTCAGCGGATCGTCCTCGGTGCGGAACCGGCTGTCACCGGACATCGCACGGCCCCGAGGGGAGGCCGTGGCGGGCGGTGAGGCCCGCTCGGAAGAGCGCCGCGAGAGCGCCGGCGTGGTGCCGCACGGGCACGTCGTGGCGGTCGATCTCGGGGGCACCGACATCAAGGCCGCCCTCGTGGCGCACGACGGCGGTGTGATCCGGCGCGTGCGCCGGGCCACCCGCCGTGAGCACGGGCCGGAGGCGGTCGTGGACCGGGTGGCGCAGACCGTCGAGGCCCTCGCCGCCGACGCCGTCGAGGCGTTCGGGACGCAGCCGCTCGCCGTCGGTGTCGCGGTCCCCGGGATCGTCGCCGAGACGGCGGGGCGGGCGGTGTACTCCGCCAATCTGGGCTGGCGGGACCTCCCGCTGCGCGATCTGCTGGCGGAGCGCCTGGGTCTGCCCTTGGTGCTCGGGCACGACGTCAGGGCCGGCGCGGTGGCCGAGGGACGACTGGGGGCGGCGCGTGAGCGGGACGAGTTCCTCTTTGTCGCGCTCGGCACCGGGATCGCCGCGGCCCACGTCCGCGACGGCCTCGCGCACGGCGGCAGCGGCGGCGGCGCCGGAGAACTGGGCCACCTGACCGTACGGCGCGGCGGCCCGGCATGCGGCTGCGGGAACCGGGGCTGCCTGGAAACCCTGGCTTCCGCCTCGGCCGTGGCCCGCCGCTACACCCGGGCGGCACGCCGGACGACGGCGGGGAGGGCCGCCGCGCCCACCTCCGCCGCGCCCACCTCCGCCGAGGAGGTCGCGCGGCTGGCAGCCGCCGGGGATCCACTGGCCCGCCGTGTCTGGCAGGACGCTGTCGAGGCCCTCGCCGAGGGTCTGGCCGCGTACACGGTCCTGTGCGATCCCGGCCTCGTCGTGCTGGGCGGCGGTCTGGCCCGCTCGGGCGCCGCCCTGCTCGGACCGGTACGCGCCGCGCTGGTCGGCCGACTCCGCTTCCACGCGGTCCCGGACCTGGTGGCGGCGGAGCTGGGCGCCGAGGCCGGCTGCCGGGGAGCCGCTCTGCTTGCCCTGGACGCCCTCTCCGCGCCACCGAAACGGAATACGCCAGGCCCCGTGCGGCTGCCCCTGTCCCCGTCGTAGAGCCGCCTCCCGCACCTGCTCCGCCCCCGCACCGAACTCCGCCCGCTGTCCGATCACCTCAGTCATCGCACCGCACACTCGAGGAGACTCCTGTGCACGAGCTCACCCCCGGACGGCTCGGCCGTCGCGGATTCCTGACCGCCGCAGCGCTGACGCTCGCCCCGCTCGCCGGTGGCGCCCAGCTGTTCTCCGGCGCCACCCCGGCGGCCGCGGCCGAAGATTCCTACGACGCCCTCCGCGCCACCTGGGCGGACATCTTGACGGGCGGCTCCATCGACCCGTCCGACACGGGGTACGCCAGCGCCCTGTCCACCCTGTCCACGAACGCCACCGGCCTGTGGAACTCCCTCTCCGCAAACGCCTCGGCGAACTCCCTCTGGCCCGGCCTGCCCCTGTCCGTCCCGGCCTGCATGACGGCCAGTTACAAACAACTGGCCGTCATGGCCACCGCCTACGCCACCCCGGGCACGGTGGCCACCGACGGCAGCGGCCGCGGCCTGTACGCCAACAGCGCGCTCGGCGCCGCCGTCGTGGCAGGTCTGGACTTCCTCCACACGCAGGTCTACAACGCCGGCGCGACGGAGGCGGGCAACTGGTGGGAGTGGGAGATCGGCACGCCGATCTCCCTGACCAACGCGGCCACACACGTCTACCCGCTGCTGACCACCGCCCAACTGGCCGACTACACGGCGGCGATCGACCACTTCGTCCCCGACCCCACCCTCAACAGGTACGGCTCCGCCCGCACCCTCTCGACCGGCGCCAACCGGGTCGACCTGTGCCAGGTGGTCGCCGTACGCGGCATCCTCGGCAGGAGCAGCGAGCGCCTGACGACAGCGGTCGCCGCGCTGTCCGACACCTATCCCTACGTCACCACGGGCGACGGCCTGTACACCGACGGCTCCTTCGTCCAGCACACCGACATCCCCTACACCGGCACCTACGGCATGGTCCTGCTGCGCGGTCTCACCCTGCTCTTCCAGCTCCTGGACAGCTCCGACTGGGACATCACCGACCCGGCCGCCGCGCACATCCACGACTCCGTCGACAGCGCCTTCGCCCCCTGGGTATGGAACGGCCTGTGCATGGACGCCGTCCGAGGCCGGGCCGTCAGCCGCCACGCCGAGACCGACTTCTACGACGGAAACCTCATCACCCAGGCCGTACTGCGCGCCGCGAACTCCGCCCCGACCACGGTCCAGGCCACCCGGTTCAGACGCCTCGCCAAGGGCTGGATCACCCGTGGCGACGCATACGCCCCTTTCACCGGAACCGCGGGGATCCCTGGCATCGCGCTGGCACGCCCGGTGCTCGACGACTCCTCGCTCACCCCGGCCGCCGAACCCGTCGGGCACGTCCAGTTCCCGTCCATGGACCGGGCCGTGCACCGCGGTGACGGCTGGGCGTTCGCCCTCGCCATGTCCTCCGCACGCATCGCCCGCTACGAGGCGATGAACGGAGAGAACCTGCACGGCTGGCACACCGGCGACGGCATGGGATACCTCTACCTCGCCAACGACCTCGGCCACTACACCGACGGCTACTGGCCCACCGTGGACCCCTACCGTCTGCCGGGCACCACCGTGGACACCCTGGCACTCGCCGACTCCGCCGGAACCGGCACGCGGCCGGCCGCGACCTGGGCGGGCGGGGCGAGCCTGGCCGGAAGGTACGGCAGCCTCGGAATGGATTTCCGCCAGTACGGCTCGACACTCACCGCCAAGAAGTCCTGGTTCTGCCTGGGAGACTCCGTGGTCTGCCTGGGCGCGGGCATCACCGGCGGCAGCGGAGCCGAGGTCGTCACGGTCGTGGAGAACCGCAACCTGGGTCCCGACGGCGCCAACACCCTCACCGTCGACGGCACCGCGCAGCCGGCCGCTACGGGCTGGTCGGACACCCTCGACATCTCCGGCTGGGCACACCTGAAGGACGTCGGCGGTTACCTGTTCCCCGGCGGAGCCACCGTCCAGGCCGCCCGCACGGCCCGCACGGGATCCTGGAACGACATCAACACGGGCGGCACCACCGACACCATCACCCGGCGGTACGCCTCCCTGTGCCTGTCGCACGGCACCGCCCCGTCGGCCGGGTCCTACGCCTACGTCCTGCTGCCCGGATTCAGCGCCGCCCGGACAGCGGCCCGCGCCGCCTCGCCCACCGTCACCGTGCCGGCCAACAGCGTCTCCGTCCAGGCCGTCCGCGACAGCTCTCTCGGTCTGACCGCCGCGAACTTCTTCAGCGCCGGGTCGGCCGGCGGGATCACCGTCAGCGCACCGTGCTCCGTCATCATGCGGCAGAAGGGCGGCCGACTGGTCATCGGCGTCTCCGATCCCAGCCGGGCCGCCTCCACCGTCACCGTGCGGCTGGTCCTGGGCGGCACCCTGGTCAGCGCGGACCCCGGCATCACGGTCACCCAGTCCTCGCCCACCATCACCCTCACGGTCGACGTCTCCGGTGCGGCCGGAGCCACCCGCGAGGCCACGTTCGAGGTGACCTCCGCGACCCTCACGCCCACGGTCGACGGGTACGTCCGCGACGGCTCCTACGCCGACACGAACCACGGCACGGACACCACCCTCGTCGTCAAGAACGCCAACGGCAGCGGTTTCACCAGGCAGGCGTATCTGGCCTTCGACACCACCTGCGTCTTCGGCACGGTCACCGCCGCCGCGCTCTCGGTGCACGGCTTCGTCTCCGACAGCGGCGGCACCAGCGCCACCCTCAGCGCGTACGCGGTGGACGACCCCTCATGGAGCGAGTCCGGCCTGACCTGGAACACGAGACCCGCACTCGGCACCGCCCTGTCCTCCGCCTCCGCCTCCACGACGAAGTCCACGCTCACCTTCGACGTGACCCGCCACGTCGCCGCCCAGGCCCGGGCTCGGCGGCCTGCCGGCCTGGCCGTGGCCGAGGCCGCCCCGGGGCTCGCGGTCGTCCTCAACTCCCGGGAGAACACGGTGCATCCACCGGTTCTCCACCTGGACCTCGCCGGAACGTGAGGCCATCGCCCCACCGGGGAGCGGTTCGTGCCGCGCCCACCACCCCGTACCCGGCCGTCGGGGACAACACCCGGCCGCCGCCCCTTCGAGAACCCGCGAACAGAGGAAAAAGGATGTCGTTCACCCAGGAAGAAATCGCCGACCAGCCCTCGTGCTGGTCGCAGGTCACGGCCGTGGCGGCCGGTGCCGGCAAGGCCGCGCTCCCGGCCCCCGGGGAGGAGGTCGCCGTCGTCGGCTGCGGCACCTCGTGGTTCATGGCCCAGTCGTACGCCGCCCTGCGCGAAGGCTCCGGACAGGGCCGTACCGACGCCTTTGCCGCCTCGCAGTTCCCCGCCGGCCGCCGCTACGACCGGGTGCTGGCGCTGACCCGGTCGGGCACCACCACCGAGGTCCTCGATCTGCTGGGGCGGATGCGCGGCACCACCGTCACCAGCGTGATCACGGCGGACGCCACCACGCCCGTCGTCCAGACCGCCGACCACGTCCTGGCACTCCCGTTCGCCGACGAGCGCTCGGTGGTGCAGACCCGGTTCGCCACGACAGCTCTCGCCCTGCTGCGAGCCCACCTCGGTGAGGATCTCGCACCGGTCGTGGAGGACGCCCGGAGCGCCTTGGCCGGCCCTCTCGACAGCGCGGTGGTGGCAGCCGAGCAGTTCACCTTCCTCGGCAGCGGATGGACGTGCGGGCTCGCCGACGAAGCGGCGCTCAAGATGCGTGAGGCCGCCGGAGCGTGGACCGAGAGCTACCCGGCGATGGAGTACCGCCACGGCCCCGTCAGCATCGCCGCCCCGGGCCGTGTGGTGTGGGCGCTCGGCGCCCTTCCGGACGGGCTCGCCGAGGACGTCGCCCGCACAGGCGCCACCCTGGTGCGCTCCGGCCTGGACCCTTTGGCCGATCTGGTGCGTGTCCACCGGCTGGCCGTCGCCGTCGCCACGCGGCGGGGCCTGGACCCGGACCGGCCGCGCAACCTGACCCGATCGGTCGTCCTGGCCTGAGCGGATCACCACTCGCACGCCCGCGCCGACCGGAGTGAAGGAAGCCCTCCCATGATCACCACCATCACGCTCAACACGGCCGTCGACGTGACCTACACCATGGACCGCGTCACCGCCGGAACCAGCCACCGGGTCACCGACGTGCACCGCCGGGCGGGCGGCAAGGGTCTCAACGTCGCTCGCGTCCTGATGGCGCTCGGTCATCAGGCCACCGTCACCGGACTCGTGGGGGGAGCACCAGGGGACATGGTACGGCGCGAGCTGGCGGATGCCGGATTGCGCGAGGAGCTGGTCGGGATCGCCGGAGACACCCGGCAGACCGTGACCGTGGTGGACCGGGCATCCGGCGACACGAGTGTCTTCCTGGAGCCGGGACCGTTCGTCACCACCGCCGAGTGGACGGCTTTCAAGGACGTCTGCCGTCGCCTGCTCACCGAGTCCCGTGTGGTGGTCCTCTCCGGCAGCCTGCCCCCAGGACTGCACGAAGGCGCCTACGCCGAACTGGTCGCCCTGGCGGCGGAGCGTGACGTGCCCGCGGTCCTGGACACCGTCGGCGCACCGTTGCTGAAGGCTCTGGGGGCCGGCCCCGCCCTGGTCAAGCCGAACCGGGACGAACTGCGGGAGACCCTCGGCACCGACGACGCCGTGGCGGGTGCCCGGCACCTGCTGCGAGCCGGCGCGCGGGCCGTGGTCGTCTCGCTCGGAGCCGACGGCATGATTGCCCTCACCACCGAAGGCGACTGGCGAGCCGTCCCCCCGCGGCGGATACCGGGCAACCCCACCGGCGCCGGGGACGCCGCGATCGCCGCCCTGAGCGCGGGTATCGCCGAGGGCACTCCGTGGCCGGAAAGGCTGCGGCAGGCGGTCGCCGTCTCCGCCGCCGCCGTGAGGGCCCCTCTGGCGGGTGACTTCGACTCCGCGACCCACCACGAGCTGCTCGGACTGGTCCAGACCGAGCCTCTGCTCACCCGCCCCTGATCCAGAGGGCATCCGAACCCGCGCCCACCTCTGCCCTCTCCCTTTCCGAAAGACAGGAACGACTCATGCCCCTCGTGGGAACCGGTGTACTCGCCCGGGCCGCCGCCGACTCCGGCCGCGGCCTGGGAGCCTTCAACGTCATCCAGATCGAGCACATCACCGCCATCATCGCCGGCGCCGAGGCCGCAGCCGCACCGGTCGTCCTGCAGATCAGTGAGAACACCGCCCGCTACCACGGAGCACTGCGGCCCCTGGCCGTCGCGGCGCTCGCCGCCGCCGACGCGGCGTCGGTGCCCGTCTGCGTGCACCTGGACCACGCGACCTCGCCGGAGCTGATCCGGGAAGCCGTCACCCTCGGGGTGCCGTCGGTGATGTACGACGCCTCCACCCTGCCGTACGAGGAGAACGTCTCGGCCACCGCCGGCCTGGTGCGGTACTGCCATCGAGCATCGGTCTGGGTCGAGGCCGAGCTGGGCGAAGTGGGCGGCAAGGAGGGGGTGCACACGCCCGGCGTCCGCACCGACCCGGCCGAGGCCGCCGCGTTCGTCGATGCCACCGGAGTCGACGGGCTCGCCGTGGCCGTCGGCAGCTCGCACGCCATGGTGGTACGGGACGCCGCCCTGGACTTCGCACTGATCTCCGCCCTGCGCGCCGCCGTGCCAGTTCCGCTGGTGCTGCACGGCTCCTCCGGTGTGAGCGACCCGGATCTCGCCCGTGCGGTGGCCGAGGGCATGACGAAGATCAACATTTCGACGCACCTGAACGCGACCTTCACCGAGGCCGTCCGTTCCCGGATACTGGCCCATCCGCTGTCCGTCGATCCCCGCCGCTACCTGGGCGCCGGGCGGGAGGCGATGGCCGTCGAGGTGACCCGGCTGCTGAGGCTTCTCAAGGCTGCCCACCAGGCACCCGTAACGGACACGACGCCCGTGTGATGCACGGCCCGCACGCTGAATCCCGGGGCCGACGGTACGAGTTGGCGTCCCGTGAGGATGGTCGTACCGAGCGCGTTCACCGCCCGTGCCCCCACGGACGGCGCGCGGAACTTCGGCCTACTGGTGCTGGTGCGGCGCCGGTCCAGGGGCCCGGGCCCAGGCAGGCCTGGGACCGTCCGGTTCGTCCTGCTCGGCTTCATCCGGGAGCGCGTCCACTTCGGCGCACGCACCGGAGGCCACCGGGCGTCCGAGTCGCCTTCCTCGGCGCAGTGCCGGGCAGCATGTCAGTAGGGCGCTGACAGCGCACCCAAAGCCTCCCCCCGGACCTTGCCCATGGCGCGTGGCCCCGCGTGTTCGCGTTCCATACGCATGAGTTCCACGCTGGTCTCCACCACGTTGCGGACGCGGTCGGCACGCCGGGCCGCGAACCGGTCCAGCGCCTCGGCAACGGTGGCGGCGCGCGCGATCTCCTGGCCGAGAACGGCGGCGTCCTCCAGGGCCATGCCGCCGCCGGACGACAGGTGGGCGGTCGTGGCGTGGGCGGCGTCGCCGATCAAGGTCACCCGCCCGCGGTGCCAGGGCTGCGGCACGAGGATCCACTCGTAGGGGCGGGCCAGCACGATGGCGTCATCCGTGAGCCGTTCGGCGATCTCCCGGACGAAGGGAGCGCTGTACTGCGCCAGTCGGGCGCGCAGCATCTCACGCGCCTCCTCGTCCCCGACGTGGGTGCGGGGGTGGTCGCAACCGGTGGAGACGTAGACGGTCCGTGGCGGCAGGAGACCGAAGATCACCGTGCCCTGGGGGCCGTGGTAGAAGCCGGGGCGGCTGTCACTCACGTCGGGTACCAGCCATCGCAGACTCATGTGGCCCGTGTACTGGGGTTCGAGGTCCTCATGGATCTGTCCTCGGGTCCAGGATCCGACGCCGTCGGCACCCACCACCAACCCGTACACGCCCTCGGAACCGTCGGTGAAAGTGACGTTCACATGGGTCGGGTGCCGTTCCAGCGTGGTGACGGTCGTCCGGGTACGCAGCCGGGCTCCCGCGCGGAGCGCGTGGGTGCGCAGGATGTCGGCGAGTTCCGCGCGGTGGATGACGACCGCGCCGGGCCTGCCGTTCCCGCCCGGCGGCGGGGGCATGGGCGGGACGGGCAGCGGGGTGCCCTCGGCGTCGTACATGTGGTCGAAGACGGTGCCGTGCAGAACGTTGCCGCGGGCCGCGCAGTCCTCCAGCAGTCCGAGTTCGTCCAGGCCGTCGACGGCGCGGCCGGTGAGGCCGATGGATGCCCCTTCGGGCCGGTCATCGCGTTCGACGACGTCGACCGCGGCGCCGGCGGCACGCAGGGCGACGGCCGCGGCGAGTCCCGCGATCCCGCCACCGATGATGAGGATGTCGTCGACCGCAGGGCGGACGTTCATGCGTGGACCTCGTTCTTCCATGCGCCGTAGACGGGCTCGCGGTCGGCGTGCTCGTTCCGGCAGCGGTTGCGCTGGCGGCCCAGCCCGGTGATCTCGCTGTCGATGATGTCGCCGTCGGTCAGGAAACGACCGTGGTGCATACCGTTCCCGGGCGGGGAGCCGGCGATGAGGATGTCTCCCGGCATCAGCCGCACGCGTTCGCTGGCGTACGCGACCAGCCGGGGGAAGTCGAAGACCATGTCGTTGGCGGGCCAGTCCTGCATCACCTCGTCGTTGAGCCGCAGCCGGATGCGGACCTGGTCGACGTCGACGAACGGCGCGGGGACGATGAAGGGGCCGGCGGGCTTGAAGCCCGGCTGGTGCTTGGCGATCCAGTCGTAGCCCCACGGGATGTCGGTGCGGCGGAACAGGTCGACCGTGCCGAGGTCGTTGACCATCAGGTAGCCGGCGATCAGGCCGGCGGCCGCCGAGGGCGTGGCGTTGCGCGCGCCCCCGGAGAGGACGACGCCGATCTCCAGCTCCCAGTCGTGCTGTACGCCGACACCCGGCAGCACGATGTCGTCGTCCGCTCCCGCCAGCGAGGAGTGGAGACCGGTCCAGAGGAAGGGTGTGCCGTCGTCCGCCCGCTTCTCCATCATCGCGTAGTTGCGCCGGTAGAAGTCCTCGTCGCTCTCACCCGGGAACCGGTTGTGCTGGTTGAAGGCGTTCTTGGTGAGCATCTCGGCTACGTGCTGTTTGTAATTGGCTCCGGCACAGAGCAGGTTGGGACGGGCCAGCGGCGGCAAGGCCCGGATGTCCTCGATCCGGTGGGTGGGCTCCTCGCCGGAGGCGAGTCGCGTCAGCTCGCCGAAGGCTCGCTCCCAGTCGTCGAACACCGCGTGGGTGTCCGAGAATCTGGCGGAGATGTCGATGACCGAGCCGTCGGGGAGCACAAGAGCGGGGAAGACCAGGGCGGTATCGGCGAAGGTACCGATTCCGAATGTGCCGGGCAGAAGACCGGTCCTGGGGTGAGGCTGCGGATACGGGTGGTTCACGGATGTCTCCTTCGGCCCGGGGGGGTCAGGTGGTGTAGTCCCCGGTGGTGAGGCCTCGAAGTTTCGCCACGTAGTCCATGACGAAAGGCATGCTGAAGCCGCCCGCCAGGCGCAGGGCGAAGTTGTAGACGAGGAAGGGGTGTGCTCCGGCGACGATGAGAGCCCGTACGTCCCGGGTGACGAGCGCGTCCCGTTCGCCTTCGAGAAGGTCGCGGCCCGCGAGAAAGCCCGCAGGGTCGGCGGTGAACGCGGCGGCGGCGCCAGGGTCGCAGTAGACGTTCCACAGGACTTTGTCGGTCTCGTACCGGGACATCAGTCCGCCTTCGCCATGAGGTCGTTCTCGCTCCAGCGGAGGAAGCCGGCGGGAGGCTGGGTGGGGCCGGAGACCAGCTGGGACCAGGTGGCACGCGCGTCGCCGACGAGGCCGAGCGCGAAGACGTAGTCCAGGAATCCCGGCGTACCGTTGCCCTCCTTGCTCAGTCGTTCGAAGGTGGCACCGGCGACGAGTTCCGCGATGTCGCCGGTGTGCAGGGTCTCCCACGTGGCCGTGTCCCACGGACTGAGAGGCTGGCGCACGAAGTCCGCCATCCGGGGCCCTCCGATGGCGTTCGACATGTGTCCGCTGGTGACGACGGCGACCCTGCTGTCCTCGTCGAACGACTCGATGAGCTCACGCACGGCCTGTCCGAGCTGGAAGAAGCGGCTGCCGGGCGCCACCGGTGGGGCCATGACATTGGTGAACACCGGCACCACGGGCACGTCCTGTTCGGGACGGAGCAGACCGAGCGGGACGACGAAGCCGTGATCGAGCGTGAACTCGTTGGAGTAGGCGAGGTCGAAGTGCCCGTCCAGCCCTCGGTCGAGGAGGTGCCGGGCGAGCGCCCCGTCGATCCGCGTGTCGTACGGCTCCAGTCCGAACAGTTCCCGCTCGTGCGCGAACGGCCCCTGGGCCCGCGGCGCCTTCCCGATCAGGAACTGGGGCATCTGGTGCATGAACCACTGGTTCAGGTGGTCCCCGGCCACCATGACGATGACGTCGGGCCGAGCCGCGTCCAGTCGGCCCCTCAGATACTCGAAGGCGTCGCGTGTCGCGGCCGCCGCGACCGGAAGTTCGGCTCCCGACCGCAGCGCGGCGGGGATCGTCGGGTCGTGCGGCACACACATGACTTCCACCAACCGGGCCACCTCGTCACCCGCTTCCGGTTGCCGGGGCCGAGCTGAGTTGTCCGGACATCGCGGCCTGCTCCTGTCGTCGGTGCCCCGAAGAGCGGTACTTCGCCTCGGTCGGCGCACGGACGGCACGCGTGGCCGGTCCTTCTTGCGCCGACTCCACTGTGGCGGTCGACGGAATATCAGGGAAGATGATGCTGCTTATAGCCGATATCACCAACTTGGATAATGGGGGCGGCGTGCCGCGCGAAGTCGACTACAACCTGCTGCGGGCTCTCCAGGCGCTGCTGGAGGAGCGCAGTGTGACGCGCGCGGCCGAGCGCCTGCGGGTGAGCCAGCCCGCGGCGAGCGCCGCGCTCGCCAAGCTCCGCCGGCACTTCGCCGACGACCTCCTCGTCCGGTCGGGAAACGGTTACGAGCGGACTCCGCTGGCTGCTCGGTTGTTGGAGCGTGCCGCGCGCGCCGTCGGCTCCGCAGACCATGTCTTCTCGCTTCAGCCCGACTTCGACGCAGCCACGTCCGAGCGCGCGTTCACGTTGATGCTGTCCGACTACTCCATCGCGGTACTCGGCGGTCCACTGTCACGGCTGCTCGCCGCTCAGGCTCCCCGAGTGCGGCTCCACCTCCGGCAGGTGACCGCCGAGGCGGTCGATTCGGCCTCGGAGGCCCTCGGCCGAATCGACGCCTTCCTGCTGCCGCACGGTTTCCTGGCTTCGCTCCCCTACGAGGACCTTCTCCAGGACGAGTGGGCATGCCTGATCTCGGCCGACAATCAGGTCGTGGGCGACGAACTGACCCGGGACGACCTGGGCGCGCTTCCATGGGTGTCCGTCTTTCATCGCCCCACGGCCTTCACCACCGCGATCCGTGAGCTGCGCATGCACGGGATCGAGCCGGACGTCCAACTCGTCACGGAGAGCTACAGCACTCTCCCGGCGCTGATCGCGGGGACGAACCGCGTCACGCTCATCCAGCGCCGCCTGACGGCGGGGCTCGACCTGACGGAGAATTTCCGGGTACTTCCCTGCCCCGTACCGCTGGCATCGCTGAACCTCGCGATGTGGTGGCATCCGACCCATACGGCCGACGCCGGCCACCAGTGGCTGCGCGCCCTCGTCGGAGCGGCGGCGGAACGCCTCGGCTGAAGGCCGAGGGGTGGTGGTGCGCCTCGGCTGAAGGCCGAGGGGTGGTGGTGCGCCGTGGGGGTGCGGTGCCGGTTCGAGGCGACCGGGCGGCGGACCACGGCGCCGGAAGGCAGTCGAGACGGATGCCTTCCGGCGGGTGCGGTCAGGGAACCTCTGCGTGCGCACGAGGGCTATCCGGACGGTACGCGGCGGCGCAGGCGTACCAGTTCGCTGAAATCGGCAACCTGGTCCGCCAGCTCGGTGAGGCGGTCGGCGGTCGCCCGGTCGGTGCAGTCGCCGGCCGGGGTGAAGAGCGGGGTTCCGCCGGTGTTGAGGGTGACGCCGAGCGGGGTGGGCCAACCGCGCATGGCGTGGACGACGGAGCGCAGCGAGGTGAGGGTGGTTCCGCAGGCCTGCCAGCCGGCCGCCGTGACGACGCATCCGACAGGACGGCCCTGGAAGTAGGGGCGGGGGTCGTCCCGCAGGTCTTCGAGGAGATCGAGGGCGTTCTTGACGAGGGCCGAGATTCCGCCGTGGTAACCGGGTGTGCCGATGATGATGCCGTCGGCCCGGCGGACCGTGTCCACGAAACCGAGCTGGGCCTCGGTGCGTGCCGGGTGCTCGGGCCGGTAGTGGGGCAGGGAGGCGAGGAACGAGCCGTCGAAGTGCCTCGTGTCCGCTCCGTGTGCGGCGGCGGCACGCAGCGTGGTGACGATGGCCCGTTCACTGGAGGAATGGGGGCGGGTGGTTCCGCCGATCCCGATGATGAGCATGTGGATCACGCGTCCTGGGAGGTGGTGAGAGCCAGCATGCGCGCGGCGTTGTGGTCCAGGACGGCTTCCTTCTCGGCTGCGGTGAGGTCGGGTGACTCCTTGATCATCCGGACGGACTCGGTGAGCGAGGCGAAGATCGCGTCGCTGCCGAGCAGCAGGCGGTCGGCACCGACCGTGTTCCTGGTCAGGCGCAGGGCCTCGGGGATGTCCTGGACCGAGGTGTCGTACCAGAAATTCCGCAGCAGGCCCATCGGGTCGTCGGGGTCGAGCGGCAGCTTCTTGATCCAGTCGAAGAAGCCGCCGCCGACGGCGGCTGTGGCACTCATTTCGATGCCACGCCGCAGGTTGCGTTCGTAGCGGTGCCACAGGTAGGGCAAAGTGCCGCCGCACAGGGCGAAGACGAAGCGGAGACCGGGGTGCCGGGTGGAGAGTCCGGACAGCGCGATGCGCAGGGGCGCCAGCGCGACCTGTGTGGGGCTGCCGAGGGCGAACTGGAGCCCGAAGGCGTCGAGCCCGGGGTGACAGACGGAGTCGGAGCCGACGGGGTGGACGTAGACGACGGCGTCGCGTTCGGCGAGGTGGGCCCAGAAGGGTTCGTGGTCGTGGTGGTCCAAGGGGCGTCCGCCGACGATGCAGGGCAGGGCCACACCGGCGAAGCCGAGCTCGTCGAAGATGCGGTCGGTCTCGGCGACGGCCCGGTCGACATGGTGGAGCGGGACCGAACCGAAGGCGTTGAACCGGCCGGGGTGCTTGTCGATGACCTCGGCGTAGACGTCGTTGATGTGACGGGCCGCCGCGGTCGCTCCCTCCGGGTCCGCGACCTCGGTGTTCAGGCCGACCGCCGACAGGATCTGCAGGTCGACCTCCGCCTCGTCCATCTCGGCGAGGCGGGTGGTGAAGTCGTCGCTCTGCCGGCCGGCGGTCACCAGATCGGTCCGGCCCAGGGAGACCAGAAGATCGAGGTAGGAGGCGGGCCAGTAATGGGCGTGGACGTCGATGCGCACGCGGTCTCCTCAGAGGGCGGTGTCGGCCGGCTGGTGCTCCGCCGCGATCTGCGCGGGACGGAGCGGCGGGAAGAGTTCGTTGTCGATGTCGGGCAGGACGTGCTTGGCGAACAGGTCGAAGGAACGGTTGGCCAGTTCGGGCTGGTACGGGCCCACCAGGAAGCGGACGTTGAGGTGGCGGACGCCGAGCCGGTCGTAGGCGCGAATCCGGTCGGTCACCTGTTCCGGTGTGCCGGCCAGGATCCAGGACGCCACCCATCGGGCGTGGGCGGGGAAAGGGTCCCGCTCCCACGCCTCGGGAGGTACCGACGCCAGTTCACGCAGAGGGCGCGGGTCGGCCTTGCGGTCGAGCATCGGGACGCGGCCTGCCATTGCTTCGGCCATGTCCCAGGCTTCGTCCTCACTGGATCCGACGAAGATGTGCCGGGTGACCAGCGACTTGCGGGTGACGTCGTCGATGACGGTGGCGTCGTGGCCGCTGCTCTCCAGTTCCGCGCGGTGTCGGGCCAGGAGTTCGGCGGCCTCCGAGGGAGGGCAGGGTCCGAGGAACACGGGGAAGCCGCGCCGGGCGGCGTCCAGCACCTTGGCGGGGGTGTTGGTGCCGATGGCGAGCTGCGCCCCGTCGCGCCGGTAGGAGACGGGCATGATGCGTCCGGTCAGCGAACCACGGTCCCAATCGGTGTCCATGACGATCGGAGGTCTGCCGGCGCTCTGCCGCTGCGCACGCCGCAGCAGGTCCAGCTTGCTCGCGAAGATCTCGTCGCGACGCCTGGGGTCCAGTCCGAAGTTCTCGAAGTCGGGCGAGAACCCGACCCGGCCGGCGGACATCCCCAGCAGGAACCGGCCGCGCAGCAGCAGGTCGACGAGGTTGGAGTCCTCCGCCAGTCGCAGCGGATGGTGGAGGACCAGGGGAACGATGGTGGTGCCGAAGTACGTCTCCCCCAGGTGCGGGGCGAGGCGGGCGGCCATCAGCAGGGGGTTGCTGTAGGGCTCGTAGCCGTTGAAGTGCTGCTCACCGAAGGTGACCATGGCGAAGCCCTGGTCGGCGCAGCGGATCGACTGTTCGACGCACAGGTCGATCAGGGGGCGGTCCTGCTCGGGCGAGTAGGCCATCGGGCCCATGAAGACGGAGATGTGCACGGTGTTTCCCTCGGGTGGGTGACTCGGGTCAGCGGACGCCGCGGATGGGTGCGATGCACACGGCGCTGAGAACGGCGAAGAGGGCTCCGACGGCGAAGAGCATCAGGTAGTTGCTCCCGGGCTCGCTCGACAGGGTCCCGAAGCCGATGGTGAGGAAGACGGGGGCCATGGCCGGGGCGAGCGACTGGGGCAGGAGGTTGGCCACGTTGATCACCCCGAGGTCCTTCGCGGCATCCCGCTCGCGGTCCGGGAGTACGTCGGTGACCAGGGCCATGTCGACGGCGAAATAGATGCCCTGGCCGAGGCCGATGAGCACCATGCCGGCGAAGTAGATGGGGAGCGCGGTGGCCAGGGCGAGTACGAGCAGTCCCGCGGCGGCGACCCCCGCGGCGGCGATCACGAAGACCTTGCGGCGGCCTGTGCGGTCGGACAGCGGACCGAACACCGCGCTTCCCGCCACGACCACCACTGTCTGCACCATCACTCCCAGCGGGATGATCCTGGTGGCATGCCCCTCGACCAGACCGAGTTGATCGGTGAGGTAGAAGAGCTGGTAGTTCAGGACCGCCGAGATCGCCATGAAGATCGCGAACCGGCTGAGCCAGGCCCAGGCGAAGTCGGGATGACGACGAGGGCTGAAGGTGAAGCTGCGCATCAGGTCGCCCCAGTTCAGCGGCGTCCGTTCAGCAGCCGGCAGGACCCGGTCCCTCAGCGTCAGACACATCACGGTGACGGCCACGACCATCACGGAGCCGGGCACGAGAACGGCAGCGGCGGTCGACACCTCGCTGAGCGCCCCGCCGACGGTGGCACCCGCTGTGGCGGCCAGCGCCTGGGCGACACCGAGCAGCCCCGACACCCGGCCCCGGGCCCCCTGAGGCACATGGTCGGGCATCAACGCCATCAACGCGGCCAGGACGGCGTTGCACCCGATCTGCGCCAGCGACCAGCCGATCACCAGCATCGGGACGCCGCCCGCCACTGCCACGAGGAGGAGGCCGGCGAATCCGAGGAGGGCACCGGCCAGCAGGATGGGCCGCCGCATGCCCAGGCGCCACGTACAGCGGTCGGACAGCCGGCCGGCGACCGGGTTGGCGAGGAGACCGAAGACCGCGCCGACTCCGAGCACCAGGGAGAGGGTGCTGCTCTTGCTGTCCGGAGCGATCTCCTCGGCCCGGATCTGCAGTACCAGCATGACGGGCGTCAGAAAGCCCAGCCACAGCCCGAAGTAGCCGAACCCGAAGGAGAGGACGAAGCGCGCGCCCAGGCGTGGTGTGTCCCCCGGCGGCCCTGACTTGCGTATGACGGGTGAAGCGGTCACGGCGGCTCTCCTATGACCAGGAATGGGGTGAAGTCCGGGCTCTCGACGGCCCGTTGGTGGTACCTTCCCGCGACGTCACGTCATCGGGAATACCGAATTTCCGATTGCCGCTATCGCCTTCGTCTATATCCGGTGGAGCTCTCATGGATCTGCGGAGCATCGATCTCAACCTCCTCGTCGCTCTGGACGCTCTGCTCAAAGAGCGCGGGGTGAGCCGTGCCGCTCAGCGCCTGGCGCTGAGCCAGCCGACCCTGTCGGCGTCACTGGCCCGGTTGCGACGGCACTTCAACGACGAACTGCTGCACCGGGTCGGCAATCAGTACGTGCTCACGCCGCTGGCCGAACGCCTCGCCGCGATGACAGGGGACACGCTGAACGGCGCCGAGCGGATCTTCACGAGCCAGGCTTCCTTCGACCCCGCCACCTCACAGCGACTCTTCACCCTGCTCACCACGGACTACGGGCTCGCCGAAGCAGCGTCGGCCGTGTGCTCGGCCATCGAACGCGAAGGACCGCGCATGAGGGTGCGTCTGCGCCACATCACACCGGAGTTCGCCGAACGGGGAGCGGAGGGCCTGCGCAGCGTGGACGGCCTGCTGATGCCCCACGGCTACCTCCCCGACCTGCCGCACCTGGACCTCTATCAGGACCGCTGGGTGTGCGTCGTCTCCGCGGACAACGCCCTGGTCGGCGACGAGCTGACCATGCACGACCTCGCCACGCTCCCGTGGGTGGACGCTTTCGGAGGTCCGGGCGGAAGCACCCCGGCCGCCCGCCAACTGCGGTTGCTCGGAGTCGAACCCACCGTGCAGGTCTTCGCCGACAGCTTCCTCGGCGTACCGTTCCTCGTCGCCGGCACCAACCGGGCGGCCCTGCTGCAGGAGCGTGTCGCCCGGCGCATCGCGGACCGTCCCGACCTGCGCACGCTCGAGTGCCCCTTCGACGCCGTCCCGCTGACGGAGGCGTTCTGGTGGCACCCGGTCTACACGCACGATCTGGAACACGTCTGGTTGCGGGGCCTCCTGACGGAGATGTTCCCGCAGCCCGCTCATTAGGGGCCGCCGACGATGCACACGCTTCACCCCTGCCCCTCACCGGGCGCGGTCATGGTGTCGACGCCCACCCGGGGCATGACCTCGTCGGTGAACAGGCGGAACGAGCGGCGGAAGACGTCGGGATCGTCGAGAGGGCCGAAGATGAAGCGCAGGTGTACGTGCGGCAGCCCGGCGTCCCGGTAAGCGGCCAGCTCGGCGGCGACCGTCTCCGGACTGCCGATGACCATCGTGCGCCGCAGATAGGCCCCCTGGCTCTCCGGTGCCCCCATCGCGGGGGCGAACTCGCCGGGGTCCGCCTCGTAGATCTTCCGCAGCGGCCAGCCGTCCTGACCGGGATCGCGCCGGACCCACGGCGCGATGACCATGGGGCCGGTGAGCAGGTGCTCCGCCACCTTCCACGCTTCGTCGTCGGTCTCGCCGACGAGGACGAGCTTGGTGTGGACGAGCCAGCCCAGGTTCTCCTGGATCAGGCCGGCCGGGTGTCCGGCCTCCTGCATGCTCGTACGGTAGAGCGTGGCGAGGCGGGCGGCGCCGGTGGGATCGAACGGCCCGAGGTGGACCTTCTGCCCCCGCCGTCCCGCCTCGGCGATCTTCGCCGGAGTGTTCGTACCGATGGCGTACAGGGGGTGCGGCCGACGGTACGAGGCCGGCATCATGCGGCCCTCCATGACGCCGTGCTCGTCGTCGGTGGCGAACTCGAGCGGCCCGTCCGACGCCCGGTGCGCCCACGCTCTCAGCATCACCTCCAGCTTCTGGTCGAACAGCCTGGCGCGCTGCGCCGGCGCCAGGTCGTGCTTGTGCCATGCCTTGCCCTCCCGGGGCCGCCCGCTCGACATACCGAGGATGAAACGGCCGCCGGTGAGCTGGTCCAGCAGGTTGGCCCGTTCCGCCACGAACAACGGGTGGTGCAGTACCAGGGGGATGACGCTGGTCCCCAGGTAGGCCCGGCGCAGGCGGCCCGCCAGGAAGGCGGCCATGGTCAGGCCGTCGGCATAGGGTTCGTAGTTGTTGAAGTGCTGTTCGCCGACGTAGACGGCGGTGAAGCCTGCCGCGTCGGCCGCGATCGCCTGCTCGATACCGAGGGTGATGGCCCGCCGGTCCTCGTGCGGGCCGCGCACGCCGGGGCCGAGGAACAGGGAGAAGTACATGGCGCTCCGATCAGCTGGCCGGGCGTGCGGCTGCGCGTGGGCGCCGAACGCCCGCGGGCGGTGGGTCGGCGGGGCGCCGTCGCGCCGCCGCCCGTAGCGGAAAACTCACTGGAACAGCTCCGCCAGCCCCGAGTGCCCGGCGCCGGTGCCGAGGTGCTCGGGACGGATCCGCTCGGGCGTCGGCCCCGGGATCTGCCGGGCGTCGACCAACGGCATGACCTTCTCGGCGAAGAGGTTGAAGCCGCGCCAGGCCTCGGCCGCGTCGAAATCGCCGTACACGAAACGGGCGTTGATGCCCTCGATCCCCGCGTCGGCGTACTCCAGCAGCTGGCGGGCCACGGTCTCCGGGCTGCCGACGATGGCCGACGCCTGTATCCACTCGGGCGCGGTGAAGGTGCTGTTGGCGATGTCGACGGGCCCGTCGACGGTGTCGTCCCACAGTTCCTTCATGGAGCGGGTGTCCTCCAGCGTGCGACGGGTGGCGACGGAGTAGGTGAAGTTCATGAAACCGCGCAACTGCCGCTCCGCGATCTCCCACGCCTCCTCATCCGTGTCGGCGATGACGATCGCCTTCGTCACGCTGGACAGGGCGAGGCATTGCGTGCGTACGTCGTCCGGGTGCCCTGCGGCGTCGAGCGCGGCCCGGTAGACCGCCGTCTTGCGGGCGGCCTCGGCCAGGTTGTAGCGCCCCAGCGCGACCGGCCATCCCTGCGTGCCCGCGTGCGAGATGGTGGCGTCGGTATTGGTGGCGAACCCGATGACCGGGTGCTCCTTGCGGTACCCGACCGGCATGATCCGTAGCGCGAGGACGCCCTCCTCGAGGTCCGTCCGCCACGCCAGCGGCTTGTCTCCGGGCTCCTTGGCCCATGCCCGCAGGGCTACGTCGATGCGTTGCAGCGCCACATCCTTGCTGTAGGAGGCGGGGACACCCCACTGCGACGCGATGAAGGGGAGATGGCCGGTGGACAGGCCGATGAAGCACTTGCCCCGGGTGAGCAGGTCGATGAGATTGGCCTGCTCGGCCAGCGCGATCGGGTTGTGGTAGGCGAGATTGACCACGGTGGTGCCGAACCACGCTCGTTCGAGGTGCCGGGCCACTTGCGCGCCCATCATGAACGGCGAGCTGTAGGGCTCGTAGCCGGTGAAGTGCTGCTCACCGACGTTGACCAGGGCGAATCCGGCCTTGTCGGCGGCGAGCGCCATGTCGTAACAGAAGTCGATCAGCGGCAGGTCGTCCGCCGGGCCTCGGCCGGTGGGACCGAGAAAACAACCGATGTACATCAGTGCGCCTTCCCTTCCAGGAGGTCCGCTCCCCGGGCGAGCACCGCGTCCGCCTCGGGCGGGGACAGGCGGCTCCGGAGTTCCTCTGTGACCCGCGTGGCGGTGCCCCACGGGCTGTCCGATCCGAACACGAGCCGGTCGATCGCGTCGGCCCGCCGGGCGGCCAGCGTCAGCACGGGGTCGATCGACGAGGTGTCGAACCACAGGCCGTCCAATGCCGACAGCACCTCGGACGCCTCGAAGCGATCGCCGTGCTGCGCCCCACGCTCGAGGCTCTCGGCGAGTTTCGACCGGGCCACGAGCAGGTTCCCGCCCATGCCTCCGATCAGCAGCCGAACGCGAGGGAACCGCGTCATGACCCCGGCGAGCGCGAGCCTGGTGACGGCGATCGCCTCCTCGGCCGGTGACCCGAACACCGGGCCGAGCAGCATCGGATACTCCGCCACGCCCACCCCGAGGTTGTTCGCGACGCCCGGATGGAGGTGGACCACGGCAGAACGGGCATCCAACTCCGCCCAGAACGGGTCGAACCGCGGTGCGTCGAGCGGGACACCGTCGGCCGAGCAGCCCAGGCCGATTCCGGCGAACAGCAGATCGTCGAGGCAGCGGATCGCTTCGGCGACCGCGTCCTCCGTGTGCGGCAGCGGCACGGCGCCGAAGGCGCGGAGCCGGCCGCCGTGGTCGGCGACGATGCGGGCGTACAGGTCGTTGGCGAACCGCGCGCCGTCGACGGCGGCCCTACGATCGGGCCAGTACGGCTGCACCGCGCCGAGTCCCAGTACCTGCTGGTCCACACCGGCACGGTCGAGGTCCGCGATGCGCCGGGACTGGTCCTCGGAGTGCCGGAGCGGGTACGGCCTGCCTGACAGCTCGGTGAAGCGCTCACCCAGCACGGCGGGCAGGTGATGTGCGTGCACATCGACGGTGACCACGTGTCTCCTCCACGGTCGGGGAAAACAAGACTGGACCGGTCTAGTTTGGTCTGTCAAGATGTATCCACTGCCACCGCCGAGTCGGCACCGAGACGTCCACCCGCACCCGCACGCCGCACCGCCGACGCACCCCTGAGGAGCCATCACATGGCTGACGCACTCCGCGCACCACAGCAGGACCGGAGCCGCGACAAGCTGGAACGCATCTACGAGGTGAGTGTGGAGCTGCTCGTCGAAGGCGGCTGGGACGCCGTCACCGTCGGGAGCGTCGAGCGCCGCTCCGGTGTCAGCCGCGGGGCGTTCTACCTTCGCTTCCCCAACCGCGAAGCGCTGCTCGACTACACCCGGAAACGCCTCATCGCCACGGTGGGCAAGGACCAGGACGCGGCCTTCGAACGAGCCCGGGCCGCAGGGGCCGAGACCCTCGACGTCGCGGTGGTCGCCGCCGTGGAGGCCATCGCCCACGTCTTCCGGCGGCACGGCCCGGCCCTGCTGCGCCTGGACCGCCAGGACGCGGAGCGCGAGGCCGAGAAGAGTGCGGGCGCCAAGGCGATGAACCGGCTCAGCCAGGAGTTCCGCTCCGTCCTGGAACCCCTCACCGGGGCGGATCAGGCGTGGCGAACGCATCTGGAGTTCGCGACGGAGATCGTCTTCTCGATGCTCGTGCTCAGGTCCCGCCCCCGCGTCACGTTCTCCGAACACACCCGACGTGACTGGGACACGTTCATCCACGACGTGTCGGACGCCGTCACCGACTACCTCGGCGCCCGCATCCCGCCGGCGGCCCGGGGAGAGGCCTGATCACGCGCGGGAGAACGGGAGCCGTGCTGACGAAAACGTGCTCCCGGGCCTGGATCAGTGCCTCCCCCTAGGGGGCCGTGCCGGTCACCCAAGGGCCTCCGCGGTGCCGAGAAGAGCGGTGGCCTGGCTGGAGAAGACCCCGCCGTTCCCGTTGACGAGCGCGACGCGGGCGTGCGGCTGCTGTCGCGCCCCGCCCTCCCCGCGCAGCTGCCGGACCGCTTCGATGATGAGGAAGATGCCGTACATGCCGGGATGGCAGTAGGACAGACCACCCCCGTTGGTGTTGACGGGGAGTTCACCACCAGGCGCTATGCGTCCCCCGGATACGAAGGACCCGCCTTCGCCCTTCTCGCAGAACCCGAGGTCCTCCAGAAAGAGAAGCGTGTTGATGGTGAAGGCGTCGTACAGCTGCACCACGTCGACGTCGGACGGCTTGAGTCCGGCCATCCCGTACGCCCGCCGCCCCGAGTCCACCGCCGCGGTCGTCGTGAGATCGGGCATCTGGGACATGGAACGATGCCAGGTGGCCTCGCCCCCACCGAGGAAGTACGCGGGCGCGGCCTTGAGATCACGCGCACGCTCCGCGCTGGTCATGATCACGGCTCCGCCGCCGTCCGTGACGAGGCAGCAGTCCTTGGACGTCAGCGGATAGCTGATCATCTGTGAGGACAGGACGTCCTCGACGGTGAGCCGGCCGCGTCCGTAGGTAAACGCCTTCGGGTTGAGCTGCGCCCAGTCGCGGGCGGCCACGGCGATCTCGGCGAGCTGTTCGCGTGTGGTCCCGTACTCGTACATGTGGCGGGACGCGGCCAGTGCGTACATCGACACGGGGTACCGCGGCCTGTAGGCCTCCTCCCAGGGCAGGAGTTTCGTCGGCGAGACGAGGCGCCCGCCGTCGGAACGCTGCGTGGAGCCGTAGGCGATGAGGGCGGTGGTGCACAGGCCGGCCTCGATCGCCATCGCGGCGTGCAGCAGGTGCGCCACGAAGGAACTGCCGCCGACATTGGTGGAGTCCGCGTACACGGGACGGATCCCGAGGTACTCGGCGACGTCCAGGGTAGGGAACGGCAGGTATGACGACGCACAGAAGAAGCCGTCGATGTCTGACTTCTTCAGGCCCGCGTCCTCGATGGCGCGGGCGGTCGCCTGTCCCATGAGGTCGAAGTGGGTCAGGCCCGGAGCCACTTGTCCGAGGTCGGACTCCGCGACGCCGACGACTGCGGCCTTCCCACGAAGATCCGCGCTCATGACCGCACCTCCAGCGGACGGAAGACCGCGAGGGCCTCGCCGTCCTCACCGGTGACGACGTCGAGCTGTACGGGTGAGCCGATGACCACGTCCTCGGGGGGCACTCCCTCGATCCGGCTCATCATGCGAAATCCCTCGTCGAGGTCGACGAGCGCGACGTTGTACGGGTCGGTTCCGCGCTTGTGCAGCACCGTCGACGCGTAGACGACTCCCCGCCCCGAACTCGTACGCCAGGAGAGAGCGTCGTCGGCTCCGCAGTGCGGGCACAGGACACGCGGGTAGAACACCGCCCGGTCGCAGGCCGTGCAGTGCTGGAAGCGGAGTTCGCCGGCGGCCAGGCCCTCGGCGTACCCGGTGGCGGGTGCCGCGTTCATGAGCGGCCTCCGTGACGGAGGAGGGGTATCCCAGTCGTGGCCATGGCTACTTGGCCCCCTTCAGCAGAGCACGCCCGATGATCAGTTTCTGGATCTCGCTGGTGCCCTCGTAGATACGGAACAGCCGGGCGTCGCGGAAGCATCGTTCGACCACGGTGCCGCGCATGTAGCCCATGCCACCGTGGATCTGTACGCCCAGATCGGCGGCACGGGAGACCATCTCGGAGCAGTAGAGCTTGACCGCGGAGGGCCCGATCCTGCGGTCCTCGCCCGAGTCGTACCGGCGCGCGGCCTCCAGGACCGCGGCCCGCCCGGTGTAGGCGCCGGTCTGGATCTCGGCCAGCATCGCCTGCACGAGCTGGAAGTCGCCGAGGGGGCGGCCGCCCTGCTTGCCGGCGGCGGCGTACGCCACGGACTCCTCCAGGATCCGCTCGGCCATGCCCACGCACATGGCCGCGATGTGGACCCGGCCGCGGACGAGCGACTTCATCGCCTCACCGAAGCCGGCGCCCTCCTCGGCGCCGATGAGTGCGTCCTTGCCGACCCGTACACCGTCGAGGAAGACCTCGGCCGTCCAGGCGCCGGCCTGGCCCGTCTTGTGGTCCTTGGGGCCGACCGAGACTCCCGGACGGTCCGCCTCGACGAGGAAGACGGAGATGCCCTTGGTGCCGTACGACTCCTCGCCCGTGCGGGCGAAGACGACGAACAGGTCGGCGAGCGGCGCGTTCGTGATGAAGCGTTTGGCGCCGGAGATGACGTAGTCGTCGCCGTCACGGACCGCGCGGGTAGTCAGGCCGGACGGGTCCGATCCCGCCTCCGCCTCGGTGAGAGCGAACGACGCGACCGCACCGGCGGCGAGCCGTGGAAGCCAGTGGTCGCGCTGGTCCCGGGTCCCGGCGCTGACGAGGACCTTGCCGGCGATGCCGTTGTTCGTACCGAACATCGACCTGAACGCCGGTGTCGTGTACCCGAACTCGAAGGCGAGCTGCACGTCCTCGGTGAGGTTCAGCCCGAGGCCGCCGTGCTCCTCGGGAAGGGTGTATCCGAACAGGCCCATGTCGACGGCCTTGCGCCGGATGTCCTCCGGGATCGCGTCGGTCTCCTCGATCTCGTCCTCGCGCGGCACGACGCCCTCGCGAACGAGGCGGCGAACCGCTTCCCTGACGGCCGTGAAGTCGGCGGGGTCCATGTCCGTTGTCCCTTCTGGGGTGCGGGTCGGTGACGGGGCGGCACGAGGCCGTCCCCTGCCCGCAGCGGGCCCTCTTGTAACTTACCTAGTTATCTATGTCTACAGGACTGGGGAACGCCGCGCTACTTCGTGTACCGGAGTGGAAGCGTCGAAGGGACGAAGAGAGACGTGCCCTGCCGATCGAACGTCCGGGCCTCAACGCGCTTCAGCCGAGTCCGCCCAGATGTCGACCGGAACGAAGCCTCTGGCTCTTCCCTGTTCGTCCAGCAGCCGCCCCACGTGTTTGGTCCTGCGCAGACAGACGGAGCGGTCGGCGATCCGCAGGTGCGGCAGGGCACTCGCGAGACGTACCTCCAGCAGGTGTACGTCCACGAGTGACGCGACCCAGGCGGTGGCCAGCAGGTTCTGCGGGCCTGCTACGCCGACGCACAGTCGGATCTCCGGAAAACGGGCGATGGCGCGGGCCGTCGAGGTCAGGTGCTCGGATGCCACCGAGGCGAAGAACGTGACGGAGACCGGTGAGCCGGACAGCGGCGGGGCGAGGTCACAGCGCAGGACGAGGCTGCCGGAGTCGATCAACCGCTTCAGCCTGCGCGAAACCGTGTTGACGCTCACATCGAGGCCGGCGGCAAGGTCTGTCAGCGATGCGCGGCCGTCCTCCCCCAGGGCGAGCATCAGCGCCCGGTGGTTTCCGGAGGGAGTGCCCCCCTGGTCACGGGTCGAGCGTCGAGAACCGGTGAGGGCCTTCTTCTGCGCGGGGGTCAGGCTGCGCAGCCGCCATGCACTGCCTTCGGCGTAGGCGCCTCCCGTGACGAGGTGCGCGCGGGTCGAGGTGACCCCGGGCAGGACCCCTACGCGGTCGAGGACAAAGCTGGTCAGCGACGCGTAGTCCCTGGCGATCGCGGTCACGAGCAGGTCGCGCCCCCCGGCGGTGAGTTCGACGGTGGCCGCCATGGGCTCCTGAGCGAGCGCTTCGGCGACGGCGCGGTCCTGGCCCGGTGCGCAGTCCACCTCGATCAGCGCGCCGCTGCCGAATTCGTCGTAGGGATAGGCCGTCACCCAGGCATAGCCGCCGGCTCGCAGACGCTCCCAGCGCCGGGCAGCCGTGGCCGCGTCGACGCCGAGGGCGCCGGCGATCTCGGTCCAGGGGGCACGCGGACTGATCTGGAGCGAATTCACCAGAGCAAGGTCCAACTCGTCGAGCGGGGAGAGCGATGCCGCGTCACGCACGGCCGTCCTCCGCAGTGGGAAAATCCAGCATTTGATCTTCCTCCATGGAAAATTACGACGATCTGGTGTGGCCGCTCATGACGAATTTAGCGTGCGTCCAGAGCTGCGAAACCTCTGGTCCTCATTCCTATGGAGCCCCATGACTCAGCCCGGTCCTCCCTCGCCCGTACCGAGAAGCCTCGCCGTCGTCGGCTTCCTTGTGTTCGTCGAGCTCGTCAGCGGCCTCGTCCAGGGCATGATGCCGGCCCTGCTCCCACGTATCGGGACGGAGCTGCATGTCAGCGCGGGAAACCTGAACTGGGTCAGCAGCGCCCAGTTGCTCTCCTCAGCCGTGTGCGTACCGCTGTTCGCGCGTCTCGGCGACATGTACGGACACCGCAGGCTGCTGCGTGTCGCCATCGTGACGCTGGCTGCCGGCTCGGTGCTCGTCGCCTGGGCACCCACCTATGCGGTGCTCCTGTTCGGCCGTGTGCTTCAGGGTGCGCTGGCCGCACTGCTGCCGCTGGAGATCGGCCTGGTCCGCGACCGCCTCAGCCCGGAGCGTGCAAGGGGCGCGGTCGCGTTTCTGGTCGGGTCACTCACCCTCGGGGCCAGCGCCGGGCTGGTGCTGTCGGGTGTCCTGGGCGAGGCGATATCCGGTGTGCGGGGCATCCTCTGGATCCCGGCGGTGGCCGCCCTCCTCTGCGTGGGGGTGGTGTTCTTCCTCGTACCCGAGTCGGTGACCCGCGCGGCCGGAAGGGTGGACTGGGCCGGGGCGGCACTGCTCAGCGGCGGACTTGCCGCGTTGCTGCTCGGTATCGCCGAAGGGCCGCAGCTGGGCTGGCTCGACGCCCGCACCCTCGGGCTGTTCGCCGTCGCCCTGGTCGCCGCGGCGGCGTGGGTCCGCGTCGAACTGCGCGTGGCCGATCCCATCGTGGACCTGCGCCTGACCGTGCGCCGCGAACTGCTCCCCGTCTACGTCGCCGCCTTCATGCTCGGCACCGCGACGTTCGGCGCGCAGACCGCCGCTGCCGTCTTCGTGGCCAGTCCGCCTTCCCAGCTCGGGTACGGGTTCGGGTACGACACCCTCGGCATCGCCTGGCTCATGCTGCCGAACGGCTTGATGGCCTTCGCCGCAGCCACGGCCGCCGGGCGCCTGATCCGTCGGGTCGGTCCCCGTACCGTGCTCGCCACCGGCGGCGGGCTGATGACCGCCGGATACGCGGCGCTCGTCCTCGCGCACGGCGAACCCTGGCAGTTCGTCGTCGCCAACGGCATGATCGGCTTCGCCACCGGGCTGTGCATCAGTGCGATGCCCGCCCTGATCATGGACGCCAGCCCCGCCGACCGCACCGGAATCGCCACGGGCCTGCACAACACCGCCAAGACCTTGGGCGGCAGCGTCGCCGGCGCTGTGTTCGCCGCCGTCCTCACCGCGGTCACCCTGCAGGGCACCGAGGTGCCCACGGAGAACGCCTACCGCGTCGTCTGGGCCTGCTGTGCCGCCGTCGCCGTGCTGATCGCCCTGGCCGCCATGACCGTCCGCCCCGTCGGCGCCGTCCGCCCGGCAGCTGAACCCCTCCCGGTCACCACCGGCTGACGCCTCACCATCATCGATCAAGGAGCAGGAATCCATGACCACCTACCGACAGCAGGCCGAATCGATGGCGGCAGAGCTCGTCGAACTACGCCATTCCTTGCACCGCGAACCCGAGACCGGCCTGCAACTGCCGCGCACCCAGGCCAAGGTGCTCGAGGCCTTGAGCGGACTGCCCCTGGACATCACCACCGGCAAGCAGCTGTCGTCCGTCACCGCGGTCCTGCGCGGAGGCAGGCCCGGCCCTGCTGTGCTTCTGCGCGGGGACATGGACGCACTGCCGGTGCAGGAACTGACCGACGTGCCGTACGTATCGCAGGTCGAGGGCGCCATGCACGCCTGCGGGCACGACCAGCACACCGCCATGCTCGTGGGCGCCGCCCGGCTGCTGTCGGCGCGGCGTTCCGAGCTGCCCGGCACCGTCGTCTTCATGTTCCAGCCCGGTGAGGAGGGCCACAACGGCGCGGGCCTGATGATCGACGAGGGGGTGTTGGAGGCCGCCGGGCAGCCGCTGGTGGGCGCGTACTCGGTGCATGTGGCCTCCAACGGGGTTCCGCTGGGCATGATGGGAGGACGCGCCGGGACGGCGACGGCGAGCAGCGCCGAACTCCACGTCACCGTCCGCGGGCGGGGCGGCCACGGTTCCAACCCGCATCAGGCGGCGGACCCTTTGCCGGTGGCCGCGGAGATGGTCACCGCGTTGCAGACCCTGGTCACCAGGACCGCGAACGCCTTCGACCCGGTGGTCATCACGGTGGGGACCTTCCACGCCGGTACGAAAGTGAACGTGATCCCCGCCGACGCCACGTTCGGCGCCACGGTGCGAGCGACCTCCGAGAAGGGCATGACAGCTTTCCTCGGCCGGGCCGAAGCCCTGTGCGGGGGCATCGCCACCGCGCACGGACTGACCGCCGACGTCCGCAGTGAGGTCCAGTATCCGGCCCTGGTCTGCGCCCCCGAGGCGGTGGATCTCGGGGAGGAGGCGGCGCACGCCCTGTACGGCCCCGACTCCTTCTTGCGGATACCGACCGCGAACATGGCCTCGGAGGACTTCGCCCGGGTCGCCGCGGAAGTGCCGGCCGCCCAGTACATGGTGGGCGCGCGCCCGCCGAACGCCGCACCCGACGCCGCCTTCAACCACTCCCCGTACGCCGTCTTCGACGACGGTGCGATCCCGGTCGGTACCGCGCTCCTTGCAGAGGTGGCCGAGCGCAGGCTGCGGCAGGGCTGATTCCGGCATCCCGGGGCGGCGCCGGACCCGGCGCCGCCCCTCGTGTTCCTCGCAAGCCCCGCAACGGCCCCGCCACCCGCCCGGGGCACCGGTTACTGCTGGGGGCGGACCTCACCGTTCAGTGGCAGAACCGCGGCCGAGGAACCGACGTGAACGTCGAAGGTTCCGGGTTCGGTCTGCCAGTCGTGGGTCTCGACGTCCCAGTGGGCGAACACCCTGGCGGGCAGGGCGATCCGCACCTGGACGGTCTCCCCGGGGAGCGCCGTCGCGGCTGCGTAGCCCGCGAACCACCGCACCGGGCGCTCGACGGCAGACCCCGGTCGGCCGAGGTATGCCTGGGCGACCTCCCGGCCGGGCCGCGTCCCGGTGTTGGTCACCTCGACGAGCAACTCGCAGCCGCCGTCGGTGTCCTGGCGGACGGCGAGGGCGTCGTAGGACCAGGTGGTGTAGCCGAGACCGTGGCCGAACCAGAAGGCCGGCTGCGTGCCGCTGCGCAGCCATGCCCGGTGGCCGATGTGCAGGCCCTCGCGGTAGCTCAGCACTCCTTCGGCAGGAGTGACGTCGATCACCGGGACGTCTTCCTGGCGCGCGGCCCAGGTGGTGGGCAGCCGGCCGCCGGGCTCGCGGTGGCCGAGCAGGACGTCGGCCAGGGCGTTGCCGTACTCCTGGCCGGGGAACCAGTTGAGGAGCAGCGCCGGTGCCTGGTCGGCCCAGGGCATCAGGACCGGTCCGCCCGAGTTGACGGCGACCACGGTGTTGGGGGCGACGGCCAGGACGCGGGCGGCGAGTTCGTCCTGTCCGTCGGGGAGGGCGAGGGTGGTGCGGTCGTATCCCTCGCTCTCGACCTGCTCGTTCGTGCCCAGCACCAGCACCACGGCGTCGGCGGAGGCGGCCAGTTCGACGGCGTGGCCGATCTCGGCCTCGGCGTCGCGGCGCGGCGTGCGCAGCCCGGCGGTCAGGATGACCGCGCCGAAGCCGCTGCTGACCGTGGTGTGGACCAGCCGGTAGGCCACCTCCTGCCCGGCGTCCAGGTGTGTCTCGACGTAGCGCTGCGGGGGGTTGAGGAAGGCCTCGACCGGGTCGCCGGTCTCCAGGGCGACGGCCTCGTCGATGCGGATCTCACCGTCGATCTCCAGCCGCATCGGACCGGCTCCGGCCAGGCCGATTCGGTGGACGCCGGATTCCTCCGCACGCAGGCGCGCGGTGACCTCGACCGTGGCGGTGCGCTCCAGGGCGTCGACGCCCAGGTAGACGAGGCGACCGCTGGTGCGGTGCTCACTGAGGAGTTCCCCGCCGTCGGCGTCCAGCAGCCGGGCCCGCAGGCCGGGCAGTCCGGTGACCGGGTCGAGGACCTGGTCGGGAGTGAAGGGGGCCAGGGCCGTGGTGGAGTAGGTACCGGGCGTGTGGACGACCTCGACGCCGTGGGCGGACAGCGCGTCGGTGATGCCCTGGAGCGGGGAGACCGCGTAGGGGGCGTTGACGGTGGCGCTCCCGCCGCCCTGGATACGGGCGTGGGCGGCGTTGGGGCCGATCACGGCGACCTTGCGCAGGGTGCCCGGATTCAGCGGGAGGGTCTGGGACTCGTTACGCAGGAGGACCGTGCCCGCGGCCGCCGCTTCGCGGAGCTGGGCGGCGATGTCCGGCTCGGCCACGGGCGCGGGGGCCGGGGCTGCCGGGGCGAAGCCGTCCAGGGCGCCGACGCGTGCGGCGAGGCGGAGCAGCCGGCGTACCTTGTCGTCGATCGCCGCCTGCGGGACTCGCCCCTCGCGCACGGCGGTCACCAGGGCGTCGCCCCAGGGTCCGGCGGGTCCGGGCATGGCCAGGTCGTTGCCCGCGGCTCCTGCGGCGTCGGTGGATCGCACCGCGGTCCAGTCGGAGACGACCGCGCCGTCGAAGCCCCACTCCGCCTTGAGGACGTCGTTGATCAGCGGGTTCTCGGTCATGGTGGGGCCGTTGACGGCGTTGTACGAGGACATGACGAGCCAGGGCCCGGCGTCGGCGACGATCTGTTCGAACGGGGCGAGGTAGAGCTCCCGCAGGGTGCGCTCGTCGACTCGGACGTCGACGGTCATCCGGTCGGTCTCGGAGTCGTTGCCGACGAAGTGCTTCGGCGTGGCGGCGACGCCGTGCTCCTGCACTCCGTTGACATAGGCCGAACCGATGAGGGCGGTGAGCAGCGGGTCCTCGGAGTAACACTCGAAGTGGCGGCCGCCCAGGGGGCTGCGGTGCAGGTTGACGGTCGGGCCGAGCAGGACGTCCACGCCCTTGCGGCGGGCCTCGGCCGCCAGCAGCGCTCCGAGCCGGCGGACCAGTTCCTGGTCCCAGGTCGCCGCGACGGCGGTGGGAGAGGGAAGGCTGACGGAGGTGTCCCGCTCGTCCCACGCCTCGCCGCGGACACCGGCCGGGCCGTCCGAGAGCACCATGCGGCGGAGGCCGACCGCCGCTTCGGAGTGGGTGCTCCACATTCCCTCCCCGGTCAGCAGCCGGACCTTGCCTTCCAGGTCGAGTCGGGTGAGCAGTTCTTCGATACGGGCTTCGACGGCCTCGGGGTGCTGCATGGGATCTCCTTGCGGTGGTGCGGGACCCGCCGCCGACCGGAATCAGGTGCGGGCGGGTACTCGGGGAAGGGGGCAGCCGGAGTGGCAGCCTTCCCTCCCGGTTCGGGGGACGACGGTCAGCGGACCGAGCGGATCGGCCGCACGCTCACCGCGGCGGCCACGACCAGGACGATCGCGACGGCGAACAGCGGGCGGTACCCGCCGAGCAGGCCGATGACGGCGGCGGACAGGGCCGGGGCCAGGGCCTGGGGTGCGGAGTTGGCGATGTTGAGGACGCCCATGTCCTTGGCGGCGTCCCCCTGGTTGGGCAGGACCTGGGTCATCAGGGCTGTGTCCACGGCCATATAGGTACCGAAGGAGAGTCCCGCGATCACGGCGAAGGCGAACATGGCCCCCTGCGAGCTGACGATGAACGGCACGACCAGGGCGAGTGCCATGCCGAGTGACGCGGCGATGATGAAGGGCTTGCGGCGGCCGATGCGGTCCGACAGCGGACCCATCACCACGATCATGATGATCATGCCGGGCAGCATGGCGACGCTGAGAAGCGGCAGCAGGTCATGGGCGCGGTCGTGGCTCAGACCGATGTAGTCCTCCAGGATGTAGAGCTGGTAGGACGACACGCTGTAGTAACCCAGGATCATCAGGAAGCGGCCCAGGAAGGCCCAGGCGAAGTCCGGGTGCCGGCGCGGGCTGACCCAGAAACCGGCCAGGAACGTCTTCAGGTGGAACGGGGTCACGGGTGCGCCGGCGCTGGAGGGTTCCCGGTTGAGCAGGAGGAACACGGCCGTACCGGCGATGACCAGGAGGCCGAAGACGGCGAATCCGAGGCCCAGCGCGTTGGCGAAACCCGCGGCAAGCGCGGTACCGGCGGTTGCGCCGATCATCTGGGCCAGGCCGGCCGCCGACGAGAACACCCCGCGCCGGTGCACGGGCGTGCGGTCGGGGACGACCGCGGTCAGCGGTGCCTGCAGGCCGTTGAAGAATATCTGTGTGAGGGTCCAGGCGACGGCGATCCACAGGAGGCTGTTGCCCGAGCCGACCGCGATCAACGACAGTCCGCCGAGCAGTGCGCCGCCCGCCATCCACGGCGCGCGGCGTCCGAAGCGGCTGCGGGTGCGGTCGGACAGTGCTCCGGCGATCGGGTTGGCCAGCAGCGCGGCGATCGCGCCGATGGCGCTGATGACGCCCAGCGCGGTGGACTTGTTGTCGGGGTCCACCTCGCCGACCAGGTCGGCGAGCAGTACGGCGGGCACGGCGCCGTAGACGGCGTACAGCGCGACGCTGTTGGCCATGAGGCCGCCCAGCAGGCGGCGTTCACCGGACGGGCGTCCGGGCCCGGTGCCGGACTCGTCCACGGGCGCGGTGCCGGAGCCGGCACGGTGCCCGGATCTAGATGTGATCACGGTGACCTCGTTGTCAGTCATGGGGAGGGCGTCGGCGTCCCGGCGCGGTTCGCGCGGCTCGTACGGCCCTGGAGCAGCGCTGCTCACACGTGTGAGCAGCTCGCTCCGATGTTCACACGTGTGAGCAGCTTTGTGAAGCCCCCGCTAGGATTCGGGACCGAAGCAACAGATTTCAGGAGACGCCCGTGAACTCAGCCGCCGGACGCGCGCCCACGAGCGCGGATGTCGCGCGACTGGCAGGCGTGTCACGTTCCACGGTCTCGCTCGTCGTCAACGACGTCCCGAACTCGCGCATCGCGCAACCCACACGCGACCGTGTTCTGGCTGCCGTGCAGGAGCTCGGCTACGCTCCCGACGTGTCGGCGCGCCAGCTGCGGGCGGGGATCAGTCGGCTGGTGCTGATGCCGCTCCCCCGGCTCCCGCGCGGCATGATGGTCGACGCAACCATCGAACATCTCTCCGAGAAGCTCAGTGACAGCGGCCTGACCCTGCTCGTGCACGGGGATCGCCGAAGCACCGGCATGGCGGCGGCGCGCATGTGGGCGGAACTTCGCCCGGCGGCGGTCCTCGTGGCAGCCGACCGGTGCACGAAGTCCTCGGTCGCCCTGCTGCGCCGCGCCGGGACCGAGGTCCTGATGATCGCCGACCGCCCCCTGCCCTGGGCCGACACCCTGGAGTTCGACCAGGGGCGGGTCGGTGAGGCAGCGGCAGCGCACCTGCTTGCCGCCGGCCACCGGCGCCTCGCGGCGATCGTTCCCGCCGGGCCCCTGGAGGGCCTGGGTCGCGCCCGTGCCGCAGGACTGGGGACCGCCGCTCGTGCGGCCGGCGCGCACAGCGAGGCGATCGCCATGGAGGCCACGCACGAGTCGGCGGCGGCGGCAGCCGCAGCCGTGCGGCGGCCCGGCGGTCCGACCGCGGTGTTCACCTACAACGACGAGTACGGGGCGCTGCTGCACCGCGCACTGGGCGACCAGGGGGCGACGATGCCGGACGACATCGCACTCGTGGGCGCCGACAACCTGCCCATCGCCACCTACCTGCGGCCGGCGCTCTCCTCGGTCGCGCTCGATCCCGTGGAGATGGCCGACCACATGTGCCACGCGATCCGCTCCCTGCTGGAGCGGCCCGCTCGCTCGGAAGCGCTGGTAGCGGGTGTGCTGGCGACCCCCCTGCTGGTGCGCCGCGAGACGTCCTGAGCTGTCGCGCCCCGTCCACCGGCCGGCGCGACGGGGTAGCCGCTCGCCGCCTCTCGCACGTACGTACGTTGCGCCCGCCGCATCTGCGAGAATCCGGCCCATGACCGCACGGACCGACACCGCCTCGGCACAGCGCAGAGCCGCCGGGCGCCCCCGCGACCCCGGCGTGGAGGAACGTGCGCTGACAGCCGCACTGGACGTGTACGCGGAGGCCGGCTGGTCCGGATTCACCTTCGACACGGTCGCGCGGCGGGCCGCGGCCGGCAAGGCGGCCCTGTACCGCCGCTGGCAGAACAAGGAGGAGCTGCTGCTGGCAGCCCTGGACGCGCACGCACTGGTCATCGAGCCCATCGACACGGGAAACATCCACGACGACCTGCTCGCCCTGGCCCGGGAGCTGCTCGCCTTCCACCTGAGCGGATCGGCCGGGCTCGCGGGGCTGCGCCTGTTCGTCGAGGCCCGGGCGCATCCCGAGTTGCTGGCCAAGTCGTGGAGCGAGATCAACACCGCGCGGGTGAAGTCGGCGCGTACCATCGTCCACCGTGCAGTCGAGCGCGGCGACCTTCCGCCGGACACATCGACGACGGTCCTGCTCGAAGCCGTCAGCGGCGGAGTGGTCGGCCACGTGCTGGCCACACCTGCCGGTCCGGACCGCGGCCCCGACGAGCGCGACCGGCGTTTCGCGGCCGATCTGGTGGCGCTCGTCCTACGGGGAGCCTGCTGCCGCTGTGCGCGACCCGGCTGCGAGCCGTAACAGCCTGTCGACCGCCACGGCGGCCAGGGACGGCTACGCGTTGTCCGCCAGCACGGAAGCCAGTACGAAGTCGACGAACCTTTCCGCGTACTCCGCGGCGGCTTCCGGCAGGACGGGCCTCAGCGACAACGGCACGGTCAGCGCGTGGTTCATCGCGCCGCCGCACAGTGCGTCGAGGAGAAACGTGACCGACGTGTCCCCCGGTAGCTCGCCGCGCGCGATCCCCCGGCGTACGACGGCCCGCGCGGCCTGGATCTGCGCCTGCGCCAGCTCCTCGTAGCACTCGACGAGCCGTGGGATGCCGAGCGCTTCGAGGCCGAGACGCAGAGCGGCCGGGCCGCCCTCCCCCGTATAGAGCGCCAGCAGCTGGCCGACGAGTTGCACAAGATCACCGCGGACCGTGCCGGTGTCGACGTCCGAGACGCGGCCGAGCCTCAGGGTCAGGGCCTCGACGAGCAGTTCCTCCTTGTTCCGCCAGCGCAGGTAGACGGAAGCCTTGCCGACGCCCGCCCGGCGCGCCACCGCCTCGATGCTGAAGGACGCCCAGCCGTTCTCCCCGTACAGGGCGACCGCGGCGTCGGCCACCCGTCGGTCCACCTGGTCGTCGCGCGGCCTTCCCGGCGCGGCCCTCGATGTCGTCATGGCGCCATATTCCTCCATCGATGAGCCTATGGCTATTGCTGAACGGCATCCGTCCGTTTTACAGTGCGATTGCGGACGTATTCCGTTCCGTTAATGGGCACCTGCCCCTCAGGTGCTCGTATCCACGTCGACGCTCCGAGGAACTCATGTCTGCCGACACAGCCTTCACCCCCATGGACACCGACGAGGTCGCGGCCTTCGCCGACAGCGTGCGCGGAACTCTGGCACGCCTCTGGCCGGCCCCCACCTCCGCTGCCGACGGTGATCTGGCCAAGCTGTGGCGCACCGCCGCCGAGCTCGGCTGGCTGGAGCTCGGCGGCGACGGGGCCATCGCCGCGGCCGTCGCCGCCGTACGCGAACTCGGGCGTGTGGCGTGCCCGCTCCCCGTGATGGACGCTTTCGTCGCCACCCGCCTCTTCCCGCAGGACGGCGAGCTGCGCGACGGCATCGCCGCGGGGGAGATCCGCGTCGTCGCCTCGGTCGACGACGGCACGGGGGCGCAGATCCGCCACCTCGACGCCGCGCAGCAGGCGACCCACCTCCTCACGTTCCCCGCGTCCGGCGGCACCGCGCTGCTGCGCCCGCTCCAGGAGGCGGAGGAGACGGCCGGGCTCGCCGTCCCCGCCTGGTCCCGCGTGACGCCGGGTGCCCCGGAGACCTCGGTGGAGGTCGATGCGGCGACCGCCGACGAGGCCGTGGTCCTGTTGCGGCTCCAGCTCGCCGTACGGGCCCTGGGCGCGGCCGAGCGGGCCCATGAGATGGCCGTGGCCCACGCCAAGGAGCGCCGCCAGTTCGGCAAGGTCATCGGTTCCTTCGGAGCCGTCCAGCAGCGCGTCGCGACCTGTCAGATCGACGTGGGCGCCGGCGATCTGCTGGTCACCGACGCCGTACGCGCCCTTGAGGAGAACACGCCGGACCGGCTGCTGGCGGCCGAGATCGCCGTGGCGCACGCCGCGGCCTCCGCTCCGCGTGTTCAGCTCGGCGCCCAGCACACCCTCGCCGCCATCGGCTACTTCGAGGAGCACGACGCCCCCTGGCTCTTCCGTCGCGTCCACGGTGACGTCACCCGGCTGAGGACCCTGCCGCGTGCCGCCGGAGACGTCGGCGACGTACTGGTGGAGGGCAACGGTTCGCTCCCGGTGGCCGACCTGGGTGAGACCGGTGAGGCGTTCCGCGCCGAGGTGCGCGCGCTCTTCGACACGTTCGCCGACCGGCTGGGCGGCAGCACCATGGACCTGGACCGCGAACTGGTGCAGGCGGTCGCCGACCGTGGCTGGCTCGGCTTCGCCTGGCCCGAGTCGAAGGGCGGCCGCGGCGCCACGCTGGCCGAGCAGGTCGTGCTCAACGAGGAGACCGCGTACCGCCGCGCGCCGATCAGCAAGGCGCTCGGCGCCGTGATGCTGCTCGGCAACTCGATCCTCAAGCACGGCACCCAGGAACAGCAGGACACCTTCCTGCCGCTGATCCGCCGCGGTGAGCTGTCCTTCTGCCTCGGCTACAGCGAACCGGAGGCCGGGTCCGACCTCGCCTCGCTGCGCACCCGTGCGGTGCGCGAGGAGGGGACCGCCTCCGGCTCGGACGAAGCCGGAAGCGGGGGGCACTGGGTGATCAACGGTCAGAAGCTGTGGACGACCGGCGGGCACACCTCGGACTGGGTCTGGCTGGCGGTGCGCACCGATCCGGACGCCTCTCCCCGGCACGCGGGCATCACCATGTTCCTGATCCCCATGGACACCCCCGGCATCACCGTGCAGCAGCACCGCGCGCTGTCCGGCGAGATCTCCTGCACCGTCTTCTACGACGACGTCCGGGTGCCCGACAGCATGCGGGTCGGCGCGGTCGACGGCGGCTGGAAGGTCATCACCGACGCGCTCGCCGGCGAGCGCATCACCATGGGCAACATCGCCGCCGCTCTGCACCGCCAGCTCGACGACCTGCTCACCCACGTCCGTGAGAACCCGGAGGGGACGGTCGGGCCCCGTGGCTCGCACGCCCGTGCCCTGCTGACGGAGCTGGCTGTCGGGGTACAGGCCACCCGCGCGCTGGTCGCTTCCGCGATCGGCGCGACCTCGCAGGACGCCGGAGCCCGCCTGGCCCCGCCGATGGCGGGCGTCCTCGGCGGCGAGCTCGCCGAGCGGTTCGGCGAGGCCGTCCTGGACATCCTCGGGCCCGACGCGGCGCTGTCCGCCGAGGTGCCGGGCGTGCCCGGCGGCGGAGCGTTCGAGTACGGCCTGCGGCTGTCCGTCATGTACGTCGTCGGCGGCGGCACCAACGACATCCAGCGCGGCCTCATCGCCCGCGCCCTCGGCCTGCCCCGCTGATCCTCCGCTGTCCCGCCGGCGAGCGCCGGACCGGCTGGTCCGTCTCTCGCTCACCGAGGCCGTGCCCCAGCTCACCGGCGGGACGTCCGCGCCCCGGCCGACCGTCAGCACCGTTTCCGCTGCTGCCGCGAGGCGACGCCGCGCTCCGTCAGGCAGTCCCGGGCCCGGGGGCCGGGAGCATCTCGCTCGGGACCTGGGTGAGGGCCGAGGCGCCGCCGTCCACGACGTGGACTCCTCCGGTCATCCAGGACGAAGCGTCGGAAGCGAGCAGGAGCGCGGCTCCCGTGATGTCGTCGGGCCTTCCCCAGCGCCGCATCGGGACGGAGTTCTCCCACGCGGCGACGGCGGCCTCGGGCCGGGGGCCCGGGCCGCCGATGTTGGTGACCACCGGTCCCGGGGCCAGGGCGTTGACGCGGACGCCGAAGCGGGCGAGTTCCAGCGAGGCCTGGCGGACGAGGCCGACGACGGCGGACTTGGACGCGACATACGGGTAGCTGACGCGTGGTTCGGCGCGCAGGCCCGCCGTGGAGGCGGTGACCACGATGCTCCCTGACCGCTGCCGCTTCATGACCCGGGCACAGTGCTGGAGGCAGTGGAACAGCCCGTCCAGGTTGACGTCCATGACCCTCCGCCATGCTTCGAAGGGCAGCTCGTCGATCGCCCCGCCGGGCTGGAGCGGGGAAGGTACGCCGTTGACCCCCGCGTTCAGGAAGGCGACGTCGAGGCGGCCCGAAGCGGCCACGACGCCGTCCACGAGGGCGCGGACCGCGTCCGGGTCCGTCACGTCGCACACGTGCGACGTGACGGACCCGGTCAGTTTCCCGGCCGCTTCGTGGACGTCGTCCGACACGTCGGCGAGGTGCACCGTGGCGCCTTCGTCCGCGCAGGCGCGGGCGATCGCGTGACCGATCCCGCTCGCCGCGCCGGTCACCAGCACCACTCGTCGGTCGATGCGCAGGGTGTCCATCAGATCAGCCTTTCTTTCGTACCAGTACGGTGCCCGCGGTCCCGTCGACCTCCACCACGTCACCGGTGTGGATCGTCCCGGTGGTGTCCAGGCCCGTCACCGCCGGGACGTGGAGGACGACAAGGCCCAGGGCGAGCTTGCTGTTCATCCGCGTGAACACGATGGCGCACGGCGCGGTGCCCTGCAGTTTGGCGAGGTGGAACTGCCCGGACCAGCCGGAGGACCCTTTGGCCCCGGGCAGCACCAGCACGGTTCCGGCCACACTGGCCCCGTGCTGGGGGTGGCGGCTCTCCACGATGATGCCGGTCCGTGGGTCGATGCCGCCCCACCCCGACACCGGTGCGGTGCACACCAGGGCGGGTCCACAGGCCCGCCCGGCGACTACGCCCGTGCCACACAGCAGCTCAGGCATCCTGCCACCGCCCTTCCAAGGCCGCGGTGACACAGGTCCGTACGCTGCCGAACCAGCCCTGTACGCCCGTGATGGCCGGCAGGTAGTGCGCCTGCTTCGCGGAGTCGGTGGCGAACACGCGCGTGCCGGGCGGCAGGAACTGTCCGATCGCCGGGCAGGTGTCGGACAGCACGCGTGCGCCGGCCTTCTCGATGGTCTCGACGTAGCCGCTGCGTTCGGCCATCGCGCGCAGGGTGCGAGGAGTGAACACCCACAAGGTGGTGGAGTCCGCGAGGTGGCGGCCCTCCAGCAGCTCGGCGACCTCGCGTACCTGTTCCAATGAGGCGTGCGGGCAGCCGATCATCACGAAGTCCACCTCGCGGTCGGTGGCCGTCCGGCTCAGCGATGCCACGGTCCCCGCGTGCGCGGCGGCGTCGAAGACCGAGACCGCGTCGGGTTCCCGCCCGGCCAGAGCCTGTTCCACCGTCCGGGCCTCCGGTGTGACGCCGGGCAGGTGATACATCTCGACGTCGCCGGAGGAGGCGGCGGCCGCGCCGAACTGCTTGAGCTGCACCGGGGTCGGTGCACCCGCCCCGTGGGTGAGCCCTGGTCCGGTGAGGACCGGGACGGCTTCCTGGACCTGCTCCCCCACCCAGTAGCCGAGGACGTTCCAGTCCTCCGTGGTGACGACCGGGTGCCGTACCTCGACCAGATGTGTGGCGCGGCGGTGTCCGTCCAGGTGGTAGCCGCAGTAGGGAGTGCGGCCGGTGAGCATGGAGGCGGCCGAGGACTCGCGGCCCTCGGTATTGGTCCGGGCTCCGAGCACGGAGTTGATGTAGACGACCGCGGAGGACTCCATCCACGCGCAGTGCTCACCGAACCGGGGCACGTTGCCCACCTGGTAGGGGGTGCAGGTCGACAGGAGGTCCACGCCCTTGTCCACGAGGTAGCGCTCGCTGTCGTCCATCGCGGCGGCGTCCACGGGTGCGACGCCCTGGAGGTCCCACCGGTCCCGGTCGCGGGGGCCGATGAGCTGACAGCTGTGCGCACGGAACGGCGGGACGTCGACCGTCTCGTCGAGGTCGAGGGAGAAGCGCGAGAAGAGGGCGGCCGGGTCGGTGGTGCCGAGGACCCGGGCGTGGCGCGGTCCGAAGAGGTTGGCGCCGCACACGTTGTCGGTGTCGATGAGGCGTTCGGCGCCCATCAACTCGCCGTATCGGACGAGTAGTTCCAGGGCGGCGCGGATCGCTGGGCCCTCCTCGCCGGCCAGCATGCGTTCGTCGGCGGGGGTCAGCAGCACGAGTTCCTCACAGTGTCAGGCACGCTCCCTCTCCTTCCAGTTCGTCGCGCAGCTGTGCGACGTCGACCTCGGTGGTCGTGACGTGGTCCTTGAGTGCCAGGTGGGCGGCCGTGCCGGCGGCCTGTCCCATGGCGAAGCACGGCCCCGCGACACGCGCGGCGGACTGGCCGCCGTGGGTCATGGAGGCGCAGCGCCCGGCGACGAGCACGTTCCCGGGGCCTTCGGCGGGAACGAGCATGCGGTACGGCAGCTGGTTGTAGCCCGCCGGGTCGTCCCCGTAGGGCCAGCGGATGTCGAGGTCGCCGTCGACGTGGGCCTCCACCGGCCAGCCGTTGAGGCCGATGGAGTCCTCGAAGCGGGCACAGGAGCGGACGTCTTCCTCGGTGAGGAGGTACCGGCCGAGCAGGCGTCGGGTCTCGCGGATGCCGATCTCGGGGCCGATGTCGACGATGTAGGACCGTTCGAAGCCGGGAAGGTTCTCGCGGATGAAGCCGAACACCTCCTGGGCCTGTGCGCGACCCTGCACCTCGCCGTGGGTGAGCTGCCAGACGTCGGTGCCGTCCACCGCGCTGCCGTCGGTGTTGCGCAACTGGGTGGCGTTGGCTCGCCACTCGATGGCGTCGCGCTGGGGCCGGACGATCGCGCCGCGGCGCGGGAAGCGGGGACGGCCGGCGGCGACGGCCTCGTCCATCAGGCGCGGCAGCGTCTTCCACGCGGGTCCGGCGCGCTCGTCGTCCACGGCGTTGATGCGGAACATGGTGGACGGATAGAGCATGTCGCCGTGCGGGTCGGCCTTCTCGTGGCTCGTCCCGGTCCAGGCCAGCAGGTCACCGTCGCCGGAGCAGTCGATGAACACCTGGCCGCGCAGGATGCCGCGGCCCGACTTCGATTCGACGACGACTGCCTCGACGCCCGCCGGGCCGGTGATCGCGCCCACCGCGAAGGCGTGGTACAGGAGTTGGGCTCCGGCGGACAGGACGTGGTCGTCGGCGGCGCTGCGGTAGGCCGGGATGTCGTAGGCCTGTGCCTGGATGCGGTCGGCGAAGGACAGGTGGGGGGCGCGGAGTCCGCCGAGACGGTCGATGCGCTCCAGGAGTTCGGTGGCGTGTCCTCGGACGGTGAGGACGTGTTCGCCGTGGACGTTGGAGTACATGCCGCAGAAGGTGGACAGGCCACCGCCGGTGCCGGCGCCGCCGAGGTATCCGCTCTTCTCCACCAGCAGGGTGGTGCGTCCGGCCCGGGCGGCCGCGGTGGCCGCGGCGAGTCCGGAGGGGCCGCCGCCGAGGACGACGACCTCCCATTCGCCGAACACCGGTGTCTCACGGGTGGGTTCCGTGACGTAGCTGTTCACGGGGTGGCCTTTCTGTCGGCTGCGGCGGTGGTCCAGTGGTCCGTCAGCAGTGTGTGGAGCCGGTCGGGGATCTCCTGGCTCAGCAGGTGGCCCGCGCCGGGGAGCGTGATCTGCCGGGCACCGGGCACGGTGGCAGCGATCGTCCGCGCGTGGTGGGCCGGGACGACGGCGTCGGCGAGCCCGTTCACCGCGAGCACGGGGCACCGGATGCCGGCCAGCCGGTCCCGTAGGTCGGCGCCCGCGATGGCTTCGCAGCAGGCCGCGTAGCCCGCGGGGTCGAGCCGCCCGACGCCGTCGACGGTGTCCTGCACCAGGGCCGTCGGTGCCTGCGCCACGGCGGGGGCGTACCAGCGGTCCAGCAGGCCCGAGGTGGCCACCGCCATGCCCTGTTCACGGACCGCCGCGGCGCGGCGCCGCCAGAAGACCGGGTCGTCCGCGAACGCGGGCGCGTTGAGGGTGACGAGGCTGCGTACCCGGTCAGGGTGTTCCGCGGCCAGGGCGAGCCCGACGGTGCCGCCGAGGCTGATCCCCACGACGTCGGCGGACTCGATCTCCAGCGAGTCGAGCAGGGTGACGGCGTCGTGGACCAGGTCGGCGAGGTCGTACGGTCCCGGGGGCGCCGGGTCGGCGCCGTGCCCGCGGTGGTCGTACGCGATCACTCGCCGCCCGGTGCGCAGACGTGCGCGCTGGGGTGCCCACATCGCGGCCGTCGTGCCCAGGGAGGCGGAGAGCAGGACCGGGTCGCCGGACCCCTCGTCGGTGAAAGCGGTCATGCGGCGGCTCCCGCGCGGCGGCCGGCCTTCGCGTCCTGGATGCCCCGGTGGACGCGGGTGCGCAGCTCGGCGAACTCCGCCGTCGAACGGCTCGTGACCTGGTCGCGTTCGGCCGGGAGTCCGATGGGGACGTCGTCGAGGACGTGGGTGGGGGAAGCGGACAGGACCAGGACGCGTTCGCCGAGGTACACGGCCTCGTCGACGTCGTGGGTCACGAACAGCGTGGTGATGCCCAGGGACCGCCACAGTGACCGGACGAGGTCCTCGAGGTCGGCTCGGGTCTGTGCGTCGACAGCGGCGAAGGGTTCGTCCATGAGCAGCACCTGCGGCTCGTAGGCGACGGCCCGGGCGATGGCGACGCGCTGCTGCATACCGCCGGAGAGCTGCCAGGGGTAGGCGTCGCCGGAGGCGGCGAGTCCGACGGCGGCGAGGGAGTCGCCGACCAGCCGGTCGCGTTCGGCGCGGGGCAGGCCCTTCTGCCGCAACGGGAGATCGATGTTCTGCCGCACGGTCTTCCAGGGGAAGAGGCTGCGGCCGTACTCCTGGAACACCACGGCCATGCCGGGCGGTGGCCCGGTCACGGGGGCGCCGTCGAGCAGTACCTCCCCCGCCGTGGGGGCGAGCAGTCCGGCCAGGCATTTCAGCAGGGTCGTCTTGCCCGCGCCGGAGGGGCCGACGATGCACGCGAACTCGCCGCGGGCGACGGAGAAGGTGATGTCGCCGATCGCCTCCACCCGGTGACCGGCGGACTCGTACACCTTGTTGAGGCCCTTGACCTCGACCATGTCTGTCATCAGCCGTTCTTCCTCTGCGACTCGCGCAGGCCCAGGTACCAGCCCAGGGCCCGCTTCTCGACGACGGTGAACAGCGCGGACAGCGCGAATCCGATGAGGCCGAGCAGGATGATGCCGCTCCACATCTGGGGGATCGCGAAGGTGCGCTGGAACTGCACGATGCTGAAGCCGAGACCGTTGGTGGCGGCGAACATCTCGCCGATGACCATGAGGATCAGCCCGACGGAGAGCGCCTGGCGGAGTCCGGCCGCGATCTGCGGGCTCGCCGCGGGCAGCACCATGTGACGCAGCTTCGCGCCGCGGGTGATGCCATAGGTGCGGCAGGTGTCGACCATGACCTCGTCGGCACCGCGTACGCCCTCGACGGTGTTCAGCAGGACCGGCCAGACGCAGCCGGAGACGATGACCAGCACCTTCGGGCCGTCCCCGATGCCGGCGACGATCGCGATGACCGGCACCAGCACGGTCGGCGGGAGGGCGCGCAGGAACTCCAGCACCGGTTCGGCCCCACGGCGCAGCGCGTCGGTCAGGCCGAGGACGACGCCCAGGGCCACACCGAGGACGGCGGAGAGGGCGAAGCCGGTGAGGAGCCGGAGCAGGCTGGGCACGACGTCATCAACGAACCGGGACGACAGCCACAGTTCCCCGAACCGGTCGAAGATGTCGGGCAGGGGCGGGTAGTAGTAGCTGGTGCTGTTGACGCTGGTGATCCACCACAGCGCTACGAGGACGGCGGGCAGCCCGAGCGCGAACAGGGTGCGGCGCAGGACGTTCATCAGGAACCTGCCGATCGCCGGACGGACGGGTGCCAGCCGAGCGTGGCCCGTTCGGCGTACCGGAAGCCCACGTTGACCAGGACGCCCAGGACTCCGGTGAGCAGTACGAGCGCGAACATCTCGGTCGTCGCCCCGCTGCTCTGCGCGACGGAGATGAGCTGGCCGATGCCCTGGGTACCGATGACCAGTTCGCCGGTGATGGCCAGGACCAGGGCGACCGAGGCGGCCAGCCTGATGCCGGTGAACACGAACGGCAGGGCGGTCGGCCAGATGACGTGCCGGACGCGGGCCCACAGGCCGAAACGGTAGGAACGGGCGGTGTCGTAGGCGACCGGGTCGATGTCCTGGACGCCGTAGAGCACCTGCACCAGCACCTGCCAGAAACCGGCGTAGACGATGAGGACCACACCGGACTCGTAGCCGGTGCCGAAGATGAGGATGACGGCGGGGATGAGGGCCACCGAGGGGATCGGGCGCAGGAACTCCACCGTGGAGGCGGTGAGTGCGCGCAGCACCGGCACGAGCCCGATGGCCACGCCGACAACCACTCCCGCGGCGACGGCGGCCACCAGTCCGACGGCCCAGGTGCGGACCGTGCTGCCCAGGGCCTCCCACAGCGCGCCGTCGGCCGATTCCCGGCCGAGCTCGGCCAGGACGGCACTGAGCGGGGGCAGCGCACCGTCCGCGACGAGGCCCGTACGCGGGACGAGTTCGGCCACGAGTACGGCGACAGCGATGCCCACCAGCGGAGCGATACGGGGCCGGGGCCTGCGGACGCGCGGCGGAGAAGCGGGCGGCGGGGCTTCGGTCGGCCGGGTGACTTCGAGCACTTTCATCGGACTTCTCCCAAAGATTGCCCGCACACGCTCGCGCAGGCCCCCCGGGCCAGGACGGAGCCGCAGGCGGGGCTGGTGACGGTGCGGTCGTACACGGACAGCCAGCCAGGGGTACGGACGGTCTCCGTGGCGGCGGTCTCGCGGCCGGCCAGGGTGTCCGGATCGACCTCCAGGTCCACCGTGCGGGTGGTGAGATCGATGCTGATCAGGTCGCCGTCGTGGATCCGGCCGAGCGGGCCGCCGATGGCGGCCTCGGGAGAGACCTCGCCGACGACGATGCCTTTGTTGACCAGTCCGGAGAGCTGGCCGTCGGTGACCACCGCGACCTTCTCGCCGAGTCCGGCGCCGTCGAGGGCGAATACGAACGCCGAGGCCATCGCCATGCCGGGACCGCCGTGGAGTCCCATGCCGCGCAGTACGACCACGTCTCCGGCCTGGACCTCTCCCGCGGCGAGAGCGTCGACGGCCGCTTCCCTGGAGGGGTAGCAGCGGGCCGGACCGCGGAAGGCGGTGGGCCGGTCCTCGTCGGCGGGCAGTTTGACGATCGCGCCCTCGGCCGCCAGGGACCCTCGCAGGACGACGATCGAGGGTGTACGGGAGAACGGGTCGCCCAGCGGCCTGATGAACTGCGGGTCGGACTCCGGTGCCTCGGCGAGGAGTTCACCGAGCGGTCGTCCGGTGGCCCCGACAGCGGTGAGGTCCAGCAGCGGTGCCAGCGCGGCGAGGACACCGCGGGTGCCGCCGGCGTCGTCGAGCTGCTCGATGAGATGGGGGCCGTTGGGCCGTACCGCCGTGATCACAGGGACCCGGTCGGCCAGTTCCTCGTAGGTCCGCCACACGTCGACGTCCAGTCCGGCCTCGACGGCGACGGCCTGGAGGTGCTTGACGGAGTTGATCGAGCCGCCGACCGCGAGCATGACGGTGACCGCGTTGCGGATCGCCTGCGGGGTGAGCACCGTTCGTGCGGTCCGCCCCTCGTGCACCATCTCCACGATGCGCCGGCCGGCCGAGCGGACGGCGTCCCACATGGCGGGGCCGTCGGCTCGGGTCGGGGTGGTGCCGGGCAGTGCCATGCCGAGCGCCTCGGCGGCCATGTGCATGGTGTTGGCGGTGCCCATCCCCGCGCACACTCCAGGGCCGCGGATGGCGTCCTCGGACATGGCGAGCAGGTCCTCGGCGGAGGTACGGCCCAGAGCGGTGTGGCCTGCGTGCAGGAAGACGTCCTCGATGTCGGCGCCCCCGTCCTCGTGCAGGGCGCTGCGCTGGTAGCCGCAGGCGACGAGCAGGGTGGGCACGTCGAGCCTGCCACCCGCCATCATGTGCGCGGGTGCGGTCTTGTCGCACGAGCTGAGGCACACCATGCCGTCGAGCAGGGCGCCCTCCACCACGACCTCGATGTCGTTGACGATGAGGTCGCGGGTGGGCAGCACGTACCGCCCGCCGGCGCCGGCGCTGGTCACGAAGTCGGCCGGAGCCGCGGTACGGATCTCGAAGGGCAGGCCGCCCGCCCCGCGTATCGCTTCCTTGAGCACCGGGACGATGTCGTCGAGGTGGGCGAAGCAAGCGGCCAGGTCCGAGGAGGAGTTGACGATGGCTATCTTGGGCCGGGCCATCTCCTCGTCGGTGATGCCCAGTGAGCGCCACTGGGCCCGTCGGACGGCCCAGCGGGAACTGCCGGCCGGCAGGTCGCTTCGGAGAGAGGTGGTCATGTCAGTCGGCCGTTCCCGACCACACCAGGTCGTCGTAGGAGATGTCGTCGTCGTCGATCAGGCCGTACGCACTGGCGGTCTTGACGAACGTCTCGACGGAGGCCGGCTTGATCTCGGGTGCGAAGGTCGGCAGGGTCACCTTCTGGGCCACCGCGGGGTCGATCTTCATGAACGAGGAGAGCTGTGCCCGGGTCTCCCGGGGGTGTGCCTGCGCGTAGGCCAGTGATTCGTCGATGGCGGCCTTCACGGCGGTGAAGAGTTCAGGGTTCTTCTTCAGCTGTGCCTCGGAGGTGAAGTACACCGACGTGGTCAGGCTGGTCTCGGCCAGGTCGAGGTAGGGCGACGAGATGACCCGGGTGCCCGCGTCCGCGGCGATGGTGTCGAACGGCTCGGCGGTGACCATGGCGTCGATGTCGCCCTTGCCGAGCGCGGTGACCGCGTCGGGGAAGGGCATTTCGACGAACTCGACCGTCTCCGAATCGCCCCTGTCCGCGTCCACTCCGGCCTGGCCCAGCATCTGGAGGAGGTTGTTGAGCGTGTTGACGCTGACCTTCTTGCCCGCGAGGTCGGCCGCCGACTTGATCGGGCTGTCCTTGGGGACTCTGATCATCGTCACGTCCTTGCCTTCGGTACCCGTGGAATTGGATCCGGAGGCGATCACTTTCAAGGGCAGGCCCTGGCCGCGGGCCGAGAGGACCGAGACGATGTTGCTGAACGCGAACTGGTACTGCCCGCTGACCACCGGCGGCACGAGGGCCGCGCCGCCCTGGGCGGTCTTGATGTCGAGCTTGATTCCGCGCTCGGAGAAGAATCCCTGCTTCTCCCCCAGGTAGAGCGCGGCCACGTCGATGACCGGGATGAAACCGGCCTGCACGGTCACCGGCGTCTTGGACGAGGGGACCAGCCCCCCTCCCGACGACTCTCCGCTACCGCAGGCGGTGAGCGACAGAGCCAGTCCGGCTGCGGCCGCCAGCGCCGTCCTTCTGCGCATGATCGGGAACTCCATCGTTCCTCCACGAGACAGGGGCCCGGCGAACCGGACCAGATGTGCGTGAGGAGGACCATACATATCTGAACACCCGTGCGCTAGACGCACGCACAACCGTTCGCTGTGCGTACACTGCTGTTCGTGTCCGACGGCGAAACCCTCCGACGGATGTGGGAAAGTGGTCGCCGCCACCGCCGGGACTGGGAGACAAGACATGGAACTGCTCGAAGACGGGCCTGGGGACACGGACTTCGTCCAGTCACTGGCGCGCGGGCTCGAAGTGATCAGAGCCTTCGACGCCGACCATCCGTCCCGCTCGCTCAGCGACGTCGCCAAGGCGACCGGTCTGTCCCGCGCCTCGGCTCGGCGCTCGCTGCTGACGCTGCTCAAGCTCGGTTACGTACGCAGCGAGGGAGCGCTCTTCGGCCTCACCCCCAAGACCCTCGAACTCGGGCACGCGTACCTGCGGGCACTGTCCACGCCCCAGATCGCCGAACCGCACCTGACGAGCCTGATGCGCGAGGTGCGCGAGACGACGGCACTGTCCGTGCTCGACGGCGATCACGTGGTGCACGTGGCCCGGGTTCCGGCCGGCGGGGTGATCAGCGTGTCCATCAACGTGGGTTCCCGGTTCCCCGCCTATGCCACGGCCATGGGTCGGGTACTGCTCGCAGGTCTGCCCGACGACGCCTTCCTGGCCTACCTGGACCGGATCGAGCTCCAGCCCCTGACCGGCCGCACGCTCCGCAGCGCCGACGAGCTGCGCGCGGTCATAGAGACGGCCAGGGCCGACGGCTTCTGCCTCGCCGATCAGGAACTCAACCAGGGGCTGCGAGCCGTGGCCGCCCCCGTGCGTGACCGGTCGGGAGCCGTTATCGCCGCGGCCAACATCGCCGCGAGCGCGGGCATGCGCAGCCTCGACGAACTCCGTGCCATGGTGCCTCGGCTCCAGGAATGCGCCGCCGCCATCGAAACCGACCTGCACCGGGTCGCCGGCCCCTGACCGTCCGGCATGCGGCATGGCTGCGCCGCAGTGAAGAACCGCTGCCCAGCCATGCCGCATGTCCGAGGGCGGGATCAACCACCTCAAGCGCGACCGGGCCGTGGCCACACGGTTCGACAAGCTCGCAGTGCGCTTCGAGGCCACCGTCCTGATCGCTGCTATCGGTGAATGGTTCTGACCTGCCAGCGCTGTCGGAGCACTGTCCAGCAAGCCTGGAGAGCCACGGAGTCGACTCGGTCCTGCCGTGGCGTGGAAGAACTGCTGCCTGTTTTCGCTCGATGCCGTGGACGCGACCATCAAGACGCTCGCCAGGGGCGGCTACGGCCATTCGGCCACCGCACTCGGACGCCAGCAGACGACCCTCACCCCTTCGATCATGGAGAACGGCGTCACCGATCTGCTGGACAAGGTGCTTCGCGACGGGTCGTTGTGACGCATGCGCCGACCCTGAGCCGAGGGCCCCGCACAGGACCTCTCAGAGCGGCAGCCCGCGCACTGCCACCGCCAGCGCGCTCCGCAAGGCGTCCGCCAAGGTGCCGCCGTCGTCCTCGCCGGGCCGGCGCCAGGCGAAGTCCCTGACTGCCACATGTATGGCCGCCAGCAGCATGCCCGCCTGCACGTTGTCCTCCATCGCGGGCCGCTCCCGCCCGGCACGCTCGGCAAGCACCTCCGCGACCGCCGGTTGGGCGGCGAAGGTCTGCCGCATCCACACCGTCTGCAGACTCGGCTCCGTCCGGGTCAGCCGCATCAGATCGAGGACGAGCCGCGCGGTGTCCGGGCCCTCCGCCGCGATCCAGTCCTCCCGTTGCAGCGCCTCCAGCAACGACTTGTCCGTCGGCCAGTCCCCCAGTTGCTGAACGAGTCGTCGGACACCCAGCGCCAGGAGCGGTGCGACGCACTCCTCCTTGGACGGGAAGTAGCGCCACAGCGTACGGGTGGAGATGCCCACCGACTCGGCGATGTCGGCGGCGGAAACCCCCTCCACACCGCGCTCCGCGAAGAGCTCCACAGCCGCCCGGGCGATGTCCAGGCGTGCGTTCTCCTTACGCCGCTCGGTGAGCGGAGGCCGCCCCGCGCGGGTGCGTCGCGCCCGGCCCGCGTCCTGCTCGGCGCCGGCCGCATCGTCCACGCCAGCCATGACCTGCTCCCCGTTCCGACCACCGACGAAAGCGGAATTGTCTCACGGGGCGCTCGGGGCATCGTGTGCCGACATGTGATCGCCCTGTCCCCGCCGACGTCGGCGGGGACAGGGCGATCACGTTCGTCTACTGCACTCCGGCCCGGAGGGTGAACCCGCCGTCGACCGTGAGGACGACGCCGGTCACGAAGGCCGACTCCCCGGATGCCAGGAACAGGGCCGCGTTCGCGACGTCCCAACTCGTTCCCTGATGCCCCATGGGCACCATCGCGGCGCGCCGCGCCGCGACCTCCGCACGGTCCACCCCTCCGGCGCGGGCCGTCGCATCCACTCCCATCGGGGTGTCCATCATGCCCGGGGCGACACAGTTCACCCTGACGCCGTGCGGGGCGTACTCCAGCGCCAGGTTCCTCGTCAGGGCGTGAACCGCCGCCTTGGAGGTGCTGTACGCGATGGTCTCGCCGCCGGCGAGCAGGCCCGCCATCGAGGAGATGTTGACAATGGTTCCGCTGCCCCGTTCCCGCATGTGCGGAAGCACGGCCTTGCAGGTCAGCCACATGCCGGTGAGGTTCACCTCGAAGCCCTGCCGCCAGCGTTCGACCGGCAGGTCCTCGGTGCGGCCGGCCGGGACGATGCCGACGTTGTTGTGGAGGATGTCGACGTGCCCGAGTGCCTCCAGCGCCGCGTCCATGATGCCGGCGCAGTCGGCCTCCGACGTGATGTCGGCCCGGTGGGCCGTCGCGGTCCCGCCTTCCTTCCGTACGAGCTCCGCCGTCTCCTCCGCCGACTCCAGCACCCTGTCCACGACGAGGATGTCGGCGCCTTCGCGGGCGAAGGTGAGGGCGACTGCCCGGCCGTTGCCGGTCGTGGTGCCGGGCGTCTGGCCGCCCCCCATCACGATGGCGCGCTTTCCTTCGAGTCTCCTGGTCACAGGTCCTCCACTTCCGTCTTCTTTCCGGTGGCCTTGTCCACGGACCATTCGAAGGACGTGGCCACCGGCCAGCCCGCGTAGAAGGCGATCTGGGCCGCCATCTCCCGCAGTTCGTCCTCGGTCAGGTCACCGCTCTCCAGCGCCGCCCTGATGTGGAGCGGAGCGTGCACCTGGTTGGCCTGGAGCACGGCCAGGACGGTGAGCGTGATGATGCGCCGTTCCCGTACTGTCAGTCCGGGTCTGTTCCAGAGGTCACCGAAGATGACCTTGGTGGCCAGGTCGCTCACGGAGCCCGGATCGTTCTCGATCATCTCGGCAGGGAAACCCAGCACTTCGGCCTGTGTGGCACGGCCGATGTCGTCGAGGTGCGCGAAGTTGTCGGCCTGCTCCGCGCCCGCTCTTCCGCCGGGCGCGTTCACCAGGTGGCCGGGAGGGACTCGAGCCCGTAGGTCAGGGCGTCGTCGTGGAAGTGCAGTTCGCTCTCGTCCACCGCGAGCCGCAGGGTGGGGATCCGCTCGAAGAGCCGGACCCAGGCGACCTGCATCTCGACGCGGGAGAGGTTCTGGCCGAGGCACTGGTGGATGCCGTAGCCGAATCCCATGTGCTTGCGCTCGACGCGGGACACGTCCAGCTTCTCGGGCTCGGCGAACACCAGCGGGTCGCGGTTGGCCGCGGGCAGGTTGCAGATGATGCCCTCGCCCGCCTTGAGGAGGACGCCGCCCACCTCCATGTCACCGGTGAGGACGCGGCGCGGCTCGGTCTGCACCATGCTCCAGTAGCGCATCATCTCCTCGACGCACGTCGAGGCGTACTTCGCCGGGTCGGAGAGCAGGATCGACCGCTGCTCCGGCTCGCGCAGCAGCGCGAGGATGCCGAGGCCGATCATGTTGGCCGTGGTCTCGTGGCCGGCGCCGATCACCAGCGTGCCGAGGCCCACGGCCTCGTCGAACGTCAGGTCGCCCTTCTCGTCCACGTGCACGTTGACCAGCCGGGACAGCAGCTTGTCGTCGGGATGGCTGCGCTTGTGCTCCATGTGCTTGCTGAGGTTGGCCGTCATCGCGGCGTGCGCGGCCATCTTCTCGTCGTGCGGAAGACTGAGCTGGACGATCTTCTTCGAGGCTTCGTGGATCGCGTGCCGCTCCTCGTACGGGACGCCCAGCACCTCGCAGATCACGACCGTGGGCAGCGCCAGCGCGAAGTGCTCGATCAGATCCACCGGCCCTTCCATGGCGAGCAGGTCGTCGATGAGCTGGTCGGTGAGTTCGGAGAGGCGCGGGCGCAGTGCTTCGGAGCGCTTGGCGGTGAAGTCCGGGTTGAGGATGCGCCGGATCGGCAGATGCTGGTCGCCGTCCTTGCGGAAGAAGATGTTGCCTTCGACGGCGGGCTGCGCGGAGCTCGTGTTGGGGAAGCCGGGGTCGGTGACGTCGGCGCTGACCGGGGCGCTCGCACCGAGGATCTGCTGGATGTGGTCGTGGCGGGTGATCAGCCACGGGGTGCTGCCGTTCCAGATCGTGACCCGCTGCGGGGCGCCCGTCTCACGGAAGGCGGTGGCGGTCTCGGGAGGGGCGAAGGGGCAGCCGCGCGTCAGGGGGAAAGCGGGTGTCTCTTCGGGTGCGGAGAGGGTCATGGGGGGTCTCCTAGCTCTGATGTTCTGCGGAGGGGCTATGCGGCGACCGGGACGGACGCCCAGTCGGCGCGGTCGGCGACCAGCGGGCGCAGGGCTCGCAGCGGGCGGACCATGTTGACGCCCACGGCGGCGGTGACTCGTCCGTCCCGGCCGAAGAGGGCGGTGAACCTACGCGACGCGAGGTCACCGTCGACGATCCGCACGGCGTCCGCTCCCCGGGTACGGCCGTAGATCTGGATCTTCATGTCGTACTGGTCGGACCACACGTAGGGCACCGACGTGAAAACGTTCGCCTTCCCGGGACCGGCGAGTATGTTGCGGGCCACGGCGAGGCCCTGCTCCGACGCGTTGGTGCGGTGTTCGATGCGCAGCCGGTCCCCGGTGACGGGGTCCGGCCAGGAGGCCACGTCGCCGGCCGCCCAGATGTCCGGGGCCGCGCACAGTGTGGGGTCGCACAGGACGCCGTTGCCGACGGCCAGGCCGCTGCCCTCGAGCCACTCCACGTTGGGCCGGGCGCCGATGCCGATGAGCACGGTGTCCGCGTGCAGGATCCGGCCGTCGGCGAGCTTCACGCCCGTGGCGCGGACGCCGTCGGACACGACGGCCTCGACCAGCGCCTCCGTCTCCATGCGTACGCCGTGCTCGCGGTGGGCCTCCGTCAGCATGCCGCCGATGTCGGCGCCGACCGCGTCGGCGAGCGGTACCCGCTGGTCCGTCACCATCACGACGTCGCAGCCGAGCCCGGAGGCGACCGCTGCCGCCTCGGCCCCGATGAACCCGCCGCCGACGATGACCAGGCGCGGGCGTGCTGCCAGCTCCGTCATGAGTGCGAGTGCGTCGTCCAGGGTGCGCAGGACGTGGACGCCCTCGATGCCCTCGGTACCGGGCAGGGTCCGGGCCCGTACGCCCGTGGCGACGACGACCTGGTCGTAGTCGAGGAAGGTCCCGTCCGCCAGCCCGACCCGGTGGCCGGCGACATCCAGGGACCCGGCCGGGGTACCGAGCCTCAGCTCGACATCGAGCTCTTCGTACGCGGCAGCGGTACGCAGCTGGAGCTTGTCCCGGTCCCACTCACCGGACAGCAGCTGCTTCGAGAGCGGCGGCCGGTCGTAGGGGAGGTGCGGCTCGTCACCGACCAGGACGATCCGGTCGCCGTGGCCGAAGCGGCGCAGCCCCTCGGCGGCGGCCAGACCGGCGGCGGAAGCGCCGACGACCACGACGCCGCGGGACGTCACGCCCGGACCTCGATGGCTGCCGCGGGGCAGACGGCGGCGGCCTCCTGGACGGCGTCGAGCAGTCCGGCCGGCGGAGCCGGGTCCAGGAGGACGACGACTCCGTCGTCGTCACGCTGGTCGAAGACGTCCGGGGCGACCAGGACGCACTGCCCGGCGCCGCAGCACTTGGCCTCGTCGATGGTGATCTGCATGGTGCTCCAATCCCGGAGGGCACGGCGGGATGCCGAGCCGCGCCCACCACTAAGTGAACGCTTATGTATATACACCCGTTTACCGATAGGAGGCCAACTCGTCCCGGGTCGCGGACTGTGAGGCAGACCACGCGCGTTCCGCGACCGCCCGTGTGCAAGGCTGCGTGCATGCCCAGACATCCCGAAAAGCCCAGCTCGGCTGCGTCGGCTCCGGTCAGAGCCCGGTCACGCAACGTCCGGGGCGAGGGCGAGAAACTGCGGTCGGAGATTCTCGACGCGATGCTTCGCCTGATGGGGGACGAGGCGCGGATGCAGCCCGTCCCGCTGTCACTGCGAGAGGTCGCCCGCGAGGCGGGCATCACAGCCCCGGCCATCTACCGGCACTTCCCGGACAAGCAGTCGCTCAGCCGGGCCGCGTTCGCCCTGCTCTTCGAAGAACTTCTCGGCGCCATGGACCGGGCGGACGCCGAGTCCACGACGCTGCCGCCCGGCGAGCGCCTGGCCGCCCTGGCCCACGCGTACTGCCGGTTCGCTCAGGACAACGCGGCGAGTTTCCGCATCATGTTCGGCGCATCGGAGCTCGTCGGATCCGGCCCGGACGAAGTCGGGCAGCGGTGGCGCCGCGCAGTCGCCCGGCTGGCCGGAACCGGCATGCGGCTCTCCCAGACCCCGGAGGAGGCAGCGCTCTCCGTATGGTCGTCGGTACACGGGCGGATCCTCCTCGGGCGCCCCCTCAGCGGCGACGGTCCGGACGACGGCGTACACGACTTCATCGACGTACTCACCCGCTCACTGACCACCACCGGCCCGGAGACGGTCTGACGCCCCTTGTGACGCACCCGATCAGCGGTCGACCGGTGGTCTGCCGCCCGGCCGGAAGGCATGGAGCCCGGTGCCGGCGTCGCAGAAAGCGCGCATGACGCACGAAGTCCCGGCCCACCGTGCGGTGTACCGGGACTTCGGCTTCGGCCGGGGGGCGCCGCGTCGCCGGGCGAGCTCCACCCGGCCGGCGCCCCCGGTGTCAGTCCAGCACGTCCAGCACCCGGGTCGCCTCGTGACCGGCGAGAACCAGCTGGTCGGAGGCGTCCAGGTGCCGGCGCCAATACACCTCGGCGGCCTCTCCGTCGCCCGCGCGCACCAGCTTCACCAGCTTCGCGTAGGCGCGCAGGGCCCGCTCGTACGAGGCCTCGGCGTCGGGCGCGGCCTGGTCACGTGAACTCGCCCTCACCGCCGTCTGGGTCTGGCGCAGGATGATCTCGTGGATCATGCCGGCCATCAGGGCCAGCGTCTGGTTGCCGCACAGTTCGACCAGCCGCAGGTGGAAGCGGGCGGACGCGGCGGCGAAGAGGTCCACCTCGCCGAGCCGGCTCCGGGTCTCCTCCAGGGCGGCCTCCAGGGCGTCGTACGCCTCGCCGTCGCCGCTCTCCGCCAGGAGCCTGGCGGACAACGGCTCGATGGCGCCACGCGCGACGTACACGTCCGCGAGCGTCGCTCCCCCCAACTGCAACTGCAGGCCGGCCGGTTTGGCCACGGCCTCCGCGCCGGGGAACGTGACCCGGGCACCGGTGCGTGAGCCACGGCGCAGCTCCACCAGCCCTTCGGACTCCAGGACCCGGACCGCCTCACGCAGCGTCGGCCGGGACACTCCGAAGTGCTCGACGAGAGCCGCCTCGTAGGGGAGCGAGTCACCTTCCTTCAGCTCTCCCTCGACGATCATGCGCCGGAGACGGCGCGCGACGAGCTCCCCCGTCTTGGGCGGCCGGATCGCGGTCTGCGGCTCCGCGAGCGGCCGTTCCTGCTTGCTCGCCGGCTCGGACCGGGCCATGGCTGCTCCTCCGTGAATCGACATGGATCACTGAACCACCGAGGATAGTCAGGTCGGGCCGCTCATCGCGCCCCGGTGACACCCACGCGGTCCGGCTCCCCCGCACCCTCGACACCCCAGTCGTTCAGCACGTCCCGGTCACCCGGGTCGGGTTGCGCCAGCCGCCCGGGCGTCCTGGAGAAGCGCGGAGCCGGCGCCGGGACGGTGTGTCCGTCGGTACGGGCGTGTGCGTCACGGGCCCGCAGGTGAGCGTCCTGTTCCGCCTCCGCCCAGTCCAGCACGGGTGTCGCGCAGGCGTCCGTACCGGAGAAGACCTCGTCCCAGGCGGCGCGGGTGCGGGTGGCGAACCTGGCGGCGAACGCCTCGCGCATCCCTTCCCACCCGGCCCGGTCGTGCTGCTTGTCGCCCCACTCCGGGGCCCCGAGGAGTTCCGTGAACTGCCGGTAGAACTGCGGCTCCAGCGCGCCGACCGCGTACCAGCCGCCGTCGGCGGTCTCGTACACGTCGTAGAAGGGCGCCCCGGTGTCGAGGATGTTGCTGCCGCGTTCGTCGCGCCAGCCGTTGTGGTGGCGCTCGGACCAGATCATCGACGACAGATGGGTCACGCCGTCGACGATCGCCGCGTCCACCACCTGGCCCTCTCCGGTGGCCCCGGCGTGGTGCAGGGCCGCGAGAACTCCGGTGACCAGGTAGAGGGAGCCGCCGCCGAAGTCACCCAGCAGGTTCAGCGGCACCTGCGGCGGCCCGCCCGCGCGGCCGATGGCGGCCAGCGCCCCGGTGATCGACAGGTAGTTGATGTCGTGACCCGCGGTGGTGGCACGCGGCCCGTACTGGCCCCATCCGGTCATCCGGCCGTAGACCAGCGCGGGGTTGCGCTCCTGGACCCGGTCCGGGCCGAGGCCGAGGCGTTCGGCGACACCCGGCCGGTAGCCCTCCAGCAGGACGTCGGCACGGGCGGCCAGACCCAGGACCGTCTCCACGCCCTGGGGCTGCTTGAGGTCGACGACCAGCTCACGCTTTCCGCGTGCCAGCAGGTCGGGCAGGACCTGCCCGGACGGGCGCGCGATCCGGACGACGTCGGCGCCGAGTTCGGCGAGGAGCATCCCCGCCATCGGCGCCGGGCCGATGCCGGCCAGCTCGACGACGCGCACCCCGTGCAGGGGCCCCCGGGGCGCGTCCCCTGGTCCTGTTCCGGCGGCGCCCGCCGCCCCCTCCCGGTCCGTTCCTGCCGCCGCCTGCCACGGCTGTTCGCGCTCCATGACGTCTCCTTCCGGTCCGGCCGAAGGCGCAGCAGCGCCTGCGGTATCACTCCCACATTTCCTCTAGTCGCTAACCTAGTAAGCGATGTAGCGTATGCGGAAGCCCGCGGGGAACATCGGGCCGACGGGGAGTCCCGGTGGCGAGCCTTCCCGGCGCGGCGCAGACGATCAGCGCCCGCGGTGACGGCCGAACACCGGACCTCGACGCGCGTTCTGACAAGGGAGTCGGTTCCGATGCAGCTCAGCACCACCCTTCAATACGCCCGTGATCCACGCGAGGCGGCCGCGGAGGCCGTCGCGATGGAGCAGGCGGGACTGGACGCCGCCTGGGTCGCGGAGGCGTACGGCTTCGACGCCCCCACCCTGATGGGATACCTCGCCGCCCGCACCGAACGGCTCCTCATCGGCAGCGGCATCGTCAACGTCTACTCGCGCACGCCCGCGCTTCTCGCGCAGACCGCCGGCGGGCTCGACGCCCTCTCGGACGGTCGCGCACTGCTGGGCCTCGGGGCTTCCGGTCCGCAGGTCGTGGAGGGATGGCACGGCCTCCCGTACGAGAAGCCGCTGGCCCGCACCCGGGAGACGGTCGAGGTCGTACGGGCCGCACTGCGTCGCGAGACGGTCGTCCACGACGGGCGTACGGTGACCATTCCGCTGCCCGCCGAGCGGGGAACCGGGCTGGGCAAGCCGCTGAAGATGATCACTCGTCCCGTGCGGCCCGCCGTGCCGGTCTTCCTCGCGGCGCTGGGCGACCGTAACGTACGGCTCACCGCCGAGATCGCGGACGGCTGGCTGTCGCTGTTCTACCTGCCCGAGCGGGCGGCCGAGGTGTGGGGCCCCTCCCTGGCGGCCGGACGCGCCGAGCGGTCGCCGGACCTCGGCGAACTGCGCGTCGTGGCCGGAGGGATCCTGGCCATCGGTGAGGACAGGGCCGCTCTGCGCGACCTGGCCCGCCCGCAACTCGCCCTCTACATAGGCGGGATGGGTGCGCGCGGCAAGAACTTCTACAACGAACTGGTGTGCCGCTACGGCTACGAGAAGGAGGCGGAGGTGATCCAGGACCTCTATCTCGCGGGCCGCAAGCGCGAAGCCGAAGCCGCCGTACCCGACGATCTCATCGACCGGACGAACCTGCTCGGCCCGGAGGGTTTCGTCCGGGAGCGCATCGCCGCCTACCGCGAGTCGGGCGTGACGATGCTGAACGTGGAACCGGGAGCGGGCACCGACCCCGTCGCCCTGGTGGAGAAGGTGAAGGGGTGGCTGTGAGCAGGGGTATCACGACACTGGGCGCGCGCATCGTGGAGGCGGCCGTCGAACACGCGGCGGCCCCCATGGTCTTCCACACGCCCGACGGCACCCGGGAACTGACGCTCACCGAAGTGCACGAGCAGGCCACCGCAGCCGCCGCGGGGCTCGCGAATCTCGGCGTGGACCCCGGCGACGTGGTGGTCGTGCAGCTCCCGAACGGGGTGGAGAGCCTCGTCGCCCACGCGGCCGTGCTGTTGCGCGGCGCGGTCCTGCTGCCCGTCGTCACGATCTACGGACCGCGGGAACTGGGTTTCATCCTGCGGCAATCGGGCGCCAAGGCCCTCATCGCGACTGCCGACCGGGTACGGGAGCGAGCGGCCGGGGCGGCCGACGACGGCCTCCGGGTCGTGGCGGTCGGGGAGCCCTCCCCCGGCACCGGAGCCGTGCCCTGGAGCGCTCTGGCGGCTTCGCCCTCCGGACCCGGCGCGCCGGCCGCCGCGGCGGACGACATCGCCGCGCTGGTGTACACCTCGGGTACGACGGGCGACCCCAAGGGCGTGCAGCACACGCACCGTTCGCTGCTGTCGGAGATCGGGAACATGCCCGGATCGCGCCAGGGACTGGTCTACCTCAACCCCTTCCCCCCGGGTCACATCGCCTCGCTCGGGGTGATGCTGCGCGCGCTGATTCTCGGCACGCCGACCGTGTTCATGCAGAAGTGGGACCCCGAAGCGGCGCTGGACCTCATCAGCGCGCACGGGGTGACCGCCTCGGCCGGGGTGCCGTTCCACCTGGCGGGCCTCCTGGACGCCGCGGAACGGTCCGGGCGGAGCCTGGGCACCCTGTGCGACTACCTCGTCGGCGCGGCGAGCGTCGCTCCGGTACTGGTGGAGCGGGCGCATCGGGCGGGTATCGCCGCCTACCGCGCCTACGGGTCCAGCGAACACCCCACCATCACCTCGGGCCGCCCGGACGATCCGGTGGCCTGGCGTGCGTACACGGACGGCCGTCCGATGCCCGGGTGCGAGATACGGATCGTCGGTCCCGACGGCCGGGACGTGCCACCCGGCCAGGACGGCGAGGTCTTCTCACGCGGCCCCGAACTGTTCGCGGGGTACCGTGACGCGTCGTTGAACGAAGGGGCGCTGGCCGAGGGCGGCTGGCTGCGCACCGGGGACGCGGGCCGGGTGGACGCCGACGGCTGCCTCACGATCACGGACCGGCTCAAGGACATCATCGTGCGCGGCGGCGAGAAGATCTCGTCCAAGGAGGTCGAGGACGTCCTCGCCTCCCATCCGTCGGTCGCCGAGGCCGCGGCGGTCGCCGAGCCGGACGCGCGCTACGGCGAGCGGGTGTGCGCGTTCGTCGTGCCCAGGGACGGCGCGGAATTCGGTCTGTCCGACGTGGCGGCCCACTTCGCGGCGTCCGGGCTCGCCCGGCAGAAGACGCCGGAACGCCTGATCGTGGTGCGGGAGCTACCGCGCACTCCCGCCGGAAAGATCCTCAAGCAGCAGCTGCGTGCGCGTCTCGACGACGCGTCCGGGGGCGCGACCGGCTGAGCCCCGAGGGCCGGCCCACACGGCGTCAGCCACACCGTGGGCCGGCCCTCGGGCGTGCCGTCGTCCAGGGAAGGGCGGCGTCAGAAGCTTTCCGCACGCTCCGGCCGCTCGGCTGCGACCGCGTCGGTCCCGCCGGGCGACGCCCCCAGCGCGCGCAGCGCGAAATCCACCACACGGTCGGCGGATTCCTGTGCGGACATGTTCGCCGCCCCGCTGATCTGCTCGTCGAACGCCTGCCGCAACAGCGCGCAGATGGCCCGCGCGTCGGCGCCGGGGTCCTTCGCCCACGGAAACGCTCCGCCGTCACGGCCCTGTTCGAGAACGAGCGCCACGACGGCCTCCTGCCCCGCCTGGGAGCGTGCGCGTTCCGCCGCGTAGCCGCGGGCGCGCATGGCCTGCTCGGAGGTCATGACAAGCACCCGCTGCCTGCGACGGCGGTCGGCCGCCAGATGGAGTGTGCCGTCGATGAATCGGCGCAGTGCGTCCTCCGGCGTGGGCGCGGAGGCGACGGACCTCTGCAGCTCGGCCATCACACGGTCCGTGTCCCGCCGGAACATCGCGAGCACGAGGTCGTCCTTCGATCCGAAGTGCCGGTAGAAGGCACGGGTCGAGAGCCCCGCTTCGGCCAGGATGTCGCCCACCGACGCGGACGCGCCCTCGCTCGCGGCCAGCACCCGGTAGGCGGCGTCGATGATGCACGCGCGCTCGGCCGCCTGCTCCCGGCCGCGAGAACCTGATTGCCGCGTTTCACGCTTCATGGCGTCGCAGCCTAGTCCCTGAGGAGATGGCGTGCTCCTGCCCCGAAGCCTTGACCGGACCGTCGCCCGGGACGCGAGACGAAAGGGCCACTTTCATACCGCTCATGACGGCCGGCCCGTCGAGGGCTGGAGTGGGCACTCAGGCGACACGCGTGAGGGCGGAGCCCGCACGCCCGGTGACCGTCAGGAACCCCTCGGCGTCCAGCCGCCCGGCGTCGCCCGTCCTGAGCCAGCCGTCCGCGGTCAGATCGGGCTCCCCGCGCTCCGGAAGCCAGTAGCGGAGAAAGCGGTCGGGACCGCGCGTCTGGATCTCGCCCTCTTGTCCCGCGCGCACCACGCCGCCCTCCGCGTCCACGATCCGCACCTCGTTGCCGGGCATCGGCCGGCCATCGGTCGTGGCCCTCTTGTCCGGCGGCATGGAGGCGGTGCCCGCGGTGACCGTCGGATGCTCGACGGAGCCGTATGCGCGGCAGACGGTCACCCCGGCACGGTCGGCGCGTTCCAGCAGCCCGGGGGGCACCGGACCACGGCCGACGAGATAGTCCGTGAGCGTCCCCACTCCGCGCGCGTCGCTTTCCGCCACGTCCAGCAGCGCCATCAGCTGGGCGGGCGTACCGGCCGACGAGGTCACACGCCTGCCATGGATCAGCTCCAACGCCGCGTCCGCGTTCCACCGTTCCAGGAGTACGAGAGACGTACCGTGCAGCAGCGCGTCCAGCAGGGCTGTGAGACCCGCGACGTGTCCGGGCGGGAACGGGTCGAGATGGATGTTCCGGCTCGACCCGCGCCACACCCTGGTGTGCAGGGTCGCCACCTCGGACAGGACCGAACGGTGGGTGTGGACGACACCCTTGGCCCCGCCGGCGCCATGGGTGCGGACGAGCACGCCCGGGTCGTCCGGGCGCACGACCGCGTCCGGACGCAGCGGACGGAACGCCTCCAGTGCGGCCCAGTCCACGGCGTCCGACGGCACACCGGCGGCCGGCCACGTCCCCGATACGGCGATCACCCGGCGTAGCGGCGACGGCCCGTCGGACGCGCGGCGTCCGCGCAGTGCGTCGTGGGAGCGCCAGGCCGTGGTGATCAGTGCCGAGGCCCCGGAGCGCTGGAGCGCGAACCGCGTCTCCGCCGCTCCGGTCGTCGAGAGCAGTGGCAGCAGCACCGCACCGCGCAGCAGCACGGCCGCGTGAGCGACCGCGGTGGGGAGGCCGCCGGGCAACTGGACGGCCACCACGTCGCCTGCCCGTACGCCGATGGCCGCCAGGCCCGTCGCCACCCGCAGCGCCCGCTCGTGGATCTCCGCCAGGGACACCTGCCAGACGCCGGTCGGGTCGCGGAACGTCAGCGGTGTCGAGGGGTGGGCCGCCGCGCCGGCGGCCAACGCCGCCGGCAGCACGTCCACCGCTTCGCCGGCCGGCACGTGGATGGGACTCGAAGGTGCGAGCATTTCGATCACTCCGATGCGTACAGATGCCTCCGGCGGTCCGGCGGCGGTTTTCACGTTTCGTCTTCGGTCCCGCCCGCGAGCTGGCCGCGTCCCCGCTCCAGGACGGCCAGGCGGCGGGACGCGACGGCCTGCTGGTCACCCACGGCCTCGCCCCGTTCCCAGATCGCCCGCTCCCCCGCCCCCGCCGCGCCGGCGCCTTCCTCGGCGGCCGCGTCGTACAGGGTGCGGACCGTGGCCAGCACGTGCGGGTCGACCGTGGCGGCCGACCCGGCCAGCCGCAGCGCGGTGTCCAGCAACCGGCTGTCCGGGACGACCGAGTTGACCAGTCCGATGCGTTCGGCGGTGCGCGCGTCCACGTAGTCCCCGGTGGCCGACATCTGGCGGGCCCACCCCTGCCCGACCGCCAGAGGCAGGCGGGCCGTGAGGCCCCAACCGGGCACGATGCCGACCCGGGCATGGGTGTCGGCGAACCGGGCGCTCTCGCCCGCGACCAGGAAGTCGCAGGCCAGCGCGATCTCGAGACCACCGGTCACCGCGGGTCCGTTGACGGCGCCGATCACCGGTACGCCGACCGAGGTGAGGGCGGTGACCACGTCGAGCTCGCGGACGTCGGGTGGGCCCTGCTCGGCGACCTCGGTGAGGTCGAGGCCGGCGCAGAACGCCGTGCCCGCGCCGGTGACGACCACCGCCCGCACCTCCCCGTTCGAGGCCTCGGCCCGCAGCCGGGTGAACGCGTCGACGAGCAGGCCGAGGAATTCCCGGGTGAGGGCGTTGCGCCGGCTGGGCCGGTTGAGCAGAACAAGGGCCACGCCGTCGGCCGGCCGGGACACGGCTACGAGAGGCCCCTCGTCGCGGGCAACAGCGGTCACGCGCTCTCCTCCAGAGATCGGTGGCGGGCCATCCGTCGGATCAAAGCCTCGCACCTCTCTTATTTAGTAACATGATTAAACCACCGGAACAAGAGCCGTGCCTCCGGTCCGATGTGTACCGGGCCGAGGCGCACACGGTGGTTCTCGACCGAGCGAGGAACCGCCCATGTGCCGGGAGACCTCCCGGCACGCGTCGAACGAAGGGGCAAACCGTGACCACAGCCATCGACCGGACACCACCCGCCGTGCACCTGCGGATCGGTGACAGTCGCCGCTCCGAGGGCGCGGGCGGCACGTTCGACCACGTCAACCCCGTGACGGGTTCAGTGGATTCGACGATTCCGCTGGCCGGGCCCGCCGAGGTCGAGGAGGCGGTGCGGGAGGCCCACGAGGCGTTCCGGGCCTGGCGCCGCACCCGTCCCTCGGAGCGCCGGGCGAAGCTGCTGAAGCTGGCCGACCTGATCGAGGAGAACGGGGAGGAGTTCGCCCGGCGGGGCACCCTCGACAACGGAACACCCTTCGCACTGGGTGCGCACTTCGTCGAGACGTCCGCCGAGTGGACGCGGTACTACGCGGGCTGGGCCGGCAAGTCGGAGAGCCAGGTCACCTCGTCGTTCGCGGCGGACGGCGAGTTCGCCTACACCCTGGCGCAGCCGTACGGGGTGATCGGGGTGATCATCACGTGGAACGGCCCGCTGATCTCGCTGGCCATGAAGATCCCGGCGGCGCTGGCCGCCGGCAACACCGTCGTGGTCAAGCCGTCCGAGCTCACTCCCTACTCCGCGGAGTTGTTCGCCGACCTGGTCGAGGAAGCCGGCTTCCCGCCCGGTGTGGTCAACATCCTCCCCGGCACCGCGGCGGCCGGTGAAGCCCTGGTGTCCCACCCTCTCGTGGAGAAGGTGTCCTTCACCGGCGGCCCGGACACCGCGCGCAAGATCCTGCGCAGCTGTGCGGAGACGATGAAGCCGACGGTGCTCGAACTGGGCGGCAAGTCCGCCAACATCCTGCTGGAGGACGCGGACCTGGACACTGCCTGCACCCTGGGCACCCTCATGTCCGTGGGGACGCTCACCGGTCAGGGATGCGCCTTCCCGACGCGGATGCTGGTGCAGCGCCGGATCTACGAAGCCGCCCTGGAGAAGGTGGCCCAGGTCGCGGCGACGATCACCAGCGGTGATCCGTTCGATCCCACGACGGTCTCGGGGCCGCTGATCAACGAAACCGCCCTCACCCGCGTACTCGGCGTGATCGAGAAGGCGAAGTCCGACGGAGCTCGACTCGTCACCGGCGGATCGCGCGTCGAAGGGGATCTCGCCGGCGGTTATTTCCTCCGGCCTACGGTGTTCGCCGACGTGGACCCTTACAGCGACCTGGCCCAACGAGAAGTGTTCGGACCGGTGCTCGCCGTCATACCGTTCGACACGGACGACGAGGCCGTCGAGATCGCCAACAGCACCCCCTACGGCCTCTCCGCCTACCTCCACACCCAGCAACTGCACCGCGCGCACCGCATCGCGGAGGAGCTGGTGACGGGTGAGGTCCTCGTCAACGGCGCCGCCAACCTGGCAGTGGGCCGGCCGTTCGGCGGATGGGGTATCAGCGGGGTCGGCAAGGAAGGCGGACGGCAGGGGTTCGAGGAGTTTCTGCGCACCAAGAGCGTGGCCATCGGCGGGAACGGAGCATCGGCATGAGCGGCGGAGTATCGGTGGACTGGTCACTGGACGGCAAGGTGGCGATCGTCACCGGCGCCGCACCGGGCGGCATCGGTGAGACTTACGCCCGCACACTCGCCGCCGCCGGCGCGGCCGTGGTGTGCGCCGACATCCGTGAGGACGGCGCCGCGAAGGTGGCCGCCGGGCTGGAGGCGGAGGGACACCGGGCGATCGGCGTCGGGGTCGACATCACCGATCCGGACTCGGTGGAGTCGATGACCGGCACCGCCGCGTCCGCGTTCGGCGGAGTCGACGTCCTGGTCAACAACGCGGCGCTGATGGCCACCGTGCATCCGGGGCCGGTGCTGGAGTGCGACTACGGCCACTGGAAGCACGTCATGGACGTCAACCTCAACGGCGCCTACCTGTGCAGCCGCAGCGTCGTCCCGTACATGCGGGAACGCGGCGGCGGCCGGATCGTCAACCAGACGTCCGGCGGCGCGTACCCGCCCAGCACCCTGTACGGCATCACGAAGCTGGCACTGGTCGGCCTCACCACCACCCTGGCCCGCGACCTGGGCCCCTCACGGATCACCGCCAACGCCATCGCACCGGGGATGGTCGAGAGCGACGCCGGCAAGGGACTCGTCCCCGAGGGCTCGGCGTTCCGCGAGATGATCAGCCAGGTCGCCGCCATGCAGCCGTTCGCAGAGCCGGAGGAGCTGGCCGGAACCCTCCTGCTGCTCACGACCCCGGCGGGCAACTGGATCACCGGCCAGGTCATCCACGTCGACGGCGGCTGGATCCTGCGGCCCTGAGAACGCGGGAGCGTGGCCGGCGGCATCCGCCGGCCACGCTCCCGGGCCGCGATTCAGGCGGTGTCGGCGTCCACGGCCAGGCGTTGGACCACGTGGCGCCGCACCGGTTCCGGATGGGTCAGTCGGATGCGGGAAGCGGCTTGGCACCCTTGACCGGAAGGAGGGCTCCGTCCACAGCCAGGGCGCCGTCACCGGCCTTGGTGCAGAGCAGTTCCAGGCCGAGACCGTCGTCGGCGTAACGCTTGCCCAGCAGGGTTCCCGTCATCCATGCCGGGTCGGGGACGCCGTTCCCGCTCTCACCGCCCGCCCGGAGATCGACCATCGCAGCGCCGCCGCAGGTGAGCGTGACCTCCTGCTGCGGTGCCCGGACCACGATGACCGTCGTGGTGTCGACCGTGCTGGAGAGGGTCTGTCCGACTCGTGGCTTCATCTGGAAGCTCCTTCGCTGGGCGTCGCGCGGGATGGCCTTGCCGTCGGCCGTGCCGAGCTCCGGTTCGGTGGGGCCCCCACCCCGGGCCTTGGAATGTATAACTGAATTAGCCACGACTCAAGAGGTGCGGCGCCGGCTGAACGCGGCCGCAGCCGCGCGGAACTCCGGCGAGGTGAGCAGACCGCCCTGGATCGCGCCGAGCACCGCAAGCTCGCCCTCGAAATCGGCACCCAGAGCCCGCCGCAGGGCTTCCTTGCTGCTGTGCAGCGCCGGCCGGGAGAGCCCCGCCAGGGCCTCCGCCCGCTCCAGGGCCCGCGCGATCAGCCGCTCCGGCTCGACCACCTCGCCGACGAGTCCCCAGCCGAGAGCTTCCTCGGCGGTGACACGCCGTCCCGTGAGGACGAGTTCCGCGGCCCGGGTACTGCCGACGGCCCGGGTGAGGAGATGCGCTCCGCCCATGCCGGGCACCAGTCCGGCACCGATCCAGGAACTGGCGAAGACGGCGTCGGTGCTCGCACAGCGCAGGTCACAGGAGAGCGCCAGATCGAGACCGGCACCCAGCGCGGGGCCGTTCACCGCCGCGATCACGGGAACGGGCGCGGCGGCCAGCGCCCTCACCAGTCGGTGGAATTGACCGTAGACCGTATCGGTCACCGCCCGTGCGCCGCCCTCCGCCACCGCTGACAGCGCGACGAGATCGCCTCCCGCGCAGAAGGCGGAGCCCTCGCCGGTGATCACCACAGCGGCGACGCCCGAGTCGTCCCCGGCCTCGCCGACCGCGTCCGCCAAGCGACCCACGAGTTCGGGCGTGAGGGCGTTGCGGCGCTCCGGGCGGTCAAGAGTGAGCAGGGCGGCCGGACCCCGGCGCTCGACGCGGAGCCCCGCGCTCATCGCATGCCCGTGAGGTCGCGGGCGATGATGGTGCGCATGACTTCGGAGGTGCCGCCGTAGATGGTCTGCACGCGGGCGTCGATGTAGGCACGGGTGACGGGGTACTCCATCATGTAGCCGTATCCGCCGAAGAGCTGGACACAGCGGTCGACGATCCGGCGCTGCGCCTCCGTGGTGGCCAGCTTGCCCTGGGCCGCTTCCACCGCGCTCAGTTCACCGTCGTTGAGCGCGAGCATCGAGGCGTCCACGTACGCCTGGAGCACATCGATCTCGGTCTTCATGTCGGCGAGTTCGAACTGGGTGTTCTGGAACTGGGCGAGCGGCTTGCCGAATGCGGTGCGCTCCTTGGTGTACGCGACCGTCCATGACAGGACGGCCTGAGCGCCGTACAGGGCCTGGAGCGTGATGCCGAGCCGCTCCCGCGGCAGGCGCTCCATGAGGTGGAGGAAGCCGCGGCCCTCGGTGCCGAGGAGGTTGCGGTCCGGGACGCGCACGTCGTCGAAGAAGAGCTCGGCCGTGTCCTGCGCGTGCAGACCCATCTTCTCGAGCTTCCGCCCGCGGGTGAAGCCCGGCATGCCGCGCTCCACCACGAACAGGCTCAGCCCTCGTGAGCCGCCCTCCGGGTCGCTGCGCGCGACGACGATGACGAGGTCGGAGGCGATTCCGTTCGTGATGAAGGTCTTGGCGCCGTTGAGCACCCAGTCGCTTCCGTCCCGCACGGCGGTGGTCCGGATGCCTTGCAGGTCGCTGCCCGCTCCCGGTTCCGTCATCGCGATGGCGCCGATCAGCTCGCCGGCGGCGAGTCCGGGCAGCCACCGCTTCTTCTGCTCCGGCGTCGCCAGGTCCATCAGGTACGGCAATGTGATGTCGTCCTGAAGGCCGAATCCGGAGTTCAGGGAGGCGGCTCCCACCCGTGCCAGCTCCTCGATGACGACGCTGCGGTAACGGATGTCGTCCACCCCGCTGCCGCCGTGCTCCTCGGGTACCGCGAGACCGATCACGCCTTGCCGGCCCGCCGCCAGCCACGTGGAGCGGTCCACCATGCGCTCGGCCTCCCACCGCGCCTGATGCGGGACCACCTCCCGCTCGACGAACTCACGGACCGTTGACCGGTATTGCTCGTGCTCCGGTTCGTAGAGCCTGCGCCGCACGCGTACCTCCCCGACAGTAGCGACCCATCTATTCAATCTAAGTTAAAACAGTAAGACGATAAACTCAAGGAATGCGACAGCCGCTCACTTCCGGCCGACGGTGGCGCGGCCGAGCTGTTGGGCGCCCCGGTCCGTCAACATCCATTCGGCCGGCGGGCCGGGGAGCTCCTGCGCGAGTCCCTGCGCCCGCAGCCGCGCCAGCAGGGAGGTCGCACGGCTGACGGTCGCGTGCAGCGGGAAGCCCCGCAGCCCATCGAGGGTGCCGCGCTTGCGCAGCAGCCCGGCGATCTCCCATGCGGTCGCGGGGCCCCGGGCGAGGATCGCGACGGTGTCCGACAGACGCCCCGCGTGGTACGCGCGGATCTGGGTCAGCCTGCCGGGGAGGTCGGTGTACCGCTCCTCGTGCGCCGGAAGCACCTCGGCGGGTTCCAGCAGTTCCAGCCGGTCCAGGGATTCGAGGTAGCGGCCGAGCGGATCGTCCCCGGTACGGCGCGGTTCCTGGACCGCCACGACCGTGCGCGCCAGCACCTGGTCGCCGGCGAAGAGCAGCCGGTGCCTGGCGTCCCAGAAGCAGAGGTGGCCGGGACTGTGCCCGGGTGTCCAGACCGCGGTCAGCTCCCGGCCCGGGATCTCGGGCCGCTGCCCGTCCTCGATCAGTACGTCCGGGCCCCCGACCCGGTGCCCGGAGTGCAGCCCCACTTCGGCGAGGACCGCGTCCATGGCGTCCTGCGGCGCCCCGGCCCGTCCCAGCAGCGCCGCGAGGCGTTCCGCCGGGTCGGTGCGGTAGTGCCGCAGCTCCGTCGCGTCCAGGGGGTGGAGGCCGACCCAGGCTCCTGACGCCTCGCGGATGCGGGGCGCCAGACCGTAGTGGTCCATGTGCGAGTGGCTGACCGCGATTCCGCGTACGTCCTCCACCCTGGTGCCCAGCAGGGCGAGCCCGCCGACCAGGGCGGACCAGCACTCGTCGGTGTCCCAGCCGGCGTCGATGAGGTACGGGCCGGCGTCACTCTCCACCACGTAGACGGTCACGGTGCCCGGCGCGGCGGGCAGCGGCAGGGTGAGGGCCCACAGCCCGGGCCGGATCAGCACGGGGACCGCCGCCCCTTCCCCGGCCCGGCCGGGCTCGCGCGCGTCCGTCACGCCGGATTCCCGTCGCCCGGCCCGTCGTTCGCCTCTTCCTCGGGGCGGTAGCAGACCTTGAGCAGCAGGGCGGCAGCCGCCGCGCCGACTCCTGCGGCGAGCGCGGCCTGGCGGGGCCCCTCGGCGCGCCGGCCGACCAGCGCGTCCAGCGAGTGGCGGCCGTTCCCGAGGGCGGCGAGCGAGACAGCGGCGCCCGCGACGACGGCCGTGTACTCCCATCCGCCCTTGAAGACGAAGAAGCCCTTGCCCCGGTGGTCGGTGCGGGCGGCGACGGCCATGAGGCCCACGGCGGCGGCCGCGGGCAGCGGCGCGGCGACACCGAGGACCAGGCCCGCGCCCGCCGCCAGCTCGGAAGCGGCAGCCATCCGCGCGTGCGCGGCGGCGGGCCGGAGCCCCAGGGACTCGAACCACGAGGTGGTGCCCCGCAGCCCGCCGGGCCCCTTGATCTTGTTCCAGCCGTGGGCGAAGAGCATCGGGCCGAGCGTGGCCCGCAGGACCAGGGCCGCCGCGTCGCGGCCCGTCGTCCCGGGCCGGGGTGAGGATGTCGGTGTGGTCACGAGGTCAGCCTTCCTTGCGGTACGTCGTCGTTCTCGGTGGTGGTACGGGCCGGGGGCAGCGGCGCGAACACCGGGGTGCGCTTCTCGGAGCGGGCCGCCAGAGCTTCCGCCAGGTCCGGACCGTCGAAGGAGGTGTCCATCAGGGCGAACGCGCGCCGGACGGCGTCGTCGCGGGGCCGGTCCAGGTCCCCCCACACCTGTGCCTTGATCGCGGCCAGTGAGGCCGGCGAACAGTTCTCCGCCAGTTCGGTGGCGTGCGCGAGGGCTCGCGTGAGTGCCTCGCCGGGCTCGGTCACGTGCTGCACCAGCCCGATGCGGGCAGCCTCCTCGGCGCTGACGGTGCCGCCCGAGAAGAGCAGTTCGAGGGCGTGGGTGGTTCCCACGACGCGGGGAAGCAGCCAGGACACCCCGTACTCGGCGACCAGCCCCAGCCGGGCGAAACTGCTGCTGATGGTCGCGGTGGAGGCCGCGTACCGGATGTCGCTGCCCAGCAGGTAGGCGAAGCCGATCCCGGCGACCGGTCCGTTGATCGCCGCTATCACCGGTTTCCGCAGCCGGAGCGCGAGATCGGGCAGGTCCTCGGCCCGCGGCACGAACCGGCGGATGGCGTCCGGCCCCTGGCGGAGCACGGCCAGATCCGCTCCCGCGCAGAAGCCGCGTCCCGCTCCGGTGACGACGATCGCGCGCACGGCCGGGTCGGCGTCGGCGGCGCGCAGCGCGTCCGCGTAGGCCGTCGCCATGGGCAGGGTCATGGCGTTGAGGACCTTCGGGCGGTTCAGGGTGATGACCGCCACGTGGCCCGCCTGGCTCACCAGGACGGGACGTGCGTCCTCTTCGGATGAGGTTGCTTCGGAGGCCGTGGTGCCTGTGCTCTGCATGGAGCCGCCTTTCTCGGTGCGACGCACGGTGGTGGGTGACCTTGGGCCCGGCCGGCCTCTTTCGCCGCCGGGCCGGAACGGGTCAGGGGGTCCGGCCGGTCAGCGCCGCGAGTCCGGCGGCGGCGAGGCGGGGGACGGCGGACCCGACGGTTTCGAAGCCGTCGCCGACGGTGAGGCCGTCGGCGTAACGGGCGTGGATGCCCTCCGCGATGACGGCGATCTTGAAGTAGCCGAGCCCGAGGTAGAAGTCCAGCGGGCCGAGGTCCCGTTCGGAGGCCCGGGCATACCGCTCGGCGAGGGCGGCGGGGGCCGGGAAGCGGTCGCTCACCGAGGCCGCCGAGCCGCCCAGCACCGGCTCGAACGCCTCGTCCCGGTAGACGAGGTGGAGGGCCAGGTCCGCGAGCGGGTCGCCGAGGGTCGCCATCTCCCAGTCCACGAGTGCCCGTACGCGGCTCGGGTCGTCCGGGTCGAGGATGGCGTTGTCCACGCGTACGTCCCCGTGCACGATCGCCGCGGCCGACTCGGTGGGCAGGCGCTGGGCCAGGAGGCCGTGCAGGCGCATCAGGTCGGGCAGTTCACGGGTGGCGACCCGGTCCCACTGGTCGCGCCACCGGCTCACCTGGCGCCCGAGATACCCCTCGGGCCTGCCGAACCGCCCGAGACCGATCTCGTCATACGGTACGGCGTGCAGGGAGGCCATCGCGTCCACGAGGGCGTACGCGCACGCTTCGGCGCCCGCACGCGGCAGGCGTTCGAGGTCCGCGCGGCTGCGTACGACCGTGCCGGCCACGTGTTCCACGACGGAGAACGGCACACCGAGCACATCCGGGTCCTCGCACAGGGCGACCGCACGCGCCACCGGGACGTCCGTGCCCCACAACGCCCGGACGACCCGGAACTCGCGCCCCATGTCGTGGGCGGACGGCGTCAGTCCGCCGAGCGGCGGCCTGCGCAGTACCCAGGAGCCGGCCGGGCCGTCGATGCGGAAGGTGAGGTTGGACCGGCCTCCGTGCAGGAGTTCAGCGGTGACCGGGCCCTCGATCTCCGGGGCGTGGCGCTCGAACCAGTGCCGCAGGGCGGTCAGGTCGAGTTCCTGCGCGGTCGTGCTCATGTCGTCCCTCCGGCGGCGCGCACCTGGCGGCCCACGACGCGCTTGGCGATCGCCCAGCGGTGTGTCTCGGACGGGCCGTCGTAGATGCGGAAGGGGCGGACCTCGTTCAGGTACCGGCCGAGCAGGACGTCGCCCGAGATGCCGAGGGCGCCGCAGATCTGCACGGCGCGGTCCACCACCCGCCAGACCGCCTCCGCGGTGAACGTCTTGGCGACGGCGGTGGCCTGGGCGGCCGGCTCCCCCTGGTCCAGCTCCCAGCACGCGCGCAGCACCAGTCCGCGGGACGCCGCGATGTCGATCTCGGAGTCGGCGATCATCCCCTGGACCATGCCCAGTTCCCCGAGGCGCGCACCGAACAGCCGCCGCTCAGCGGCCCGTTCGACGGCGATCTCCTGTGCGCGCCGTGCGATGCCGAGCCACCGCATGCAGTGCGTCATCCGTGCGGGGCCGAGCCGGACCTGGGCGTAACGGAAGCCTTCGTCCACCTCTCCGAGCATCGCCTCGTCGGGTACGAAGCAGTCCTCGAAGAGCACTTCCGCGTGGCCCGCGAACAGTGCCTTGTCGAGGGTGTCGATGTGCCGGACGATCTTCATTCCGGGGTTCTCCGCGTCGACCAGGAACATGGTCGCGCCGCCCCGGTCGCCCGCTTCGCCCGAGGTGCGCGCGAAGCAGACGGCGAACGCGGCACCGTCCGCGCCGGTGATGAACCACTTGCGGCCGTTGATCCGCCAGCCGCCGGGCACCCGTACGGCACGGGTGTTCAGGGCGGCGGGGTCGGCCCCCGCGCCGGGCGCGGGTTCGGTCATCGCGAAGCAGGACCGGACGTCGCCGGCGGCCAGCGGGCGGAGGTAGCGTTCCTTCTGCTCACTGGAGGCGATCGCCTCCAGCATGTGGATGTTGCCCTCGTCCGGGGCCGCGATGTTGAGGGCCAGCGGCCCGAAGAGCGACCAGCCCGCCTCCTCGAAGACGGCGGCCCTGCCGCACATGTCCAGGCCGTGTCCGCCGTACTCCACGGCGGCGTGCGGGGCGAAGACTCCGGCCTCCCTTGCCGCGGCCTGAAGGTTCAGCCGCATCGGATCGCCGCCGGCGGCGGCCACCCCCGCGTGGCGTATCTCCTCCGGGACCACCACCGTGCGTACGAAATCGGCGGTGCGCCGGGCGAGTTCCGCCACTTCGGTTCCGGGGCTCAGATCGATGGACAAGCGAACCTCCTAGGGAGCCGCCCCGCTCTCCGGCGTCGCACGCCGTCGAGGGAGGGCTCGCAGCGGCCGTCCCGTTTTCGGACCGGCACTCCACATCCGTTCGACTTTCAGGCAACATAGCTTACCTAGTTGCATGATGTTTCGGCAAAGGCACCGGGCACCGTACAGTCGGCGCTCAGCCGAGCCGCGAGCGAAAGGAAGGCCCATGGCCCCCTCCCTGCTGGACCTGCACGACCGGACCGCCCTCGTGACGGGAGGCAACAGCGGCATCGGCCTCGGCATGGCGGACGCGCTGGCGGCGGCGGGAGCCCACGTAGCCGTCTGGGGCACCAACCAGGAGCGCAACGCCGCCGCCGTGGAACGCCTCTCCCGCCACGGCCGCAAGGCCGTGGCAGTGCGCTGCGACGTCGGCGACCCCGCACAGGTCACCTCCGCGATGGCGGAAACGCTGGACGCCCTGGGCCGGCTGGACACCTGTATCGCCAACGCCGGGGTGGGCGGCCACTACGACCGCTTCCTCGACCTCACACCGGACGAATGGCACCGTGTGCTGCGCGTCAACCTCGACGGCGTGTTCTACACCTTCCAGGCCGCCGCCCGGCACATGAAGGAACGCGGCGAGGGAGGCAGCCTCGTCGCCGTGTCGAGCATCGTCGGCACCACCAAGGGCGAGTCCAGGACCCAGGCGTACGCCACGAGCAAGGCGGGGCTGACCGGCCTGGTCCACTCCTGCGCGGCCGAGCTCGGGCGCTACGGCATCAGGGTCAACGCCATCCGTCCCGGCTGGATCGAGACACCCCTCGCCCAGGACCTCCTCGACGACGAGCGTTTCGCCGACCGGGCCCTGCACCGCATCCCGTCCCGGCGCTGGGGGCGCCCCGAGGACCTCGGCGGCGTCGCCGTCTACCTGGCCTCGGACGCCTCGCGCTACCACACGGCCGACGAACTGGTCGTCGACGGCGGCTTCGTGGCGGGCTGACGGGGCGGCGGGGCTTCCACCCGCCCGCACGGCCTTTCCTGACGGCACCCACGCACAGCAGACACGGATGGTGACTCAGCTCATGACCAAGCCCACACCGACCACGACCGACGAGTCACCGCACGGCGGCTGGAACGACGGCACGAACGCGTCCTCGGGCGGGGCCGCCTTCGCCGGGCTCATCGACTCACTCAGGCTCGCCCAGGACCGGATCGCCGAGGCAGCCGCGCCGGACGACGTCGTACGGGAGGCGACCCGTTCGCTCCAGGACGTCGCGGCAGCCCTCGCGCCGTACAGCGTCCCCGGGAGCGAGCAGATCACCGGCCACCGACTCGATCTCCCGGGGCGCGGACAGGCTCTCGTTCCGGCGTTCCACGTGGACGAGTGGGACGAGGAGCACGCGACCGGCAGGTTCCGGCTGGGCCGCTACTACCTCGGCGGGAACGGAGCCGCCCACGGCGGGGTGATCCCGCTGGTGTTCGACGAGGTGCTGGGCCGCCTCGCCAACACCGGCCGGCGCCGGGCCCGCACCGCCTTCCTGCACGTGAATTTCCGAAGCGTCACTCCCATCGGCCCCGAGCTGCGGCTCACCGCGCGCTTCTCGCGCGAGGAGGGCCGCAAGCGCTACCTCACGGCGACGATCCACCACGGCGACGTGCTCACGGCCGACGCGGAGGCCCTCTTCGTGGCCCTCCGGCCGGGTCAGCCCTGAGGAGCCCGTCAAGGCCCCGTCCCTGCGGCGGCACATGACGCAGACAGACACGTGCACATGCGGAAATGGGCAATGGACCTGGCGCCGCCGAGGTGCGAGCATCCAATGACCAGGCACTTCACGCGGTTGTCACAGCAGCCGACCGTCGCGGACGGCCGGCGGGCCATGCCCGCGCGCGCCGCCGCACACACAGCGGTTCTCCACCGGGCAACCGACGCGACCACGGGCGACGGCCGCACTCCCGTGCCGTGGAACGTCGAAGGAGAACACCTCCCATGAACATCACCGCAGCACTGTCGCGCGGCCCGAAGACCCCGTTCACCCTGGAGACCATCACGATGGCTCCGCTGCGGGACGACGAGGTACGGGTGCGTCTCGTCGCGGCCGGCATGTGCCACACCGACCTGGTTTCCAAGGCCGGCATGCCCGCCGAGCCCGGCGCCGTCTTCGGACACGAGGGCGCGGGGATCGTCGAGGCCGTGGGCGCCGGCATCTCGGGAGTGGACGTCGGGGACAAGGTGTTGCTCACCTTCCGCAGTTGCGGACAGTGCCACGCCTGTGCCCAGGGCACGCCCGGTTACTGCGATGCGTTCGTGGCCCTGAACTCGTCGGGCCTTCGGGCGGACGGGTCGGTGACGCTGACGCAGGACGGGAAGCCCCTGCGCGGTTCGTTCTTCGGCCAGTCGAGCTTCGCCTCCCACGCGATCGCCAGCCAGGACAACGTGGTGGTCGTGGACCCGGAGACCGACCTCGCGGCGGTGGCTCCGTTCGCCTGCGGGTTCATGACGGGCGCCGGAGCCGTGGTGAACGTACTCGCGCCGGACCCGGAAGCCCGGGTGATCGTCTACGGTGCCGGCGGCGTGGGCATGGCGGCCGTCATGGCGGCCGCCGCCCTCGGCGTCCGGACGATCGTCGCCGTCGACCTGTCCGAGGAACGCCGCGAGGCGGCACTGGCCCTCGGCGCCACGGCCGTCGTCGACGGCCGGTCGGACGACCTCGTGAAGCTGCTGGCCGAGGCCACCGGCGGTGGCGCGACGCACGCCGTGGACACCACCGCGGTGCCCTCCGTCATCAGCTCGGCCGTCGCCGCGCTCGCTCCGCAGGGCACGCTGGTCCTGCTGGGCCTGGGCGCGCCGGAGGTCACCTTCAACGTGATGGACCTGATCACCTCCGGCAAGACGGTACGCGGCTGCATCGAGGGCGACGCCGATCCTCAGGTCTTCATCCCGCAGCTCGTCCGCTGGCACGCGGAAGGGAAGTTCCCGCTCGAGAAGATCGTCCGGCACTACGCGTTCGCCGACATCAACACGGCCATGGCGGACTCCGTCTCCGGCTCGGCGATCAAGCCGGTCCTCGTCTTCGACGAGCCCTCCGCGCGATGAGCTCTGCCGGGATCGCGTCCGCGCCCCGCTTCGGCAGCGGACGGGCGCGGGCCCGGCCTCCTGCTCCACCCCTCTTCATCGCATTCCAGGAAGAAGCATGACCTTGACCAGTCCCAGCACCACCCCTGTAGCCCAGGTGCCCGAAGAGGGCATCACCGGCGCCGCGCTGAGTGAACTCCTCGCAGCCCAGCAGCGCGCGTTCCTCGCCGAGGGACCGCCGAGCGCGGCGGTCCGCATCGACCGCATCGACCGGCTCACCGCGGCGCTCCTGGAGCACGCCGACGAGCTGACCGCCGCGCTGAACGCCGACTTCGGCAACCGCCCCGAAGCGAACTCCCTCAGCAGCGACATCCTCGGTGCGATGAGCGACGTGACCGACGTCCGCGAGAACCTCGAAGCGTGGATGGCCGACGTCGAGATCCCCGCGGCCGCCGCCAAGGGCCTGCCCACCCACATCCAGAACCGGCCCAAGGGTGTCGTCGGCATCATCGGCCCCTGGAACTTCCCCGTCTCCCTCGTGTTCCAGCCCGCCGTCGAGGCCTTCGCCGCCGGCAACCGCGTCATGATCAAGTTCTCGGAGGTGCCCTCCCGCACGGCCGAGGTGTTCGCCCGAGCGGTCGCCACCCGCTTCCCGCAGGACGAAGCGGTCGTCGTCCGGGGCGGCACGGAGACCTCCGTCGCCTTCTCCGAGCTTCCCTTCGACCACCTCTTCTTCACCGGATCGCCCGGTGTGGGACGCCATGTCGCCGCAGCCGCCGGCCGCAACCTCACGCCGGTCACCCTCGAACTCGGCGGCAAGAACCCCGTCGTCGTCGGCCCCGACGCCGACGTCCAGGTCGCCGCGGAGCGCGTCTCCGCCGCCCGCATGATGAACGGTGGCCAGCTCTGCCTGTGCCCCGACTACGTTCTCGTACCCGAGGACAAGGTCGAGGCGTTCGTCGGCGCGTTCCGCACCGCCATGCAGGGCTACTTCCCGGCCTACCGCGAGAACCCGGACGTCGTCACCCTCGTCGACGACCGCAACTTCGCGCGGGTCAAGGGGCTGGTGGACGACGCACGTGCCAAGGGCGCGGAGGTCATCACCATGGTCCCGGAGGACGAGCAGGCGGCGCTCCCGGACGCGGCAACCCGCCGTATGCCTCCCACGCTGCTCCTCGGCGTCACCGACGAGATGACCATCGCGCACGAAGAGGTCTTCGGTCCCGTCATCAGCGTCCTGCCGTACGGCACGGTGCGCGAGGCCATCGACTACATCACCGCCAAGCCCCATCCGCTGGCCGCGTACTGGTACGGCGATGACACCGCGGAGTTCCGCGAGTTCGTGCGGCGCACCACCTCCGGCGGCGTGACCCGCAACGACATGGCCCTCCACTTCGGCATCGAGGGCGCCCCCTTCGGCGGCGTCGGCCAGAGCGGTTCCGGCGCGTACCACGGCAAGGCCGGCTTCGACACGTTCAGCCACCGGCGCACCATCACCCAGAGCGCGCTCCCGTTCGGCGTGGCGCCGTCCGCCATGCCCCCGTACACGACGGAGAAGCGGGACCAGCTCCGGGGCGCCGTCGCGCAGGCCCTCACCGCGGTCAGGAAGCAGCTGGGCGAGTCGGACTGATCCCTGTCGGCGGCGGGGCCGCGCCCCGCCGCCACACCGCCCCGCGAAACGAGTGAAGCCCGCAGACATCTGCGGGCTTCACTCGTTTGCGTATGCGATACGTCACCGCACGGGGCGGTTCACCGGCTCGGCCGGAACACCGGCACGGCTTCCCCGTCCCCGTCCGCCGGGCGGGCGAACTCCACGGTGACGGGCGAGCCCGAGGACGGCGCACCGTCGTCCACGCCGACGACCCGGGCGTACAGCCAAGGGCCTTCGGTCAGTTCGACGAGGCCGATCGTCGTGCGGGGTGCCGGAACGCCGTCCTTGGGACGGGGCTGCGTCGCGGTCCAGGACACGAGCGTTCCGGTACCCAGGGCGGGGACCCAGGAGAGCTCCGCCTTCCCGCAGGCGGGGCAGGCGGTCTCCTGGGGCGCCCCGTGGCCGCCGCACGCGGCGCAGTGCCGGATCAGCAGTTCGCCCCGGCCCGTGCCGTCGAAGAAGGCTTCGGTGTCGGCATCTCGCCGGACTGCGGGAACGGTGGTCATGGCGGACCCTTTCTGTGGTGGACGGCCGGGCGGCCGAGGGAGACGACGGGGGGCGGCACGTCAGGCGTGCGCGTGCGGGCTGAGGATCAGCGTCGAGTGGTGGTCGAGGATGCCCCCGTTGCCGCTGACGAGCACGGTGTCGTGGCGCGGCACCTGGCGTTCTCCCGCCTCTCCGCGCGCTTGCAGCACGGCCTCGGAGAGCGGCGTCATGCCCCACAGGTAGTACGAGGAGAGCTGACCGCCGCCGGTGTTGACCGGCAGCGTCCCCTGCGGACCGAGTGCCCCGCCGGCGACGAACTCGCCGCCCTCCCCCTTGGCGCAGAAGCCGTAGTCCTCCAGGGAGATCAGTGCCGTGAAGGTGTAGCAGTCGTAGAGCTCGACCACATCGATGTCGCCGACGGTGACGCCTGCCATCTTCATGGCCGCGGGGCCCGAGGTGGCGGCGCCGCTGACCAGCCCGAACTCGCTGCCGCGGGCCATGGGGTAACCGGGGTGGGACTGACCCCAGCCCAGGACGTGCACCGGAGGCTTGCGCAGGTTCGCCGCGCGTTCGGCGGTGGTCACGATGACGGCGATGCCGCCGTTGGTCACGAGGCAGCAGTCGAGCAGCCGGAAGGGATCGGCGATCGGCCGTGAGGCCTGGTGGTCCTCCACGGTGATGGGGGTACGCATCTGGGCGAGCGGGTTCATCACCGCCCAGTCGCGCTGCGCGACGGCGATGTGGGCGAGCTGCTCGCTCGTGGTGCCGTAGGTGTCCATGTGGCGGCGGGCCGCCATCGCGTAGAGCGGGTTGGCCCCGGCGATGCCCGCCGCGGCGTTCAGCCCCCGCCAGCCGGCGGGGGCACGCCCCGCACCGGCGTAGGCCGCGCCCGCCGACGACTTCTCCTTCAGCGGCGCGTCGGCGAAGACGCAGGCGACGGCCTCCGCCATGCCCGACTGCACCGCCATGGCGGCGTACTGGACCATGGCGCCGGCGGTGGAACCGTACGCCTGCACCTCGGAGAGCATCCGCAGGTCGCGCAGGCCGAGGTCACGCTGGAGCCCGAGGCCGACGCCACCGCCGACGCCCTGGCTGGTGAGCAGCCCGTCGATGTCGGTGAGGGCGAGACCAGCGTCCTCGGCCGCGCGGCGCACGGCGTCCGCGGCGAAGTCCGCGGCGGTACGCCCGTACACCTTGCCCATGTCGGTGATGCCCAGCCCGGCGATGGCCGGACCGCGCCCCCCGCGCTCAGTGGTACTCACGTGATGTCAACTGCCTTTCGGGACACGTTCGATGATGTCTTGCTGAGGGGCGCGCACGCCGGCTCAGCGGGCCTGCCAGACGGGGGCGCGCTTCTCGGCGAAGGCGCGCGGGCCCTCCTTGGCGTCGTCCGAGCCCATGACCGCGCGGGCCTCGGACCAGGAGAGGTCCCAGCGCTGCTGCTCCTGTGCGACGGCGCCGTCCGCGATGCCCAGCGCGATGCGCTTGCTGGCCTGGACCGCCAGCGGCGCGTTGGCGGCGATCCGCTGCGCGAGCAGCACGGCCTCTTCCCTCACCCGGTCCTGCGGCACGACGCGGTTGACGAGCCCCAGGTCCTTGGCAGCCGCCGCGTCGAGGGTGTCGCCGGTCAGCAGCAGCTCCATGGCCACCTTCTGCGGCAGCTGCGCCGCCAGCCGGAAGGCGCCGCCGGCCGCCGCGATGATGCCCCGCTTCACCTCGGGGAGCCCGAACCGCGCGGTGTCGGCGGCCACCACCAGGTCGCTGGCGAGCGCGATCTCTGTGCCGCCGCCGAGGGCGAAGCCGTTGACGGCCGCGATGGTCGGCTTCCCGATGTGGTGACTCACGTAGCCGGCGAATCCCCAGGCCTCGCGGCCCTGCGGCATGATGTTCTCGCCGCGCGCCACGGCCTTGAGGTCGGCTCCGGCGCAGAACGCCTTGTCGCCCGCTCCGGTGATGACCACGGCCCGGACGCCCGGGTCCTTGTCGGCCTCGTCCAAAGCCTCGCCGAGCAGCCGGGACAGCTCCTCGTTGACGGCGTTGCGTGCCTCGGGCCGGTTCAGGGTGATGATCCTGACGTGGCCTTCATCCGCCACCAGGACCGGCCTCGCGGCGCGTTCCATCGCCGCTTGGTGCTTGGGTTCCATCGCTTCCAGAACGCCTTCCTCGATCAGCTTCTCGGTCTGCTCCGTGTCGAGTCCCAGGAGTTCACCGGCCAGCTCGCGGGTGTGCTGGCCCGGCAGAGGGGCGGGGCGGACCGGCGGGTCCGCCAGGCCCAGGGAGTGCGCGGGCCTCGCTTCCGTCGGCAGCGGCTCATCCATCGTGGGCTGGCTCAGCCGGGCGAAGTACCGGCGCTCTTCGAGGTGCGGGTCCGTGAGCAGCTCACCGACCCGCAGCATCGCACCGGCCGGCACACCGGCCGCCTGCAACAGGTTCATGGCGCCACGGGGAGCGCGCTGCGTCGTCCAGGCCTCCACGGCCTGCCGGATCCGGTCGCGGTGCGCGAGCCGGCCGGCCGCGTCGGCCAGTGCCGGGTCCGCCGCCAGGTCTTCCCGGCCGATGGCCGCGCAGAGCCGCAGCCATTCGCCGTCGTCCCGTACGGACACCACGCACCACTCGTCGTCGCCCGCGCACGGGAACACGCCGTCGGGTGCGTCGAAGGTGATCTGGCCGGCCGTCATCGAGCCGGGCCGCAGCCACTCGGCGAGCAGCAGGTCCGCCATGGCTTCCAGGATGATCTCCGCCTGCGAGATGCTGACGGTGCCGCCGGTGCCGGTGCGGTGCAGCTTGATCAGCTGGGCCATGACGGAGGCTGCGCCGACCCGGCCGACCACGTGGTCCGGGTAGATCGTGATGCCGTCGCTGTGCCCCTCCCCCGGCGTGTCCGGGTAACGCCAGAGGTCGGTCAGACCGGCGGCCGCCCGGACCAGCGGGCCGTAGCCCATGCGCTTGCTCCAGGGGCCGCTCGCGCCCAGCGCGCTGCTGTCCACCATGACGATGCGGGGGTTGATCTCCCGGAGGGAGTCGTAACCGAGGCCGAGGGATTGGAGGGTGCCCGGCTTGAAGTTGGACAGCACCACGTCCGTGTCCGCCGCCAGTTGCCTGAACAGCGCGATGCCTTCGGGGGAACGCAGGTTGAGGCCGAGGCTGCGCTTGTTGCGGTGGCCCCATGCGGTGGAGGCGGTGAGCACTTCGCCGGTACGCGACTGGCGCCCGCCGTCGGGGAACGCCCGGGCCTCCACCTTGACGACGTCCGCGCCGTGGTCGGCGAGCAGCCGGCCGAGTTCGGCGCCGGCCACGATGACGCCCAGGTCGAGAACCCGCAGACCGGCCAGCGGGTGGACGCGCCCGGGGGCGGCCGGCGTCGCGGCGTCCGGCGTCGGACGCGGTTCGGTGGCGGTGCCCTCCAGCACCTCCGTGTTGTGTTCGCCGAGCTGGGGCGCGCGCCTGCGTCGGCCCACCCGGTGACCGTCGACCTCCAGGAAGCCGTTGGGTACCCGGGCCTCCAGGCCGGGGGCGACCTCGATGTCCTCCAGCGCGCCGCGCTCGAGGTAGTGGTCGGCGCGCAGGACCTCGCCGGCGTCCAGGACAGCCGCGATCGGTACGCCGTACTGCTGTCCCGCGGCGACCAGGTCGTCGCGGTTCCGGTCGCTGAAGAACTCACCGATGTGCGCGTAGACGCGGTCCGCCTCGTTGAAACGGACGTCCAGCCGCTCGTACCGGGGGTCGGCGAACTCCTCGGGCTCGCCGAGCCAGGCACGCATGCCGCGCCACTGCCGCGGACTGAGCACGCAGATCCTGACCAGGCCGTCCGCGCACGGGAAGATCGGGTAGAGATGGCCGGCGGAGGGCCGCCCCCGGGGCAGATCGACGGCGCGCAGCCCGCCCGTCGCGGAGCCGCCGACGCCGAAGCCGGGGTCGAGTACCTGGGTGACCGCCTCGTGCACCGAGAAGTCGATGTGGTCGCCGCGGCCGGTCGTGATGCTGGAGAAGTGGGCGAGGAGGGCGACCCAGGCGGCCTGGAGCGAGGCCGCTTCGGTGGCCAGCGAGCCGGGGGGCGGCAGAGGAGGGCGGCCCGGAAGCCCGGACCGGCACAGGCCGCCGGACAGCGCGGAGTGCACGGCGTCCGAAGCCAGGTGGTCGCGGTAGGGGCCGGTGAGCCCGAAATCGGTGACGGTGAGCAGGACGAGCCCGGGGTTGCGCCGCGACACGGAGGCGTAGTCGAGGCCTTCCCCCTTGCCGCCAGTGGGGCGCTGCGACTCGATCCAGATGTCGGCGCGGTCCAGCAGACGCAGAAGGGCGGCCCGGCCCTCGGTGGTCTCCAGGTCCAGCGTCACGCCGCGCTTGTTCGCGTTGCGCGTGAGGAAGGAGAGGCTCACCCCGTCGTGCAGCGGGCCGCGCCGACGCGCCGACGCGCCCTCCGGCGGCTCCACCAGGATGACGTCTGCTCCGAGATCGGCCAGGAATCGCCCTGCGGTCTCCCCGCGCCCGTCCGTCGTGTCCACGACGGTCATGCCGTCCAGCGGGCCGGTCCCCGCGCCGTCGCGTGATGTCTCTGTCATCCGTGTCTCCAGGCATGCCGGGCGACGCGCCGGTCCGGTCCCGCCGGGCCGAGCGCCGCTGTAAAAGACGTGATGAGGCGTGGTCGCCGCGGGACGTCACCCGCGTGCTGCGCACTCGTGACACGCGGATCAATGTGAACGCCGCGTTACTTCTTCAGGTTGGACTCATGTCGCACCGTCTGTACATGTCCAATTCCGTGACGTGGGCGTGTTCGCTACGGCAATGAGCCCGGCGCGGCCTCCCCGCTCCCCGTGGCGGGCGCGGCTGATGATGTACTGGCCACGTGGACATCCAGCAGGTTCGTTACTTCCTCGCCGTCGCGGAAGAACTCCACTTCGGGCGGGCGGCCGAGCGCTTGCACATCACGCCGTCGCCGCTCAGCCGGCGGATCCGGGAGCTCGAACAGGAGCTGGGCCGTGACCTCTTCGTACGCGAACACCATCACGTCGAGCTGACGCCGTTCGGCGACACGTTCCGGGGCCGGGCGGCCGAAGCGGTACGTGTGTTCGACGCTCTGCGACAGCTGCCCGCCGAGTACCAGGCAATCGCCCGGTGCCGTCTCGGAGCGGCGCCGTTGGCTCCGCCCGTCGTGCTGGACCTGCTCCTGGAGACCTATCGCCAGCTGTCTCCGGACACGCAGCTGCCCCTGGTGCTGGCTCCGTCCGCGGAGTCCCTCGTCATGCTCGGCGCCGACCGGATCGATCTCGCCGTGGTACATCTGCCCCTCGGCACGGACAGCGCGCAGAGCCTGACGCTGGCCTACGGGCCCTACGGTGTCGCGATGCGCCCGGACGACGAACTCGCCGACCGCCCCTCGCTGGAACTCACCGATCTCCACGACCGGAAGGTCCTCGTCACGTCCCCCAAGGTGCACCCGCTGGTCATGGGAGAGACCCGCCAAGCGCTCCTGGAAGCCGGAGTCACCCAGCTCGTGCACCTGCCGCACAACGACACGCTGCAGGTGGCCGCGCATGTGCTGCGGACCAGGGCGCTGGCTCTGACGGTGGCGGCGGACAACTCACCGGGCGCCCAGATCTTCACCGCGCCGCAGTTCAAGGTCGTCCCACTACGGGACGAGTCGCTCACTCTCCGGGTCGGCGTGGCGTGGCGGCCCGGCTCCGAGGACAGGGTGCCGGGGCTGCGGGCCGTGCTGGACGCGCTGCGCGCCCGGTACGACACCCGGCCGATGCGTCTGTGAATCCGTGCGGCGGAGGCCAGCCGCGGAAGGATGATCCGCAGCGGGCCTCCGCCCTGCTCAGGAGATGAGGCCGATCACCGTTCCCACCTCGTACGTCTTCTCGAGCTCACCGAGGACCTCGATGGTGCCCGCGGCCGGTGACTCGATCTCCGTCTCCGTCTTGTCGGTGGCCAGGACGTAGAGCACCTGCCCCTCCGTCACGGTGTCGCCGGTCTCGACCATCCACTCGGTGATCTCGCCCTCGCTCATGGTCACGCCGAGCTGGGGGATGCGCAGTTCGTGACTCACTTGAGCCTCCGGACGGCCGTCTCGATGCGCTGGACGCCGGGGAGATAGGCGTCCTCCAGCGACTTGGCGTACGGCACCGGCGTGTCCGGGGCCGCGATCCTCCTGACGGGGGAGCTGAGCTCGCCGAACAGCTCCTCGTGCACCGTGGCCGCCAGCTCCGCGCCGAACCCGCCCCGCCGCACGGCCTCGTGCACGACGACGGCCCGGCCGGTCCTGGCCACGGAGGTGAGGACGGTCTCGATGTCCAGCGGATACAGCGTGCGCAAGTCGATGACCTCCACGTCGATGCCTTCGGCCGAGAGGTTCGCGGCGGCGGTCATGCTGTCCACGACCTGTCGCCCGTACGTCAGAAGCGTGACGTCCGAGCCCGGCCGCGCGATGCGGGCCTTGCCGAGCGGGACCCGGTAGTCGCCCCGGGGGACGTCGCCCTTGGCGGAGAAGTACAGCCCGGTCATCTCGACGAAGACGCACGGGTCGTCGTCGAAGATCGCGGAGAGGAGCAGCCCCTTCGCGTCCGCCGCGTTGCTCGGCACGATCACCTTCAGGCCGGGGGTGTGGGCCAGCGGCCCCTCCAGCATGTCGGAGTGCTGGGCGCCGAATCCGCCGCCGGTGCCGGTGGCGGTGCGGACGGTCAGCGGGACCGGGGTGCGGCCGCCGGACATGTAGCGCAGTTTCGCGGCGTGGTTGACGAGCTGGTCCGCGCAGACGTGCACGAAGTTCATCAGCATGATCTCGGCCACCGGGCGCATCCCGGAGATGGCGGCGCCGATCGCCGCCCCCATGATGGCCTGCTCGGAGATGGGCGTGTGCCGGACCCGTGAGGCTCCGTACTTGTTGCCCAGACCCTGGTGGATGCCGAAGCCTCCGCCTGACGGCTCCTGGATGTCCTCGCCGAGGGCGAAGACCGAGTCGTCCAGCCCCAGGGCGACGTCGAGGGCTTCGTTGATGGCCTTGACCATGCCGATCTTGCGGGGCGCGGCCGCCTCGGTCTCAGCCGGTTTCGTACGGGTGTCCGTCATCGTGCCGCCACCTCCGGGGCGTAGACGTCGGTGGTGAGTTCCTCGATGCCGGGCAGATCGGCGGCGAGCGCGAACTCGGCCGCGTCGAGTACTTCGGCCGCTGCCTTCTCCTCCACCTCCGCGAGTTGCGCCTCGGTGGCCACGCCGTCCGCGAGCAGTTTCGCCCGGAAGCGGGGCACGGGGTCGGCGGCCATCGCGTCGGAGAGCAGCTGCTTCGGCATGTACTTCTGCTGGTCTCCCATGACATGGCCGTGGAAGCGGAACGTCTCCGCCTCCAGCAGCGTGGGGCCGTCGCCGCGCCGCGCGCGGTCGATCGCCTCGCCGGCTGCCTGCCACGTGGCGACCGGGTCGTTGCCGTTCACCCTGACGCCCGGCATCGAGTAGGCGGCGGCCCGGTCGGCGATGTGTTCCACCGCGGTGCCTTCCGCGAGCGGGGTGTACTCGGCGAAGAGGTTGTTCTGGCACACGAAGATCACCGGCAGCTGCCAGACCGAGGCGAGGTTCATCGACTCGTGGAAGGCCCCGATGTTGGAGGCACCGTCGCCGAAGTTCACCACCGTGACCTGGTCGGTGCCGCGCATGCGGGCCGACAGGCCGAGCCCGGTGGCGATCGGCATTCCGGAGCCGACGACCCCGGTCGTCACCATGAGGCCGTGTTCCGGCGAGGTGACGTGCATCGGGCCGCCCTTGCCCTTGCAGGTGCCGGCCGCCTTGCCGAGATACTCGGCCCACAGCTCCCTCAGGGGGACGCCCTTGGCTATCTGGTCGTGCAGGCCGCGGTAGATGGTGACCACGTAGTCGTCCGCGCGCAGGTGCTGGGCGACCGAGACGGCCGCGAACTCCTGACCGCGCGGCGAGTAGTACATGCCGCCGATCTGCCCGGCGGCCATCAGCGACCGGTACTTCTCGTCGAACAGTTTGATCCGGGTCGCTGTCGTGAACATCTCCAGCTGCACGTCGGCGCTCGGCACGGCGGGCCGGGTACTCATGCGGTCTCCTTCTCGGAGTTCGTGGACTGCCGTGCGCTCAGGGCGGCGTGCTCGCCGGCCCGGCGCCCGGAGAAGACGGCGTCGGCCAGGGAGAGGCCGGAAACGTAACTGTTGCTGCAGATCCCGACGGCCGAGCGCCCGGCCGCGTACAGGCCGGGAATCGCCTCGCCGCCCTCCCGCACCGATGCGCCGGTGTGTTCGTCGACGACGAGTCCGCCCAGCGTGATGAAGGAGATCGGGTAGAAGACGGGCGAGGCGTCGGGCGAGATGTCGACGGCGTAGTAGGGGCCCTTGGCCAGGCTGTGACGGTGTTCGTCGTCCTTGCCGAAGGCGTCGGGCTCCCCCGCCGTGACAGCCGCGTCGTGCTCGGCGGCCGCCTCGACGAGGCCGGAGGCGTCGATCCCGCAGGCACGTGCCAGCTTCGCGAGGCTGTCGGCCTTGCGATGGCCGAACGGGCTGAATATGTAGGCCAGTTGAGGCACGTGGAAGAAGGCCGCCTGGGTGCGCAGCTGGGACCGGGCCAGACGCCAGGTCTCGGCGTCCAGGATCACGAAGCCCCGTCCGCCGTGTTCCTCGATCAGCGGCTTCGTCATGGTCGCGCCGTAGAGCTGTTCGTTGGTGAACCGCCGCCCCTGGGCGTTCACGACGATGCCCTTCATGAAGGCGGCCGGCGGGCAGATGAAGCGCCATCCCGAGATGGAGTCCATCCGGTCGGTGGCGGCGCCCACCTGCGCACCCAGCTTGACCGCGGAACCGGTCTCTCCGCCGGGGCCGAGGGGATTGATGTCGACGTAGCGGGGTGCGTGCCGGCGGATCATCTCCTTGTCGAAGCCGAATCCCCCGGTGGCGAGGACGACGCCGCCCCTGGCTCGCGCCTGGTACGTACGGGAGCGGCGGCGCTGGACCGTGTCGGCGGCCCGGCTCAGGCGGCTGCCCACCGGCTGGTAGTAGATCGTCAGCTTTCCGGCGGCCTTGGCGAGCTTCTCGTGCCAGTGGCCGGGCTCACGGCCGCGCTCCGGCGCGTCGAACTCGACGCCCACGACCTTGCCGTCCTCGGTGATCAGACGGCGTACGTCGGCCAGCGGGCGCACCGTGACGCCCTTCTCCAAGGCTGAGCGGCGCAGGCGCTCGTAGTAGACGGCGCCGGTGAAGTTCTTGGCGTGCGTCCGGTGTCCGCGGGCGGCGGGCCGGGCGACGTCGGCGAACTCGGGGACGAGTTCGTTCCCGGAGTAGTACAGGTAGTGGCGGTTCGTCGGGTACGACGTCTTGTAGTCGCAGAGGCTGCTGTCGAACTCCAGGCCCTGCTTGCGCAGCCAGCCGATCATCCCCGGGCTGCCGTCGGCGAAGGCGCGCAGCGTCTCGTCGGCGACGGCCCCCTGGGTCTCCTTCTTCAGGTACGCGAACATCTGGTCGGGGGTGTCGGCGACGCCGGCCCCCCGCTGCACGTCGGTGCCGCCGCCCGCGTAGACGACGCCGCCGGAGTGTGCGGTGGAGCCGCCTCCGTAGGAGCGCTCCAGGACGAGGACGGAGGCCCCGGCCTCCGCGGCGGCGATCGCCGCGCATGCCCCTGCTCCGCCGAATCCGACCACGATCACGTCGTAGGTCTCGTCCGCCGGTGGGCCGTGATGGTGCTGAACTGCCATCTGGTCGTTCCTTGGTTTCGGTTCGGCGTGTCAACGCCGATGTGTTGATGCCGGAGTGCGGTCCTTGTGGTCCCGGCCGTCACGGGCAGTGCCGTGACCGGCGATGTCTTCCGGGAGGGGCACTAGGCGGCAGGATCGCCGTCCGTGGGCTTCGCGCCCTTCTTCTCGACCGTGACCGCTCCGGTCACGGTGAGCCGGCACGCCAGCCGGGTGTCACGGACGGACCCTCGGCGGCGCTGGGCCAACTGCCGCAGCACGCCCTGCTCTTCGGGGCCCACCGGGTCTGCGGCGGGGTGCCCGTCCAGTACCTCGAGGGCGCAGGCGGTGCAGCGGGCCTGCCCGTAGCAGATGGTGGGCCAGGTGAGCCCCTGCCGGAGAGCCGCCTCGAACACGGACTCCCCGGACCGCACGTCCAGTTCGACGCCGGCGGGCTCGACGCGCACCCGGGCCGTCGCGCTCACGGCCGTGTCAGGTAGGTGTCAATGGCCCGGTGGTTGTTCACGATCATCGCCTCGTACTGCTCGGAGAGGATCAGGTCGTCCAGCCCCTGGGTGCGGATGCCCTTCTGCTGGGCGATGACGTTGCGGTAGTCCTCCTTGAAGATCTGCGGCCACTCCTCGACCGGGACGGGCCCCTCCAGTTCGGGGCGTTCCGGCTCGCCGGCGTCGGCGGTCGGGATCTGTACGGCCCACACCTCGAAGAGGCAGCTCTCGGGGTCGTCGCCGTTGGGGCGCACCCGGTAGATGATCGAGTTGCCGTAGGCGGGGAGGAAGGTGAGGTTGGGGAAGATGTGGCCGTACCCGGTGGTGGCGGTGGGCGGCGGGGGCAGGGCGATGCCGGCGCCCTCGGCGTACGCGTACAGCGCCTCGAAGAACTTGGCGGGGAACTCCTCGGCGGGGATGTCGCGTTCCATGAGGCCCTGCTGGATGAATGCCTCGCGGTCCGTCGTGTACGCGTCGGTGCCGAAGTAGAGCGCGTTGTTGAACTGGATGAAGTAGTCCGCCATGGACATGCCCTTGACGGGCGAGGCGCCGCCTTCGGCGGGTGTCGAGTGGGCGTGCCCGGCCTCGAAGCACTCGAAGGGGCCGCCGATCGCGTCCACGTCGTAGTCCTCGTCGGCGGCGCCCATGCTGAGCGAGGGGTGCGCCTGCATGACGTGGTAGGCCTCCAGGAACGCCTCCTGCGCCATCTTCCAGTTCGCCGGCAGCACGATGTGGCGCCACCACCGGACCTGCATACGGTCGAAGGCGATGGGGTCGAGCGCTTCGGCGATGTCCTTGAGGAACTCGCTGAGCGGCGGGGCGTCGGAGTCCGGGTTGACGAACACCATGCCGCCCCACGTGCCGACCTGGCACTCCCGCAGTCGCAGGAGCTCCGGGTCGAGACAGGCGGGGGTGAAACCCCGCTCGGCGTAGACGTAGGAGTTGGAACCGTCGAGGTTCCACCGCCAGCCGTGGTACGGACAGACGATCTGCCGCCCGTGGAAGGTGCCGGTGCCGTTGCCCAGGGCGGTGGCCCGGTGGCGGCAGGCGTTGAAGTACGCCTTGATCGAGTCGTCCGACTCCCGGACGACGAGGATGGACTGGTCGTTGATGGTGTACTCGGTGAAGTCGCCGGGCCTGGGGATCTCTTCCAGACGACAGGCCATCTGCCAGACGCGGGACCACAGGTGGTCCTTCTCCAGCTGGGCGAACTCGCGGGAGTAGTACCGCTGGGCCGGCACTCGCGCGGGGTGCTCGATGGCGTGCGGGATCGTGGCCGTCGACCGGTTCGGATCAGGGGTGAGTGACACGTCGTCGCCTCCTTTGGCGCAACGTAAGTAAATAGCCGTTCACTTATTTACGAGCACGAAACCCAGGGGGTCAAGGGGTGTACACGAACTGAATTACGTCGGGCGGCGCCGTTCAGGCGTGCCGCGGCCCCAGGGATCCGCTGACGAGCAGCGCCTCGAACTGCCGGATCGCGGCCGCGTGCCGATCCCGGGACACGGTCGCCGCCAGGTGGGTCAGCCCCCAGGTGAGGGAGGTGAGCATGTCGCTCAGCGCCTGCCTGTCGACGTCCTCGGCCAGCTCACCATGGCGCACGGCGTCGTCGATGAGGCGGGTGTACAGCTTCTCCTCAGCGTCCTGCCGGGCGACGAGCGCCTCACCGAATTCCGGATGACGGCCCGCCTCCATCTGGACGGCTTCGTTGAGCCGGGTCGCCGCCGGGTACTCCCGCATGCACGCCAGAGACTCCTCCAGCACGGCCACGAAGCGCTGCTGGAGGGTGCCGGGGATCTGGGTGGCCAGGTCGAGACGGCTCAGAATGCTGTTCATCGTCTCGTCCAGCGTCGCCGCCACGAGCTCCTTCTTGGAGGGGAAATAGCGGTAGATCGCCGCGCCCGTGATGCCCGCCCGGCCGGCGATGTCCTTCATGGTGGCGTTGGCGTAGCCGACCTCGGCCACGTACTCGGCCGCGACGAACATGATGCGCCGTCGCGTCTGCTCCCCGTCCACACCTGCCGGGCGCCCCCGCTTGCCCCCCTGGGTCATGCCGCCCCGCCTTCCCGCTCCTGGTTCGCCGGCCTGGTGTCGTCCGACAGCAGCCGCAGCACCCGCGCCGTCGCGGTGACGTCCTTCACGTCCACGTCCGCGAGCAGCCGCCGCAGCCGCTCGACCAGCTCTTCCTCCAGCTGGTCGACCAGTCGCTCGCCCTGGGAGGTGAGCCGGACCCGCTGGACCCGCTGGTCGCCGGCGTCCCGGGTCCGCTCGACCAGCCCCTGCGCCTGGAGCTGCGTCACCTGACGGGTGACGTGCGGCGCATGAACGAGCAGGCGTTCGGCGATGACGCCGATGCTCATGGGCTCGTCCGCCCGGCGCAGCACGCGCATGAGCGAGACCCCCGCCCGCTCCACCTTCACGTCCAGCGTCGCCACGAACGTCGCGTGCACCTGCGAACGCGTCATGGCGTAGGCGAACGTCATCATCGCCTGCTGGAGCTCATGGAGTGCGGAATCTTCCTGGTCGGACACTCCCCCATCCTCCCTCACCGACCCCCGTGTCGGGTACCGGCCCTCGGCGATATATCCTTACCTAACTTAAGTAATGTCTACGCCCTGGTTACCGCCGGGTGTGAAAGGAGTGCTCGTGTCCGAGCAACCCGACAGCAATCCGGGTCTCCTGCGTACCCTGACCGGCGGACTCTGGTTCCCGATCTTCTTCTTCTTCGGGTTCCTGCTCTGCTACCTGCTTCCGTTCCACAACCCCACGCCGCACGACGTCAAGATCGCGGTCTCCACACCGGCGGCCGCCGCACAGGTGCGCACCGCCCTGTCCGCCGAGGCCCCTGGTGCCTTCGAGATCCTGACGGCGACGGACGCCGCCGACGCCGAGCAGAAGGTGCTCGACAGGGACGCGGTCGCCTCCTACGCGGCCGGCGCCGACGGCAAGGCCACGCTGTACGTCGCGAAGGCGAACGGCACCATGCTGGAATCGGCCGTCCAGCAGACCTTCGAGAAGGTGGCCGGAGCGTCGGGCGCCGAACTCACGACGACCGACGTCGCACCGGTCGCGTCCGGGGACTCCACGGGAACGTCGCTGTTCTACCTCACGATGACGTGGACCATCGTGCCGTACGTGTCCGTCATGATGATGCTCCGCGTGGTGACCCTCGGCCGCCGGGCGAAGCTGCTGACGTTCGCCGGCGTGGGCGCGTTCATCACAGTCGTTGGCTATCTGGTCGGCCTCGCGGTGGATGTCATCCCCAACGAACCGCTCGCCCTGCTCTACGCCTTCGCGGTCACCCAACTGGTCGCCTGGGTCACGTACGGGCTGGTGCCTTACGTGAAGCAGTTCATCCCGGGTGTGGCCATGGGCCTGTTCGTCCTGCTCAACATCCCGTCGAGCGGTGGGGCCATGCCCTACCAGATGGTGCCCGGGTTCTTCCGCGTGCTGCACCCCGTGATGCCGCTCGGCAACCTGGTGGACGCCCTGCACGGAGTCTTCTACTTCGACAACAAGGGCCTGCTCCGCCCCACTCTGGTGCTCGCCGCCTGGCTGGTGGCAGGAGCCTCGCTGGTCGCCGCGGGAGTGCTGCGCGAACGGCGGATGAAGAGCCGCGCGGCGGCCGCGGAAGGAGACGACACCGTGGTGGAGGCGGTCGTGGAGGACCCCTCCATAGAGGCGCCCATGCCGCACGCGATCCGTCCCGGTCACCGTTCGGCTCTCGGGGAGTCCCCCATGGTGTACGGAACGGTGACCGAGGAGTCCGGCGCGACCGTCGCGGGCGCGCGGGTCACCGTGATCGACGCCCAGGGCCGCCAGCTGGCCCATGCCCGCACCGACGAGAACGGTGTGTACGGGCTCACCGGCATGCCGGAGCAGTTCCTGGTCATGATCCTCTCGGCGCCGGGACGCCTGCCCGCCACGGCGCACGTCCTGCCCCAGGAAGGGCGGCAGCAGCGGAAGGACTTCATCATGCCCGGTCGGAGCGTTGTGGCCGGCTGAGGGCGGCCTCCCCAGGTCCGCGGTCCAGGTCGGCGGCGCAGGCCCCTGGACCGCGGCGGGCCCATGATGAACTAATGGCCGCACCATGCAGCTGAACGGACAACATTTCGACGACGCCTCGGTCCCCTTGGTCCTGGACGAGGACGGGTATCCGCGGAACCCCCTCGCCCTGCTCGATCTGGGCGACCCCGACGTCCTCGAACGGCTGCCGGGCGCCCCGCGCGACGGCGGCCGGATCATGGTGGGGGTGGCCCGGGGGCCGTTGCCGGCCACGGCCGTCCCCCTGCTCGCCATGCTCGACTGCACGCTGGTGGAGGGCCCGCCGCCAGGGGACGCCGATCCCCGGACGTACGTCCCCGTCGCCGACGCCCGCATGTCGGCCGAGCGGCTGGGGCGGTCCGTACGGGGCGCCCCGCTCGCCGCTCTGACCCTGGCCGGGCTGCTGCGGGCAACGGAACAGCTGCCCGTCTCCGAGGGTCTGGGCGCGGAGTCCGCCGCGTATTCGACGCTGCTCGCCGGTCCCGAGTTCGCCGTCTGGCGGGCCGGGCGGCCCCGACGGCCCGGTTCTTCCTCCGCCGATCCCGTCCTCGTCCACCGCGACGGCGGGCTGCTGCGCGTCGAACTCAACCGGCCCGGACGGCGCAACGCGTTCAGTGCCGCACTGCGCGACGGCCTGGTGGAAGCGCTGGAGATCGCCCGGCTGGACGACACGGTCACCGGTGTGGAGCTCAGCGGGCGCGGCCCTGCCTTCTGCAGCGGTGGGGACCTCGACGAGTTCGGAACCACGCCCGACCCGGCGACCGCGCACGTCCTGCGCCTTCGGCAGAGCGCGGGCGCAGCCGTCGACCGCTGCCGCGAACGGGTCCATGCGCGTCTGCACGGCGCCTGTGTCGGGGCCGGGATCGAAGTGCCCGCTTTCGCCGGACGGATCACCGCCCACCCGGACACGTTCTTCCAGCTGCCCGAACTCTCCATGGGGCTGATACCCGGAGCGGGCGGCACCGTCAGCATCACCCACCGGATCGGCCGCTGGCGTACGGCGTTCATGGCACTGACCGGCGAACGCCTCGACGCCGGAACGGCCCAGGACTGGGGACTGGTGGACCACCTTGCCGTCCACGGCTGAGAGCCCGCTCGCCGGCTGGGCGGCCTGTGGCGGGATGGCACTGAGCGGCCGGGCCGACGGGCCGCCCCTCGCCTCGCCGGGCGATCCGGCCGGTGCCGTACGCCGGGCGCTCGCCGCGTTCGCGGGGGACACCGGGACGGACCCCGCGCGACTGCCGGGGCACCGGCTGCTCGGTGAGCGTGCGGCCTCGGCCGGGTTCGCCCGGCGCGCGCCCCGGTCCGTCGGCGGGGCCTTCCGCATCCTGTCCTGTACGGACGGCCCGATGGGCATCTCCCTCGCCCGCCCGACGGACCTCGAACTCGTCCCCGCGCTGATCGAGGACGGCGACGGCGGTGACCCGTGGGCAGCGGTGGCCGACTGGGCCGCCGGCCAGGTCGCGGCGGACGCCGTGGGGCGGGCCCAGCTCCTCGGGATCCCCGCCTGCTCGGTCCCTGCCACCCCCGGCGAGGCCGAGGACGAGCAGGCCGTTCACCGCGCCCGCCAGGCGATCGTGAAGGGCGCCCCTCGTCGCACGCCCGGACTGCCTCCCCTCGTGGTCGATCTCAGCGCACTGTGGGCCGGCCCCCTGTGCGCCCACCTTCTGGGCCTCACCGGCGCACGGGTCGTCAAGGTGGAGAGCCCCGAGAGGCCCGACGGCGCACGCTCGGGTCCTCCGGCCTTCTACGACCTGCTGCACGCCGGCCACGCCTCGGTCTGCCTGGACCTCACCTCGGCCCCGGGCCGGGACGCTCTGCGCCGCCTGGTGGAACGGGCCGACGTGGTGCTGGAGTCCTCCCGCCCGCGCGCCCTGCGCCGTATGGGGGTGCTCGCGGAGGAGGCCGTCGACCGCGGCACGGTGTGGACCAGCATCACCGCGTACGGCCGTTCCGGCCCGTGGGCCGAGCGTGTGGGCTTCGGCGACGACGTCGCGGCAGCCGCCGGGCTGGTGGTCCAGGACCCGGCGACCGGCGAACCACTGCCCTGCGGGGACGCCCTGGCCGATCCCCTCACCGGCGTGGCCGCGGCGGCGGCCACCGCCGCGGCCCTGCGCGAGGGGCACGGCCGGCTCATCGACCTCGCCATGCGGGACGTCGCCGTCGCGGCGGCCACCGCGCCCGGACCCGAGCCCCACGCGGTCCGTCGGTGCCCGGACGGCACCTGGCAGGCCGAGACCGAGCACGCCCGTTTCCCCGTCCGGGCACCGCACTCCCGCTCCCCGCACGGCCCGGCACGCGCCCTGGGCGCGGACAACGCCGCGTTCACGGGAGACGGCGCGTGACCGTCACAGGGATGCTGCTCGCGCGCGTAGAGGTCGACGGGGCGCTGTGCGACGTACGCATCCGCGGAACGCATGTCGCAGAGGTGGGCGTCCGGCTACGGCCCCAGGCGGGCGAGGAGGTCCATGACGCCCGGGGCGGTGCGCTGTTGCCCGGACTGCACGACCACCACATCCACCTGCTCGCGCTGGCCGCCCGCGCCGGCTCGGTGGACTGCGGCCCACCTTCCGTCACTTCCCTGGACTCGCTGGCCGCCGCCCTGCGCTCGGCCGGCCGGGACCTCCCTCCGGGCGGCTGGCTGCGCGGCACGGGTTATGCCGAGTCGGTGGCCGGCCTCCCTGACCGGCACCTGCTGGACCGGCTCGTCCCGGAGCGCCCGGTCAGGATCCAGCACCGCGGCGGAGCCCTGTGGATCCTCAACTCCCGGGCGCTGCACGCGGTCGCGCCCGCACTGGACGACTCCTCCGACGTGGAGCGTGACGCCGCCGGGGCGCCCACCGGACGCCTGTGGCGGTACGACGCCAGGCTGCGCCCCGCCCTGCCGACGGCGCCGCCCGACCTCGGGCCGGTGGGCGCCAGGCTCGCCTCCTACGGCATCACCGGGGTCACCGACGCGACGCCCGATCTCGACACGGGCGCGCTGAAGCTGCTGTACGACGCGAGCGCTTCAGGCGCAATCCCCCAGTCCCTCCACCTCATGGGGGCCGACTGCGGTGATGCCCCGCACAAGATTCATCTGCGGGACCACGACCTGCCCGCCCTGGAGGCGCTCACGGTGCGCATCGCGGCCGCCCACGCGGCCGGCCGGCCGGTGGCGGTGCACTGCGTGACCCGCGAGTCCTTGATCCTGACGCTGGTGGCGCTCCAGGAGGCCGGCCCGCACCCCGGGGACCGCGTCGAGCACGCCGCCGTGGTGCCGCCGGAAGTGTGCCCGATGCTGGCCGAATGCGGCGTCAGGGTCGTCACCCAGCCCACACTCCTCACCACCAGGGGCGACGACTACGTCCGCGACGTCGACCCCGAGGACCGCGCCCATCTCTATCCGTACGCCTCGCTGCTCGCGCACGGCATCCCGGTGGCCGCGTCCAGCGACGCCCCGTACGGCGACCCGGACCCGTGGGCCTCCATCGCAGCCGCGAGCACCCGCCGCACACCATCGGGCCGCGTCGTCTCGCCCGCCGAGCGGGTCCCCGCACGCGTCGCCCTGGAGGGGTTCCTGTCACCCCCGGACGAGCCCGGAGGCCGGGTACGGCGCGTCACACCGGGCGTCCGGGCCGACCTGTGCCTGCTGTACGTGCCTCTCACGGAGGCGCTGGCCCGGCCGACGGCCGGGCACGTCGCCCTGGTCCTGCGGAACGGCCGGGTGGTCCACCCCCGCTGACTCGGGCCGCCGGCGGTTCGGACGGCCTGGAAGTGGCCGGATTATTCTGTCCGGAACACGGCGAAGGGACGACATGAACAAGGACGCGGGCGACACCGTGCGCCGGGAGCGGAGCCCGCGCGGGCAGGGTGAGCAGCTGCGCCGGGAGATTCTGAACGCGGTCGCCCGGCTGCTGGACGAATGGGGCGGCGCCGAGAAGCTGACGATGCGCGCGGTGGCCCGTGAGGCAGGCGTTGCAGCCCCCAGCATCTACCTTCACTTTTCGGACAAGGCCGACCTCGTATGGGCCGCCCTGGAAGACAAGTACACCGATCTCGCCGCTCGGATGCGGGCCGCGGACGCCCGTGCCGCCGACGCGGGTCGCCCCGCGAAGGAGCGACTGGCGGAGCAGGCGTACGCGTACTGCCGGTTCGCCCGGGAGCTCCCGGGCCATTACCGCCTCATGTACGAGACACGCCAGCCGGAGGTGACCGCGGCCCGGCTGCACCTGCATCCTTCCCGCCACATCAGCCAGACGCTGCGGGAGGGCTTCGCACAGTGCCGGGCGGCGGGCCACGCAGTACACCTCCCTGACGAACAGGCGGCCCAGACGCTGTGGGCCGGGCTGCACGGCTCGATCGCTCTGCACCACGCGCTGAAGGCGGAGCAAGGGGACGGGTCCCTGACCGAGGAGCTGGCGTCCGGGCTCGTCGACTCGCTGGTGCCGACGGCGGAATCGGATGTCGCGCAGCCGCCCGCGGCCGACACGGAAGCCGCACGGAAGATCCGTTCCCTCCTCACGGGCGACACTTCCTCCACCTGACCTCCTCCTTCCCGTAACTCACCGTCTGACCAGGCATGTTGCGCCTGAGTCAGGGAACGGCAAAATCCCGGCCCCCGGATTGCATCGCCGATCCGGGGGGTCTAGCGTGCGTAACTGAACTTAGTTAGGTGACAGGGCCACGCATGTTCCCCTGTCCACCCGACCGTGCGCTACCCGGCCCCCCACGGGGCGTGACGGAGGTATTCCGTGAACATTTCGATCGACTACGACAAGTGCTGCGGCGCCGGACAGTGCGTCCTGGCCGCGCCCGACGTCTTCGACCAGCGCGACGACGACGGCGTCGTGATCCTGCTCGACACCGACCCGCCCGCCGAACAGCTCGCGGCGGTGCGCGAGGCCGCGGCCGTCTGCCCGGCGGCCGCCATAGAGGTGGAGGCATGACCGGTCCCACCGGTCCCGTCGTGGTGGTCGGCGCCTCGGCCGCCGGACTGAGCGCGGCCGAGGGCCTGCGCCGGGGCGGCTACACGGGCCCGCTCACTCTCGTCGGTGACGAGATCCACGCTCCCTACGACCGCCCTCCGCTCTCCAAGCAACTGCTCGCCGGGGACTGGGAGACCGACCGCTTGGCGCTGCGGGCCCCCGAGGTCCTCGCCGAACTCGGCCTCGACCTGCGACTGGGCAGCGCGGCGGTGGCTCTGGACACCCGGCGCCGCGAAGTCGCGCTGGCGGACGGCTCCCGGATCGGCTACCGCCACCTGGTGGTGGCCACCGGAGCCCATGCTCGTCGTCTCCCCGGAGCCGACCAGCTCACCGGCGTGCACACCCTCCGCACCCTGGAGGACGCCCTCGCCCTGCGCACCGCGCTGCGGCCGGGCACCCGCCTGGTGATCGTCGGCTCCGGTTTCGTCGGGGCCGAAGCGGCTTCGGTCGCCCGCGAGCTGGGCTGCGAGGTGACCATGGTGACCGACGTCGCGGTGCCCTTGGCCGACAGTCTCGGCGCGGAGCTCGGCTCGATGCTGGCCGACGTCCACCGCGAACACGGGATACGCATCGAGCCCGGCGTTCTGGTGCGGGACGTCCTGCACGACGGAACGGGACGCGCGACCGGTGTCCGGCTCGCCGACGACCGCACCGTAGCGGCCGACGTCGTCCTGGTCGGCATCGGCGCCCGGCCCGCCATCGACTGGCTGCGGGGCAGCGGCGTGCCGCTCGGCAACGGTGTGCTCTGCGACGCGACCCTGCACGCCGGCAACGGTGTGTGGGCAGCCGGGGACGTGGCCTGCTGGCCGCATCCGGTGACCGGTGAGCTCACCCGGATCGAGCACCGGACCAACGCGTCCGAGGCAGGACTCGCCGTCGCCAGGAACATTCTCGCCGGCCCGGATGGTGCGACGCCGTTCGCTCCCGTCCCCTACGTCTGGTCCGACCAGTACGACCTCAAGATCCAGATCTACGGTTCGACGCGTGGCGCCGACGTCGTCCGGATCGTGGAGGGCTCGACGGCCGAGCGCAAGTTGGTCGCCGTGTACGGCAAGGGCGGCCGGGTCTGCGGCGTCGCGGGCGTCAACATGGTCCGCGCGGTGCGGAGTTGGCGGGCCGCCGTGGTGGCGGCCGAACCGTTCGACATGGCAGGCACCACGCCGGCCGTGACCACCGGCACAGGGAGCGTGTGATGACACCGAAGACGACTCCACGGGCCGGAGTGGTGGGTCTCGGGATGATCGGCGGCGGCGTCGCCGTCAGCCTGGCCCGCAGCGGTCAGGCGCCGGCCGTGTTCGACGTCCGTCCCGACGCGTCGGACCAACTGCCGGGCGTGCCGGGCGTCCTGGCGTCACCCGCCGAGGTTGCCGAAACCAGTGACGTGGTGATGGTCGCCGTCGTGAACGCGGCCCAGGCGCGCCAGGCGATCACCGGCGAGGACGGAATACTCTCGGGCGCCCGCCCGGGTTCCACCGTGGTGCTGCTCTCCACCGTGGCCCTGCCGGTCGTACGGGAGCTGGCGGCGGCCTGCGCCGAGCGCGAGGTGGGCTTCCTCGACTGCGGGGTCACGCCCGGTGACAAGGCTGCCGAGCACGGCATGGTGGCGATCGTCGGCGGGGACGCCGCGGTGGTGGAGTCCGCCCGCCCGGTCCTGGCCGGCTGGGCCAAGCGGATCGTCCACTGCGGCCCGTCCGGAGCCGGGATGGCCACCAAGATCGCCCGTAACGTCGTGACCTACGGCACCTGGCGCACCGTTCACGAGGCCGCGGCGCTCGCTTCGGCGGCCGGCGTGGATCCCGGACGGCTTGCCGAGGTGATCGAGGCGGCCGATCCCGAGGGGCACACCCTGCTCCAACTGCTCGGGATGCGCGGCGAGGACGGGAAGTTGCCCGATGCCGCCGGTCGGCAGATCACGCCACTGATGACCAAGGATCTGGACGCGGCGCTGGCTCTCGCGGAGGATCTCGGCGTGTCCGTGCCGGGCGTCCGGGTCAGCCGGGAACGCGCGGCGGAGACTCTCGACCTGCCGTCGGCCGAGGAGCCCGGCCCCGCACAGGCGGCTGCGCCGGAACCGTCCACCGAGGTGGACGAGGACCCGAACGCCGTATACCTGCGCGGTCTCGAGCTGATGGACCAGGTCTACGGACCGGGTTTCAGCGACGCCATGCCGAAGAGTCCTGTCGGCGACCCCTTCATGGACGCCACCGTCAGCTATCTGTTCGGTGAGGTGTGGTCGCGTCCCGCCCTGTCCGTGCGTGACCGCCGCCTGCTGGTCCTCGGTGCGACCGCCGCCCTGGGGCGCAGCGACCTCATCCGGATCCAGACCGAGGGTGCACTGATCAACGGCGAGCTCGACGCCGGCCAACTGCGCGAAGCCGCGCTTCATCTGGCGCTGTACGTCGGCTGGGGCAACGCGACAGCCGTCCGGAACGGCTTCGAGGAAGCCATCGCCGCACAGAAGGACGCCGCCGCCCCACCCCAGGACTGACCCGGACCCCGATCCGGGCGGCCCCGCCCATCCCCACCCGCGCGGCTCCGCGTCCCGGACGCCGCTGCTTTACGGAGACCCCCATGACTTCCCCGGCCCACACGGGCGACGCCCTGCCGTCCATGCCCGTCGCGCGTACCGCGCTGCTCGACCCCCCGGCCGAGTACACCGCCCTGCGCGAAGACCAGCCGATCCTCAAGGTCCGATTCCCGAACGGGACTTCGGGCTGGCTGGTCACCCGCTTCGAGGAGGGCAGCGAGGTCTTCGGTCATCCGAAGCTGTCCGCCCGCCGCCCCCGCCACGACACCCCGGAGGGAGAGTCGTCAGAGGCGGGCGAGGACGCCCCGTTCAACCCCACGTTCGTGATGATGGACGAGCCCGACCACAGCCAGTACCGGCGGCTGCTGTCCGGGCGGTTCACTCCCAAGTCCGTGGCACAGAAGCTCCAGCCGTACATCGACCGCATCGTGGACGAGCACCTGGACGCGATCGAGGCCGGCCCGGCCACCTTCGACCTCATCCAGGCACTCGCCCTTCCGATCCCCTGCCTGGTCATCTGCGAACTGCTCGGCGTGCCGTACGCGGACCGCGACGGCTTCCACGAAGCCACCGAGCAGCTCATGGACATGAGCAGGCCCCGCGCCGAGCGGGACGCGGGCGCGCACTGGCTCATCGACTACATCACCAAGCTGGTCGCCGAGAAGCGCCGGACGAAGGTCCAGGACGGCATCCTGTCCGAGCTGATCGGGCACGCCGACGCAGAGGACGGGTTCCTGACCGACGACGAGGTCATCGGGATGGGGGTCCTGCTGCTTTTCGCCGGTCATGACACCACGGCGAGCATGCTGGGCCTCTCGTCGCTGACCCTCCTCACCCACCCCGAGCAGCGCGCCGACCTGGTCGCGCACCCGGAGAAGGCGGGCCCGGCGGTCGAGGAGCTGCTGCGCTATCTCACCATCGTGCAGTTCGGCCTCGGCCGGGTGGCTCTGGAGGACGTGGAGATCGGCGGCCGGACCATCCGCGCCGGAGAACTCGTGGTGGTGGCGATGCCGGCCGCCAACCGTGACCCGCGGATCTTCACCGACCCCGACATCCCGGACTTCGACCGCAAGATCACCCGCCACCTGGCCTTCGGCTACGGCGTCCACCAGTGCCTCGGCCAGAACGTCGCCCGCGCCGAACTGAAGACGGTGCTGCCCCGCCTGTTCACCCGCTTCCCCGACCTGCGCCTCGCGGTTCCGGTCGACGAGGTACCGATGGACGTCCTCGGAACCAACTACGCGGTGAAGAAGCTCATGGTCACCCGCTGACCCACCGGTCGGCCGCCCCCTGAAGTGCCCCGGGTCCGCACAGTCGTGCGGACCCGGGGCACTTTCGCCTTGACCCGGCATGGATTGTCGCCCACACCGGCGAACACACGGGACCACCCCGCCGTTCAGCGAAGGTTCCCGCTCTCCCTCTCCCCGTACAGCCCGGCACCGGCGAGTTCGACCGCCTCGCGGATGACCTCCACGAGCGTCGCCCCCTCCGCCGAGGGTTCCTCCCAAGCCCAGTGCTCGACGGCGGCGACCATGGCTCCGCCCAGTGCTGACGCTCGCACCCCGGCCACGAGACTGTCGGCGGCCACGCCGTCGCGCTCGGCCACGACATCGGCGAGCGCATGGGAGAACCCGTCGGCGACCCCCAGCCACACCGACCGCAGAGCCGGTTCGGTCCGGGTCATCCGTACCACGGTGCGCACATGCCTCAGGCCGCTCCCGACGGACGCGCCGACCTCGTCGAGGGCCTCGGCGAGCGGCCGGTCGGCGGGCCAGTTCCGCAGGTGGGCGAGGAGCCGGTCGAAACTGTGGGTGAGCAAGGGGCGGACGAACGACTCCTTGGTCGGGAAGTAACGCCAGAGGGTGCGGGTCGAGATCCCCAGCGAGTGGGCCACCTCCCCCGCGGACGTGGCCTGGATCCCCTTGTCCTGGAACAGCCGGACCGTGGCCAGCGCGATCTCCAGTCGCACCGCTTCCCTGCGGCTCTCCGAGAGCGCCGGCCGGCCGGCCCGCGGCCGCGGGGGCAGAAGCGGGGCGGTGGAATCACCGGGAACGTCACCCGGGCAGTTCTCCATGATCGGCTCCTTCGGGCTCCTCGACGCCCGCCGCGGCTCTACGACGACGGGAGGACCGGAGTTCACCTTACATTTAACGTCACGTCGCGCCAGAATTGGCACAACGCGACAAAAACTCGTATCCTCGAAGTCACGGCAGTGGCACGCAGCCGGCCGGCACGGCCGCCCGCACCGCACCCATCCTTCTCCGGTCGGTCGCACGCCCACCCGCGACGCCGCCGCGCGGCATCACCTTCCCCATCCCCGGACAGCACAGGGAGCAGTACATGGAATCCGCAGAGTCCTCGGGATCGCCCACGGGCGGACAGCCCGCCGGGCCCCAGGTGGACAAGGGGGCACCGAAGGGCGGGAACACCAAGAAGTACGTGTTCATGGTGGTCTTCCCGTTCGTCCTCGTGATGATGCTCGTCGGCATCTACGCGGGCTCGATGCACGCACCGACCCCACGCGACCTGCCGGTGGCGGTCACCGGCACCGCCGCGCAGGCTCAGCCACTGGCGGACAGCCTCAACGCGACCGGGGGCTCACCCGTGGAGGTCCGCGTGGTGGCGACGGCCGACGAGGCGCGCCAGCTGGTCCACGACCGTGAGATCGCCGGAGCACTCGCCCTCCCCGCCCAAGGCTCGGACGACGGCGCCGTGCTGTACACCGCCCAGGCCGCGGGCGCGGCCCAGGTGCAGATGGTGCAGTCCGTGTTCCAGCCGGTCGCCGACGCGCAGCAGCTCACCCTGGAACAACAGGACATCGCCCCGCTGCCCGCGTCCGACGGCATGGGCGTCACCACCTTGTTCACCGCGATCGGCTGGATGCTCGCCGGATACATGCTGGTCACCGTCCTCACCAGCGGCGCACCCGAACTGCTGCCGCTGCGCCGCCTGGTACCCCTCCTCGCGGGCTGGTCGGCGCTGGTCAGCGCCCTGGTGTGGGTCATCGTCGGACCGCTCATCGGTGCGATCGACGGGCACGTACTGCCCGTCCTGGGCCTCGGCTGGCTCTCGGTGTTCGCCGTCGGTCTCGGCCAGACGCTCTTCGCACGGCTCCTCGGGCCCCTGGCGGTCGTGCCGGGAATCGCGCTCTTCATGTTCCTCGGAGTTCCGGCCTCCAACATCATGATGTCGATCCACTCCGTCCCGGGCTTCTTCGGATTCCTCCACCACGTGCTGCCGCTGCCGGCGGCCGGTGAGACGCTTCGCTCGATCCTCTACTTCGGCGGCGACGGAGTGGGCCCGCATCTGCTGGTGCTGGCCGCGTGGGCGGTCGCGGGCCTTGCGCTGACCGCGGGCATTGACCTGCTGCGGCGCCGCACGTCGCGCGGGCCGGACGAGGCGGCCGACACTCCGTCGAGCTCTCCGGCCGGTTCGCCGGGCGCCCAGGGAGCTCTGACCTCCGCGTGACCGACAGCCTCCACCCCGGCCGGCCCCACCCGGGCCACCCCGTAGCCCTCCCGGAGGAGATATCCGTGGCACCCACCGAAGCGGCGCCCGCCGCCCCAGCCCCCTCACCGGTGAAGAAGTACGTCGTTCTCGGCCTCTTCCCGCTCCTCATGACCGTGCTCATGGTCGGCATCTTCGTCTCGGCGATGCACTCCCCCACCCCGAACAACCTGCCCGTCGCGGTGGTGGGCTCCAGCGTCCAGCAGGCGCAAGGGGCAGCCGACGCACTGTCGGCCGAGGCCGGCGGCGCCCTCGACATCAGGGTCGAGACGTCGGTGGACACCGCGAAGGACCTGGTTCACGACCAGGAGATCGGCGGCGCGTACGTGCTGCCGGTCGAGGGCGAGAAGGACGCCGTGCTGTACCTCGCGGGCGCCGGGGGTTCGAGCCTCAAGCAGGTCGTCACCCAGACCTTCGGTCAGGTCGCGGCCGAGCAGCACGTCACGCTCGACGTCCAGGACCTGGCGCCGCTGCCGGCCCACGACAACATGGGCACCAGCAGCCTCTATCTCACGATCGGCTTCGTGATGGCCGGTTTCATGTTCGTCGTGGTCGTGTCCACGGCAGCACCGGAACTGATGAAGCTCCGGAAGATGGTTCCGCTGTTCGCCGGCTGGGCGGCTCTGATGGCCGTGTCGATCTGGGCCCTCGCCGGACCGGTGATCGGCGCGTTCGAGGGCCATGCCTGGCAACTTCTCGGAGTCGGCTCGCTGATGATCTTCTCGGTGGCCATGTTCACCGCGCTCCTCGCCCGGTTCCTCGGCCCGCTCGCGGTGATTCCGGCCGTCACGCTCTTCATGTTCCTCGGCGTGCCGTCCTCCGGCGGCGCGCTCTCCACCTACGTGGAACCGGTGCTGTTCCAGTCCCTGCACGGCTTCCTGCCGACGCCCGCCACACTCGAATCGGTCCGCTCGATCCTCTACTTCGGCGGCCACGGTGTAGGCGGACATGTTCTGACCATCGCGCTCTGGGGGGCGGCCGGACTGCTGCTCAACGCGGTGGTGGAACTGGTGCGGCGCCGCAGGAAGACGCCCGGCAGCAAGGTGGCCGAGGGGACCGGGGAGGCCGGCGCCGACCTCTCTGCCAAGAGGCCGAAGGCCGCCGTACCCGCAAACTGAGAATTATCCACGCGACCAGCCGCCGACGGCCCGGACCCGGAAGGGGCCGGGCCGCCGGCCTATGCGGTCAGCGGCAGGCGGACCAGGACCCCCAGCGCCTCCTCGGCGGCGCGGACCGGGTTCAGGGCGGCGGGATCGCCTGGATCGGCGCGGGCCCAGCGTTCGAGGGTGATGCGGAAGGCCACGGCCACGCAGGCGGCAGTGAGGGCGATGTCCGTGGAGCCGGCGGGCAGACCGGTCCGGGCGGCGAGCACGGCGGCGATGCCCGGCTCGGCGTCGTGGACGACGTGCAGCCACACCGCGTACAGGGCCTCGTCGTCGAGCATCGCGGCGAGGAACCGCCGGACGTGCGGCGCTCGTTCGTTACCCAGCAACGCGGCCTCGAACGACGCCCGCAACGAGTCGAGGAGCGGTTCGTCGGCCGGGCGCGCGGCCAGCACCTCCTCGCTGGTGCGCATGCCGGCGGCCAGCGCGGGGGCGATCACCTGCTCCTTCGTGGCGAAGTACCGGTAGAACGTCCGCTCGGACACCCCTGCGGCGCGCGCGATGTCCGCGACGGTGCACTGCTGCGCACCCCGCTCCGCGAAAAGCGCCACAGCCACGGTGGAGATGTCCAGCAACGTGGCTGCCCTGCGCCGCTCCGTGAGTGACGGGCTGCTCATACGGTCCGACCTCCCTTGACGCCGACCAGCGTACGTGGAATCCTCATAGGTGGCAGTTTCTGCCATCCTGACAGAAGCTGGCACCACATTGGACAGCACGGATCCGGAGCGGGCGGCTCGACAGCCGGGGGTACTCACCGCCCCCTCGGCCGGATCCCGGAAAGGCACCACCATGCGCGCTCTGCGTCTGCACGGCCCCCGCGATCTGCGTCTCGACGACATCCCGGAGCCGCCACTGCGCCCCGGCACGGTCAAGGTGAAGGTCGAGTGGGCCGGTATCTGCGGCTCCGACCTGCACTTCTACAAGGCACTGCCCTATCCGGTCGAGTACGAGCACCCCGTCACCGGCGAACCCGGCCCGCACACCATCGGCCACGAGTTCTCGGGCCGGGTCACCGAGATCGCGGACGACGTCACCGACATACCCGTCGGCGCACCCGTGGTCGTGGAGCCGACCATCTTCGACGGCACCTGCCCCGCCTGCCTGCGCGGCGAGACCAACCTCTGTGAGAACAGCGGCTTCGTGGGCATCAACGGCTGGGGCGGCGGAATGTCGGAGTACGTCGTGCTCCCCGCCCACCGGATCCATCTGCTGCCGGAGAACGTCAGCACGGAGACGGGCGCCCTGATCGAACCGCTGACCGTCGCCTGGCACGCGGTGCGCCGCACGGACCTCCAGCCGGGCGAGACCGCCGTCGTCGTCGGGGCCGGTCCCATCGGACTGGGCCTGCTGATGGCCGCGAAGGCCCAGGGTGCGGGCACCGTCATCGTCAGCGAGCCCAACAAGGCCCGCCGCGAGGCAGCCACCGAGTACGGAGCCGATCTCGTCGTCGACCCGTTGTCCGAGAGCCTCCTGGAACGCGTCCGCGAAGCGACCGGGGGGCGGGGCGTGGACACGTCCTTCGAAGCCTCCGGCGCGGGAAAGCCCGCCGTGGACAGCCTGATCGGCGTGCTGCGCAAGGGCGGCCGGGCGGTTGCCGTCGCACCCTGCCGCCCCGTCGAGTTCTCCCCGACCACCCTGCTGACCACCGAGATCGTCTACACCGGCAGCCTCGCCTACAACGGTGACGACTTCCCGCAGGTCATCGCCGCCGTGGCCGACGGCCGGATCGACCCGGACGCCCTGGTCTCCTCCCGGATCCCACTCGAAAGCGCCGTACGGGACGGGTTCGACGCACTCATCGATGCACCGGACCAGCACGTCAAGATCCTGGTACACCCGTAGCCGTCGCGGGCGGCGCGCGATCCACGCGCCGCCCGGACCGGCCCGCACGTGCACGCTCTCCGCCCGTGTCACAAGGGGCTGAGGCTGAGGCCGGCTCCGGCATCGAGGGGCCGACGTACTCGCCGGGACCGAGGGCAACTGACGGAGGCACTGAAGCTACCCGGAGTCAAGTCCTGCGGTCCGGATGTGACATACCCACCTCACAGGACGGGCACCCTTGCCCTCGCCACGGGCACCTCTAGATTCACCTGCCATGTATCCGACACGTAGATTCTCGTTACGCGGCATGCGAGCGCCCAAGCTCACAGGGTGGGCCACCGCCCTCGCCCTCCTGCTCTCCGCACTGCCCGGCGCCGCCCTGGCTGCCGTGCCGCCAGACGGTCTTCCGTCGGTGGGAAGCCAGGCCGCCGCCACGCAGACAGCTCCGGTGGCCGATACGCGGCAGGGGCGCGTGCAAGGCAGCTCGGTGGCCGGAGCCGACCGGTTCGCCGGTATTCCCTACGCCGCTCCTCCCGTCGGGAGCCTGCGCTGGAAGCCGCCTGCCCCGCCCGCCGCGTGGAACGGCGTCCGCCCGGCAACAGCCTTCGGCAGCCAGTGCCCCCAGCAGACCGGCGGCAGTGAGGACTGCCTGAGCCTCAATGTGTACCGGCCGCAGAACCGCCCGAGCGTCGGCCTTCCGGTGATGGTGTGGCTCCACGGTGGTGCCTACGTCAGCGGGGCCGGTTCGGAATACGACCCCACTCCCCTGGTCACCGGCGGCGGTGTGGTCGTGGTGACCATCAACTACCGCCTGGGCATGCTCGGCGCCCTCGCTCTGCCGGGCCTGGACGCCGAGGCACCGGCCACGGGATCCGGGGCCTACAGCCTGCTCGACCAGCAGGCGGCCCTTCGCTGGGTGCGGCAGAACATCCGCGGCTTCGGCGGGGACCCCGGCAACGTCACCATCTTCGGTGAATCCGCAGGCGCCACCTATGTGTGCCAGCAGGTCGTCTCCCCGCTCGCGGAAGGGCTCTTCCACACCGCAATCGCCCAGAGCGGCTGCGCACTGCCGACCACTCCGATGGCCCGGGCCCAGAGCTTCGGCACGGCAGTGGCCGCCCAGCTCGGCTGTGCCACCGACCTGGCCTGCCTGCGTGCCGCGTCACCGGACCAGATCAACAGCGCCGCCGCAACCGTCGGAGGCAGTCCCAACGCGACACAGCTCGCCTCCATCCCCGCGGCCGGCGGCGGTGTGCTCCCACGCGGCTTCGGCGACGCTTTCCGCGCCGGGCAGCACAACCATGTCCCCCTGATGCTCGGCAGCAACCTCGACGAAGGCCGCGGCTTCGTCCACAGCGGCGCCTACGGCGAGCCACCCACCGACCAGGCCAGCTATCTGGCCGCCCTCACACGCACGGCCGCCTTGTCCTCCGGCGTTCCCGCGGCCGACATCGCCCAGGAATATCCCCTCAGCGCCTACCCGAGCCCGGCCGAAGCCTTCTCCGCCGTACTCGGCGATTCCAGCTTCTCCTGCCGGACCCTGAACGCCGGCCGCCTCGCCAACGGCCGGCTCCCGGTCCACGCCTACGAGTTCACCGATCCCGACGCGCCCTCCCTGTTCGGGGGAGACTCGCTCGGCGCCACCCACGCCTCCGAACTCTCCTACCTATTCCGCATGCCCGGGACCGCTCAACTGACCCAGGCGCAGCAGGCCCTCTCCCGGCAGATGATCGGCTACTGGACGTCCTTCGCCCGCAACCACACCCCCACGGCATCCGGCACACCGCCCTGGCCGCGCTTCACCGGCAGCCGGCCTCCCATCCAGAACCTCGCCCCCGGCGCCATAGGCCCCGTCAGCTCCGCGGCCTTCGCGACACAGCACCACTGCGCCTTCTGGAACCCCGCCATCTGACCTCCGGACACGATTCGCGCCACGGGGTGACCCCCGGCGCGTCACGAAAAAAGCACAATAAGTAATATGATCGAGAAGGCCGTGGTGGAGGGCGGCAGCAGGAAGCGCTGCTAGGGCCTCCATACAGTAGGCTGAAGCAACGCTTTCCTAGGGAGATTCTGTGGGTACGGACACCAACCACCGCAAGCCGATGGCTCCGGTTGGAGCGGCAATCCGTGCCCCGAAGATGGCCGAACTGATCGCGTCCCGTCTCCGCAGCCGCATCGTCCGCCGTGAGCTCGGCGAGGGGGACGCACTTCCCCCGGAGACCGAGCTCATGCAGCAGTTCGGCGTCTCGCGTCCGACCCTGCGCGAGGCCTTCCGCATCCTGGAAGCCGAGTCGCTGATCAGCATCCGGCGCGGCGCGCGTGGCGGCGCCCAGGTCATGGCACCCGATCTGGGCGTCGCCGCCCGCTACGTCGGATTGCTGCTCCAGGTCGACCAGGTCACCATCGGCGACGTCTACGAAGCCCGCATCGTGATCGAGCCGGCCGCCGCGGCCATGCTGGCCCGCCGCCGTACCCCCGAGGACGTGGACGACCTCAGGGCATGTGTCGAACGGCTCCGTGACATGGTCGAGGAGACTGCCGGCACGGGGCAGGAGGACCCGGTGGCCTGGTCGATGGCCACCCAGGAGTTCCACGACCTGATCCTGGAACGGGCCGGTAACCGCACCCTCATGATGCAGGCCGGCATGCTCCGCGAGGTCATCGGCAGTCACCTCGCACTGACGGTTTCCCGCCTCTTCGACCCGGTGCGCTCGACGAGCGAGTTCCGCAAGATGATCCGCTCGTACACCAAGCTCGTGGACCTCGTCGCCGTTTCCGACGCGGACGGGGCGGAGGAGCACTGGCGCAAGCACATGCAGGTCTCCGCCGCGCATCTCCTGCCGGGGGAGCAGGGGAACGCGGTCGTGGACCTCTTCGACTGAGCCCGCCGGGCCACGGTCCCCTGACGCACCCCTGTGCCCGGCCCGTGGCCGGGCACAGTGCGTCTCACCCCGGTCGTCGCCACGCGTCGTCGGCCGTCCGCACCACCCGCCACCGCAGTGGCTCACCGCTCTCTTCGTGCACCTCCGCGCGGCGCGCGAGTGCCCGTAGATGCGCGAACGCCTCCCCTGCCGCCGCACGTTGCGCGAAGCCGTCCATCGACTCCCAGGGCCGGGACCAGCTCATCCGGCCGGCCACCTCCCACACCGTCCGCGCACCCGCCTCCAGAGCTGTCAGCACCTCTTTGAACCGGCTCTCGTGGTGCCCCCGCAGCTCGGCCAGCCGCCCTCCGAGGCCGGCGAACCGGTGCTCGTGCGCCGGCAGCACTTCCGCCGCGTCGAGGCCCTCCAGGCGTTCCAGGGAACGCAGATAGGCACCGAGAGTGTCGTCGTTCGCTCCTGTCGGCGGAGGGACGTTGGGGGTGATCCGCGGCAGCACGTGGTCGCCCGACAGCAGCAGTGCGTACCGCGGTTCCCAGAAGCACATGTGCCCCGGCGAGTGCCCGGGTGTCCACAGGCCCGTCAGGTTCCAGCCCGGCACCTCCGGCTCGGCGCCGTCGTCCAGGAGCAGGTCGGGGCGCGGGATGCGACTGCGTACGGTGAAACGGGCCATGGCTTCGCGATGCCGTTCCAGTACTTCGCGCGGGGCACCCGACGCACGCAGGGTCGCTGTCGTCGACTCGACCGGCCCGTCACCCTCGAGGCGGTCCAGGACCGCGGCGTCCGCCGGATGCAGCGAGACCCAGGCGCCGGAGACCTCCCGGACGCGGTGGGCGAGACCGTAGTGGTCGGGGTGCACATGGCTCACCATCACGCCTCGCACCTCCTCGACCCGGGTCCCGATCGCGGTGAGCCCAGCGCTCAGCGCCTCGAACGCCTCGTCGGTGTCCCAGCCCGCGTCGACCAGGTACGGCCCGGCGTCCGTTTCGAAGACGTAGACCAGCACATAGCGCAGCGAGGTGTTGGGCAGCGGTACGGGAACACTCCACAGGCCGGGCCGCACCCGTTCGACCGGAGGCAGCGGGCGGAGCCCGGGGTCAGCCGCCGACAAGGCCCCTCGCCTCCCTCAGCAGTTCGGGCAGCGCCGGGACCATGCGCCGCATCTGCGGGGACAGTTCGCCGTGCTTGCGCCCACGTTTGATCAGCAGGGCGGTCGCCCCCGCCTCCTTGTAACGGGTCAGTGCCTCGAACCAGGCCATGTCCGGGAGTTCGGCACCACCTCCGGAGTAGGCGTCGAGCAGTTCCCGTGCGGTCGGCATGCCGCTGGGCGCGTCCGTGGGGGCCGCCGGGTGGCGGGCCTCGTCGGTGAAGAACGTCAGCCAGGTCAGGTCCACGCGTGGGTCGCCGACCGACCAGATCTCCCAGTCGATCACCGCCGTCACACGGCCGTCCTGGCACAGGGTGTTGCCCACCCGGTAGTCGCCGTGGTTGACCACGGGCGGCAGCGCGGCGGGCATGGTGGCGTGGAGCGCCACCGCACAGGCCTCGTAGTCGCCCTGGAGGTCCGCGTTAACGGTGGTGAACGCCCGGGTCCAGCGGTCGATCTCGTCACCGAGACCCACGACGGGTTCGTCGCCGAGGCCGGCCTCGGCGGGATCGACCCGGTGCAGCGCGGCGAGTACCGCCGCGGCGTCGAGCGCACGGGAGCGGATCTCGGTGAAGTCGGCGGGGTCACGGCTGTCCTGAAGGACCGGTTCGGAGCACTCCCCCGGCACGAAACCCATGGCGACGAACGGCGGCACACCCGGCGGATCCCCGGCGTCCTCGAAGTACACCGGCGGCACGGCAACCCCCGGCCGGCCGTGCAGGGCGCGCATCAGCGTGGCCTGGCGCAGCACATCGCGGTTGCGTACGGGGGCGAGCCCCGGCGGTGCCACCTTCAGCACCACGCGCTCCTCGTCCTCCGGTACGCCGGTGAGCTCGGCGACGAAGGTGAGGCTGGAGGCCCCACCGGTGAGGGGCTCGACCGATACCACCTCGGCTCCGGGGTGGCGGGCCCGCGCGGCGGCCGCTGCGCGTGTCCGCAGGTCCTTGACGAGACCGTCCACGCCCGTGAGGGTGCCCGACATCAGAAGAGTCCTCCATCCACCCTGAGCAGGGCACCTGTGGTGTAGCTGGACGCCGGGCTGGCAAGGTAGAGCGCGCTCGTGACGATCTCCTCGGGCCGGCCGGGGTGACCCACGGCGCTGCGGGTCCGCTGCCGTGCCTCTTCGGGCCAGGACGTGGCTATGTCGGTGAGGAACGGGCCGGCGGAGAGAGTGTTGACCCGCACCTTCGGCCCGTACTCCAGGGCGAGGACCTGGGTGAGCGCGTTGAGGGCCGCCTTGGCCCCGGCGTAGGGGCCGAACCTGGGCTGCGGCATGAGCGCGCCGGAGGAGGAGACGTTGATGATGGAGCCCCCGTCACCGTCGGCCATCCTGCGGCCGATGAGGGCGCCGAGCCTGAAGGGGCCCTTGAAGTTGACGCCCACCACCTTGTCGAACAGCTCCTCCGTGGTCTCCTCCGAGGACGGCGCGAGCGGAGACATGCCCGCGTTGTTGACGAGGATGTCGACCTTGCCGAACCGCTCGTAGGCGACGTCGACGAGTGTGTCGATCTCGTCCCACCGCCCGACGTGGCAGGCCTGGGCGAGCGCCTTGCGGCCCAGTGCCTCGACCTCCTCGGCCAGCTCGCCGCAGCGGTCGGCCTTGCGGCTGGTGATCACGACGTCGGCACCGGCGCGGGCGAAGGCGAGCACCATCTCCCGGCCCAGGCCCCGGCTTCCGCCGGTGACGAGCGCGACCTTGCCGGTCAGGTCGAAGAGCTGGGCGACTCCCCCGCCGGGTTCGTTGCCCTGGGGCGTCACAGGGCGTACTCCTTCAGCACGTCCGCGTAACGCCGGCGGGCGGCCTCGCGCTTGGTGGGCAGGTGCTCGGTCGGGAAGAGGCCGGGCGCGGGCTCGGCGTTCTTCAGCAACTGCCGGGCGACGGTCACCTTGTGCACCTCGGTGGGCCCGTCCGCGAGTGCGAGGGACGGGACTCCCATCCACATGTCGGCCAGCGGCGTCTCATGCGTGGTGCCGAGGGAGCCGTGGATCTGGACGGCGCGCTGCACGATGTCGTGGTAGACCTTCGCCATCGCCACCTTGCACATGGCGATCTGCGTACGGGCGGCTCCGTGCGGCTGGTTGTCGATGACCCAGGCGGTGTTCAGGACCAGGAGCCGGTACTGCTGCAGCTCGATGTGCGAATCGGCGATCATCGCCTGTACGGCCTGCTTGTCGGCCAGCCGCTCACCCTGGGTGCGACGGGAGACGGCGCGTTCCAGCATCATCTCCAGGGCACGGTTGCACTTGCCCACCGTACGCATCGCGTGGTGGACACGGCCTCCGCCGAGCCGGGCCTGCGCCACCTTGAAGCCCTCTCCCGGGTTGCCGAGCATGGCGTCCAGGGGCACCCGGACACGGTGGTAGCTCAGGTAGCCGTGGATGCCTTCGTCCAGCTCGTCACGCTCGGCCATGGTGGAGACGTTGCGCTTGATCTCGATGCCCGGAGTCTCGGCGGGGACGACGAACATCGACATCCGCTCGTGCGGCTTCGCGTCGGGGTCGGTGACGGCCATGACGATGAGGAAGGCGGCGTAACGGGCGTTGGAGGAGAACCACTTCTCGCCCTCGATGACCCACTCGTCGCCCTCGCGCCAGGCGCGGCAGACGAACTCCTTGGGGTCGGCGCCGGCCTGGGGCTCGGTCATGGAGAAGGTGGAGACGATCTCACCGTCCAGCAGCGGCTGGAGGTAGCGCTTCTTCTGCTCGTCGGTGCCGAACATGGCCAGGATCTCGGCGTTCCCGGTGTCGGGCGCGGCGGTGCCGAAGACGGTCGGCGCCCAGTAGGAGCGTCCGATGATCTCGTTCATCAGGCCCAGCTTCAGCTGGCCGTAGCCCTGGCCCCCGAGTTCGGGGCCGAGGTGGCAGGCCCAGAGGCCCTGTTCGCGGACCTGTCGCTGGAGTGGGCGCAGGATGGCGAGGGCTGCTTCGTTGGAGGTGTCGTAGGGATCGCCGCCCGCCGGGAAGAGCAGGTCGAGCGGTTCCACCTCCTCGCGTACGAAGGTCTTCATCCAGTCCAGCTTCTGCTGGAAATCCGGATCCGTGGAGAAGTCCCACATGGTCGGCCTCCTTCGGAGTTGTCAGTGGTTACGGCGCCGCGTGGTCAGTGGCGGACGCGGCGACGGGGGGTGTGCCGCAGGGCCTGCGGCTCGTAGGAGTAGTCGAGGCGGCTGACGTTCTCGCCGGGGGCCACGATCGTGTCGATGCGGTCGAGGATCTCGTCGGCGAGGGTGAGGTCGGCAGCCGGGAGCTGGCTCTCCAACTGCTGCAGGGTTCGAGGGCCGACGATGGCCGAGGTGACAGCAGGGTGGGAGAGGGTGAAGGCGAGGGCCAGGCCGATCAGGTCGGTGCCGGCGTCGCGCGCGGTCTTCTCCAGCTCACCGAGCAGTTCCGTCTTGCGCCCCGCACCCGGGGTGTCGACGGTCCAGGAGCCGCGGCCGCCCAGCCGGGCGAAGCGACTGTCGCCGACGGGTTCGGCACCCTTGCGGTACTTGCCGGTGAGCCAGCCGCCGTTGAGCGGGCTCCAGACGATGACCCCCATGCCGTACCGCTCGCAGGTGGGCAGGACGTCCCGCTCGGGGCCGCGTACGAAGATGGAGTACGGCGGCTGTTCACAGCGCACCCGCAGATGGCCACCGCGCTCGGCCGCCCACTGGGCCTCGACGATCCGTTCGGCAGGGAAGGTGGAGGTTCCCGCCATCACGATCTTTCCCTGGCGCCGCAGATCGGTCAGCGCGCCGAGGGTCTCGTCGATATCGGTGTGCTCGTCCGGGCGGTGCACCTGATAGAGATCGATGCGGTCGGTGCCCAGACGGCGCAGGCTGTCCTCGCACGCCTTCATGATCCAGCGGCGGGATGCGCCCCGCTGGTTGGGGCCCTTACCCATCGGGTTGTAGAACTTCGTGGCGAGCACCACGTCGTCGCGCCGTCCGCGCAGCGCACGGCCGATGATCCGCTCGGACTCGCCCTGTGAGTACACGTCCGCGGTGTCGACGAAGTTGATCCCGGACTCCAGGGCACGGTCCACGATGCGTACGCAGTCCTCCGGGTCGCGGTTGCCCATCGCCCCGAAGGACATCGCACCCAGGCAGAGGCTGGACACCTGCACGCCCGACTTCCCGAGATGACGCATGCGCATGGCTCGGCTCCCTCCCCGCTGTCACAGCGGGCTGTCGTTGACACGTCTGTGGGCCGGTTCAGCGGATTCCGACGGTCTCCGCGTATTCCCGCAGTGAATCGGCGGCACGGCCCGCGCTGTCGCCGGGAGTCTGGAGAACGAAGGAGGTGACCCCTGCCTCCGCCAGCCGGCCGAGATGGTCCCGGTGTTCTTCGGCCGAGCCGCCCTCCAGAAGATGACGGGAGGCGGGCGTCTGCACCTGCACGTCGAAGGGCGCGTCACCGCCCTGCTCGGCTGCGGCCGCCTCGCGCACGCGGGTGATGTGCGAAGCGAGGGCCTCGATCGTGGAAATGCCGGGCGAGCGCGTGGTACGGGCGACCTCGTCGCTGACCATCAGCGGGCTCCAGCCCTGGTTGCGGGCCGCTCGGGCACGGGCCCGGGAACTGTTGCCGCCGATCCACACCGGGGGGCCTCCGGCCTGGGCGGGCCGAGGCACGGACGCGACGCCGCCGGCTTCGAAGTGGCGGCCCTTGTAGGCGTAGGGGACGGTCGTCCAGGCTCCGCGCATGACCTCCAGGGCCTCGTCGAAGAGTTCGTTGCGCTCTGCGAACTCCACACCGAGGGAACGGAACTCCGAGCGCAGGTAGCCCGTTCCGGCGACGACGGTGAGCCGGCCGTCGGAAAGCAGGTCGACGGTGGTGAGGGCCTTGGCTGTGACGAAGGGGTTGCGGTAGGGCAGGACGAGCAGATAGGTCATCAGCCGGATCCGGCCGGTGAGCGCGGCGCAGAAGCTCAACGCCGAGGTGAGATCCAGGGATTCGTGACCTCCGGCGTCCAGCCACTTCTTGGAGGGCGCCGGATGCTCGGTGAAGGCGATCGCGTCGTAGCCGCAGTCCTCCGCCGCCCGGACGACCTGCTCCATACCTTTGCGCCCGACCAACGCCCGGTCGTACCCGGCCGCGCTCACGGGGTACTCGACGGTGAACTTCACGCGCTCTCCCATCCTAAGATACAGTTAACTCTTTCATCTATTTACGCGACGGGCAAGGAACCCGTGTCGCGGCCCGCGGTGTCCGTGGTCACCCGAAGCGCAACCCCTCGTTCAGGGTCCAGCGCCGGTCGCGCCCCGGACCCAGCCGCCCGCCGACAGCCTTGCCGCCCCCGGTGACCAGGGCAGTCCTTCCCGCGAAGGGACGCCCGCCGCTCATCCCGCCCGTCCCGCGAACCAGCCCTCCTCGCGCGCGGTATCGACGGAGGCCAGCCGGTGGCGGAGCAGCCAGCGGTCCGCGACCGGCACGTACACGTCGCGATAGCGCCCCCAGTGGTCGGGGCCCCGGTCGGTGAGGACCATGAAGTAGGCGGACGCCTCGATGCGTTCGGTGGTGACGCTGTCGAAGGAGAGGTTCGTGACGAAGTGGCGGACGAAGAAGCCGTCGCCGACGGGGCGGCTGCCGGAGCGGCTGTTACCGCCCAGCATCTCCTCGATGGCCGTCCGGCCTCGGGCGGTGCCGCCGCCCTTCACCTCCAGGACTCCGTCCTCGGTGAAGCACCCCGCGAGTTCCGCGAGCCGGAAGCGGTCACCGGACCAGGCGTAGCGGGCCACGGTGTCACGGACCTTCTCCCGGGCGATCAGTTCTTCGAGCTCCATGGCACCTCCGTGGTGGGGTCGATGAGTACCTTGCCGAGCGCCTGACGACCGGCGACGAGCCGTAGCGCTTCGGGCGCGCGGGACAGCGGGAAGGTCGCGCAGACATGCGGGGTGATCCGGCCCTGGGCAAGGAGGCGCATCAGCTCGGCACGGTTGCGACGGGCCTCCTCGGGCCGGTGCTCCGCGAAGGTCCGCAGCTCCATGCCCCGGACGGCGACTCCCTTGAGCAGGACGAGGTTCAGCGGGACCGCCGGGATCTCGCCGGACGCGTAGCCGATGGTGACGAAGGTGCCGCCGTAGCGCGTCGCTCGCAGCGCCTGCTCGGACCACCGGCCGCCGACCGGGTCGATGACGGCGTGGGCTCCGACGCCGGTCACCTCCTTGATCCTGGATCGAAGATCCTCGGTGGTGTAGTCGATGAGGTGCCCGGCGCCGCGGGTGCGGCACAGCTCCAGCTTGTGCGGTCCCGAGGCGGCCGCGATCACCCTGGCACCGAGCTGCGTCGCGAGCGTCACCGCGGCCAGCCCGACGCCACCGGCGGCGCCGAGCACCACGACCCACTCCCCCGGCTGCACCCCGGCGACCGAGCGCAAGGCGTGATAGGCGGTCAGATGGACCACCCCGAAGGCCGCTGCCTCCTCGTAGCCCACCGCGTCGGGTACGGCGGTGAGGGCGGCGACGGGCAGTACGGCCCGTTCGGCGAAGGCACCGTGCTGCACGGCGCCGAAAACGCGTGTGCCGCGCAGGGAGGTTTCCACGCCCGGCCCCGTCGCCAGGACGTCCCCGGCCAGTTCGCTGCCGGGGACGAACGGTGGGTCCACGCTCATCTGGTAGCGGTTGCCCACCAGCAGGACGTCGGGGAAGTTGACCGCCGCTGCGCGTACACCCACCAGCACCTCTCCCGGTCCGGGTTCGGGGTCGGACACCTCCGTGACCGTCAGGCTTTCCGGCGGACCGTACTCGCGGCACACCACGGCACGCATGGGCGTCACTCCTTCGTGAGCTGTGGGCGGTCCGAGCTCCGTAAGGCCGCCGCACGGAGGAGCAGCCCCCAAAACCGTTAACTTAATATACTCTCTTTGTCATGCTGAGGACAGACCATGAAGCCTCCGCCCCGCATGAGGCGCTACCCCGGTTGTCCACGCTCCTCGAGATGGAGCAGCTGGACTCCATGAACTTCCGCACCCGCCCACCCGCGCGCGAGGAGGCACGCACCTTCGGCGGGGAGGTGTTCGCCCAGGCCGTGGTGGCGAGTTGCCGCACCGTGCCGGCGGACCGGGCGATCCACTCCGCCCATGGCCACTTCCTGCGCGCGGGCGACCCGGCGGCACCGGTCCACTACCGGGCCGCGGTGGTGCGCGACGGCAGGTCCTTCTCCGTCCGGACGGTTGAGGCCGTCCAGCACGGCCGCACCGTCCTCCTGCTCACGGCTTCCTTCCATGTCCCCGAACCGGGCTTCTCCCACCAGGCGCTCCTGCCCGACGGCCCCGCCCCGGAGCAACTGCCCTCGGCCCGCTCCGCGTTCGCCGCCTCGCACCCCGTCGACCGCGCCTGGCTGGAGGATCTGCAGCAGCGCAGGTCCCTGGAATTCCGCTTCCCCGAGGAACTGCCTCGGCTGGCCGCCCGGCGAGGAGAGCGGAGGTCTCCCCGGCAGCGCGTGTGGCTGCGCACCACCGACACGCTCGCGCAGGACCGTGTCACCCAGACCGGCGCCCTGGCCTACGTGTCGGACGCACTGCTGCTGTCCACCGCCCTTGCACCGCACAGCGGGATCATGACGGAGGGCGGCCTGAGCTTCGCCAGTCTCGACCACACCATGTGGTTCCACGCACCGCACCGCCTGGACGAGTGGCTGCTCTACGAGCAGGAGAGCGACTGGGCCGGCGGCGGCCGGGCCCTGTGCCAGGGCCGCATGTACGACCTGGAGGGCAGGCTTCTGGCCACGGTCGCCCAGGAGGGGCTGCTGCGTCCGAGCACGTGAGCGAGGGGACCACTCCCGGGCGCGGGGGCCCGGGAGTGATGTCGACCGGCGCCGTGCAGGCCGGAGGGGCCTGAGGTTCAGCTCTGCGTATGTGCCCGGTCCCATGCCGCGTAGTAGGTGAGGGTGTCTTCCAGGATGCCGGGGTGGCGGGGCCGCCAGTCGAGCAGTTCGCGGGCCTTGGCGCTGGTGACGAGTTCGTCGCGGTCGGCGCAGCTTTCCAGCAAGCCGCCGGCGTCCGCACTCTCGAAGGTGATGTCGCCGGTGTAGCCCGCGGCGTCCAGGCACGCCTGCTGGACGGAGAGGAGGGTGGGCCGGTGTTCGTCGCCGAGCATGATGATCTGGCCGTCGACCGCCTCAGGCCGTCGGAGGACCGCGACGTAGGCGGCGGCGAGGTCGTCGACGTGGACCCAGGTGTAGCGCTTGGTGATGTCGCCGTAGAAGACCGGGTGGCCCTCTCGGGCATCGGCGAACCACTGGGCGGACTTCGAACTGCGACCGCTGCCGCCGTAGATGAAGGACGGGCGCAGCACGGTGTGGGGCAGGCCGCCGGCCGCCAGCTCCTGTTCGGCCTGGGCACGCAGGTGCAGCGGGTTGTCGGGATCGGCGGGTGTCTCCTCGTCCCACACCTGACCGGTGGAGGCGAGGAAGGTGATGCCGGTGGTGAACACCAAGTGGCGGCTGCGCCCGGTACGGTCCTGGGCTTCACGCAGTGCCCGGAAGAGGGTGCGGTCGCTGCCGAGCGGGTCGTTCATGTCGAGGGCGGCGCACACGACGGCGTCCGCTTCCTCCAGTGCCCCGCGATAGGTCTCGGGGTCGGACAACAGCCCCTCGACGGGCCGGACCTCCTCGACGAGGAGCTCCGCGGCCCGGGGGCTGGTGGCGTCGCGGGTGAGGCCCAGGACGGTGTGACCTTCCTGGCGCAACGCACGGGCGATGTGGAAACCGGCGTAGCCGGTGGCGCCGAGGACGAGGATCTTCATGGAGGGACTTCCCGTTCGATCAACTTACTTGCTTGATTAGGCAAGTAACACAGTAACTTGCTCAGGCAAGGACATGGCAGACTGGGGACATGACGAGATCCACAGAGGCAAGGGATCCGGTGCTGTCGGCGCAGGAGGCAGAGGTCTGGCGTGAACTGGGACGTCTGGTCCATGCACTGCCCCGCTTGCTGGAGGAGGACATGCTTCAGGCGACGCGCCTTCCGCTGACGGAGTTCTCCGTCCTCAGCGTGCTCAGCGAGGCTCCGGGACGCAGGCTGCGCATGTCGGAGATCGCGACACGGACCGGGCTGACCCCCAGCCGGATCACCCGGCTCGTCACCGCGCTGGCGGACAGGTCTCTGGTGGCCAAGGAACGGGACGGATCCGACAGGCGCGGCAATGTCACCGTCCTCACCGACGAAGGCACGGCGTGCCTGGAGAGCGCCCGGCCGACGCACCAGGCCAGCGCGCGCCGGCGCTTCCTCGATCACCTGCCCGAAGGCTCCGTACCGGCACTTGCCGACGCCCTCCGGGCCGTGACCGCCTCACTCATCCCCGACCGTTCCTGCACCACCGCCCAGGGACGGGACTGACCGCCCGCAGCGCGCGTGGCCTGTCGAGGTTGCCGGAGAACTTCCGGCGCCGGTCCGGGCAGCGGGTACGCTCGCGGCGTCCGCAGCCATGCCGGCGCGCAGGAAGTCAGCCGCGGAAGAAGCGGTCCAGGCGGGCCGCGTACCAGGCGGGGTTGTCCTCGCCCAGAGTGTGTCCGCTGCCGGGGACGATGTCCTGCTCGAAGCGGGAAGGTTCCGCCACGCGTGCCACGCTGCCGGCGGTCTGGGCGGCAGGGATGCCGTGCTCGCCGTTGAGGGTCAGCACCGGCATGGCGAGCTTGTTCTCGCCCAGGAGGTCGCGGGACTCCTCTATGTCTTCCAGCAGGGTGCCGTAGTGCTGGAACCCGCCGCGCATGCCGCCCGGGGCCTGGAACGTGGCCAGTAGTTCCCTCGTCCAGGACTTGTCCTTGCTCACCGACATCATGTCCCACGTGGGACCGAGGAACTCTTCCTCCCGGCCCTCGGTCTGCCGGGTGGCCAGGTCCACCTGCATGTGGTGGGCGAAGTGTCCATAGCCGCCACGGGCGGGGTCCATGTAATCCTCCAGGCCGTAGCCGGGGATCAGCGCCTCGCCCAGCACGGCCTTTCTCACCAGTTCGGGCCGGGAGGCGGCAAGCGCGAATGCGACCATCATCCCGATGTCCTGGCCCACCAGGTTGACGGGCGTCGGCCCGAGGCGCTCGACCAGCTCGGCGACGTCCCGCGCGACGTTGGTCTTCCGGTATCCGCTCTCCGGCTTGTCGGAGAATCCGAAACCACGCAGATCCGGAGCGATGACCCGGTAGCCCGCCGCCGCCAGCAGGGGCATGGTGGCGCGGAACTCCAGCCAGGTGAAGGGCCAGCCGTGCAGCAGCACCACCGGCTCGCCGCTGCCGCCGTCGACGTAGTGCAGACGAACCCCGTTCACTTCCGCGTAGTGGTGCGTGAAGTCCGGCAGGCCCTGGACAGCCTGGCCCTCGACGGGCGGTAGGAGCGAGATCCGACTGGTCATGAGTCCCTCCGAAGTGGCGGTACCGTCACGCTGACGGGCACGACTTACTTGCCTGAGCAACAACCAGTCTGCATCTACTTGCCGAGGCAAGCAAATGGCGTCTCCGGCTCGCCGTGGATCGATACCCCGGAGTCACGGCGAAACGGGCCCGGAGACAACGCATGCGCTTCACGCATGGCCACTCCCCGGCAGCGCCCGCCCCTGCGGCCGCGCGGCACGCAGCAGCCCGTCCCCGCTGCTGGAGGCGACCAGCCGGCCGGCCGAGAAGACCTGTATCCGGGTGTGCATGCGGCCTCGGCCGGCGTGGGAGTTGTCCGCACGCATCAGAACCCAGTCGTCAAGGACGAACGGCTCGTGGAAGGTGATGGTCTGGGACAGTACGACGGCCTGCCCGGCGCCGCCCCTTCGCTCCAGTTCGACAGCCGGGTAGGGGCGCGTCCCGACCGGGACGACCAGTCCCTCCAGGGCGAACGCAAGCAGCGCGCGGGACAGCGCGGGGTCGCCGGCCGCGTCCTTGCAGCGTGCCCAGACGTCCACCGCGGCGGGCCGGCCGGCCGCCCCCGACCAGGCGGCGTCACCGCCCGCCACCTTGGTCTCCCAGGGCATCAGCCCGCAGTCGAACGGCTCGCAGGCGTCGGGGCCCGGCAGACCGGCCGGCACCTCGGCGGAGTGCCGGAGGAAGTCCGGTTCCGCCCGGGTGAGCATGACCAACGCACGGCAGTGCTCGCGCTCCTGCTGCGCGTACGACACCTCCACGGTGGTCAGCATCCGGCCCGACTGCACGCTCTCGACCGTTGCCTCGATGTCCCGCGCGGCGTCTCCGCCCCGCGGGAACACGGCGTGCATCGACTGCACAGTGGATCCGGGGTGGGTGCGCTCGGCCAGTACGACGGTGAGGGCGAGCAGTTGACTGCCAAGGGTCCGTTCGATGTCCGACTTCACATTGCGGGCCCGGTATCGGCCCGGACCGGTCCGTTCGGCCTCGAGTGCGGACCGGATGTCGTCGAAGCCGGTCGTCGGCCACGGCGGTACGGCTGTCACGTGCTGGTCCTCCTGCGACGTTGAGGAGACGTGCCGCATGGCAGTGCCGCCTCCCCCGGCAGGAGGGGGCGGCACCGTCACGCGGCACGCTCGTAGGGGTCCGGTCGTCAGAGAAGCTCGAGGATGGTGGCGTTGGCCATGCCGCCGCCCTCGCACATGGTCTGCAGGCCGTAGCGGATCCCGCTGTCCCGCATGTGGTGGACGAGGGTGGTCATGAGCCGGGCGCCGGAGCCGCCGAGCGGGTGGCCGAGTGCGATGGCGCCACCGTTGGGATTGAGGGCCGCCTCGTCCGCCCCGATGTCCTTCAGCCATGCCAGCGGGACGGGCGCGAAGGCCTCGTTCACCTCGTAGGCGCCGATCTGGCCGGGGTTGAGGCCGCTTCGCTTGAGCGCCTTGACGGTCGCCGGGATCGGCGCGGTCAGCATGATCACCGGGTCGTCAGCGGCGACGACGGCGGTGTGGACCCTGGCGATCGGGGTGAGGCCGAGCTCGCGGGCCTTCTCGGAGGTCGTCATGAGCAGTGCGGCGCTGCCGTCGCTGATCTGTGAGCTGTTGCCCGCGTGGATCACGCCGTCCGGCTTGAACGCCGGCTTGAGGTTCGCCAGGGACTCCAGGGTGCCGCCGCGGCGGATGCCCTCGTCCGTGTCCACGACGGTGCCGTCGGGCAGGGTGACCGGAGTGATCTGCCCGGTGAAGCGGCCCGCATCGACGGCGGCCGCGGCCTTGGCGTGCGAGCCGAGGGCGAAGTCGTCGAGCTGTGAGCGGGACAGGCCCCAGCGTTCGGCGATCATCTCGGCGCCCACACCCTGGTTGGCGGAGGCGATGCCGTACCGCTTGAGGAAACCCGGGCCCATTCCGTCGGCATCCCCGACCGAGGTGCCCATCGGGATCCGCGACATGGATTCGACACCACCGGCGACGGCCACGTCGTACTGCCCGCTGATCAGTCCGGCGGCGGCGAAGTGGACGGACTGCTGGGAGGAGCCGCACTGGCGGTCGATCGAGGTGGCGGGCACCGAGTCGGGCCAGCCCGCCGAGAGCACGGCGTTACGGCCGATGTTGAGGGCCTGCTCACGGACCTGTGCGACGCAGCCCCAGATCACGTCGTCGACCTGGGCCGGGTCGATGCCCGAGCGCTCGGCCAGGGCCTGGAGCACATACGCCGAGAGGTCCACGGGGTGCACGGAGGACAGGCCGCCGTTACGTCGGCCGACCGGGGTCCTGACCGCCTCGACAATCACAGCATCGCGCATGGGAATCCTCAATCCGTAGAGAGCTTCGGGACTTATATTTCTAACTAGGTTAGCTATTTAGTGGGGGAGGCACCAGTACCGTCGACAGCTCCGGACCCTGGGCCGGGGACCAGCAGCCGGCGCAGCAGCTTGCCGGTCGGGGTGCGTGGCAGCTCGGCGGAGAACTCCACCGCCCGAGGGCACTTGAAGTGCGCCAGACGTTCGCGGCAGTGGGCGATCAGCCGTGCCTCGAGGCCGGGGCCGGCGGCGCCGGGATCGGCCGGCTGCACGACGGCGCGCACCCGCTGCCCCATCTCCGGATCAGGGACCCCGACCACAGCGGCGTCGGCGACCTCGGGGTGCAGCACCAGGGCGTTCTCGATCTCCTGGGGGTAGATGTTCACGCCGCCGCTGATGATGAGGTCGGTCCGGCGGTCGACCAGGTACAGGTAGCCTTCCGCGTCCAGCCGGCCCAGGTCCCCCAGCGTCGTGCGTCCGTGGACGTCATGCGCCCGCGCCGTCTTTTCGGGGTCGTTGTGGTAGCGGAAGTCGGGGCCGCCCTCGAACCACACGGTCCCCGTCTCCCCGGGCGGGAGCTCCTCGCCTTCGTCGTCGAGGACGACCGCCCGGCCGTGTGCGGCTCGGCCGACCGATCCCTGGTGCTCCAGCCACTGCGCGGAGTCGATGAGGAAGAAGCAGTTGCCCTCGCTGCCCGAGTAGTACTCGTGCACGATCGGACCGAGCCAGTCGATGATCCGCTGCTTGATCTCCACCGGGCACGGGGCGGCCGCGTGGATGACGGCACGCAGGCTGCTGGTGTCGTACGCCTGCCGCCGACGCGGCTCCATCTTCAGCATCCGTACGAACATGGCGGGCACGAACTGGGCGTGGGTGACCTCGAATCGTTCGATCGTCCGCAGGGTCTCCTCGGGATCGAAGTGGTCCATCAGGACGACCGTGCCACCGCCGCGGATGGTGCCGAGTGTCCAGCCGGTGGGAGCCGCGTGGTAGAGAGGTGCCGGGGACAGGTACACGCTGTCCGGCGAGAAGCCGAACATCAGCGGCAGATTGTGGTCGATGCGCAGTCCGCTGCCGAAGGGCTCCCCGGTCAGCTCGGGCAGGATGCCCTTGGGCTGCCCGGTGGTGCCCGAGGAGTAGAACATGTAGTAGCCCTCGAGCTCGCCCTGCGGGGGCTCGGCAGGGAAGGAGGCACACGCGGCCTCCAACTCCTCGAACCCGTCGAGCCGGCCGCCGTCGACCAGTCTGATCTCGAGGTCCGGCACCTGGGCGGAGACCGCGGACGCGAGCTCCGCCAGGCCCGCGGAGACGATCAGGGCACGGGCCCCGCAGTCCCGCACGATGTACGCGGCCTCCTCCGGGGTGAGGTGACGGTTGACCGGTGTCCAGTACAGCCCGGCTCGCTGGCAGCCGAACCCCGCGGCGACGTAGCCCGGGGTGTTCTCCATCAGCAGCGCGGTGTGATCGCCGGGCTTCAGGCCACGGGCGGTGAGCAGCCGCGAGAGGCGCACCGATGCCTCGTCCAGCTGCCTGTAGGTCACGACTTCTCCGGTGGCCGCCGTGATCACCGCGGGCTTGTCGGGGTGTCGGTGCGCGAGCTCGGTCAGATGCACGGTTCCTCCAGCGCTGCGGGCGGTGCAACGGGCGGGACGGGGACGTACGGCGGGCCCGGGAGCCTTCGCTCCTGGGCCCGCCGGGGCCGGCCCTTTTCAGACGCCGACGGCGGGCACCGGCCCGCGTACGGCTGCCAGCAGGCCGGCGGCAGCCCGCTCCCGCAGCCGGTCGGGTACGGCCACCAGGGATTCGGCGGCCTTGGCCCGGCGCAGATAGCGGTGGGCCGGGTGTTCCCAGGTGAAGCCCATGCCGCCGTGCACCTGCACGCAGCCCTGGGTCACGGTGACGGCGGCCTCCAGGGCCTGGGCGGCGGCCAGGCAGACGGTGGCGTCGGTGCCCTCGCCCGGGTCCTGGAGCTCTTCGGCGGCGGCCGCCACCAGAGCACGGGCGGACTCGACCGCCACCAGCATGTCGGCGCAGCGGTGCGAGACGGCCTGGAAGGACCCGATGGCGCGGCCGAACTGCTGCCTGGTGCGGGCGTGGTCGACGGCCAGGTCCATGGCCTCGGCGGCGACGCCGACCGCGTCGGCGGCCAGCATCAGCAGGGCGGCGAGCTCGGCGGCGCGCAGCACGGCGGCGAAGTCACCGGGTCCGGCCAGCAGTCCGGCCGGGCACCGGGCGAAGGCCACCGAGCCGAGCGGGCGGGTCGGATCGAGGCACTCCACCGGCGTCACCTCGCAGCCCTCCGCTCCCCCCTCACCGGCGTCCACGGCGAACAGCGCGGGGCCGGCAGGGGTTTCGGCGGCCACGAGGAGCAGACGCGCCACGGGGGCGTCCGCGACGACAGGTACGCGGCCGTCCAGCAGCCAGCCGTCGCCGTCGGACACGGCGTTCACCCCTTCGGCGACGGTCCAGCCGTCCGCGGTGCGTCCTGCCGCGACGGTGGCGGGCACCGCACCGAGCGCCACGGTACGCAGCCGGGTCCCGGCCGCGTCGCTGCCCGCCGCCGCGGCCGCGGCGAGCGCCGCCTGGGCCGCGAAGAGGGAGACCGTGGGAACGGGGGCCAGGCGACGGCCCAATTCCTCCTGGGCGGCCGCCGCCAGCGTGTGGCCGGCGCCCTCCCCGCCGTACTCCTCGGGCACGGCCAGCCCGGGCACACCCATCGTGACCAGCTCGCGCCACAGCCCCTGGTCCCAGTGCTCCGGCCCGTCCGCCAGTGCTGCGACCGTCTCCGCACCGCTGCGCTGCCGCAGCAGTCCGCCGAGCGCGTCGCGCAGTTCCTTCTCGATCTCCGCGGTCGTCACCGCAACCACCTCCGCTTCCTCCGGCCGGTCATCAGCGCACCTCGTACGACGTACGGCCCTTGAGGGACGCGCGGTCGACCTGGGCTGTGCCGATCGGGTTGCCGATCTGTGTGTAGGCCAGGCCGGTCGCGAGGGCCTGGGACCGTCCGGTGTCGAGCGATTCCCAGATCGCCTTGACGCTTCCCTGGATCGCGGCGGGCGGCTTGGCCGCGATCTTCGCCGCGAGTTCGTGGGCGCGGCCGCGCAGCCCGTCGCGGGTGACGACCTCGCTGACGAAGCCGATCTCACGGGCCCTCTCGGCGGACATCCGCTCGTCGTTGCCGAGCAGCACCATCCGCAGCACCTCGCCGATCGGGATGCGGTGCGCGAGCCCGATGGGTTCCAGAGCGGCGACCATGCCGTAGGTGGTGTGCGGGTCGAAGAACGTGGCGTCGTCGGAGGCGATGATGATGTCGGCCTCGTTGAGCCAGTACAGGGCGCCGCCCGCGGCCATGCCGTGCACCGCGCACACCAGCGGCTTCCAGCAGCGGTTGAGCTTGGGCGAGAGGCTGGCACCGGGGTCGGACTCGGCGAAGGGGTTGGCGGAGCGGTCGATTCCGTCGACCACGTCCACCCCCGTGCAGAAGGCCCGCTCACCTTCGGCCCGCAGGACGATCGCGTGTACGTCCTCCTCGTCGGAGGCGTATCGCCACAGGGAGGCGAAGTCGTCCAGGGTCGCCTGGTTGAAGGCGTTCAGCCGCTCGGGACGGTTGAGGGTGACGGTGAGGACGTGGTCCTCGCCGAGCTCCGCCAGGATCGTCGAGAACTGCGGCGGTTCGTTCTTGCTCGCCATGGTCATCCCTGTTCCTTTCCGCTGCCGGAAACGCCACGGTGGGAGGGCAGGCCCAGGACTTTCTCGGCGATGGTGTTCCGCTGGATCTCCGCGGTGCCCGCCCCGATTGTCGAGGACCTGCTCATCAGATAGCCGTAGGTCCACCGGCCGCGTTCGACGGCCATCGGGTCGCGGGCCCCGAGGACGGCGTCGGGGCCGATGACGCGCAGCGCCACCTCGTGGAGGTACTGGTCGAACTCCGAGCGCACCAGGCGGTTGACGGAAGCCGCCGGGCCCGGGTCGCGTCCGGAGAGCACGGCGTCCAGGGCACGTCGGCTGTTGGACGCCAGGACGCGGACGTTCGCCTCGATCCGGGCGAGCTGCTGACGCACCAGCGGGTCCTCGGCGGCGCCGGTGTCCAGCGCGAGGGTGAACAGCTCGTCCACGATGCGGCGGTAGCGGAACTCGTCGGCGAGGAAGGCGGTCGCCCGCTCGTGGCCGAGGCTGGTCCGGGCGATGTGCCAGCCGCCGTTCTCCTCCCCCACGAGGTTGTCCACGGGCACGCGCACACCGTCGAGGAAGACCTCGGCGAAGTGGGTGCCGCCGGCGATGTCGCGCAGCGGGCGGACAGTCACCCCCGGGGAGTCCATCGGGATCAGGAGATAGCTGATCCCGGCGCCGCCGGGCCCGGCGGGTCCGGTGCGCACCAGGGCGAACATCCAGTCGGCCTGGTGCGCCTGGCTGGTCCACAGCTTCTGTCCGTTGACGACGTAACTGTCGCCGTCGCGTTCGGCGCGCGTGGACAGGGAGGTCAGGTCGCTGCCGGCACCGGGTTCGGAGAAGCCCTGGCACCAGAACTCGTCGGCGCGCAGCAGCGGGCGCAGGAAGCGCTTCTTCTGCTCGGGCGTGCCGTGCTTGATCAGGGTGGGGGCGACGATGAAGGACAGCCCGCACGGGTGCTTCGGGGCACGTGCGCGGGTCATCTCCTGGTGGTAGGCGATCTGGTCGGCCAGGTCCAGCTCCATGCCGCCCGCGTCCACGGGCCACCCGGGGGCGGCCAGGTGCGCCTCCTCCAGTTCCGCGTGGAAGGTCCGGGCCCAGGCCAGCCGCTCCTTCTTGTCGCGGGGCGGTTTGCCCGCGTGGGCCTCCAGGAACTCCCGCAGCCGGGTCATCCAGTGCCGTTCATCGGGCACGGGCCCACCGGCGTCCACGACCGTGGCGCTGGGCATCAGATCCTCCTCCTGGGCCGCGTTCGACCCGCTCTCGTGACCATACATCGTTAACTAGGTTCTATCTATGGCCTGTATAGCGTCCGTCCGGAAGAAACACTTCGGCCCCCTGCCGTGGCTCTCGGGGCACCGGAGTCACGGCAGGGGGCCGGCCGACAGCGCGTGCGGCTCAGACCTCGACGACCACCGCGCTCGCCTGGCCCCCGCCCGCGCACATCGCGGCGACACCGATGCCGCCGCCGCGGCGGCGCAGGTCGTGCACCAGGGTGGTCAGCATCCGGGCGCCGCTCGCCGCGATCGGGTGACCGAGGCTGCAGCCGCTGCCGTGGATGTTGACGATGTCCTCGCTCACGCCGAGTTCGCGGGTGGCGGCCACCGCCACCGACGCGAAGGCCTCGTTGATCTCGAACAGGTCCACCGCACCGACGTCGAGGCCCGACCGGCGCAGCGCCTTGCTGACGGCGCCCGCGGGGGCGAGCCCGGTACGCTCCGGATCGACGCCCACCGAGGCCCAGCCGCGGACGGTGGCCAGCGGTGTCAGGCCTTCGCGCGACGCCAGCGTGTCACTCGTCAGCGCCAGTACGGAGGCGGCGTCGTTGATGCCGCTGGAGTTCCCCGCGGTGATGGTGAAGCCGTCGATCTCCGGGTGGAGCGGCTTGAGGCCGGCCAGCTTCTCGGCGGTCGAGCCCCGGCGCGGGTGCTCGTCGACCTCGAAGGTGGTGTACGCCCCGTCCGCCAGGAGCGCCTTGACCGGCACGATCTCGTCGGTGAACAGGCCTTCGTCGATCGCGGCCAGCGCCCGCAGGTGGGAGCGCAGCGCCCAGGCGTCCATCTCCTGGCGGGAGATCCCGGCGATACGGGCGGCGTTCCAGCCGACGGCGACCGACATGTCGTTGTTGGGCGCCGTCGGGGTGGACGGATGGGCCGGGGAGTCCCAGGGGTCCTCCCACTCCCCCGTCGCCGGGTCGACGCGACGCATCACCGGTGCCGTCGAGGTGGACTGCACCCCGCCGGCGAGTACGGCGTCCTCCATGCCCGCGCGGATGCCCGCCGCGGCCATCGAGACGGTCGACAGGCCGGAGGCGCAGTGCCGGTTGACTGCTGCCCCGGGCACCGAGGTGAGACCGGCGATGACCGCGACGTTACGGGCGATGTCTCCGCCCCCGTAGCGGGATTCGCCCAGAATCAGGTCGTCGTAGGCCTCACCGGGCAGCCCGGAACGGCGTACCGCCTCGGTGACGGCGGCCTCGGCGAGGTCGAAGGCACTGGTGCGGGCCAGTGTTCCCTTGAACGAGGTGCCGATCGCCGTACGGCAGGCGGCGACCACGACGGCTTCAGGCATGGACGGACTCCTTCGGTGAGGTAGGGGTGGGGGCCAGCCCGATCTCGGCGGCGACCCGCTCCAGATGCCAGGAAGTGCTGCCGAGCAGCAGCGCGGAGGACTTGGCCCGGCGCAGGTAGAGATGCGCGTCGTGTTCCCAGGTGAAGCCGATGCCGCCGTGGATCTGCACGGTCTCGCCGGCGGCGTGGACATAGGCGTCCGAGCAGTGGGCCCGGGCGGTGGACGCCGCCAGGCCGCGTTCGGCGCCGGCGTCGTCCTGGCCCCACAGGCCGGCCGCGTACTCCACCGCGGCCTTCGCCGCCTGGACCTCCAGCAGCATGTCGGCGCACTTGTGCTTGATGGCCTGGAACGCGCCGATGGGCCTGCCGAACTGCTCGCGGGTCTTGGCGTATTCCACCGAGAGCTCCAGACAGCGTTCGGCTCCCCCGGTCTGCTCGGCCGCCAGGGCCACGGCCGCGAGGTCCAGGGCCTCTTCCAAGGCGGTGCCCGCCGCGCCCTCGGTGCCGATGAGACGCGCGAACACCCCGTCCAGCGCGATCCGGGCCAGCTTGCGGGTGGGGTCCAGCGCCGGGAGTTCCTCACGGAGCATGCCGTCGGCCGCGCCGTCCACCGCGAAGAGGGACAGTCCCGCCTCCGTACGGGCGGCCACCAGGAGCAGCCCGGCGGTGTGCCCGTCGATGACCAGGGTCTTCTCCCCGTACAGCCGGTGGAGGTCGCCGTCGCGGCGGGCGGACGCCCTGACCCGGGCGAGGTCCCGGACGTCGTGGTTGCCCTCGGCCACGGCGACGGTGGCGATCACCGAGCCGTCGGCGATCCCGGGCAGGAGCTCCGCACAGGCCCGGGCATCTCCGCTCCGGAGCAGGACCGCAGCGGCGAGTACGGCACCGGAGAGGTACGGCCCGCACATCAGGGCGCGGCCCATCTCCTCCATGACGACCGCCAGTTCGGCGACACCCGCCCCGGCGCCGCCGTACTCCTCGGGCACGATGAGCCCCGTCAGTCCGAGTTCACCGGCCAGCCGTCGCCAGACGGCCCGGTCGTATCCTGCCCCGGTCTCCATGACGCGCCGCACTTCCGCGCTCGGCGACGCCGTCTCCAGGAAGCGGCGCACGGAGCGGCGCAGCTCCCGGTGCTCATCGACGGTCACGACTGCCGTCCTCCTCATCTGCCGTCCGGTGGTTCATTTCTTCGGCAGGCCGAGGACGCGCTCGGCCAGGATGTTCTTCATCACCTCGGTGGTCCCCGCGGCGATGGTCGACGCCCGCACGCGCAGGTAGCGCTGCGCCTCGGCACCGTCCCCGTTCCGTCCCCCGGCGAGACCGGAGGGGCCTGCGGCGTCCAGCAGGGTCTCGCCGAGTCGCTGGGTGGTCAGACTCCACCCGAGCTTGATCACGGACTGTTCCGGCCCGGGCTCGCGGCCCTCGCCGAGTGAGCGCAGCACCCTGCTGCCCATCAGACCGACGGTGCGCGCCTCCACATAACGCCGGGCGAGCTCCCGGCGCAGCACGGGGTCGGACACTCCGTCCGGGAACTCCGCCACCGCGTCGCGCACATTCCTCTCCAGGGAGGCGGCGAGCTCGACGACGCCGGCCCGCTCGTGCCCCAGAGTGGTCATGGTGACCCGCCAGCCCTCGTGGACGGGGCCGAGCAGGGCGGACGCGGGCACCCTCACATCGGTGAAGAAGAGCTCGGCGAAGCCGCGCTCACCGGTCATCTGCCGTAGCGGGCGCCGCTCGATTCCGGGAGTCCCGAGCGGCACCAGCAGTACGGAGATACCCTTGTGCGCGGGCGCGTCGGGTTCGGTGCGGACCAGGACCATGCAGTGGGTGGCCCGGGTGCCGTCGGAGGTCCAGACCTTCTGCCCGTTGATGACGAAGGTGTCGCCGTCACGTACGGCGCGTGTGCGCAGTGAGGCCAGGTCGCTGCCCGCGCCGGGCTCGCTGAAGCCCTGGCACCAGATCTCCTCGGTGGACAGGATGCGGGGCAGCGAGGCGCGCTGCTCCGCGGTGCCGAAGGCGGAGATGGTGGGGCCGACGTTCTTGATGCCGAAGACCCCGGCGATGTCGGGGGCGCCGGCCCGGGCGAGTTCGGCGTCGCACTCCAGCCGGTCCACGACACCCAGGCCGCGTCCGCCGTCGGCGACGGGCCAGTGCGGGGCGGCCCAGCCGCCCTCGTGGAGGGCGCGCTGCCAGGCGAGCCGGGCCTCGAAGGACGTACGGTCGGGCCACTCCCGGTGCAGCGCGGGAGCGATCCTCTCCAGATACGAGCGGAGCTCCCCGGCCGCCTCGCCGGCGGCCCCCTGTGCGGTGGATCCGGTGGACATGGTTCGCCCTCCCGAGGGCTGTGTCGCGGAGTGCTGGGGGCTGATCGGGCCCGCCCCCAGGAGGGCGGGCCGACGGTCGGGCGGCTACTTGGGGCCGAAGCGCTGGGCCCCGTCGATGCGGATGACCTCGCCGTTCAGGTAGTCGTTCTCCGCGATGTGCTGGACCAGGGCCCCGTACTCCGCGGGACGGCCCATGCGCCGGGGGAAGGGGACCTTGTCGCCCCAGGCCTGCTGCGCCTGCTCCTCGGGGATGCCGAAGGCCGGGGTGAAGAAGGTCCCCGGAGCGATGGTCATGACCCGGATTCCGAGCGGCGACAGGTCACGTGCGGCAACCAGGCCGAGGCCGACGACGCCGCCCTTGGCCGCGGAGTAGTCGGACTGCCCTATCTGCCCCTCGAAGGCGGCGATGCTCGCGGTATTGACGATCACTCCGCGCGCGCCGGACTCGTTCGGCTCGTTCCTGGCCATGAACGAGGCCGCGAGCCGCAGCACGTTGAACGTGCCGGTGAGGTAGATGTCCACCGTGCGCCGGAAGAGGTCGAGGGCGTAGGGGTTGCCCTCGCGGTCGAGCACCCTGGACTTGGCGACCGGCCCGCCGTGGGCGCTGACGGCGACTCGCAGCGGGCCGAGCGTCGCCGCGGCGTCCAGGGCGGCCAGCACGCTGTCCTCGTCGGTGACGTCGGTGCGGACGAACACGGCACTCTCACCCAGCTCCTTGGCCAGCTTCTCGCCGCGGTCCTCGGCGAGGTCGGCGATCACCACCTTGGCGCCGGCCTCGGCGAGACGGCGTACGGTCGCCTCGCCGAGGCCACCGGCTCCGCCCGTCACCAGGGCCACTCCACCACTGAGCTCCATTGCTCCTCCTTGCAGTCTGTCTATCGCTGTACGGTCGTTCACCGCCTCACGGGCGGGGAGATGTGACCCGGATCAGGACTCGACGAGCGGTGATCAACGCCTGCGGCCACCGCGGCGGTTCACTCGCCGCGCCACACCGGGGGGCGCTTCTCCGCGAACGCGAGGGCTCCTTCGCGCGCGTCGGCCGAGGTGAAGACGGGCGCCATGATCGCCGCCTGCTTCTCGAAGGCGACATCGGAGGTCCAGTCGCCCGAACGGACGATGATCTCCTTGGTCGCCGCCACCGCCAGCGGCCCGTTGGCCGCGATTCGGGCGGCCAGTTCACGCGCTCCGGCCAGGGCGCCCCCGGGCTCGGTGAGCCGGTTGACCAGCCCGAAGCGGTGCGCGTCGGCGGCGTCCAGGAAGTCGCCGGTGAGCGCGAGTTCCATCGCGATGGCGTACGGGATGCGCTTGGGCAGCCGCATCAGGCCGCCCGCGCCGGCGACCAGGCCGCGCTTGGTCTCGGGGATGCCGAACTTCGCGTTGTCCGCGGCCACCACGAGATCGCAGGCGAGCACGACCTCGCAACCGCCGGCCAGGGCATAGCCCTCGACGGCCGCGATGACGGGCTTGCGCGGCGGGCGGTTGGTGATGCCGGCGAGCCCCCGGTCCTCCAGCGTGACGTTCTCGCCGGCCAGGAACGCCTTGAGGTCCATGCCCGCGCAGAAGTTGCCGCCGGCGCCGGTGATCACGGCCGCGGTCAGATCCTTGCGTGACTCGAACTCCTCGAGCGCCGCTCCGACGCCCTCGCTGACAGCCCGGTTGACAGCGTTGCGCGCCTGGGGCCGGTTGATGGTGATGACGGTGACGCCGTCCGCGTGCTCGACGAGCACTTCGTCGGACATGTGCTGCCTCCTTGGCTGGGTGCCGGTCTGCGGTGACGAGAGCTGTCAGCGCGGTGCCATGCGGATGGCGCCGTCCAGACGGAGGGTCTCGCCGTTGACGTAGCCGTTCTCGATGAGGAACTGCGCGGTCTGCCCGTACTCGTCGGCGGTGCCGAAACGCTTGGGGTTGGGGATGGCCGACGCCAGCGATTCCCGTACGTCGTCACGCAGCCGGTTGAACAGCGGAGTGTCCATCAGGCCGGGAGCGATGGTGTTGACGCGAATGTTCCGGCCGGCCAGGTCGCGGGCGGCGACGATGGTCATGCCGACCACGCCTCCCTTGGAGGCGCTGTAGGCGATCTGACCGATCTGGCCCTCGTACGCCGCGACCGAGGCGGTCATGATGATCACTCCACGTTCGCCCTCCACGGGCTCGGTGGCCGCCATGGCGGCACCGCCCAGGCGCAGGGCGTTGTAGGAGCCGATCAGGTTGACCTTGATGACCTTCTCGAAGCCTGCGAGCTCGCCGGGGTTGCCCTCCTTGTCCACGACGCGAAGGGCGTGGCCGAGTCCCGCGCAGTGGACCAGGGCACGCAGCGGACCGGCCTCCGCGGCGGTGTCGAGCGCGGCCTGGAACTGCTGCTCGTCGGTCACGTCCGCGGGGGCGAACCGTACGTGGCCACCCAGCTCGGCGGCGATCTTCTCCCCGTCCGAGGCGGGCAGGTCGGCGATCACGACATGAGCGCCGGCCTTGGCCAGACGCTTCACCGTACCGAGGCCGAGGCCGGAGGCGCCGCCGGTGACGACGGCGGAAATGCCCTCGATGCGCATGGAGTCTCCTGCTGTGAGTGTTGGGCAAGCGCGTCCACCATACATGGATCAACTTACCTAGTAAACTATGTGAAAGCTATTAATGGGACTGCTACAGCACTCCCGCCGCGCCCTCGGGAAACCCGGTGACGCGGATCCCGGCGTGCGTCTTGTAGCGACGGTTGAGTGCGATGAGATTGGCGGTCAGGGCCTCGACCTGGCCGGCATTGCGCAGCCTGCCCCCGTAGACCCCCCGGACGCCCGGGATGGCGGAGGCCAGCGCCTGGACCTCGGCAGTGGCCCCTCGGTCGTCGCCCAGCACCAGCACGTCACTGTCGATGGTCCCCACAGCCGGGTCGGTGAGCAGCACGGCCGACAGGTGATGGAAAGCGGCCGTGACCGTGGAGTCCGGGAGAAGCTCCCGGGCCTGCTCGGCGGCGCTCCCCTCCGCCACCGAAAGGGAGAACGGCCCCTTCCCGTCGAAGCCCATGGGGTTCACACAGTCCACGACGACCTTGCCCGCCAGCTGCTCACGCAACGAGAGCAGCAGTTCGCGATGCCCCTCGAAGGGGACGACGACCAGCACGACGTCGGACCGGCGGGCACAGTCCTCGTTCGAGCCACCCGACACCGGGGCGCCGGCCTGGGCGGAGAGCTCCTCCGCGGCAGCCTCGGCCTTGTCGGCCTTGCGGGAGCCGATCACCACCGTCAGGCCCGCGGCGGCGAACCGATAGGCGAGACCCCGGCCCTGAGGGCCGGTTCCGCCGAGAATGCCGATCGTCCGGTTCACTGGCACGTCGCTGTCAGCAGTCATATGAATCTCCATGCACAAGACGTAGTAGACTTAGTTATCTATCACGTGACCGAAGTGAGCACCAGCTCACGAAGAGAGGTGGTCCCATGACGCGTGCGGATGTCCGTGGGTCCGGGAGCGCCTGGCGAGCCGGAGGGGCTCGCCGGAGTGGTGGCCCCGAGGCCACCGGTGTCGTCCGGCCGCCGAAGACCGGCGAACTCGTGGCCCGACGCCTGCGCCGGATGATCGTCGAAGGTGAACTCTCGGACGGAGACTTCCTGCCGCACGAGGCAGAGCTGCTGGAGCAGTTCGGCATCTCGCGGCCCACGCTCAGGGAAGGGGTTCGCGTACTGGAGGCCGAGGGGCTGGTCGAACTCCGCCGCGGCTCACGCACGGGCGCCCGGGTCACGGCCCCGGGACCGGAGGCGGTCGCCAGACCCGCCGGGCTGCAACTCCAACTGGGCGGCGCGACGCTCGCGGACGTCTACGTCGCCCGGGGATCCATCGAGCCGCCCGCGGCCCGGCTGCTGGCGCTCACCGGTGACGAGGAGCGGTACGACGCACTGCGGGCCGCGCTGGAGCACGAACGGGGCAGCCTCGGCGACCCCGACCGTTTCGCCGTCGGCTCGGCCCAGTTCCACCTCCGGCTGGTCGAGCTGTCGGGCAATCAGACGCTTGCCGTCATGGCCGGGATGATCCACGAGATCATCCTGCGGCAGTCCCGGCTGGCCGTCAGGGAGCGTGAGGAGAGGGCGCCCAGCATCGGCCAGGTGCACCACGGGAAGGCCCTGCGCTCGTACGAGAAGCTGGTGAGCCTGGTGCGGTCCGGCCAGGGCGAGGCCGCGGAGGTCTTCTGGCGCAGGCACCTCGAGGTCGCGGACGAGCTGGTGCTCGCGGGACGCGAGGCGACCCGCGTCGTGGACATTCTCGACTGACGGCCGCGCGCGTGCCCACGGCCTGAGCCGCCGGCCCCGCCCCGAAGGTTCGTACGCGCTTGCTCCGCGGGCCTCGTCCACGCAGTGGACGAGGCCCGCGACTGCCCTTTGCCGGCCCGGTCAGAGCCCCATCGACTTGGCGATGATGGTCTTCATGACTTCGTTGGTCCCGCCGTAGATCCGCGACACACGGTTGTCCGCGTAGAGGCGGGCGATCGGGTACTCCCACATGTAGCCGTAGCCGCCGTGGAGCTGGAGGCACTTGTCGATGACCCGGCCGGCCGCCTCGGTGCAGTACAGCTTGGCCTTCGCCGCGTCCGGACCGGTCAGTTGTCCCGTCTCGTTCAGCTCCAGCGCCCGGTCCGCCATGATCTGCGCGGCCTCCACCTCCGTGGCGCACTCCGCGAGCACGAACTTGGTGTTCTGGAACGAGGCCACGGATTTGCCGAAGACCACACGGTCCCGCACATAGGCCACGGCCTGCTCCACGGCCGCCGCGGCAGCCGCGTAACCGCCGTAGGCGATGGTCAGCCGCTCCTGGGCCAGATTGTGCGTGAGGTAGGAGAAGGCCTTCCCCTCGTCGCCCAGCCGGTTCTCCACCGGGACCTTGACGTCGCTGAAGGACAGCTCGGCGGTGTCGTGCGCCTTGAGCCCGATCTTCTTGAGCTTCCTGCCGACCTCGAACCCCTCGCTCGCCGACTCCACGCACAGGATCGTCAGCCCGCCGCGGCGGTCCTCCGCCGTGGCGGGAGCGGTGCGGCAGACCACCAGGACCAGATCGGCCTGCGCGCCCCCGCTGATGAAGGTCTTGGCGCCGTTGAGGACGTAGTGCGTGCCGTCGGCGGAGAGCTCCGCCTTGGTGGCGATGCCGGCGAGGTCGGAGCCGGTCCCCGGCTCCGTCATGGCGATGGCGGTCATGATGTCGCCCGAGGCGAAGCCGGGCAGCCAGCGCTGCTTCTGCTCCTCGGTCGCGTATGTCAGCAGGTAGGGGAGGATGAGGTTGGAGTGCACGGAGTGGCCGCTGAAGGACACCCCGGCCCGGCTGCACTCCTCCATCAGGACAGCGGCGAACTTGAAGCTCTTCTCACCCCCTCCCCCGTACTCCTCGGGCACCTGGATGCCCAGGATGCCCAGCTCGCCCAGCCGCCGGTAGAAATCGCGCGGCGGGTGGCCCTGCTCCTCCCACTCGGCGTGGACCGGCTCGACCTCCTTGGCGATGAAGTCCCGGAGCATCGCCCGGAACGCCTCGTGGTCCTCGTTGAACACGGTGCGGAGCACGGCCCCACCCTCCTCTTTCCGTTCTGCTGTGCCTTCGTCGTGGTGCGCGGCCCGCCGGTCCCGGCCGGCCGCGCGGGTATGTCAGCCGGCGTCCGTGACCTGGTAGCGCTCCAGTTCGTGGCGGACCATGCCGTCTAGGGTCGGAGCCGGCGGCTCGGGCAGCTGAAGGCGGGGCTCGCGACGGGTCGGCAGCAGGACCGTCGCCGAGCCGGGCGTCGTGATCTCGCCTCGCTGGTTCTCGCAGCGCACCTCCAGGTGGACCTCGTGCCGGCCGTCCACCTCCCGCTTGCCGACGACCTCCCCGCGCACCCAGGTGGTGTCACCGACGTAGTTGAACTTGCGGTGCTCGCACCGCAGCTTCCACAGCCAGCCGTCGTCGCCCATCCAGTCGGTGAGCGCGTGCACCAGCCAGGTCTCCCGCATCGCGCCGTAGTCGTACGACGTGGGCAGGCCCAGCTCCTGGGCACGGTGCGGCTCCCAGTGCAGGCGCTGCACGGTGTCCGGCACGCCCAGCGGGTTGGCGGGGTACAGCCCCGGCACCTTCCGGCGGGTGCGGGCGGCGATTCCGAAGGCACCGTCGGGAGTCAGCTGCATGCCCCAGCCCACGTGCCAGACCACCACATCGGTCGTGGTGAGCGGGCCCTTGACCCGCGGCTGGATCACGTCGCCGACGCGGACGTCCTCCCAGTAGCGGGGTTCGGAGCCCCGCCGCTCCTCCGCGGCGTACGCGGCCTCGATCTCCGCCAACTGCTCCGGGGTGTAGGGCTCCTGCTTCAGCTGTTCCTTGGCGCGCTTCCTCGACGTGTGCCGCTCGGCGTTGATCCAGGTGCCGCGCCGCACGGCGTGCAACTGTCCCTCGCCGTTGGTGTAGAGGTAGTCGCGGGTGACATGGGCGGTGCGGCCGCCGAAGCTGGACTTCTTCTCCTCCACACCGACCTGCGCCTCGAGGACCTGGCACCGGTCCCCCAGGGCAAGGGGGTTCCACCACTCGTACTCCATCACGGCCTGGTACGAGCCGAGGCCCGCGAAGGGGTCGCCCTTCAGCAGCGCCTTGGTCTCCGGATCGGGCTTCGGCGCCAGGTCCTCGCCCATCGTGTAGTGGAAGGTCGGCGGCGCTATCAGCCGGCCCCAGCGGGTGCCCGCCGCGTACTCGGGGTCGCAGAACAGCGGGTTGTCGTCGCCGTAGCCGTTGGCGAAGTGGCGGGACGTGTCCCGCGTGACCTCGTAGTTGTGCGGCCGCTGGTGCTGCGGATGCGGGATTCCGAGGCGCCGCCGGGACCTCTCCAGAGCGGCATCGGTGAGCACACCGAAGGACGGCTCCTGCGCACGGGGCTCTGTTGTGGTCACTGGCAACCTCTTCCTTCGCTTCTGCCGAGCAGGGATTGGGCTATATAGTAAACCAGGTTAGATGATTCGTTGGTAGGAGGAACGCATGGAGTTCGGGATGCCGTGGCCCGGGGCGGACGTCGCCCGCCAGGCCGAGGAGGCCGGGGTAAAGGCCTTCTGCAGCGGAGAGTTCGTCGACCACGAGGCGTACAGCACCCTGGCCGAGATGGTCGCGGGGACGACGACGGCCCAGGTCGGTCCGGGGATCGCCTACGCGTTCGCGCGCACCCCGTACGCCCACGCCGCGGCGATGCGCAGCATGTGGAAGCGGGCCGAGGGCCGGCTCTTCCTGGGCCTGGGCTCGGGCGCCTACCGCATCAACCGCGACTGGTTCGGCGTCGAGGCCGACCGGCCCGTGGAACGGATGGCCGACCTGGTCGGGGCCGTACAGGCGTGGCTGCACGCGGAGAACGGCGAACGCGTCCGCTACGAGGGCGAGTTCTACCACGTGGACGCCGATGTGCGTGCCCCCGTCCTGGGCCGGATCGACGTGCCGGTTCTGCTCGCCGGCTTCAACAAGAGGATGGCCGCGGCCGCCGGCCGGACCGCCGACGGTGTGATCGGTCACGGCCTGTTCACCCGCAGCTGGTGGGACGACGTCGTGCGACCCGCGCTGGAGCGGGGAGCGGACGAGGGCGGACGCGAGAAGCCGCCCGTGGAGCACGGCTGGGTGATCACGGCTGTCAACGACGAGGACCCGGAGCGTGCGGCCGCCGACGCGCGACTGATGATCGCCTTCTATCTCACGGTCAAGACCTATGACCCCTACGTCGTCCACCACGGCTGGGAGAAGGAGGTCGACTCGATTCGCGAGGCGTTCCGCACCGGGGACATCAAGGGCATGGGCAAGGCCGTCACCGACGAGATGCTGGAGGCGATCGCGGTGTGCGGCACGACGGCTGACGCGGTCTCCGCGCTGCGCCGCCGACAGGGATCCTTCGGACGGGACGTCGCCTACCTGGCGCCGCCCTCCTTCATGGTGAGCGACCGCCGCCGGGACGCGTACGCCCGGGCGAACCTCTCCCTGATCTCGGCCGCACGGGCGGCAGGCGTCTGACCCGGCCCGGCCCCGCCCGGGGCACCACGACGCGGCGGTCCGCCTGGTTCGGAAACCTGGCGGACCGCCGCGTCGTGGCGGGTTCAGCGCGGCTCTCGGGGCAGGCCGAGGGCGCGTTCGGCCACCACGTTGCGCAGCACCTCGTTGGCGCCGCCGGCGATGGTGTAGGCCCGGGCATACAGAAAGGCGTCCTGCCACCAGCCGTTGTCGGCCGCCCCGGGGTCACCCTCGACGAGAACACCGTCCGGGCCCTGGAGAGCGACGCCGGTCTCGGCGGCGGCGAGATTGGTCTCGCTGAAGAAGATCTTCACCAGCGGGGCGTCCGCGGGGTCCTCCGTACCGTGCACCATGCGGGACTGTGCGGCCTTGCTCATCAGGTCCGCGACGTGGATGTCGGTGGCCAGGGCTCCCAGTCGCTGGCGCACCGCGCCGTCCTGGAGCGCGGGGCGGCCCGCGAACCGCGCGCCGTCCGCCAGCTCCAGCAGGTCGTCCAGCTGGCGCAGCAGATCCGCGCCTCGCGCGGCGACGCCGCTGCGCTCGTGACCGAGACTGGAGTTGGCGACCCGCCAGCCGTTGTTCACCTCACCGATGACGCAGTCCGCCGGAACACGGACCTGGTCGAGGAAGACTTCGTTGAAGTCCTCGGTACCGGTGATCTCGCGCAGTGGGCGGACATCGACCCCGGGGGTTTTCATGTCGAGCGCGAAGGCGGTGATCCCGCGGTGCTTCGGGGCGTCGGGGTCGGTACGGGCCAGAAGGTAGCCCATGTCGGCGTACTGCCCGTTGGTCGTCCAGACCTTCTGGCCGTCGATGACGTACTCGTCGCCCTCCCGGCGGGCGCGGGTGGCCAGGCCGGCCAGGTCGCTGCCGGCGCCCGGCTCGCTGAAGAGCTGGCACCAGATGTGCTCGGCTGAACGGATGCGGGGAAGGAAGCGCTGCTTCTGCGCATCGGTGCCGAATTCGATGAGGGCGTTGGCGGCCAGCGGCCCCGCGCCGATCGGGTCCCAGGTGCGGGCGCGGGCGATCTCCTCAGCGACCACGAAGGCCTGTTCGAGACTGGCGTCCGGCCGGCCCCCGTACTCCTGCGGCCAGTCCGCACCCAGGTAGCCCGCCTCGAAGAGAGCGGCCGTCCAGCTCCGGATGGCGGGGATCTGTTCCGGCTCGGGCGCCCGCACGCCGGTACGGTGCTTGACGCCCGGCGCGCGCTCCGCGATGAAGGCACGCACACGGTCCCGGAAGGCATCCAGCTCCGGAGAGGTTTCGAGCCGCACCACAGGCCTCCGTCTCATTCGATCCGGTGAAAAGCATTCCCACAACAACGGTAAATCAGTTATACCATAGGGGGATGATCTCGGGACGGAAAGGCGAGTGCAGTGGATTTTGAGCCGAGCGAGGAGCAGGTGATGCTCCGGGACGTCTCCCGGAGCGCGCTGAAGAGTCACGCCACACCCGAGCACGTACGGGCGATGGGCGGCGACATCTTCGCCGAGGACGGCGAGTTGTGGCGTCTCGGCGCTGAGCTCGGCTGGCCGGGACTCGTGCTGCCCGAGGAGCAGGGTGGAGCCGGCCAGGGGCTGGCCGAGCTGTGTGTGGTGGCCGAGGAGCTCGGCCGGGCCGCGGCGCCGGGGCCCTTCGTGCCCAGCTCCCTGGTCGGGCTCGCGCTGGCCCGTGGCGGGTCGGCCGCCGTGTGCTCCCGCATCCTGCCGGCCCTGGCCGACGGGTCCGCGTCCGCCGCCTGGGCCTTCGCCGAACCCGGCGGCGGGTGCACCCCCGACACGTTGACCACCACGGCGGTCGAAGACGGCGACGCCTATGTGCTCGACGGCCGCAAGACCTCCGTGCAGGACGCCGGAGCGGCCGGCTGGCTTCTGGTCACGGCCCTTCTGGACGACCGGCCCGCTTCCTTCGTCGTCGAGGCCGGCACCGCTGGCGTCTCCGTCCGCAGGCAGCAGGTCATCGATGAGACCAGGGCCTTCCACGAAGTACGTCTGGAGCGTGTGCGGGTTCCCGCGGACGGACTGCTGAGCGGTGGTCCCGCCGGCGTACGGGCGCTGTACGACGCCGCGATCACGCTGACGGCCGCCGACGCCCTCGGAGCAGCCGATGCCCTGCTGGACATGACCGTCGAATACGTCAAGGTGCGCCGGCAGTTCGGCCGCGCCATCGGCAGCTTCCAGGCCGTCAAGCACAAGTGCGCCACCATGCTGATGCAGGTCCACGCCGCCCGGGCGGCGGTGCACTACGCCGCCATGGCGTGGGACGCGGGCGATCCCGGTGCGTCACGGGCGGCCTCGGTGGCCAAGTCCTTCGCTTCGCGGGGGATGAGCCAGGTCGCGGGCGAGGCGCTGCAGACCCACGGCGGGATCGGCTTCACCTGGGAGCACGATCTGCATCTCCTCCTCAGGCGTGTGAAGACCGACGAGCTCCTTTACGGGGGCTCGGCGGAGCACCGGGAGCGCCTGTGCGCGCTGCTTCTCGCGGACCGCGCGGAGGCGGCGCCCGCAAGGGCCTGACACGCTCCGGCCCGGAGTACGACGACGGCGGCTCCTGTACACGGTGGTCACGCACCGTGCACAGGAGCCGCCGTTGTCGTACGTCCGGCCGCTCGCATGCGCCGGACGGCCGTGGTTCCGCCTGACGTACAGGGCCTCAGGAGACCCGGGAGTCCGCGGCCAGCCGGCTGACCACGTGCCGGCGTATGAGCTTGCCCGTCGGCGTCCTGGGCAGCTCCTCCCAGCACGCGACGCGGTCCGGGGTCTTGCTGCCGCGCAGCGTCCCGCGTACGAAGTCGCGCAGTTCCTCGCCCTCCACATCGCTGCCCGGCCGGATGACGACGGCTGCCTCGATCCGCTGCCCCCACTCGTCGTCCGGCACACCCACCACGACGGCGTCCAGGACCGACGGATGACGCAGCAGGACGTCCTCGATCTCCGCCGGGGCGATGTTCTCCGCGCCCCGGATGATGGTGTCGTCGACCCGGCCGCCGACGAAGAGATAGCCGTCCTCGTCCATGTGACCCTGGTCGCGGGTGTCGAACCACCCCTGCTCGTCCGTGAGGCGGCCGGCGCCCGCGTACTCGGCCGACACCTGCTCACCCCGTACGCAGATGAAGCCGGTCTCGCCGGGTGCCGCCGGTTCGCCGTCGGGGCCGCGGACCTGGACCTCGACAGCGGGAAGGACGCGGCCGACCGAACCGAGCCTGGCTCGCACGGCGGGGTCGTCACTCGCCAGCGCCGTACGGTGGTCCTCGGGGCCGAGGACAGCGATGGTGGAGCTGGTCTCGGTCAGTCCGTAGGCGTTGACGAAGCCGACGTCCGGCCAGTTCCGCAGGGCGCGTTCGATGACGGGGGCCGGCATGGGCGCGCCCCCGTAGGCCAGGGACCGGAGGCCGGGCAGCGGTGTTCCCTGGCCCGCCTCGACGATCCGGGCCAGCATGGTCGGGACGACCATCGCGTTGGTGATGCCCTGGTCGCGGACCGTCTCCAGCCACTGCTGGGGCGTGAACCGCTCCAGTACGACGGTGCGGCGGCCCGCGTAGAGATTCGTCAGGACGTTGGCGACCGCGGCAATGTGGTAGGGCGGGACACTGACCAGTGCGGCTTCCTCGGCCTCGGCCCCGGCGAACTCCACCGATCCCAGGACGTAGGAGACCAGGTTGTGATGGCGCAGCAGGACGCCCTTGGGTTCCGACGTGGTGCCGCTGGTGTAGATGACCACGGCCGCGCCCTCGTCGTCCTGCGCGTCGCCGTCGAAGGCGGCGCCGCCGGCGGTGGACTCCAGCCACTCCGCGGGGGTACGCGCCGGAATGCCGGCCCGCTCCAGGGCGTCGGCCTGTTCGGGTGCGGCGATGCCCAGGGCCTTCGGATGGTTGGCGAGCAGGGAGTCCAGTTGTTCCCTGCCGAGTCGGTAGTTGACCGGGACCAGCGGAACGCCGGCGCGAGCGGCCGCGAAGAGCGCGACCGGGAACGCCGGGCCGTTGACGTCCAGGTAGATCACGGCGTCCGCGTCGGCCGCCCGGATCGCGGCCGCCCCGGCCGCTGCGCGGTCCCGGAGCCCGGCCGCGGTGAGGCCGTCCTCGTGGTGCCCGACGACCACGCGGTCGCCGAAGCCCTCGACGGCCATGTCGAGCAGCATCGTCACATTCATGCGGGTGGCTCCTGTCCGGCGACCGGGTCAGTCGGATGCGGGGAGCGCCTTGGCGCCCTTGACCGGGAGGGGGTTGCCGTCGACGGCGAGGCTGCCCTTGCCCGGCTTCGTGCAGAGCAGCTCGATGCCGAGCTCGTCGTCGGCATAGCGTTTGCCGAGCTGCGTGCCGTCCATCTGTGCGGAGTCGGCGGTGCCGGGCGCGGCTCCGCTCTTCGGGTCCGCCATCTCGGCGCCGCCGCAGGTGATCGTCACGTCCGTCAGGGGAGCGCGCACCACGATGACGGTCGTGTCGTCGACGGTGGAGGAGAGTGTCTGTCCGACTCGTGGTTTCACAGAAGCTCCTTCGCTTCGATGGATTCCTTGACCAGTTCCAGCAGTTCGACCCTGCTCACCTTGGACGAGGGTGTCCGCGGCAGTTCGTCGGCGATGACGATGTGCACCGGCACTTCGTAGGGCGTGAGCGATTCCCTGCAGCAGGCGACGAGTTCGGCTGTCGGCGGTCGCCGCGCTCCGGCCCTGAGCTCGACGGCCGCCACCGGCACGTGTCCCAGACGGGCGTCGGGGAGGCCCGCGACAGCGGCCTCCTGGACTGCCGGGTGACGCTCCAGCGCCTTGCGCACCTGGTCGGGCTGGACCTTGAAGCCGCCTCGGATGATGGCGTCGTCCGCGCGGCCCTCGATCCAGACGAAGCCGTCGGTGTCGACGTGGCCCAGGTCGCTCGTGCGGGTCCACACGTCGCCGCCCAGGGAGGACTGCACGGTGCGGACTTCCAGGTTTCCGGTCTGCCCGTCGGGCAGCGGGATGCCGTCCGTGTCCACGGCCCGCATCTCCACTCCGGGCACGGTACGGCCCGCGCTGCCGGCCTTGCTGTCCCACCACTTCTCGTGCATGGGCAGCGTCCAGGTGGCGACTGCTCCGGCGAACTCGGTGGCCCCGTAGGTCATCAGGACCCGGGCGCCGTACGTACGGTGGAAGCGTTCGGCCAGCTCCGGCGGGCAGAACGCCGTACCACAGGTGATGACCCTCAGGCTGGACAGCTTCTCCGGCTCCACACCCGCGTCCAGCACGGTACGCAGGGCGGCCGGGACCAGGCCGGCGGCCGGTGGCCGGTGACGTTCGATGACGCGGACCCAGGGGTCCAGAGTGAAGCGGGGCAGCAGCGCGATGCGACGGCCCGCGTGCAGCGCGGACACCGCGCCCCAGAGTCCGCCGATGTGCACCAACGGCGTGGAGACCACACTGAGCCCCCTGCGCAGCAGTACGCCTTCCTTGGGGACCTGACCGCTGGAGTGGATCGCGGCGTCGAACTGCGTGTCGTTCAGCCGTACCCGCTTGGGCGGTCCGGTCGTGCCCGACGTCAGCATCTCGATGGTGACACCGGGCGCCTGCCCGGATCCTCGCGGAGCGGTGCCGCCGGCCTCCTCGACGGTGCCGTCGGGGCCGAGCCGGAGCGCGAGCCCCGCGCCGGTGACGGCGTCGAGCACCCCGGGACGGTTGAGCACGTCCGGCGAGCCGATGACGACGGGGGCACCGCTGCGGGCGATGTCCGCGGCCAGCCGCTCGGGCGGCTGGAGCGGGCTCAGGGTCACCACGCACCGGCCGGTGGCCAGGATCGCGATGAGCGCGCCCACGTGCTCCGGCCGGTTCTCCAGGACCAGGCCGACGCGAGAGCCCTCGCCCATCGCCGCACCGTCGAGTTGCCGGTCGAGCCGGCGTGCGAGTGAAGCGAGCGCCCCCCAGGTCCACCAGGCATCCTCGAACTCCACGGCCTGGGCTTCCGCCGGTGCCTTGCTCAGCAGTTCGGCAAGACGACTGCGAGCCCCCATGAGCCACCTCCTAGAATGTAGATCAAAGATATAACTGATTAAGGTGAGCGAGCAAGGGTTCAGCGCCACGGACACCCGGCCGACACCCACGCATGCCACGAAGCGCTCCACACGCCCCTCCGCGCGAACCTCCACTCATGGGATCTAAGTTAAAACAGTAATACGATAGAGCCTCGGCGGCGAGAGCGCCGCCCGGTCTGAACAAGAGAGGACGGCACACATGCGGATCGGCATGCCCATGGCTTACAGCGGAGGGTTCACCGAGACGGTGGAGCAGCTCGTCGACTACGAACGGGCCGGGCTGGACGTCGTACACGTCCCGGAGGCCTACAGCTTCGACTCCGTCAGCCAGCTGGGGTTCCTGGCCGCGCGCACCACCACGGTGGAGATCGCGGCCGGCATCCTCAACATCTACTCACGCACACCTGCGCTGCTCGCGATGACCGCGGCCGGCCTGGACTACGTCTCCGGGGGACGCTTCGTCCTCGGGCTGGGCGCCTCCGGTCCGCAAGTGGTCGAGGGTTTCCACGGCTTGCCGTATCACGCACCCCTCGCCCGGACCCGGGAGGTCGCGAGCATCTGCCGTGCGGTGTGGCGCAGGGAGCGCGTGGTCCACGACGGTCCGCTCTACCACCTCCCGCTGACGAAGGAGCAGGGCGGTTCGGGCGTGGGCAAGCCGCTCAAACTGATCAACCACCCCGTGCGTGAGCGCGTGCCCATGGTGCTGGCCGCGCTCGGACCGAAGAACGTCGCCCTGGCGGCCGAGCTGTTCGAGGGCTGGGAGCCCATCTTCTACTACCCCGAGGGCGCCGAGGACGCCTTCGGGGACGCTCTCGAAGCCGGGCTCTCCCGCCGCGACGCCACACTCGGCCCCCTGCAGATCGTCGTCGACACGCATGTAGCGGTCACGGAGAACGACGAGGACCGGGAGGCGGCGATGCAGCAGGTCCGCGAGCATCTCGCCCTCTACGTCGGCGGCATGGGCTCCCGGGGCAAGAACTTCTACAACGACCTGGCTCGCCGCTACGGCTTCGAGGACGCCGCCGACACCATCCAGGACCTCTTCCTCGACGGCCGCAAGGCCGAGGCCGCCGCCGCCGTGCCCGACGCCTTGGTGGACGGGGTGTCGATGATCGGGCCGAAGAACTGGATCAAGGAGCGGGTCGAGGCCTTCGCGGCGACCGGCGTCACCACCCTCAACGCCAAGCCGCTGGCCCCCACGCACGAGCGCCGGGTCGCCGACATCGCCACACTCAAGGAGGTCGGAGCGTGAGCCGGGCGTCCTTCACCTTCGTACCGGCCCCGGAGCTCGACGGTCATCCCGGTGACCCGCTGAAGGACCTGCTGGACCTGGAGGAGGTCGAGACCGATCTCTACCGATCCCGGTTGCTGTTCACCGACCACTACGCGCTCTACGGCGGTCAAGTGGCGGCCCAGGCGCTCAGAGCGGCCGGCCTGACAGTGCCACCGGACCGGCTTCCGCATTCCCTGCACAGCTACTTCCTCAGGCCCGGCGACGCCTCGCGCCCCACCGTCTTCCAGGTCCACCGCGACCGCGACGGCCGCTCGTACTCGGCGCGCAGGGTGGTCGCCGTCCAGGACGGCAAGGCCATCTTCACGCTGTCGGCGTCCTTCCACGCGGTACAGGAGGGTCCCGACGAGCAGGTCACGAAGGCCGGGCCGTTCCCCTCCCCCGAGGAATGCGCCCCCTTCACCCTCCCCCGGCTGTTCTCCATGGAGGGCCGTAGCAGCGGAGTGCGCAGACCGCACGAGATCGTGCCCATGCGGTTCTGGGCACGGTCCACGGCCTCGTCGGCCGAGGACGGCCAGCTGCTGCATGCCTGCGTGCTGACCTACCTGTCGGACATCTCCAGCGGTCTCCACGCGATTGAGGACGACGACGCACGGGCCTCGGCGAGCCTGGACCACGCCGTCTGGTTCCACCGTCCCGTCCGCATGGACGACTGGACCCTGACGGAGGTCGTCCCGCACAGCGCCGCGGGCGGGCGCGGCTGGTACACGGGGTCCGTCTTCGACACCTCGGGACGCCTGGTGGCGAGCTTCGCCCAGGAGGCTCTCTTCCGTCATGTCCGACGGGGATCTCCCACATAGAGAACAGTCAATTAAATCAGTTAGTGAATACATCTTGACCGTCTCCAACGCATCCGACCACAGTGTGTCGTGTCTTCCGGACGCTTCGTGATCCGGGAATGCCCCAGCAGCTGAACCCGCGGCAGAGCCGCGTGCGGCCGAGAACCGGATGGCCTCCGCGAGGCCGACAGGCCCCTGCGGGCCCCGGAGAGAGGACCTGCTGTGAAGAGACGACACCACTGGTGGACCAGGCTTTTCCTTGCCGCCGGGATCGTCCTGGCGAGCGGCTGCGGAGGCGCCGCCGACCGGGCCCGTCAGGACCCCGGTCCGCCGGACCCCTCGGCCACCCTGCGGGTGGGGTGGACCCAGGGCCTCACCTCGATCGACCCGCACATGGCACAGAGCGAGATCCTGACGTTCCGTTACGGCCTCGCCTCGGTCTACGACCGGCTCTTCACCGTCGACGCCCGGGGCGAGGTGAAGGGGATGCTCGTCAAGGACTGGGCGTACGGGAAGGGCGGCCGGACGCTCACGTTGAAGCTCCGCGAGGACGTGACCTTCCGCGACGGCACTCCGCTGGACGCCGCCGCCGTCAAGACCAGCCTGGACCGGGCCCGCACCCTGGACAGCCCGGTCGTCAAGAAGCGCATGGCCGTCGTCTCACGCGTGGACGTGGTGAAGGACTACGAGGTGGCGCTCACCCTTGAGCGGCCCAGTGCCACCGTGCCGAACATCCTCTCCGAGGTGTCCGGCTTCATACTCCATCCGGATCTGATCAAGAACGGTGATCCTTCCAAGAAGGCCGAGGGGTCGGGCGCCTACCGCATCGTGAAGTGGCTCCCCGGCGAGCGCATCGTCCTCGAACGTGACCGGGACGACTACTGGGACGAGAAGGCCGCTCGCGTCGAGAGGATCGAGCACCGGACCGTCTCGGACTTCCAGGCCTTCTCCAACGCTCTCGCCGGCGGCCAGATCGACCTCGGGTCCCTCTTGCCGCACAACGTCCTCGGGCTGGAGGGACGCGGCGGCCTCAAGACCGTACGCGTGGAGCACGGGACCGGGATGCAGATCCTGTTCAACCGGAACTCCGGTGCGCTGAAGGACCTGGACGTACGCCGAGCGGTCAACTACGCCTATGACCGCAAGGCCATCACCGACGCCATCTTCCCCGGGTCCGTCCCCGCCTACCAGCACACCCGCAGCTCGCTCAACGGCTACGATCCCGGGCTGGAAGGCAGCTACGAGCGGGATCTGGGCAAGGCCAGGAAGCTGCTGGCCGAGGCGGGCCACCCGGAGGGCGTGGACCTGGGCAAAATGCTCGTCCCCGCTTCCAATCCGCCGGGCCTCGGGGATGTGATCCAGGAACAGCTCGGCGAGGCCGGCATCAAGGTCACTCCCGTGCTGGTCGACTACGCCGAGGCGGTCACCCAGTTCGCCGGTGGCAAGGTGCCGCTTCTCCTGCACTACGTGCAGACCGGTACCGACTTCGGGGCGGGCGTCAGTGCCCGCTGGTACCCGCCGCAGATGAACCCCGCCGGCACCACACCGGAGTTCGACCGGATGTACGCGGCCGCCTCCGACAGCCGGCTGAGCGCCGAGGAGCGCGACGAGCGCTACCGGAAGCTCAACCGTTTCCTCGTCGAGCAGGCCTGGTCGGCCCCCGTCGCCTGGATCAACTACCCCTGGGTGATGAGCGAAAAGGTCCTGAACTTCAACGAGGACATGGACTACAGCACCACCTTCGGGCCGTACGACCTGCGTTACGTCGCCAAGGCCGCCGAGTAGCAGCACCCCGCCCTCGCATCCCGTTGAAAGGCCCGTGCATGCTGCGCTTCATCGCTACCCGGGTGGCCACACTCATCCCGATGCTGTTCCTGCTCACCGTCGTCGTCTTCGCCCTGGTGGAGATCGCCCCGGGCGACCCGGCCGCGATCATCGCCGGACCCGAGGCATCGCCGGAGTCGGTCGCGGGGCTCCGGCAGGAACTGGGACTGGACCGCCCCCTCCACGAACGCTACTTCTCCTACCTCACGAGCCTCCTCCAGGGTGACCTGGGCACGTCGTACCTGACCGACGAGCCCGTCAGTGAGGTCATCGCGCGCAGGCTGCCGCGCACCGCCACCATCTCGGCGTACGCGCTCCTCATCTCCGTCGTGCTGAGCATCCCCTTCGGCCTGCTGGCCGCCCTGCGGCGCGGCCGCTTCACCGACCGCTTCGTGACCGGGAGTTCCGTCTTCCTCCTGGCCGTCCCACCGTTCGTGCTCGCGGCGCTGCTGGTGAACTACCTGGCTCTCGGCGGCCTGCGGATACTGCCGCCGACCGGCTACGTGCCGATGAGCGAGAGCGTCTCCGAGTGGCTGAGGTTCGCCACCCTGCCGGCCATCGCCATCGCCACCATCAGCCTCGCCGAACTGACCCGCCAGGCCCGCGGATCGCTGGTGGACACCTTGGAGGAGGACTACGTCCGCACGGCCAAGGCCAAGGGGCTCGGCCGGTGGCGGACCGTGGGCAAGCACGCCGCCAAGAACGCGGCGGTCCCCTACATCACGATCCTGGGACTGAACGTGGGCCGGATCGTCGGCGCCGCGGTGATCGTCGAGGCCATTTTCAACCTCCAGGGTTTCGGACAGCTCGGCGTCACGTCCGTGCTCACCCGCGACCTGCCCACCATGCAGGGCGTGGTCCTGATCAGCGGCCTGATCGTGCTCGTGGTCAATCTCCTGGTCGACATCAGTTACGGCTATCTCAACCCGAGGATTCGGACACGATGACAACCACGGTTACCCCGCACCAGCCACCGGTTCGCAAGCGGTCGTCGGCCGGCATCGTCACCTACCGCCCGGGCCGCGCCATGCGCCGTTTCCGCCGGGACCGTTCCGGACTGGTCTGCCTGGGAGTACTGGTCCTGATCCTCCTGGCCGGGGCACTGTCCCAGGTCTGGACGCCGCAGGATCCCGCGGACCAGGACCTGTTGGGCCGCCTCCAGGGGCCCTCCTCCGAGCATCTGCTGGGCACCGACAACCTGGGTCGCGATGTGCTCAGCAGGCTGATGGTCGCCACCTGGGTGGCCATCACCTCGTCATCGCTGGCCGTGGTCCTCGGCCTGGTCACGGGCACCGTGCTCGGGCTGATCGCCGGTTATGCCGGTGGCTGGGTCGACTCCGTACTGAGCAGGATCGCCGACGTCCTGCTGTCCCTTCCGCCGCTGCTGTTCGCGGTGGCCATCGTCGGTGCTCTCGGCCCGTCCCTGACCAATGCCATGATCGCGCTGGGTGTGCTGCTGCTGCCACGGTTCTTCCGGATGGTGCGGGTCAGCACCCAGGAGATCGTCCACGAGGACTTCGCGGAGGCCGCACGCGCCTCCGGAGCAGGACCGGTCCGTATCCTCCTGCGCCATGTGCTGCCGAACATCCTGTCGCCGCTGCTGATCCAGATCTCCTTCGGCGTGGCCGTGGCCGTCGTGGCCGAGTCGGGGCTGAGCTTCCTGGGCCTGGGGGCCCAGCCGCCCACCGCGAGCTGGGGGTCCATGGTCAAGGAGGGCTTCGACAACCTGGCGCAGACCAGCTGGATGATCCTGCCGCCCGCAGCCCTGATCGTGCTCACGATTCTGGTGCTGTCACTGCTCGGAGACAGTCTGCGCGACGCGGTCGGCCGACAGAGCGGGAGCAAGTGATGACGACGACGGCACAGCAGCGACCGCCGACGGGCCGAGGCACCCTGGTGCTGGATGTCCGCGACCTGTCGGTCCGGATCAGGACCGAGCACGGCTGGACCGGGATCGTGGACGGCGTGAATCTCGCCGTGCACGCCGGAGAGACCGTCGGGCTGGTGGGCGAGTCCGGCTCCGGCAAGACCGTCACCTCACTGGCCGTCATGCGGCTGCTCCCGGACAACGCCCGGATCAGCGGTGCGGTGCGGCTCGGTGACCGGGACATCATGTCTCTTCCCGAGAAGGAGCTGGACCGGGTACGCGGCGTCGAGATGGCGATGATCTTCCAGGAGCCGCGCCGCAGCCTCAATCCGGTCTTCACCGTCGGTGAACAGGTGGCCGAATCGGTCCGCCGACACCGTGGCGCGAGTCGCAAGGAGGCCTGGGCACGGGCGGTCGAACTCCTCGACCTGGTCGGCATCCCCGACCCGGGCCGGCGGGCGCACAACCACCCGCACGAGTTCAGCGGAGGCATGTGTCAGCGGGTCATGCTCGCGATGGCCCTGGCCTGTGACCCGAAGGTGCTCATCGCCGACGAGCCGACCACCGCTCTGGACGTCACGGTGCAGCGTCAGGTGCTGTCCCTGATCCACGACATCCAGCAACAGCTCGGGCTCGGCGTGCTGCTGATCACCCATGACCTCGGTGTCGTGGCCGAGGTGTGTGACCGCGCGGCCGTCATGTACGCCGGGCGCATCGTCGAGGAGGCTCCGGTCACGCAGTTGTTCGACGCGCCGGGCCACCCCTACACGGCGGGGCTGCTGCACGCCATGCCGGACCCCGTGCGGCACGCGGAGCGCATGGCGGTCATCCCCGGACGGGTGCCGCCGCCGCACGAGTTCCCGCAGGCCTGCCGCTTCGCGCCGCGCTGCCCGTACGCCGTCGAGGAGTGCTCGCAGGACGTCGTGCCGCTGCGGCAGACAGGGCCGGACCACTCGGTGCGGTGCGCCAGAACCGGAGAGATCGAGCTGGGGGACGCGTTCTATGACTGAGGAAAACCGCCCCGCGGAAGCAAGGAACACCGCGGGCGACGTGCCGGGGCCGCAGCCGGCCCTGGAGATCCAAGGGCTGGCGAAGTCCTACCCGGCCGAACGCAACGCCCTGGGGCGGGTCGTGCGCACGGTGGATGCCGTACGTGGCTTGGACATCGCGGTGGCGCCGGGTGAGACGGTGGCTCTCGTCGGGGAGTCCGGTGCCGGGAAGTCGACGGTGGGCCGGCTCGCGCTGCGGCTGATCCAGCCGGACTCGGGCCGGATCAGCGTGCTCGGCCAGGACATCATGGGTCTGGGCCGCAAGGAGCTCAAGGCCATCCGGGCCCGGGCCACCATGATCTTCCAGGACCCGTACAAGTCCCTCGATCCGAAGGCGCTGATCCGCTACTCGGTGGCGGAGCCGCTGCTCGCCCAGGGAGGCACGTCCCGCGACGAGCGGGAGGAGACGATATCGGCGCTGATGGACCGGGTCGGACTCGCGCCGCACTACCTGGACCGCTATCCGTACGAGATGTCCGGCGGCCAGCTCCAGCGGGTGGCCATCGCGCGGGCCCTGTCCACCGGCCCCGAGGTGATGGTGTGCGACGAACCGGTCGCGGCGCTCGACATGTCGATACGCTCGCACGTGATCAACCTGCTGCGGGAACTGCAACGGGAACGAGGTCTGGCGTACCTGTTCATCTCGCACGACATGTCCTTGGTGCGGGTCATCGCGGACCGGGTGGCCGTGATGCGTCAGGGCCGGATCGTCGAGTGCGCCACCACCCGGGAGCTGTTCGAGAGGCCGGCCCACGAGTACACCCGTGAGCTGCTGTCCGCGATCCCGGCCTCACATCCCTCTCGACGCACCTTCCGGCCGGTCCCGCGGACGCCGTAGCCGGATGGCTCCGCAGGTGGCACGGGCACGGGTATTGCCCGGGGGTATCCGAGGAACTAATCTCCGACCTAGATAACTAGGTCATTTACTTCAAGGGGTACTCCCCCGGTGAAGGAGACAGCAGTGGCGAATACTGTGAGGCGCTCGGGACGTGGTGCCTGATGGCCACGCGGACACCCGACACGGCGATCGTGGGCATCGGCGCGACGCCCTACTACCGCCGAGGCCGGTCCCACCCCCAGACCATCGACGAACTCGCCGGTAAGGCGATCCTCGCCGCCTGCGCGGATGCCGGTCTGTCGGTCAAGGACATCGACGGCTTCGCCTACTACTCCGGTGCGGGCGCCGGCTACGGGGCGGGCATGGACACGGCCAGCTTCATGGAGACCCTGGGCATCCCCGAGGTCACCTTCACCGCCACGCTGACCTCGGGCGGTGGCGGCGCCGCCGGCTCCATCGGGCTCGCCCGCGCGGCCATCGTCGCGGGCGACGCCACCACGGTGGTCACCGTGATGGCACTGCAACAGCCCGCCGACCGGCGGCTGGGCACCGTGTTCGGCAAGGTCCCGCCGACGCCCGAGAAGGCGTTCCTCCAGCCGTCCGGCCTCGTCGGCCCCGGCCACCTGATGTCCGTACTGGCCCGCCGCCACATGCACATGTACGGCACTCGGCGTGAGGCGTTCGCCGAGATCGCCCTCTCCCAGCGGGAGAACGCGGCCAACCGTCCCAAGGCCCTCATGCGTGAGCCGCTCACCCCGGACGACTACTTCAACGCGCGGATGATCGCCGAGCCGCTCTGTCTCTACGACTTCTGCCTGGAGACCGACGGCGCGGTCGCCGTGATCACCACCAGCCTCGAGCGCGCCCGCGATCTGCGCCAGAAGCCGGTCCCGGTCGTCGCGGCCGCCCACGGCGGCCACCGTGACTGGGGCCGCGCCTTCGGCTGGATGGGCATGCCGGAGGAGACCTTCGCCTCGTCCGGACACGCCGCGGTCGCCAAGCGGCTCTACGCGAAGGCGGGCGTCACGCCCTCCGACATCGACGTCGCGCTGCTCTACGACCACTTCTCCCCGATGGTCCTCATGCAGCTGGAGGACTACGGCTTCTGCCCCAAGGGCGAAGGCGGGGCGTTCGTGGAGAGCGGAGCGATCCGCTACAAGGGCGGTTCGCTCCCCGTCAACACCCACGGCGGGCAGCTCTCGGAGGCGTACATCATCGGAATGACCCACATCATGGAGGCGGTCGAGCAGATGCGCGGCACGGCTGTGAACCAGGTGGCGGGCGCCGAACTGGCGCTGGCCACAGGCGGCCCGGCCGCCATCCCCACCAGCGGTCTGATCCTGGGGCGTGACGCATGAGTACCGGCATCGTGACCGCCCAGGCGCTCCCCTCCGAGTATGTCCACATCACCACCGACACCCACACCGAACCGTTCTGGACAGCCGCCCGCGAGAAGCGCCTGACCGCGCCGAGCTGCGGCTCCTGCGGCCATTTCCGGCTGCCCCCCACCCCTTTCTGCCCCGAGTGCCAGTCACAGGAGGTGAACTGGGTCGAGCTCTCGGGACGGGCCACCGTCTTCTCCTTCTCGGTGGTGCGAGGCTTCCCGGGGCTGAAGGACATCGTCCTCGTCCCGGTCGTGGTCGACCTTCCCGATGCGCCCGGCGCCCGGCTCGTCAGCAACGTCATCGACGTCGCACCGGAGGACGTGACCATCGGGATGGAGCTCCGGGTGGCCTTCCACCCCATCTCCGACGACTGGCTGCTCCCGGTCTTCCGCCCGGCGGAAGCCACCGCGGTGGACCGGTGACTCCCAGCGGCACCCGCCCGCTCGACCCACGGCACGGCACCCACGATCCGGGCTCGGGGACGCCACCACGCGCCCCGGGGTCCGTTCGGCGCACCGCGAGTACCTCCATGCTCCGGCCGGACGGTGTGCTCGGGCCGCTCGTCCTGTACGGCCTGGGGCGCGACCTGCGCACAGGACCCGACGGCGGGGCGGAGGTCCTGGCCGAGGCCACCACCCGGCTCGACGTGGCCTTTCTCGACGGACGGAAGGTCACCGGGGTCACCTCCGACCCGCAACTGCCCGCTCTCCAGGAGCTGATCGGCGTGCCCGCGGCCGGCGGTTTCCGGGCCAGGCTCGGCGAGGTGGCGGCGCGGGAGCGGGACGCGCGCTCGCTGCTGCACCTGTTGCTGGACGACGTGCCAGGAGCCGCCCTGGTCTCGGGCTACTCGGTGGGTTCCGCCACCGAGCACCAGAACATCGATGTCAGCGCTCGCTCGTCGTACCGGCCCCGGCCCGACCAGTGCTCCGGGTTCCGCTCCGGCGGCACGATCATGATCGAGATCGGCCGCAGGGGCCGGGCCCCGGTGGTCACCGGCCCGCCCGCGCCCTCGCTGGACAACCCCGCCGATCCGCATGCCTGGCACACCTTGGAACCCCTGCCGCGCCACGGCATGCGACGGGTGCGGCGCCTGGACGTGATCCCGGAGAAGGCAGTGGTCACGGTGGAGTCCTACTTCCGCGACAGCCACGTCGGCGAGGACGGCCGCGAGAGCGTCATCCACGAGTACGAGGTCCGCGCAGTGGTCGAGCCGGACAGTTGGCGCGTGCTGAAGGCGTCCGCGACCCCTCGCGTGCTGCCCTGGCGGGAATGCCCGTCCGCGGCGGACTCGGCCGGCCGGCTGGTGGGGCGCAGCCTGCTGGACATCCGCCAGGAGGTCCGTACCGACTTCCGTGGCATCTCCACGTGCACGCATCTCAACGACCAGCTGCGGTCGCTGGCGGACGTGGTGGTCCTGGCGGGCGCGGCGCACTGACCGATCACACCCGTGTGGCCGCGTCGGCCCTTCTGGTCGGAAATAAAGTTCCAACTAGGTTAACCATGAGTAAATCCGTCCACCCGGAGCGCATACGCGCAGGTCGCCGAGGGTGTCAGAAGTTCCGGTGGGGCGCGTTCCGGCGCCGACGGTTCCATGGGTCGTGGTGAGAAGTCTTGACGCTCTCCGGAGCGGGTGTCCAGACTCCAAACGAGAATCCCGTTTTCAACACCGTGTGGGGTGGACCATGTCCAAAGCAGTCCTCGGGCACCACAGCGCTGACGCGCGGCGAGGTCCCAGCGGCCCGCTGGAGGGGCTCACCGTCGTCGACCTGTCGACCACCCTCCCCGGGGCCTTCGCCACGCAGTTCCTCGCCGATGCGGGAGCTGACGTGATCGGGGTGGAGCCCCCGGGAGGCAGCCCGTTGCGCGCCCATCCCGGCTGGCCGGCCATCGGGCGCGGCCGGCGCAGTGCCGTGCTGGATCTGCGTGACGAAGGGGGGCGGACGGCGGTCCGTGGCCTGGCGGCCTCGGCCGACGTCCTGGTCACCACGTTCCGTCCGGGCACCGCCGAGCGTCTGGGCCTGGACGCCGGGACACTGGCCGAACTCAACCCCCGGCTGGTCAGCGCCTCGATCACGGGCTTCGGCGCCACCGGCCCCTGGCGGGACATCAAGGGCTACGAGGGCGTGGTCATGGCCAAGCTCGGCATGTTCAACGTGAAGAAGGCGATCACAGGCCGCGAGGGGCCCGCTTTCCTGTCTGCGCCGTTCGCCTCCTGGGGTGCCGGGCAGACAGCGCTGCACGGCACCCTGACCGCGCTGCTGGAACGGGAATCCACGGGCAGGGGCCAGCATGTCGAAGCCGACCTGGTGCGTGGAGCCACGACCATCGACACCTGGGCCTGGTTCACGGAACTGGTCGGCATCCGCTGGCCCGGCGCGTACGACATCGTGGAAGCCTTCACCGATGACGGCGAGGTCCTTTCCCCGCTGATCTACCCCCTGCTGGCGGCGCCCACCAAGGACGGACGCTGGCTGCAGTTCGCGCAGACCGAGCCCCGCCTGTTCAAGGCCATGATCGAGGAGCTCGGGCTCAGCTGGATGTGGACCGACCCCAAGTGGAAGGGGATGCCCGCGCTGGAGTCCCAGGAACGGCGCACCGAACTCTGGGAGATCATGCTCCGTAAGGTCGGCGAGCGCACCTTCGACGAGTGGGCCCACGTCTTCGAGACCAACGCCAACGTCTCCGCCGAGCCGTACCGCGCGGGCAGGGAAGCTCTGAACCACCCGCAGTTGGTGCACGAGGGCCGGGTCGCCGAAGTCACCGACCCCGAGCACGGAACGGTCCGTCAGCCGTCCACGCTCATCCACACGGCCGACGGTCCGTTGACCCGCCTGCGCCCGGCGCCCCGGCTCGACGAGGACGGGGAGCGGATCCGGGCGAGCGCCGGGGAGAACGACCGGGCCGTGCCACCGACAGCTTCCCAGGCTCCCAGCGGGAAGCTGCCCCTGGAGGGGCTGACCGTGCTCGAGTTCGGCCTGATGTTCGCCGGGCCCTTCGGCTCGACGCTCCTGACCGACCTGGGTGCCCGCGTCATCAAGGTGGAGAGCCTCGAAGGCGACACCATCCGCCGGGTCATGGCCTTTCCGGAGGCCGGCGGCGTCAAGGTGATGCAGGGCAAGGAGAGCATCTGCCTGGACCTGCGCACCGAAGAGGGCCGGAAGATCGTCCACGAACTGGCGGCTCGCTGTGACGTGGTACTGCAGACCTTCCGGGCGGGCGCCGCCGAGCGTGCGGGCGTCGACGAGGCCACGTTGAAGAAGATCAACCCGGACCTCGTCTATCTCAGCGCCCCCGGCTACGGCACCGATGGGCCCTACGGGCATCGCCCCGCCTACGCCCCCTCGATCGGCGCCGCCACGGGCCTCGCGCTCACCGACGCCCCGCACGCCGCCGAAGCCACCGGCAGCCTGTCCGAGATCAAGAGCGGTGCCATCCGGCTCAACGCGGCCACGGCCAAGCCGTCCCTGCAAGCGGACGGCATATCCGCGCTCGGCGTCGCCTCGGCCATGCTCCTGGGGCTGCTGGCACGGGCCCGCGAGCGGCCGCTGACGGGCATGACCACCACCATGCTCGCCACCACGTCACTCGCCCTCATCGACCGCACGGTCGACTACGAAGGCCGTCCGGCGGGTCCCCTCGTCGACGAGGACGGCTGCGGCTTCAGCGCGCTGTACCGCATGTACCGGGCGTCCGACGGCTGGATCTTCCTGGCCGCTCCCGCGCCCGGCGAGTGGGGACCACTGGCAGGCGTGCTCGCCGGTGAGGCCGGCCTTGCCGAGGACGAGCGGTTCGCCACGCCGGAGAGCCGGACCGCCCATGACGAGGAGCTCACCGGGGTGCTGGCGGGCATCTTCGCCGGGGGCCCGGCGGCCGGATGGGAGGAGCGGCTGACAGCGGTCGACGTGGGCTGTGCCGTGGTGAGAGAGACAGCGCCGGAGATCCTGCTCCAGACGGAGCGGGAACTGGTCGACGAATACACGCGGACGACGGTCAGCCCCGTCTTCGACGAGCATCTGCGCCTGGCTCCCGCCGTACGTTTCTCCCGGTCGGCCACGCGTGCGAACGGCGCGTGTCTCGCCGGCGACCACACGGACAAGGTGCTGCGGGAGATCGGCTACGACGACACGGCCGTGTCCGCCCTGAGGGAGCGCGGAATCGTCGGCTGACGCCGGGCCGCGACGCGGTCGGCCCGCTGCCGGTAGCTCCGGTGGCGGGCCGGGCGCCGCTGCGGGCCGTACGTCAGCCGGACGCGAACTCCGCGGTGCCCTCGACAGCGACCGCACCGGTGTCCGTGGTGAGCCGCAGTTCCAGGACATCCCGCCGTTCGCCGTTCACGGTGCGCTCGTCGGCCACCCGGCCCGTGGCCAGCAACCGGTCGCCCCGCCACACCAGTTCACGGAAGCGGCTGCGGAAGCGGCGTACGGAGTCGGGGGCGTATCGGTCGGTGCAGTACGTGGCCAGGTAACCGGCCCCCAGCATGCCCACGCTGAACGCTTCGGGGTATCCCGCGGACCTGGCCAGATCGTCGTCGTGATGCATGGGGTTCAGGTCGCCGCTGGCGCCCTGGTAGCGCACGATGTCGGTCAGCGTGACCGGTCCGAACCAGCGTTCCGGGAGTGCGCCCCGGACGGCGCCGGAGCGCGCCGGGCCGGTGCCACCGGACGGCGCCCGGGTGCTCCTCCCCGTCACGCCCCCGTCCCCCGTGAGATACGCCGAGGTGTAGCGGCACTCGGCGCGCAGGGCGCCGGTGGCGTCGTGGAACTCGACCGTGAAGTACACGAACAGCATGCGCCCGTGCCGTCCCGACTTCTCCGAGACCCGGTCGAAGCGGAGTGAGGTGAGCAACTGGTCGCCGGCACGGGGCGGCGGGCCGTGGAAGAGGTACTCCTGCTCGGCCGAGAGCAGCCGGCGTACGTCGGGCCGGATACCGAGCTCCGTGAAGGCCCGCTCGGCACGGGGGCTCCGTACCGCCTCGGTGAGCTGTTCCCAGAAGACCACCGTCGCCAGGAACGTCGGCGGTACGGAGGCCCGGGGATCGTCCAGGTACTCCGGGCGGCCGTTCTCCGTGGCCACGGCGTACTCACGGATCTTGCCGCGCTCGATGGGCATCAGCGCCATGGGCGCCTCCTTGAGTTGAACGGGGCGGAACCGACGCGCGGCCGGCCCCGCACCCTCGACGGGGCGGGGCCGGCCGGTGCTGGATCAGACCACCGAACCGGTGTGCCGGCGGGCCAGGGCCAGGCCCTCCTCACGGCCGGGGGCCGTGACCTTCCAGTTCTCGCAGGAGCAGGCGCACACATACGTGCCGTCGTCGCGGGGGATCACCGACTGGGCCACACAGGCGCCGGCGCCGGCGACCTCGTGGAGGAACTCCGTCGGCGAGTCGTACATCACGTTGTCAGACATGTTCTTTCAACCACCTGTCGGATGTGTGGCCCGTTCAGACGGCCGTGGCGTTGGGCAGTGCCGGGACGTCAGGGAAGAGCTCGGCGAAGGCACCGACCGTGATCCGCTCCTGCAGCTTCGGGTCGACTCCGTCGAAGAGCCCGTGCAGGGTCTCCTGCGTGTGCCCGAAGGTGCCTTCCATGTGCGGGTAGTCGCTGCCCCACATCACATTCCTGTAGCCCATCGAGGCCGCCGCCGCGACGGCGGACTGGTCGTGCTGGAAGGACGCGTAGACCTGGGAGTAGATGATCTCGCGCGGGGAGCGCTTGAGCTTGGGCCGCACCATGGCCGCGTGCTGCCGGTAGCCCTCCTCGATACGGTCGGCGACGAACGGCACCCAGGTGGCACCACCTTCGGAGACCAGGACCTTGAGGTCCTGGTGGCGGTCCAGGGCGCCGGAGGCGACCATCTTGGTCACCGCGCGCTGACCGGAGTAGGTGGTCTCCGTGTAGTTGAGCACCGCGCCTCCGGGACCGCGGTAGACCACGCCTGCCGCGGCGCCGTCGGCCAGGTCGATCGGGTCCGTGCCGATGTGGAAGGCGATGACGATGCCGGCCTCTTCGGCGGTCGCCCAGAAGGGCTCCCACACGTCGTGGTTGTAGTCCTTCTGCAGGGGATGCGGGGTCGTCGGCATGAACACCGCGCGGTAGCCCATCTCGGCCACGCGCTTGAGTTCGTGCACCGCGTCGCCCACATCCAGGGTGGAGACCTGCGCGGTGGCCACCAGGCGCGGGTAGGGCTTCTCGATGGTGTCCCAGGCCCAGTCGTTGCTCACGCGCAGGGCCTCGCGCAGCGCCTCGGGCGTACGGAACGAAGAGCTCCACATGCCCAGCGAGGGGAAGACGAGCTCACCCCAGATGCCCTCGTTGTCGAGGTCCTTCATGCGGAGCTTGAGGTCACGCGCGCCGGGCGCACGGCTGGACGCCTCGTAGAACTCCCGCTGCGCCATGGTGGGCAGTTTGCGGCGGAACGACATCCCGTCGATGTGCACCGTCTCCCAAGCGCCGTCGGCGTCCTTCTCGGCGCGGGGCATCAGGTCGGCCAGGTGCTTGGGCAGATTGCTGCGCCACAGATCGTCCGGCTCCAGGAAATGCGAGTCGCCTGAGTTTGCCCAGATCTTCTCCACGGGTCGTTCTCCTTCGAACGGGAGTGCATGCACCTCTAGTGAAAATGGCATTTTCATAGTCGCCCTGGTGCGGTGAGGATGTCAACAGGCCCGCCGGGCGGCATCCAGGACAGACCGGGACCGCCTCGGGCGGCCGGCGCACGCAGCGAAGCCTCGGGCGGCCGGCGCACGCAGCGAAGCCTCGGGCGCGAGGCCGATGCCCCATGGCGGGCCTGCCGTCAACTGGCGGAGAAGTAGTGGCCGTTGTCCAAACCGGCTAGCAGGCCGGGCCGAGCCGGCTCCCGGCCCCGAAGGCCCGGCGGGTGATGAGGTTGGACGCCGGGTAGCTCTGCGTGACTATGTTCGCGAGGAACCCGAAGTATCCCGGCGCCATCAGCACGTCCGCGGGAACGCTCACGGGGCAGACCCAGGCGGCTGCCGATGGCCTTCACCGCGGCTCAGGCGGCGGCCGAGGTCACGGCAGAATGTGGGAACAATGAAAGGTGGCGGCCCGGAGCCGGCGCCGTCCGAAAGCACGGTTGAGCGGTTCGACTGACGGCGCGGGCGCACGGACAACGCCTGCGGCGGGAAGTACGTCATCGCCGTCCAACAGGGTGAGCCGGCCGACGGTCGCCTCCTGCACCCGAAAACGCCGGAGCGTCAGCGCCGGCACTGACGCCGAGAGCCGCGGGAAGCCGCCGCGCCTCGGCGGCGCGTCCCCGCACTCATGAAACCGAGCCCGATTCCGAGCAACCAGGTGTCCTTGGCAAGCGCGATGCCGTCCTGCGTGGGGAGCAGGCTGCCCTCCTGCCGCATCCCCGGGACCCGCAGATACAGACCGACAAGCCCTCCGGAGAAACCGGTCAGCATCGCTCCGGCCAGTCGGGTCGGCACGAACGGAGCAAGAAGGGCCCCGCTGACGGCGATCTCCGCACAGGCGAGCAGTCGGGTGAAGCGTCCGGCTTCGAGCTTCTTGAGAAACGGATACGCGGTGCAGGCCATGCCGTGCAGGCCCTGAGCGGTTTCCTCGTCCGCCTTCAACTTGCTCAGGCCGGAGTTCAGGATGAACGAGCCGACGAGGAGACGAGGGGCCACATCTCGCGGTTCAAACGCCATGGTCATGCGAGCCTCCGTAGATCGGTTCCGCAGCACGTCATCGAGCGTAACCGGGCGGCACCGGTCTCGCCCCGCAGGTTGCTGCTCCCGCACAGGCGATGGAGCTGCGTGTCCGAGGGTGGAGCGAGACGTCGGACGGGGTAGCGGTGGAGCCGGCGAAAGGCCACACATTGCCCCGCACCCGATGCCCCGGAGACGCCCGGCCCGCCCGGAGCACCGCCTGCACGTGGCGTACGCACCGCACCCGCCCTGCACGGCGACGAGCCGGCGCCTCCTACCCGCGCAGGCTAATGCGCGAGGGCCGATCCGGAGGGAGACGAGTTCTGCTCGGACCGGGCGACGGGGAACCTCACCCCGGTGAGGTCTTCGGAGACGGCCCACAGCCGCTGCTGGACGGCCACCTCGTACGACTCCGGGCTGGAGGTGACCAGCCGGGGGTGGCCCTTGACCTCGTTGCGTCCGCCGGGGCCGTAGTACTGGCCGCCGAGCGTGGCGGGGTCGGTGGCGGCGCGCAGGGTCGGCAGGGCGCCCATCGCCGGTGTCTGGGTGATCAGCGGCGCGAGCCAGGTGAGCGGAAGTCGGAGAGCCGCGGGGCTGTTGCGGGCGAGCTCGGTGTGGGACATACCGGGGTGCGCGGCCACGGCGACAGTGGTGCCGTGCGTGGCGAGCCGGCGCTGGAGCTCGTACGTGAACATCAGGTTGGCCAGCTTGGACTGACCGTAGGCGGCGGCCCGGCCGTACGACCGCTCCCACTGCAGGTCGTCGAAGTGGATCGCGGCCCGGATGCGGTGGCCGGTGCTGCTGACGGTCACCACGCGCGAGCCGGGTACCGGCAGCATCAGGTCCAGCAGCAGCCCGGTGAGCGCGAAGTGGCCGAGATGGTTGGTGCCGAACTGCATCTCGAAGCCGTCCCGGGTGGTCTGCTTCGGGGTGTACATCACGCCGGCGTTGTTGATCAGCAGGTCGATCCGGTCGAGCCGGGACCGCAGCGCCGCCGCCGCGGTGCGGACGGAATCGAGCGAGGTCAGGTCCAACGCCTGCACGGTCACGTCGCCGGTCATGCCGGCCGCGGCCCGCTCGCCCTTCTCGACGTCGCGCACGGCGAGCACCACGGACGCCCCGCGCTCAGCGAGCGCTCTGGCTGTCTCGTACCCCAGCCCCGTGTTGGCCCCGGTCACCACAGCCACCCGCCCGCGCTGGTCCGGAATGTTCGCCGTCGTCCACTTCTCACTCATGCCAGGCTCCCCAACTAAAGTACCGAAGGTATCTTCTAGGGACGACATTAAAGTACTCTTGGTATGTTGTCAACGTACCGCAGGTACCTAAGTTAGGGTGGCGATCGTGACTTTCCAGCGGGCGCGGACCGAAGAGCAGCGGGAGATCCGCCGACGGGCGATTCTCGACATGGCGTCGGCGATGCTCGACGAGATGCCTGTGGCCGCGGTCACCCTGAACGAGCTCAGCCGCCGGGTAGGCCTGGCGAAGCCGAACGTGCTGCGCTACTTCGAGTCGCGCGAGGCAGTACTGCTGGAACTGCTGGACCGTTTCCTGCGGGAGTGGCTGACGGAACTGGCAGGTGAGTTGGCCGTCATCGACGAAGAACTGCCCATGGCCGAGCGAGCGGCAGCGGTGGCCGAGGTCCTCAGCCGCTCACTCTCCGGCCGGGTAGTGCTGTGCGACCTCTTCGGCGCACAGGGCAGCGTCCTGGAACACAACGTCTCCGTCGAGGTCGTAGCACGCTACAAGCGCGCCTCCCTGGACCGCCTGACAACCATGACGGCCCTGATCCGGAAGTACCTGCCGGAGCTGGGCGAGAACGCGACACTGTTCAGCCTGCAAACCATGGTGATGGCCGGCGCGCTGTCGGCGTACAGCACACCTCCGCCCAGCCTGCAGGCCGCCTACCGGGCCGAGCCCGAACTGGCCCGCTTCCATCTGGAGCTGAAGGACTCCTTGAGGGCGGCCCTGACGGCGACCCTCCTGGGCGTACTGCCCCGCCGCTGACCCGCGTCGCACCGGACCAGCCGCACGAGCGGTCGTCAGTCACGTGATCGCCGGTCACCTGATCGGATCGGACCGCAAGGGTCGGGTGCGGCCGGGATGCTTGCGGCAGGGTGGACATCGAAAGGGGGCCTCGTGATCTCGGTTCTCAACCAGCTTGTCGATCTCGTCGAGGAGCACCTCGCCGAGGATCTCGATGTCGAGGGACTGGCCGGCGGGCTCGGCACGACCGAGTACCACCTGCGCAGGATGTTCTCGTCGCTGGCAGGCATGCCGCTGTCGGAGTATGTGCGCCGGCGCCGCATGACCGTGGCCGCCGCCGAGGTCGTCCGCGGCGAGGCCGATCTGCTGAGTATCGCCGTCAGGCACGGCTACGGCTCGACCGAGGCGTTCGGACGCGCGTTCCGCGCGGTCCACGGCGCCGGTCCCCGTGACGTGCGCCGTGACGGGGGCCCCTTGCGCACACAACCACGGCTCAGGTTCCGCCTGACCGTCGAAGGGAGCACCCCCATGGAAACTCGTCTCGTCGACCGCCCCGGGTTCCGGCTGGTCGGACACGCGGCCCGGGTTCCGCTCATCCACCAGGGTGTCAACCCGCACATCCAGCAGCACATCACCGCACTGCCGCCGGAGGAGCACATCCGGCTCAAGGCCCTCGGTGACACCGAGCCGGGAGGCCTGCTTCAGGTCTGCGACGGCCTCGACCCGGACGGGGCGGAGGGCAGCGAACTGACCTACCTGCACGGGGTCGCCGTCTCCCGCGACACGTCGGCCCCCGACGGCCTCGACGCCATCGAGGTACCGGCCGGCAGGTGGGCGGTCTTCCGCACCGCGGGACCGCATCCGCAGGCCCTGCAGACGGCCTGGTCCGCGACCGCGACCGAGTGGTTCCCCTCCAACCCCTGGCGTCTGCGGCCGGGGCCCTCGATCGTCGCGGTCCTCGACCGGGCGGAGGACTTCAGCACCGCGACCTGCGAACTGTGGCTCCCGGTCGAACCGGTGTGACGGACTGCGGCCGCACCCGTCGCCCCTTCGCTCTCAGTCGGTGATGTACCAGTCGTCCTCGATGTACTCCAGGGTGTAGCTGCCGAGGTCGCTCTCGGAGAAGGTCGCGGAAGCCCTGACCGCTTCGACCGGCATCTCGATCGTGTCGGGCGTACGCACGACGATGCGCTGAGGGTCGACCGTCGCGGTCCGCAGGGCCTTCTTCTGCTCGGGCGAGATCATTTGGACCACAAGGGCGTACGTCGATGTGCACGGGCCGAGCCCCTGGTCCTGCGCCTTCCGCGCGGCGGGGCCGGCCACTTCGCAGACGGTGTCGATGTCCTCGCGGCCCAGGGCGTGGAGGTATTGCCCGTAACGCCGGACCGCGCCCGCCTCCGTCCTGGGGGCGGGCGTGTCGGCGGTCGGCGCCGCCGTCGGCTTCGCCGGCCGGGCGGACGCCGACGGCGTGGCCGAGGGTTCTTCCGCCCGGGGGGACGCGGACGACCGCGAAGGCTTCGCGTCCGCGTCCTTCCGGGTCTCCTCCGGACCGCACGCCACCAGCGCCACACAGGCCGATACCGCCACGCTCACCATCGTCCGAGCCCTCATTCGGTCCCCCCACCCTCAGCCGGCAACACCAGTGGTCACGCAGGACCCGGGGGAACGGTTCCCGGGCCGGCCCGGGCGGGGCCGGGCTCAGGCCACCGGGTGGGACAGTTCGATGTCGAGGGCATCGGCCCCAGAGCCCGTCACGCGCAAGGCGGTGGCGACGGGCGGGTAGCCGCTGGCGACGACGGAGTATTCACCGGAGTCCAGGTCGGCGAAGGCGTACACGCCGTCCGCGCCGGTGGTGGCCGTCGCGGTGACGTTGCCCGCCGCGTCTACGAGCGTGACGCGGGCGTCCGGCAGCGGGCGCAGGTCGGCACCGGAACGCACCGCGCCCTGGAGCCGGGCGCCCGCGACGAGGGCGATCTCCACCCGGCCGGATCCGCCGTCGCCGACCGTGACGGGAACGGCTGCCGGCCGGTGCCCCGCCGCGTTCACGGCGACCGTGAACTCACCCGCGGGCAGCTCCCGGAAGGCGAACTCCCCCTCCGGGCCGGTCCGTCCGGTGCCGAGCACCTCGCCACGTACATCGGTCACGATCACCGTGGCGCCGACGGCCGGCAGCCCGTCGGCGCCGCTGACGACCCCGCTCAGCCCCTGCACGCCGGAGAGCAGGATGTCGTACGCGAGCCGGTCGTCGCCGACGACCACGGTGGCCGCCTGTGGCTGATGCCCGTCGGCTGCGGCGATCAGCACATAGGTGCCGGCGCCGGGTACGGCGAGCTCGTAGGCACCGTCGGACCCGGCCACGGTCCGGCCCAGTTGACGCCCCGTCAGGGAGATCAGGGTGACTGTGGGGCGGGTGGCACCGGTGGAGCCGCGGACATGACCATGGAGGGCGGGACCGTCCTGGACGGCTGCCTGACCTGCCTGGTTCAGCCGCGTACCGCCGGTTGCTGCCGGGGCGGGTGCCGGGGACGGTTCACCCGCGGGGGCCGGTGTCGCAGGCTGCGGGCGGCGGAAGCCGATCAGGGTGGCCGTGGCGATCAGAGCCACCAGCATCCCGGCGGCGCCGACGGTCATGCAGACGTGGACGGCGTCGGTGAAGCTCGCGCCGATCGCTCCGAGCGCGGGGGCTGTCGCCTCGGGGGCGAGCCCCAGGTGGCCCGCGGCGCCCACGCCGCCCTCCGCGAGGGCCTCGCCCACCCGCTGCTGGTCGGCGGCGGTCAGCCCCGAGTCCGCGAGGTGCCCGGGCAGTGCGGAGGTGAGCCGGCTGGTGAGTACGGCGCCGAGGACCGCGGGACCGAGCGCACCACCGAGCTGCCGCAGGGTGTTGTTGCCCGCGCCCGCCATGCCTGCCAGGTGGTGCGGCACGCTGCCGACGGCGACCGCGCTGATCGGCGTCATCACGAAGCCCATACCGAGGCCGAACAGGGCGAGCGGCCCGGCCATCGCGCCGAACCCGGAGTCCGTCTCCAGACCGGTCAGCCACAGCATGGCACCCCCGACACCGAGCAGGCCGACGCACAGGAGCACGCCGGGTGCGACCTTGCCCATCAGACGGCCGACGAGCGGGCCGGTGACGACGGAGACGCCGTTGAAGACCAGCATCCGCCAGGCGATGTCGAGGACGGAGAGCTGCTGGACACTGCCGAAGAAGAGGCTCAGGGTGAATACGGAGCCGATCATCCCGAACATCACGAGCGCGTTGACGACACCGGCGCCGGTGAAGGGACGCACCGCGAACAGCTTGAGGGAGAGCATCGGCGAGGCGGAGCGCAACTCGGCGACGATGAAGGCGATCAGGCCGAGCGCGGCGGCGGCGAACGCGACGACGACCTCGGTCTGGCCCCAGCCACCGGCCCCGCCGCCTTCGATCACGCCGTAGATCAGGCCGACGATGAAGACGATCGCGGCGATCTGGCCGGGGACGTCGATGGCGCGGCCGTGCGCGGAGCGCGAGTCCTCCAGCATCCGCACGGCCACCAGACCGGTGACAGCGGTGATGACGGCCGCCGGCAGGAAGATCCAGCGCCAGGTGGTGTGCTCCAGGATGACGCCGCTGATCAGCGGGCCGAGTGCCATGCCGATGCTCAGGGACGCGGCCCAGGCGGCGATGGCCTTGGCGCGGGCCCGGAAGTCCGGGTAGGCGTGGCTGATCAGGGCCAGCGTGGAGGAGGCGAGGGCCGCGGCGCCCGCGCCGGCGATGGCCTGGCCCACCCAGACCTGTTCGACACTGTGCGCGGTCAGGGAGGTCACGGAACCGGCGGCGAACAGGAGCATGCCGGCGAGATAGGCCTTCTTGCGGCCGTAGAGGTCGCCGATCAGGCCGAAGGTGAGGATCAGTGCTGCCATCGGCAGGATGAACGCGTCGGAGACCCATTGCAGGTCGGATGTGGAAGCGCCGAGTCCCTGCTGGATGCGCGACAGGGACACCGAGACGCTGCCGATGGGCACGTATGCGGCGAACATCCCGAGGCATGCCAGCACGGTGGTCAGCGCCGGGCGCGCGACGGCGCGGTGGGGGGGTGATATCGCGGACATGGTGAGACGGACCTCCGGATCGAACGCGGCGGCCAAGTTATCAGTTGCCTGTCATGGTCCCAAATGGCTGAGATCAGGGGGTGCGGGCGTGACCACCTGGGAGGTGCCCGCAGGCACCGTCCGTCCACCGGTGACATCGCCGGTCCGGATCCGGCCGCACGGCCCGGTGGCGGAACGGACTCAGCCGGTCCTGGGCGGGTCCGGCCACATGCGGGCCACAGGGGAATCGGGGCCGTCGAGAGTGATGGCGATGCGACGCATGCCGAGCGTCAGACGTTCCAGTTCCTCGGGCCCGCCGACCACGTCGCAGAGCCGCTCCACGACCGCTTCGACGAGCCGCCGCCCCTCGGCCATGCCCCTGAGCCCGGCCTCGGTCGGCTCGACCAGCACGACCCGCCCGTGCACGGGGTGCGGATGCCGCTCGATCCACCCGATCCGCTCCAGGTGCGAGAGCGCCGTCGTCACGCTCTGCGGCGTGATGTTCTGCATCCGGGCCAGATCCGCCCCGGACAGCGGCCCGTGCCGGTCGAGCGTCATCACGATGCCGAACTGCGTCATCGTGACGTCCAGAGGGCGCAGCCGTTCGTTCAGGGCGCGGTGCACGGAGTTGTTCGCCCGCCACATGGAGTGGCTGAACGTCTGGTTCCAGGGCGTGCCGGGGGCAGCCCCCTCCGGGCGACGGCTCGGCATATGCAACTCCCTGCGGACAAGCGGCTCCCATCGTAGCGGCAGGGCCTCGGGCGACAGGCCGGAGACCACGGCCCGCCCGGCCCTGCACGTCGCCCGGCCGGTCCGGCCCGGCGTGCGGCCCGGAGCGTGGTGTGGATAAGTGGCGGGGAGCCCTGTCCACCGTCCACGGAGTGCGCGCATGTCCGACGCCGTACCGGAACCCGTCGTGGTCCAGCCCGTCGTGGCACCGCTGACCAGTGCCGCGGTGGTGCTGGTCGCCACGATCGAACCGGGCGGCGAGTCCGCCGTTCGGGACGTACTGCCGGATCTCGCGGCGTTCGCGCGGTCGATCGGCTTCCGGGTGCCGAGCGCCGGACTCGCCTGCGTGACGGGCTTCGGATCCGACGCCTGGGACCGGCTGTTCGCCGGCCCCAGGCCTGCGCTTCTCCATCCGTTCCAGGAGTTGCGGGGGCCCGTCCACCGTGCTCCGGCGACACCGGGCGATCTGCTGTTCCACGTCCGCGCCGAGCAGATGGACGTCTGCTACGAGTGGGCCTCCCAGCTCCTCGGACGGCTCGGCGGTGCGGTGAGGGTGGTGGACGAGGTCCAGGCCTTCCGCTACTTCGACCACCGCGACCTGCTCGGCTTCGTCGACGGTACGGAGAACCCGGTGGGCGACGAGGCGAAGGCCGCGGCCATCGTCGGCCCGGAGGACCCGGACTTCGAGGGCGGCAGTTACGTCGTCGTGCAGAAGTACCTGCACGACCTGGCCGGCTGGAACGGGCTGAGCACCGAGGAGCAGGAACGGATCATCGGCCGTACGAAGTTCACCGACATGGAGCTCGCCGAGGACGTCAAGCCGGCGAATTCGCACGTCGCCCTGAACACCATCACCGAGGACGACGGCAGCGAACGCGACATCCTGCGCGCCAACATGCCCTTCGGCAGCTTCCGGGAGGGCGAGTTCGGGACGTACTTCATCGGGTACGCGGCCGATCCCGGGGTCACCGAGCAGATGCTCCGCAACATGTTCCTGGGCAGCCCGCCCGGAAACCACGACCGCATCCTCGACTTCTCCACGGCGGTCACCGGCACGCTCTTCCACGCCCCCAGCGCCGATTTCCTCGACGCTCCGCCTCCGCCGCCCTCCCCCGCCGGGACCACAGCCGTCCCGGAGCCGCAGCCCGCGGAGCGGCGCTCCCCGGGGGCGCCGGTGGTCCGCGACGGTTCGCTGCGCATCGGCAGCCTGCAAGAAAGCGCCCCGTGATGAACAATCTGCACCGCGAGCTCGCCCCCGTCACCGACTCCGCCTGGGGCCAGATCGAGGAAGAGGCCAGACGCACCTTCAGCCGTCATGTGGCGGGGCGCCGGGTCGTGGACGTCAGCGATCCGCAGGGGCCGGAGCTGGCCGCGATCGGCGACGGACATCTGCGGGACATCGACCCGCCCACCCCCGACGTGTTCGCGCGTGCGCGGACGGCGACTCCGGTCATCGAGTGGCGAGTGCCCTTCACCGTGGCCAGGGCGGCTGTCGACGACGTGGAACGCGGCTCCGAGGACAGCGACTGGCAGCCGGTCAAGGACGCGGCCCGCACCTGTGCCTTCGCCGAGGACATGGCCGTCATCGACGGGTACGCGGCGGCCGGCATCACGGGCCTGCGTGACGGGTCCTCGCACACACCGCTGCCGCTGCCCGCGGACGCGCGGGACTATCCGGCGACGGTGAGCCAGGCCCTGACCCGGCTGCGGCTCGCGGGGGTCGACGGGCCGTACCGGCTGCTGCTCGGCGCCGACGCGTTCACCGAGGCCTCCGAGACGTCCGACCACGGCTATCCCGTGACCACCCATCTGGCGCGGCAGCTCGACGAACCCATCCTGTGGGCGCCCGCCGTCGCCGGCGGGGTCCTGCTCTCCACCCGCGGGGGTGACTTCGAACTGTGTCTGGGCCAGGACCTGTCCATCGGGTATCTGGACCACGACGCGACGAGCATCCGGCTCTACTTCCACCAGGCGTTCACGTTCCGGATGCTGACGCCCGAGGCCGTGGTCCCGCTCATCGCCTGACGGCACCGACCTGCGAGGCTCTCATCGACGCCACCCGCCGTACGCCACCGAGGCAATCCGTGACCGTGCCCTCCTCCCCGCCGCGCTCCGCCAGATTCGCGGAGGCGCTACGCCTCGCGGTGGCGGAAGGGCTGCTCGGCGAGGAGCGGCCCCTCGCGGGGTTCCTCGACGCGGACGGGATACTCGACTCCGTCGACGCGCTGCGGGAGGCCTTCGCCGCCGAGCCGGGGGTACGGGTGCAGCACACCTTCGCCGCGAAGGCCGCGTCGCTGATCCCGGTGCTGCGGCTGCTCGCCGACTGCGGCATGGGCTGCGAGGTGGCGGGCCCGGGCGAACTGAGGCTCGCGGTGGAGGCCGGTTTCGCCCCGTCCCGGATCGTCCTGGACTCCCCCGCCAAGACCCGCGACGAGCTCCGGCTGGCGCTGGCGCTCGGTATCGGCGTGAACGCCGACAGCTTCGGCGAGATCCGCCGGATCGAGGGGCTCCGCTCCGCCGGGTCGGCATCCGTCCTGGGGCTGCGGGTGAACCCGCAGGTGGGAGGCGGCACGATCGATGCCATGAGCACAGCGAGAGCCACCTCGAAGTTCGGGGTGGCCCTGCGGGACCCCGGCGCCCGTGAGCGGGTCGTCCAGACCTTCGCGGAGCATCCCTGGCTGACCCGTCTGCACGCCCACGTCGGCTCGCAGGGCTGCCCGCTCGAGCTCATCGCGGCCGGCATCGCCGAGACGTACCGCCTCGCCGAGGAGATCAACGACGCGCTGGGCAGGCGCCAGGTCACGGGGATCGACATCGGCGGAGGGCTGCCGGTCAACTTCGACGACGATGAGACCCGCCCCGCCTTCGGGGAGTACGTGGCGGCGCTCCGGGCCGCGGTCCCGGGAATCTTCGAGGGACACTACGACCTGGTCACCGAATTCGGCAGGTCCCTGCTGGCCAAGAACGGCTTCATCGGGGCGCGCGTGGAGTACACGAAGGACGCCGGGGGCCGCCGCATCGCGCTCACCCACGCGGGGGCCCAGATCGCCACCCGCACCGTCCTCATGCCCGACGCCTGGCCGCTCAGGGTCGGCGCGTTCGACGGGGAGGGCCGCCCCCGGAGCGGGCCGCCGATGGTCCAGGACATCGCCGGGCCGTGCTGCTTCGCCGGGGACGTCGTGGCCCACGGCCGTGAGCTTCCCGAGCTGCGGGAAGGCGACTTCGTCGCCCTCTACGACACCGGGGCGTACTACTTCTCCACTCCGTGGGCCTACAACAGCCTGCCCCGGCCGGCCGTGTACGGCTTCGCCGGGGAATCCGGCGGCCTGCGCTTCGCCCCGGTGCGCGAGGCACAGTCGCTCGACTCGGTGGCGGCGGAGAGCGGGCTGCGCCACGCGGACGCGCTGACGGAACTCCGCGAGAGACCCTAGAAGCCCCGGCTCATCCGGCGGGCTGGGGCGAAGGCTCCGGCTCGGGCACCGGATCGGGGTTCGGGCTCGGCGGCTGCGGAATCGGGTCGGGCGCGGGCCCGGGCGGCACGGGGCCCGGCGGTACGGGCGGCGGGGAGGGCACCGGCGTCGGCGGCCCCGGCACGGGCGGGGGTGTCGGCGCGGGCGGCACGGGGTCGGGACTGGGGTGCGTCATCTCGGTCCTCCAGGTGCGACGGACGGGACGAGTGGATCTCCTCTCCACCGTCTCCCCGTGCGGCTTCCCTCGCCTGCCGAGTCCACACGTACGCACCGTCTCCTGGCCCGGGACGTCCCCCGGCCGGCTCGGGGCCGGCCGGGGAGAGTCCACGAACGGGCTCAGCCCCCGGCGGGGACGACGGCCTGCGGGCTGCGCTCGGTGCGCGTACCCGGCACGGGGGCGGAGGCGTCGGCGCCCAGGGCGACGATGCGGTTCTCGGCGTCCACGTGCACGACGCTCGGCACGAGGGCGCGGGCCTCGGCGTCGTCGACCTGGGCGTAGCTGATGAGGATGACCAGGTCACCGGGGTGTACGAGGTGGGCGGCGGCGCCATTGATCCCGATGACGCCGGAGCCGCGCTCGCCCTCGATGACGTACGTCTCCAGACGTGCGCCGTTGTCGATGTCCACGATGTGCACGAGCTCGCCGGGCAGCAGGTCCGCGGCATCCATCAGGTCGGCGTCGACGGTGACGGAGCCGACGTAGTGCAGGTCGGCCTGGGTCACCGTGGCTCGGTGAATCTTGGATTTGAACATTGTTCGTATCATCGGAGTACTCCTGGACATAGGCTCCCTGCCTGCATTTTTGCAGGTCAAGTGCTGTTTCCACAGTCTACAGCGAGTCGCGAGTTCAGGCAGCTGTCCCCAGGTTTTTCAGGACCCATGCTGACCACTTGCCGACTTTCCTGACGCATCATCAGGCAACGATGGACTCTCCTGCCCTCCGCCCCGACGACGCTCACGAGCCTACGCAGCACTTCTCCCAAGAGCACTCGTGATCATCGTCACCCCGAGAGCGTGACGACGCCCCCGACCCACACGAGGACCCCGCCTCCGCAAAAACCTTCGAAGCAGCGCGGCTCCCTAAGGCTTGTCCCGCTATCTATCCGGCGAGGGCGAGGTTGTGCAGGCGGGCGATCCCGAGCATGGCGTGGTGGACTCCGTTGCCCTTGAGGCGGCAGTCACGAAGGATCTTCCAGCTCTTCATTCGGGCGAAGGTGTGTTCAACGCGGGCGCGTATCTGCCGACGGCGGCCTTAGTCCCGGATTCCTCCCATGCCTTGCAGTCGTTGCGGTTACCTGGAAGCGGCCGATGAGCACGGTGTCCTTGCGGAACCGCTTCCGGGGCTGGAGCGCGAGCAGGGGCCCGAGGTGGTTGATGATGCGGTCAGCTGCGGACTTCGAGATGCCGAACAGCGGGGCGAGCTGGCGCATCGTCAAGTTCGTGCGCCAGTACGCCGTGACCAGCAGTACCCGGTCCTCCAGCGGCAGGCTCCACGGTCGGCCCTTGCGAACCGCGGCCGCCCCGTCACGCCGCAGCATCGTCACCAACTTGCTGAAAGAGCGCGGGCTCAGTCCGGTGAACGGAGTTATCCACGCCGGCTGCGTAGCCGTGATCACAGCAGTCACGGCAGGATCGTTCCAACATGCCCACTTGCCGTTGGGAGTGGGCGTGTGGGTCAGGGCGTCAGCGCGGCTGCCACCCGGGCCAGGCGATCGGCTGACAGGGCGAAGAGGTTGGTGGGGTTGCGGAAGGAGTACTCGCCGTCGTTCACGGAGAAACCGTGCCCGGCTATCGTCCAGCGCGCGGGGCCGGGGGCCCCTTGGTCCTGCAGGAGAGCAGAGGCGAGGGCTTCAGGGTCTTCCACGCTCGTGCGAGCGTGCAGCGCACCTGCCAGACGGCCAATGGCATCGTCGGGTACTGCATCGTCGCCGAACGCAGGCAGCAGGAGCAGCAGGCGGGAGTGGGGATCGGTGGTGCTGCCGCCGGGCAGGGCGTTGTCCGCTGCTGCCACGAGCTCGGGCCAGGACAGGCCCGGTCCCATGAAGTGCCCGTCATCCCTGGCCAGGAGTTCGGCCTGGTCCCAGTCGGGGTGGTGGAGGAGGTAGTCCGTGCCGCTGTCGTCTGCGACCGTGCGGTAGACCACGTGAAGACGGTGAGCAGCAGCGAGGGGAACCGTGAATGCCGGCCACTCGGCCCGCGTCCACAGCCGCCGCTGGAAGTCGCCGGCCTCGTCGTAGTCCGCACCGAACAGCCGTTCCTCGGCATCCTCGCTCTGGATGCACGAGTAGAGGTGCCCCAGCCAGAAGAGCGGCTCGTCCAGGAGCCCGGCCTGGTACGTGAGGGGGCCGCCGTCGTAACCCGGTATCCGGGCAGGCTGCAGGTCTGCACTATTCATCACAGGGACATCATGCCGCCCTGGCCCCGCGCCCCTGAGGCCGGGCGCACCAGACGATCTTTGCGGGACAGCCCTTAGCACGTCATGTAGCCCCTCACGCCTCATGGATAGCCGTCCAGCCCGCCCCACCCGGTGAGAGACGGCGGAGGTGTCACCCGGACGGGCGACGAGGATCAGCACAGAAACGATCACGCATACGGCCAAAAGCACCCAGCAGATACCGGAGGCCGCCTTCCGGTCGCCTTTCGGAGTGAAGGCACCAGTGGGGTTCCCCCGAAGCATCCATCCCGGTAGGTCAGGACCGCGGGATTCCGCGGATCAGCACGGGGTGCTGAAATCCGATGCGGACATCAGCGTGTGCGGGTAGACCGGGTTCGGTGCGCGCAGCGGGACGCGCCGCGATAAATCGATCCCATCCAGCGATGATGCCCCGGCCCGAACAGCACCGAGACCTCAAGGCGCCCGCCACCGGCACCAACCAGCAGAGTCAACGCCGTCATTTCTGCTCAACATCCACGGACCCATCGACCCCCAACTGCCGTCGGAACCCGTCGACAAACGCTGTCGCCGTGCTCAGTCCCGCCCAGTACGACGCCCTCACCGCGCCGGTCGTCGGCGGAAGCCTGCTACGCCTCGGCCTGACGAGTCGGGAACAGGGATTGCGTGCTGCCCCGTCACCCGCTGACCACCGCCCACCGGCTCTCCCCGGCCGCACGGTGACAGGCCGTGAGACCGCGCCCGGGTGTCCCGCCGTTAGGTCGGTTGCGGTCACCGCCTCTCAGCGCGGCGGCCGGAGGCGGCGCGGCGGTCCGACTTGCAGCGTCGATCGGAAGGGACTCTTCTGGGAGGAGGAAGAAACCGCGTGGACGAACCGTCGTGGCCCGGCCCCACCGGCCGCGTCCGCCTCCGGCTGGTCCCGCGCTCCCGGAAGGAGTTCATCCCATGGTTCCCGTCGAAACCCCGTGCGACCTGTCGACCGACACCGGCCGCCTGGCCGCACAGGTCGAGGCCCTGCTGGACCCGCAGGAGACGGAGGGCGTCTTCCACGACTCCCCCGAGTGCAACAGTCTGCTCCTGACCGCCGGAGCGGTCCTGCTCTCGCCGCCGACCCCGCGCCCGAAGAAGGGCTGACGGTGGAGGAGAGACTGAACACGCCGGCCCTTCTGGCCGACACGGTTCAGGATCTCGCCCGTACGGTTGCCTCCGCCCTCCAGGGCGGGGGCAACCGTGGTGAGGCCCTGGCCCCGGCCGTGCCGCCCGCCGCGCACGACGCCGTGTCGCTCGCCGCAGCCCGGGTGCTGGGCGCCGACTTGCTGGCGCCCAGCACGCTGCTCGGCATCCCCGTCGGCCCGGCCGACTCGGACCTGGTGGCGGCGGCGGTCCAGGCCTTCCCGCCGACCGGGCAGTCGCCGTCCGTCGCGTGGAGCCACTGGGGCATGACCGCCGCGCTCCAGCTCCTCCGCGGCGACAGCCCGGCCCCCGAACTCGAGACCTCCTGGCCCACCGGGCAGAGCTGGCAGCAGCTCACCCAGCGCCTGGCCCCCCTGGCGGCGCTGGCCGGGCTGCCCACGCCCTGTGCCCCGGCCGCCGCCGCGCTCGGCCGGGTCGAGGACCTCGCCCGGGGCTTCGTGCGCGCCGTACGCCGCCGCGACTGGCTACAGGCGGCCGGCGCCGGTCGCTGGCTGGCCGCGCAGGGCCGGGCCGTCCCCGAGACGCTCGGCCTGGAGCACGGGCTCGCCCTCGTCGCACGGATGGGCGCGCAGGACGCCCGGGTGCTCCTGCACACGACGGCCGCCCGCGTGCTGCTCGCGGGGGCCGCCCGGTGACCACCGCCGCCCCGCTGGAGGGCATCTGTCTGGCCGCGCTGCGGTGGCTGCACCGGCGCCGCGACGACTTCCGGCTCCCCGACGACCCGACGGCCCCCGGGCACGACCGCAACGCCACCCTGAAACCGCTCGGCGAGCTGGCGCAGCTCAGCCGCACCATCGCCGATGTCGCCGGCGCCGGCGCGGCCGGGCGGCCGGCCCGGGCGCTGTTCGACTTCGCCTGGCAGGAGAGCGGCCGCGGCGAGGTCTTCGCCGCGCTGGCGCGCCGGGAGCCGCACGCCACCTACCCACTGGAGATGTACGCCGCCTTCGCCCAGGCCGGCCTGGTGCACCAGGGCTTCGAGGCACAGGTGCGGGAGGTCGCGGCGACGCGCTCTTGGCGGCTGGCCGAACGGAACGCCACCCGCACCCTGGCCGTCCTCCACGCCGAACGCAGGCTCGGGCTGCCGCCGCACTGCGACCCGCGCGAGGCCCGGGCCCGCACCTGGCTCGGCGGCCTGGCCGAGCCCTGGTCGTTCACCACCCACGCCGGGTACGCCGCCACCCACACTGTCTTCCACCTCACCGACTGGTGCACCCGCCCGGATCTGCTGTCCCCGGCCATCGCCGACCACCTGCGGCTGTGGCTGCCGGCCTGGCTGGACTGCACCGTCGAGGCGGCCGACTGGGACCTCACCGGCGAACTCCTCGCCGTCGCCGCCCTGCTGCCGCAGCTGCCCGGTGCCGCCGAGGCGTGGACGGCCCTCGGCCGGGCCCAGCGACCGGACGGTTCCGTCCCCGAGCACGGCGCGCCGACCGGGCCGGTCGCCTTCCACGCCTACTACCACTCCACTCTGGTTGCCGCCTTCGCCGCGGCCGTCACCATGGCGGCCGCCCCCACTGCCGTGCCGCCGACAGCACTGCGAGAGGACGCAAGGTGACCGCCGCCGCGCAGACCGCCCTGCTACACCGCGTCGGCGCCGGGGCGCTCGACTGGCTCGACGCCAACCGCGCCCGCTTCCGCGCCCGCACCGGCCCGCACACCCCCGCCGCGGAGGTCAAGGAACGGTTCAAACCCGTCGGCGAGCTCGGCCTGATCGGCTCGGTGGTACGGCGTGAGGGCGTCGTCGGCCGCCGGCAGAACGAGCAGCTGAGCAAGCTGCTCGACTTCGCATGGCACGACGTGCTGGACAGCGGCGGCCTGCTGGCCTGGCTCCAGGACCAGGAGCCGTTCTCACCCGTACCGCTGGAGCTGTACGTGCCGTTCCACGAGCTCGGGTACCGCCACCCCGCCGTCGAGGAGCACACGCGGCTCGTCCAGGCGACCACCGCCTGGGGGGTTCTGGAGGCCCAGCCCAACCGGCGGCTCGGGATCAGCCGCTTCGAGGCCCGGGCCGGCCTCACGCCCGCCACCCCCACCGCCGAGGCCCTGCGCCGCACCTGGCTCGGGCGGACACCCGAGCCGTGGGCCGTCGACTACCACACCGCCTACGCCGTCACCCATACCGTCTTCCACCTCACCGACTGGGGCCGCAGCCCCGACCGGCTCCCCGACAACATCGCCCGCTACGTGGAGCTGTGGCTGCCGGCCTGGATCGACGAGTGGCGCCACGCCGAGCACTGGGACCTGCTCGGCGAACTCCTCGTCGTCGACGCCTGCCTGCCCCGCCCGGCGCTCCACCCCGACGTCTGGCAACGCTACGCCGCGGCGCAGAGCCCCGACGGCGCGATGCCGATCCAGCGGGGCATGCCCGTCGGTGACCCCGACGACGTCTTCGACGTGGTCCACCACCCAACACTGGTCGCCCTCCTCGCCTCCGCGATGGCCACCTCCCGCTCGCTCGCCGCCCTGGGCGCGCCGTGACCGCCGCCGGGCCGGAGCAACTGCACGACCTCGTCCGCGCCGTGGACGCGCCCGACGTCGTGCTCGCCCTCTCTCGGGACGGCCGACGCACCGTCGTCACCGGCGGCGGCGCCCACCGGCCCGCCAGCCGGCGCGAAGAGCTGCGGTACGAGATCGGCTCCGCCTCCAAGACATTCACCGCGCTGCTGCTCGCCGACCTCGCGCACCGGCGGGCCGTCCACCCGGGCACGCCCGCCGTCTCCTGCCTGCCCGTCACCGCCCCCGCGGACGCCCACCGCGACGCGGTCAGCCTCTTCCACCTGATGACCCACACCTCCGGGCTGCCCCGCCTGCCGCGCGACATGTACCGCCACTCGCTGCGGCACTGGCGCACCAACCCGTACATCCACTACCCGCAGCCCCTGCTGCTGGACGCCTTCGCCCGCAGCCGGCCACGCAGCCGACCCGGGACCCGGTGGCATTACTCCAACTTCGCGGTCGCCCTGCTCGGCCCGGCCCTCGCCCACGCCACCGCCACCCCGTTCGAGGAACTGATGGTTGCCCACGTCCTCGCGCCGCTGAGGCTGAGCGGCACGGCGCTCGCCCCCGGCGGATTGCTGCTGGACGCGACCGGGCACGACGCCGCCGGCCGCACCCCTCTGCCACCCTTCGACGCCGGAGCCTTCGCCGCCGCCGGCGCCGTCCGCGCCACGCCCGGCGACCTGCTCGGCTACCTGGAAGCCCACCTGCGCCCCGAGCGCCAGCCGGCGCTACGCGAGGCGCTGCTGGCCGTGCGGCAGCCGCTGCTGCGGCGCGGCTCCGGCCGCCAGGAGGCGCACACCCTCGGCTGGTTCTGCCACCGCACCGACTCCGGGCCTCTGCTCTTCCATGGCGGCGCGACCATGGGCCAGGAGGTCTTTCTCGGCTACAAACCCGACACCGGCACTGCCCTGGCCGCGATCGCCACCCGCCGGTATCGCCGCGTCAGCACCCTCCAGCCGACGGCCTACGAGCTGCTCCGAAGCCTCTGAGTGGACGTTAAGTCCGTTTCTGGTAGCGGCCTCGTCCGGGTTGGGTGAGGAAGCCTTGGCCGAGGAGGCGTGCAAGGCGGCTTCGGGTGATTGACGGATGTGGCTTGATTTCACGAGTAGTGGTTCTGGCTCAAGGTTGCGTGGTCCGAGCACTGTGAGTAACGACTGAACCTCTCGTGGCACCTCGGGAAGTTGCCTCAAAACGAGCAGTGGCGCGAGTGACTGGGCTGACAGTTCGGTGCTGTGAATGAGATCTTGCTCCGGCTGGATGAGTTGTTGTTCCCGTCGATCGCGGACGTCGCGGTGCTGTCTGTGGACGTGAACATCGCGATCGTGCGTGTTGATGTGCGGTGCACGGCCGCGGGTGCCTCGTGTGTCCGGGTTGTGGAGCGTGGTCTGCCCGGGTTCACGGTTCCTACCTACGGTTTCCTGCTGATGTTCCGAGTGCGGGACGAAGTGTCGTACTCCAACTGCGGGTTCGCCGGTTCACCTGCCGGAACGCCGAATGCGGACGTCGCACGTTCGTCGAGCAGCTACCTGGCCTCACCCGAAGGAACGGCCAGCGGACCGAACGGCTGAGCTCGACCCTGACCTCGATCGGTCTCGCCCTCGCGGGCCGGGCCGGCTCCCGCCTGGCCGCCATCGTCGGTGCGCCTGTCAGTCGCAGCACCGTCCTGCGGCTGGTCGACGCACTTCCCGAGCCGGAAGCGCCCGCTCCACGGGTGGTCGGCGTCGACGAATACGCCACCCGCAAAGGCCGCCACTACGGCACCGTCCTCGTCGACGTCGAAACCCGCCGCCCCATCGATCTGCTGCCCGACCGGGAGTCATCGAGCCTGGCCGCGTGGCTGTCCCAGACGCCCGGAACACGGGCACACCGCCGGCGTACCCAGGGACATGAGCCCGTGGTGCCACCCGGACCGGTGGGCCCCGCCGAGACGGAAACCGACCCGACTGAGGAATCGTCCGGCTCACCGTGGCTCGACGAGTACAAGCCCTACCTCGACGACCGCTGGAACGAGGGCCGCACCAACGCCTGGAAACTGTGGGAAGAGATCGTCCCGCTCGGCTATCAGGGCAGCTACCAGCGCGTTCGCGCCTACCTACGACAGAAGCGCACCTCGCCACGGCCCGTAACAGCCCGTCCGCCCTCGCCCCGGGCCGTCGCCGGGTGGGTCCTCCGCCGCCCGGAAACCCTCTCCGAGACCGCATACCTCCACCTGAAGAACGTCCTGGCCAACTGCCCCGAAATCGACGCCCTCACCAGGCACGTCCGGCCCTTCGCGACCATGCTCACCAAGCGCCAGGGCGAGTGGCTCTGTTCATCAGAACGGACAGTAAATGTTCACCACTTCGGGCGGCACCTGAGCCGTCCCGGAAATCGAACGCTCTGCCTTCCTGGGGGTATCTGACGAAGGCGGACTTTCAGGCGTTCTGCTGTCGGGCGAAGGGCCCGCACAGGGCTGCCCATTGCAGGAGCAGGATGGTCTTGCCGTCGGTGATGCGTCCGTCGCGGGTCATGGCGAGGGCCTCGGCAAAGGGAAGTTCGAGGACTTCGATGTCCTCGCCCTCTTCCTCGAGTCCTCCGCCCGTGCCGGTCCGGTCGGCCGGGGTGTAGGGGGCGGCGAAGAAGTGGAGGCGCTCGGTGACGGAGCCCGGGCTCATGTAGGCGTCGAGCACCTGGGTGAGCGGGCCGAGTCTGATGCCGAGTTCTTCGGCGCTCTCGCGGCGGATCGCGGTGTGCGGGTCTTGCGCGTCGAGCAGTCCGGCCGCCGCCTCGATGAGCATGCCGTCGGGGTGGCCGTTCACGTACGCCGGGTAGCGGAACTGGCGGGTGAGCAGGACACGGCTGCGTTCGGTGTCGTAGGGCAGGACGACGGCGCCGTTGCCGCGGTCGTAGGTCTCGCGCTGCTGGGTCTCCCACCGTCCGTCGCGGCGCCGGTAGTCGAAGGTGGTGCGGCGCAGGACGTGCCAGCCCTGGGAGGTGAGTTCGACGTCGCGTATCCGGACGTCAGGGTTGCGGTCGAGGTCGCGTCCGGCGAGGTGGAGATCGGTGCGTCCGCGGTGATCGGGGGTGTCGACACCCGGGCTGCTCGTCACACGGACTCCTGCGTGGTACGGCGCGGAATCTCGGCGACGTCGTGGTAGACGGGCAGGCCGCGGCGGCGGGCGGTGGCGACGTCCTGGTCGGCGCCAGCGGATGCGCCCGGCAGGCGTAGCACGGCGTCGCAATGGGCGAGCAGCCGGTCGGCGGTCGGGTAGAGCACCTGGTCGGCGAGGAGCTCGGTGGGGCCCGCGCCGGCGGAGCGGAGGACGGGAAGGGCGATCCACTCGCCGATCACGGGGAGATGCCCGGCCGTGAAGACGGGCCAGGCCGCAGTTTCCAGGCGGGCGAGGTTGGCGGCCATGGCCTGCGGGTCGCCGTCGGTGCCGGAACGATAGGGACCTGCGATGAGGATGAGCAGGGGCTTGTCGGTCATGGCGGCTAAGATACATGCAGAATCGTGCAAGAACAGGAAGGAACGTTAATGCTGGCTGCTGAACGACGCAGGCACCTGCTCGAATTGCTCGCCCGCACGGGAAAGATCGTGGCCAAGGATGTCGCCGCCGAACTGGGCCTTTCCGAGGACAGCGTGCGGCGTGACCTTCGCGATCTCGCCGCCGAGGGGTTGTGCCAAAGGGTGTACGGTGGCGCGCTGCCCGCGTCTCCCGCAGTCATGGACTACGACGCCCGGCAGACGGTGGCCCCGGACGGCAAGCGGAAGGTCGCCTCAGTGGCCGCCGCACTGGTGCGGCCGGGCGGTTCGGCGATCCTCGACGGCGGCACCACCGCCCTCGCCGTGGCGCGGGCGCTCCCGAAAGACCTCGCCTGCACGGTGATCACCCACAGCCCGACAATCGCCACGGCTCTGATCGACCACCCGCGGGCGGAGCTCTTCCTCCTCGGGGGGCGTGTCTTCAAGCACTCGGCGGTCACCTGCGGCGCCGCCGCGGTCGAGGCCGCGCAGAACGTCTCCGCCGATCTGTGTCTGCTCGGCGTCACCGGCGTCCACCCCGAGACCGGACTGACCACGGGGAACGCCGAGGAGGCGGCGATGAAGCGTGCCCTGTCCGCGCGGGCCGCAGACACCTACATCCTCGCCTCCTGCGAGAAGATCGGTACGGCCTCGCCGTACCGCGTCCTGCCGTGGGAGAAGATCACCGGACTGATCACCGACGCCGATCCTCACGACACGGTCATCAAGCAACTCAAGACACTCGGCGTGGAGGTCCTCGTAGCCTAACGAGAGCCGAATCCGGGATCTCGGACCGGCAGGAGCGCCCTCTGAGGTGCTGAGCCCGTAGCGAATCGAACAATCTCCACGCGCAGTGCCTCTTGAAGTGGTGAACATCTGCTGTCCGTTTTGATGAACAGAGCCAGGCGAGCGCCTGCCGGATTGGCTCGACGCCGTCAGACAGGACAATCTACCCAGCCTCCACACCCTCGCCGCGGGCATCGACCGCGACCGGGACGCCGTCACTGCCGGCCTCACTCTCCCCTGGAGCTCGGGCGTCGTGGAAGGGCATGTCACCGCATCAAGATGCTCAAGCGCCAGATGTTCGGCCGCGCAAGCTTCGCGCTTCTACGGAAACGTGTCCTGCCTGCCTCATGACAGCCAATGTCAGTGGCCGATGCGATGATCACCGCACTGTGACGCGAGGAGATCACGATGGGCACTTGGGATATCGGCCCGTTCGGGAATGACATGGCCGCGGACTTCGCCTACACCCTGGACGAGGTACCCAAGGACAAGCGCGAGAGTCTCGTGCGGGCGACCGGGCGGCTCCCGGAGTCGCGCCCTACGGCGGGGCGTCGTACACAGAGAACATGAGTGAGGAACTGAGGTCACGGCATCCGGGCGAGCATAACCTTCGGTAAGTTTGTGAATACCGTCCGGGCTCACGGCAATGATCTGACCAGGTCAGAGAGTGATGGTGCCACGGATGTAACTGGTGGCAGCGCCGCCGACCCAGACGGTGCCGTCCTCGTCGGCAGTGACCTCAATGGTGCAGGCCCGGCCCACGCGTGTGCCCTGGGAGACTCGATAGCTGGAGGGCGCACCACCGGTGGAGATGAGCCACTGCCCGACGGATGCGTTCATGCTGCCGCACCCGGGGTCCTCGGCTACGCCGACGCCAGGGGCGAACGTGCGCAGCTCGAAGGCGTGCTCGGCCCCTTCAGAGTAAGCGCCGATCGCCCCGACCATCGCGGTCGGGATGAGAGAGAAGTCGGGTTCAAGGGCGAGGACCTCCTCGGCGGTGGGCAACCGGACCACGGCCCAGCCGGGTCCGTTATCGACCCACTGGTGGGTGAGGACACGGTCACGCTTGATACCGAAGGCGGCGGCGATCCGGTCGAGGTACTCCTCGTCGAGCGTGCCGTCGCGGACGAGCGGCGGGGCGGCGAAGGACAGGGTGCCTTCACCTCGGCGAACGCCGACAGAGCCGACGGCGCACTCCTGCACGATCAGGTCGGAGCGCTGCGAGGTGCCGCCGTTGTCCAGCCACGCGAGGGCGGACCCGAGAGTGGGGTGCCCAGCGAAGGGCAGTTCGCCACCAGGGCTGAAGATCCGCAGCCGGTAGTCTGCCTCCGCTGTTGTGGGCGGCAGGACGAACGTCGTCTCCGAGAGATTCGTCCAACGGGCGAGGCGCTGCATCTCCTGGTCGCTCAGATCCGTCCCGTCAAGGACGACGGCAACCGGATTACCGAGACAGGGACTCGAGGAGAAGACGTCGACCTGCGCGAACGTGCGTGAGCGCGGCACAGTCATCAGGGGCCTCTCAGTAGCGGTGGGAGCGATCAGACGGGCCCGCGTGTCATCGGCAGCCGGCCCACCCGACGAAATGCCCGCGCGGTGGGAAGCAGCCGTTTTCGTCCTGCCCCTTCCGCGCAGGCCGGCACGACGTGTGTTCGCCCGGCCAGACTCGGCGGTCGGGACATGGGTGCGGGGGGCACCGAACCGGCCTGGGTGACGATCTGTACGGGCATCTCCGCCGAGCAGCAGGGCCGGCGCCGAGGCCGGAGGCGGGGTACGGACGATGGAGGGCCGTGGCGGACTCGAAGGGACTCGCTCTCCGGCGAATGCCCGGGCGATGGGTGGTCAGGTGGGTGCGGTAGCTTCACGCGTCGGCTTGGTCAGTCCGTCGGAACCCTCAGGGCGCCCCCGGTTGACCCAGGTGCGCTCCAGCTTCGCCACCACGTCGGGGCTGTGCATTCTGGCGGACTGCTCCAGCGCGTACCGGCTCATGTAGGTACGGAAGAGGTCGTCGGACTCCTCCGCCAGGTGCAACATGCGGCGGTTGCTGGGTACGGCCGGATCCACCAGGCGGTCGGCGGCCGCCGTCACGGCCCGGTCCATATCCTCGGGTGCAACGACCTCGTCGCACAGGGCCCGGGCGTCGGGGCTGTTCGCCGCGACCCGCTCGCCGAAGAAGATCAGCCGTTGGGCCATCCGTCGGCCGACCAGACGTCCCAGGCGCATGTTGGCCACTCCGGGAACGATGCCCTCGGTGAGCGCGGGCAGGGAGAAGTAGGCGTCGGATCCCACGATTACCCGGTCGAGCACCAGGGCGACCTGGGTGGCGCCTCCGATCGCGAAGGTGTCGACCGCACCCACCCATGGCTTACCGCCGGTCAGTTCGAGGGGACTGTGCCCCGAACCGAGATGCAGACCGTGGATCAGCTTGCGGATGTACCCCGTTTCGCGGCGGAGCATGAAGTCGACGAAACCGATCTTCCCGGTGTACAGGTGGGTGAGGTTGATACCGGCCCCGAACGCGCGCCGTCCGCGGTAACGGGAGTGGGACAGCACACTGCCTCGCAGCACGCCGACGGAAACGTCGTCGTCCAGGAGAGCCAGGTCCACAGCGGTCTCCAGCGCCTCGACCACCGCGTCGTCCTCGGCGTTGAGGACGTGCTGGTTGCAGATGGTCACCTCGGCCACGGGGCCGTCCCGGCGGATTACCGCCTCGCCCAGGCGCAGGTGGCCCGTCCGGCGGAACTCGGGGAGCAGGTCGACCGCCCGCGCGGTGGGTGTCAGCATCGAGCGCAGAAGGCGCTCGCCCGTGTCGCGGGACGCCAGCAGATGTGCGAAGAAGATGCCCTGGTCGACTTCGCCGCCCGACTTCGCCGCCTGGGGGAGCAGCCGGTCGGCGTCGATCTGCGCACGGCTGGGAACCAGTCCGGGATAGTGGTCCGCAGCCGTGAACGCCAGTTCGGCCAGTCGGAGGTCGTGGCTGCTGCCCGCGGTCACTTCGTCGTGGACACGGTCGGCGTGCAGCTGCAGGAAGCGGTGCCGGGCCCGTCGGGCGGCCGTCTCGGCCCGGTCGGCCTCGGCAAGCTGAGAGGGGGACCGCTCTTGACGCGGCGGCAGCGCCGCGGTGAGCTCCTCGCAGGCCTGTGCGCAGTCGCTCAGCAGCCGGACGTCGGTCGAGTGGTCACCGCCGAAGTCCGGGGCCCCGGGACGACCGGGGTGTGCTCCGGATGTGTGGCTGGACAAGGGGGTTTCCATGCTGGGTATCTCCCTTCGATGTTCTCTCGGCACAGCGGCGTCCCTCTCGCGGGAGCCTTCAGGATCGGGCCAGCCCCGACCGCACGATCGCGGCGAACAGACCGCCGGACACGTCGTAGACCGTGTGGTGGCCGCCGGGCGCCCGGCTGACGCTGAACTCGCTGACGGTGTAGTCCCGCCAGTGCTCCATCAGACCGGCCGGGACCACGGGATCGTCCGCCGCTGCGAAGGCCTGGATGTCGCAGGGCAGGGGCGTGGCCGTGCCCGGCATGTACTCGGCGGCGATCCGCAGGTCTGTACGCAGGACGTGCAGCAGCCGACGCACGAACTCCTCGTGCTCCAGGAGGACGTCATGTACCGCGTTGATCTCGCGCAGGAAGCCGAGAAGCCCGTCGTGGGACAGGGTGTGATACGACGTCGTGGCCGCCAGGTGCGGGGGCCGGGTGCCGGAGATCAGTAGCCTGCGAGGCAGGGGGTGCCCCTGTTCGTGCAGCCGTCGGGCCAACGCGTAAGCGAGCAGCCCGCCGAAGCTGTGCCCCAGCAGCACGTACGGCGTGCGCAGATATGGCAGCAACGCCTCGGCTGTCTGCTCGGTGAGCTCTTCGAGGGTGTCCGGCATCGGGTCGGACGAGCGGTTCTCCCGTCCGGGCAGCTGCACCGGGAACAGATCCACCGAGTCCGGCATACGAGCGCGCCAGTGGCCGAAGACGCTCGCCCCGGCTCCCGCGTGGGGGAAGCAGAACAGTCGCTCCTCGGCCGCACCGTCGGCTGGGGGAGCTAGCAGCCAGGGCGTCGGGCCGGATATCACGCGTCTGCTCCGCAGGCTTGCAGGAGTGCGCTGATCCGACGCCCCGTACGGTGATCCAGCAGGTCGGTGAGGCCCAGGCCGCTGTCGGGCCGCAGCTTTTCGAGGCGGGAGAACAGGTCCACCATCAGCAGGGAGTTGCCGCCCAGTTCGAAGAAGTCGTCGTGCGGGCCGACGTCATCGAGCCCGAGTGTCTCGGCGATGACGGCCAGCACCGAGTCTTCCAGCGGGGTGCGCGGCTCACCCTGTTGGCGTGACGTTCTTCCGAACTCCGGCGTCGGCAGGGCCTTCCGGTCGACCTTTCCGTTCGCGGTCAAGGGAAGCTGGTCCAGTCGGACGAAGGTGGCCGGGATCATGTACGACGGCACACGGGAGCCCAGGTGCTCCCGTAGGTCTGCGTCGCCGATACAGGCGTCGCCCACCATGTAGGCGACCAGGGCCCGCCCGCCGGGCGCGTCGTCGCGGACAACCGTGGCCACGGCCTGGACACCGGGATGTGCGGCCAAGGCCGCGTCCACCTCTCCGAGTTCGATCCGGTAGCCCCGGATCTTCGCCTGGTCGTCGGAGCGGCCGCAGAATTCGAGGTTTCCGTCCGCCAGCCAGCGTGCCAGGTCACCGGTGCGGTAGATCCGGCTGTCGGGCGGGCCGAAGGGGTCTGGCAGAAAATGTTCGCCAGTGAGGTCGGGACGGCCCAGGTACTCCCGGGCCAGCCCGTCGCCGCCGAGCCACAGACCGCCGACGACGCCGACGGGCAGGGGCGAGAGGTCCTGGTCGAGGACATACGCCTGAGTATTGGCGAGGGGGCGGCCGATGGGGATGGTGGGCCGCTCGGTGTCCTTGGCCTCGATCGGCTTCCAGGTGGCGAAGAGAGTGCATTCCGTGGGCCCGTAGACGTGCAGGAACCGTGTGTCGTCCAGGTACGGCAGCAGGTGCGCCGCACTGGCGGGCGAGAGCACGTCACCTCCTACGAGCAGTTGCCCGACCCGTGCGAGCTCCTCGGGGAACTGCTCGGCTGCGACGTGAAGTTGGGGGGAGATGAGCAGCAAGGTCGTGATGCGGTGACGTTGCAGTGAGGCCTTCAGCCGGTCGGGAAAGGGCAGCCCTGACGGGGGCAGGACCAGGGTGCCGCCGTTCAGCAGCGAACCCCACAGTTCCAGCAGCGAGGCGTCGAAGGTGAGAGGCGAGAGCTGGAGGTGCACCTCGCCCGGCCCGAACCGCGCGTAGTCGGCGTTCTTGACCAGTCGGCTCAGTGCTCGGTGGGTGACGGCGACGCCCTTGGGGGTCCCGGTGGAACCTGAGGTGTAGATGACGTAGGCGAGGTGCTCGGCGGTGCTCGGCACCCTGGGATCGGTCGCCGGCCAGCCGGCCGCCGTGGGATCCGGTGCGTCGAGGCACAGGACCTGGGCGGAGGTAGCGGCGAACGTGCGCGCATGCGCGGTGTCGGTGAGGACGGCCCGGGCGCCGGCGTCCTGGACCACATGGGCGAGCCGCTGCGCGGGATGCTCGGGATCGAGCGGCAGGTAGGCGCCGCCGGCCTTGAGGATGCCCAGCAGGGACACCATCATGTCGACGGACGGGGACAGGCACAGGCCGACGCGGACGTCGGGTCCCACACCCAGGTCGATCAGGCGGTGGGCCAGCCGGTTCGCTCGTGTGTTCAGTGCGCCGTAGGTGAGCTCAAGGTCCTCGTGCACCACGGCGATCGCATCAGGGTCGCGGCGGACCTGTTCCTCGAAGAGGGACGCGGTGGTGCGGTCGCGGGGGAAGTCCCGCGCCGTGCGGTTCCACTCGGACACCACGAACTCGCGTTCCTCGGGCGGAAGAACGGGCAGTGCGGTGACCTGTGCCTGCGGGTTCTCCGCGGCCGCGGCCAGCAGACACGCCAGTCTGCGCGGCATCCGTCGTGCGGTGACCGGCTCGAACAGGCCGGTGTCGTACTCCAGGACCCCGTGCGTAGTTCCGTCGCGCAGGTCGAAGGTGAAGGAGAGGTCCCGGGCCGACGTGCCCGGGTGCACAGGGACGGGGGTGCCCCTCACCCCGTCGTACTCGGGGAACGCGGCGGGGGCGGGTGAGGTTCGCGCGGCGCACCTGACGGGCACCGGCCGGCGACCGGAATCTCCGCAGCCGTCAGCCGTGTCGGCCAGCGAGCCGGGCGGCAGTGCGGCGGCGTGCGTGCGGGCCTGGCCCAGTTCGGCTTCAATACGCCCGGCCAGCTCCTGGAACGTCTCCGTGCCCTCCAGCTGGATGATCAGGACGACATCGGTCTCAGGTCGGCCGATACGGGTGCCCGGGACGACGGTGGACGGCACCGCAAGCAGGAGCGGTATGGCGCGCTGGCCGGTGAGACGGGCGAGCAACACCGCCACGCCGGCGTACAGAGCGCTGTGGCCGCCGGACTCGCCTGACAGGGCGCGCAGCCGGTCCGTGAGCCCGGCTTCGAGAGTGAAGCGCTCCACAGCGCCGGTGCGTGAGGGGCGGGACGGGCGCGGCAGGTCCGTCGGCAGGTCGAGCACGGGGAGGTCCGCCAACCGCCGGCGCCAGTACTCCAGGGTGGCGGTGACCTCGTCGGCGGTGGGCCAGACGGACGCCGCCTCCGTGGTGTCGGCGACGGCGGTGTCCATGACTGCCGTGTTCCGCCGGGCCGCCGTGTAGGCAAGCGCGTGCTCGGCGATGAATGCGTCCAGCGTCGCGGGGTCCAGCGCCAGGCGGTGAGCGACGGCCAGCAGGAGCCACTCCCGGTCGGTGATCCGCAGAGCGCGGAGCCGCAGCAGGGGTCCGTGAGCGAGGTCGAAAGGCTCGGCTGCCGCTCGCACCGCATGCTCGATCGCGTCCTCCCTTGACACGCATGCCGCCTGGAAATCGGCGCGCACCTCGCTCGCGGGAGTAGGTACGAGCCCCGCCGGGGCGGGTTCCAGCACGGTACGCAGCACGGCGTGCCGCTCGGTCAGGAGCCGAAGCGCACCATGCGCGGTGTCAGGGTCGAACACCCCCTCGATCCGCAGGCACCGCACCACGTGGTGGGAGGGGTGCGCCCCCGGGCGGGGCCCGGGGCCGAAGGGCCCGCAGGCCGGGTGTGCCGAGGTTGTCACAGCGCTCCTCCGGTGGTGTCGCCGAGCGGTTGAAAACTCCGCAATGCCGCGCCTTCGGGTCGCAGTACCGTCCGCACGGGAAGGCTCTTGACGCCCGCGATGAACGTGGAGTGCAGATGGCGGGGTTCTCCGGCGAGTTCGACCCGCTCGAAGTTCCTGCCGATCTCCTCGAACAACACGGTCAGCGCGAGACGGGCCAGGTGGGCTCCGACGCAGCGGTGCGCACCCACCCCGAACGCGATGTGCCGGTTTGGGGAGCGGTCCACGCGAAACCGGAAGGGGTCGGGGAACACGCTCTCGTCGCGATTGGCCGAGCCCAGCCAGGCGGTGACCGGACTGCCGGCGCCGATGACCGTGTCGTTCAGACGAATCTCCCCGGTGGTGTGGCGCAGCGCGTGGTTGGCGGGCGAGGACCAGCGCAGGATCTCCTCCACCAGGGAGGCGGTGTCGCCGCTCTCGAGCCAGTGCGTGTGTTCGTCGGGGTTCTCCAGCAGGGCGAGCAGTCCCGCGCTCGCCGCGTGGGAGGTGGTGACGGTCGCCCCGATGAGCAGGCTGTAGACGTTGAGGAGCACTTCCTCGTGGCTCAGTGGTTCACCGTGCGGCGTGGTGGCGCGCAGAAGTGCGCCGATAAGGTCGTCCGCGTCCGCCCGGCCGGGGCGGGTGAGCTCCGTGTGGAAATGCAGAAAGATCTCGGAGTGGGCACGGCTCAGCACCGCGGCGCGGCTGTCGCCGGTGCCGGCGTAGTCCGGGTCCGACTCGGCCACGGCCGCGTAGGTGAAGTGCTTGAGCCGGTGCCAGGAGGCTTCCGGGATGCCGAGCAGGAGCCCCGCCATCGCGATGGGGTAGAACGCGGCCTGGGCGGCGAAGTCCCAGGTGTCCTGACGCGCGCTGAGGGAGAGGAGACGCCGGGACAACTCCCTCAGCCGGGGCTCAAAGGCGGCGACGGCCTGCCGCCCCAGATGCGGGACGAGGGGCTCCTTGAGCCGCTTGTGCAGCGGCGGGTCGGTGACCGCCAGCATTTTACCGCCGGCGATGTCCGTCCGTCCCAGCGTGGTCAGGATGTTTCCCCGCGAGGCCGTGAACTCGCCGTGCCGGGAGAGGACCCTGGAGACGTCCGCGTACCCCGTCGCCGCCCAGAATTCCGGCTTGCCACCCATGGGGCACTGGCGGTGGACCCGGTCCTCGGCTCGCATCCGCGCCCATACCGGGTGGGGATCCCCGGCACCGAAATAGTGGGGATCGGAAAGATCGGGTACGGGAGCGTTCTTCACCGCGGAATTTTCAGAGGATATGTGCATGGGTCAGCTCTCCTCCGACATGAATCAAGTGACCGCGTCACTTGCAGCCGACAGCAAAGATCCCGCCGGGAAACGAAACTCAGACCTTGAGCCGTGTTCGGTCCGATGGCCTCCCCCGTGAGCCGGTCGAGAGCCGAAGCGGCACATCTCCTGCAGGGCGGGGTCTTCGAGGGTGTGTTACGGGACGACGGTGAAGAGGTTCCTTCGGTCCCGGACAACAGAGCCGCCGTCTCGTGTCGTCCGGCACAACCGCCGACAACAACGCACAATCTCCGTGCCTTCTCCGCGGAATCCGGGAAAGAAAGAGCCCTCTCGGCACCCGATTCCCGCTTCGGCCGTACCGCGGTCACGTTCTGCATGGGGATTTCCTCCTCCATTCCATATCGGCAGCTTATGCTCGCGGGGAGTAGATGCGCATGGCGAAGGCACCGAGCCGTGGATGTGGTCAGACGTCCTTGGTGGTGATCACCACGCAGCTGCAATGCCTTTTCGAGGCGGGCGGCCCTCCGGATGGCCGTCGAAGCGCCTGCCCTCCGTAAGCGAACGGCGAGTACAGCGCCGAACAGGTGGTCCCCCATCGCCTTGCGCAGCACCGGCGAACCCTCGAGGTGCCCGCAGCTTCCGCCAGGTGGCCGGGGGCGTTCGATGCCGCGCCGCTTGAGGTCCTCGGGGTCCGCGTAGGCAGGGACGTTGGGGAATTGCTCAGGAAGGTACAAGGTTTCCTCGCATCCTGCCAGGCCGGCGGCGATGACCGAGCCCACCACCCTTAGGGGTTGTCTGCTTGGTCGAAGCACTTGAGTTCGGCGTTCGCGCAGTGCGATGCGGTGCCGACCGTCTTCGTGACGAACCGCGGCGCTGCCTCCCGGTTCTCCCAGCCCCAGCAGCGGTAGACGCCGGCCCAGGCCGAGGGTGCAAGCCGCAGATAGCTGGCCGGGGTAGAGCAGGCGATGGCGGTCAGGGCAGGCAGTGACCGCAGCACTCCGGCGAGAACGCCTCTCCCCCCGAGGTCATTCCGTAGGGTCCCGTACCGCCGTGCATGAAGTTGTCCACGCCGAGCCACACCGGTTCACCTCCGCTCGCGCGGAGGTGAACCGGCTGCGATCAGCATCAGACCAAAGGGTGCGCGAGCAGAGGTGAACCCGATCCACGTCCGTGACGGGGTGGCCTACGCGTCGCCCCCTCCGCGTCGGCGGAGTGCACCGTTCGAAGGCACCCTTTCCCGACCACGGAACAGTCGCTGAGCCGCAAAGGGGACACGGGGCGCGGAGCACCCGAACCTGACCGTCAAAGGCTGGTGGGAACTCCGCTGACAGCAGCTGGTGGGCCTACCCCCTGTAAGGAGGAAGTGACGGCGCAGGCCGCGCAAGGTTGCACGGCTTCACACCATCAGGTGATGGATGGGCAACACGCCCTCAGAACCCCGCCACCGCCCGGTCGGGCGCCTCCGTCCACTGTCGTCGACGACGTGCAGGTCCACAGGGCATCCCTGCCCGGTAATGCTCCAGTAACGGCCTCCTCCTAGCGTCGCGGAAAAGTCCGCTCCCCTACCCCCGGTGTCCGGGGCGGTGGGGAAGGCGACCCCGTACCGGCCATGGAGGAGCACTCCCATGTACCTGCCCCGATCCTCGTGGCGCACAACTGCCACGTGGGCGGCGGCGGCCGCGATCACCGCGGCTGTCCTCACCGGGCCTGCCCCCGCCTTCGCGCAGCCGAACAGCGCTGAGAAGGCCCGGCCCGGCAGCGCCTTCGGCAACAACGTCCAGGTCGACGCCGCCGTTCTCGACACCGTCGGGAAGGGCAAGGAGTCGACCTTCTTCGTCACGCTGAAAAAGCAGGCGGATCTCTCCGCCGCGCGTGACAAGCGCACCCACGAGGACAAGGCGAAGTCGGCCTTCGCCTCGCTGCGCAAGGAGGCGGCCCGCAGCCAGACATCGATCCGGTCCTACCTGGACAAGGCCGAGGTCGGCTATGAGCCGTACTGGATCGCCAACGCCCTCAAGGTGACCGGTGACGAGCAGTTGGTCGCCGAGCTCGCCGCACGCGGTGATGTGGAGAGCATCCGCCAGGAGCGCGTCTACAAGCTCGACGAGGTGGAGCAGACGGCCGTCGCCGGCCCGTCGCCCAACACCACCGCCGACCCCGAATGGGGCATCAAGGACGTCAAGGCCGATCAGGTCTGGTCCCAGTACGACGACCGCGGCGAGAGCATCGTCATCGCGAACATCGACTCGGGCGTGCAGTACGACCACCCGGCTCTGGTCGGCAACTACCGGGGCAACCTGGGCAACGGCACCTTCAGCCACGACTACAACTGGTACGACCCGACGGGCCAGTGCGGCACCGCTGGGAACCCCTGCGACAACAACGGCCACGGCACGCACACCATGGGCACCATGGTCGGCGCCGACGGTGTCGGCGTCGCTCCGGGCGCGCAGTGGATCGCCGCCAAGGGCTGCGAGTCCAGCAGCTGCTCCGACTCCGCGCTGCTCGCGGCCGGTCAGTGGATCCTCGCGCCGACCGACCACAACGGTCTCAACCCGAAGCCCGAGCTGGCCCCGGACATCGTCAACAACTCCTGGGGCGGCGGTGACACGACCTTCTACCAGGACATCGTCGAGGCGTGGAACGCGGCCGGGATCTTCGAGGCGTTCGCCGCGGGCAACGACGGCAACGGCACGACCTGCTCCACCGCGCACGCCCCGGGCTCGCAGGCCCCGTCGTACGGCGTCGGCGCGTACGACGTGAACGGGAAGATCGCGAACTTCTCCGGCTTCGGCCCCTCGCTGGTCGACGGCTCGGCCAAGCCGAACATCTCCGCACCGGGCGTCAACATCCGCTCCACGTGGCCGGGCAGCACGTACAAGGCCATCAACGGTACGTCGATGGCGACCCCGCACGTCGCGGGCGCCGTCGCCCTGCTGTGGTCCGCCGCCCCCTCGCTGATCGGCAAGATCGACGAGACCCGGGCCATCCTGAACGACGGCGCGATCGATGTCGACGACACCCACTGCGGTGGCTCGGCCGACATGAACAACGTGTGGGGCGAGGGCAAGCTCGACATCCTCGCCTCGGTCGACGCGGCCCCGCGCAGCGCGGCCACGGTGACCGGCACCGTGGCGGACAAGGCCACCGGTAAGCCGCTCTCCGGCATGACGGTCAAGGCCCAGGCGGGCACGGCCGAGCGCTCGGTGACGACGGCCGCCGACGGCACGTACAAGCTGAACCTGAACGCGGACACCTACACGGTCGAGGTCAGTGGTTACGGCTACGCGACCACCACCCAGCAGGGCTTCACCGTCGCCACCGGCGAGCACGTCACCAAGAACGTCGCGCTCGACGCGGTTCCGGTCCACACGGTCTCCGGCACTGTCCTCGATGTCACCGGCAAGCCCCTGCCTGGCGCCATGGTGCGCTTCGTGGACGCGCCGCTCGACACCGTCACCAGCGACTCGAAGGGCATCTTCCGCTTCCCGTCGGTCGCCGAGGGCTCCTTCTCCCTGACTGCCACGCCCGCCGCTCCCGTCCTGTGCAACGGCGTCTTCAAGAGCCCGGTCACGATCGACGGGGATGAGACGGTGACGGCCGGACTGCCGAACCGTACCGACGCCGCGGGCAACAGCTGTGCCCCCGCCTCCTACAAGTGGGTCAAGGGCACCACCACGCTCGCGCTGGCCGGTGACGAGAACGCCACGGCCGTCAAGCTGCCCTTCCCGGTCTCGCTCTACGGGGTCCCCTACACCACCGCGAACGTCACCACCAACGGCCTGGTGAACTTCCTGGAGCCGCGCCTCGGTGACTACACCAACACGGCGCTTCCCTCGGCCGGTAAGCCCAACGGCGTCATCGCCGCGCTCTGGGACGACCTCACGATCGACTCCAGGGCACGCGTGAAGACGGCGACCACCGGTACCACGGGTCACCGCACCTTCGCGATCGTCTGGGAGAACGCGGCCTTCGTCTCCGCCCCGTCGAGCCGGGTGACCTTCGAGGTGCTCTTCGACGAGGCGACCGGCGCGATCACGCTCCAGTACCAGGGCATCGCCGCTTCCTCCCCCGAGACGGGCGCCAAGGCGACGATCGGCATCGAGAACCAAGCCGGTACGGATGCCCTTCAGTACTCCTTCAACGAGGCGGTCCTCACCGACCTGTCCGCCATCCGCATCACCACGAAGGCGACGTCATGACCCCCAACTCCCGGCGGGCGCTCCAGCTCGCCTCCGCGCTGGTCGCGGCCGGTCTCACGCTCGGCGTACTGCCGGGCGCGGCCCAGGCCGACTCCGACGCCACTCCCCGCAAGCTGACCGCCGCGCAGGTACAGACCCTTCAGGAGCGGATCCAGGCGGACCCGTACGCGACGGCCGACACCGAGGTCAAGAGCGCCGGGGTCACGGCGGAAGCCACGGACGGACGAGCCACCGCCGACGCCGGCACGACGGGCACCCTCTCGGCCAAGGCCGCGACGAGCCTGGAGACCGCGCGCGGCATGGCGGCCACCACCGAGCTGGCCGGCACCAAGGGCGGCTACGCCGTGCTTCACAGCCTCGGCAATGTGGCCGCGTTCACCGCGGACGGCAAGCAGCTGTGGAGGCGCGACAACGCCTCGCTGTACACGGACTGGCAGGTCAAGCCGGTCCGTGCGTACCAGGTGGAGCCGGGCCCGGCCCGGATCACGATGGGCTTCAACGCGGTCAGCCCGTTCACCGACAGCGCCGAGCACGGCTACGCTACGGGCGATCTGACCGGTGACGGTGTCGCCGATGTGGCGTTCACGGCCGAGGTCGGCGTCAAGCCGTCCCGCGCCTTCACCTCGCCCGGATCCACCCTCAGCACCGGCACCTTCGTCACCGTCCTCGACGGGAAGACCGGCAAGACGCTGTGGAGCAAGCTCTACGCGGACGCCCAGCAGGTGTCGGTGATCGACGGCACCCTGATCGTCGCCGACCAGCCGGTCGGCAACCGCACGGCTCCGGCCGGTGCCAACGCCGCCCTCCAGGCCATCCGGTTCTCGTACGGGGACGGCAAGCTCACCCCGAGCAGCACCTGGACGTACGACAGCGGGGCGCCCGCGGGCACCTGGGGCGCTGTCGAGCAGCTCGGCGGCGGGCTGTTCGCAGTCTCCCGGAACACGCGGAAGACGGCGACCTCGGCGTCTTCGAGCAAGACCCTGGTGATCGACTCCACGGACGGCCGGGTCCTCTGGCAGGCCGACAGCTCGCTCTACTCGCGCCAGCTGCGGTACGACGCCTCCCGCAAGCGCGTCCTCGCGCTGGAGGAGGCGGACTACACGGACGGGCTGAAGTACGAACTCGCCGTGTACGACGTACGCGACGGCAGCCGCTCCACGCTCGACACCCGCGTCAACGCCTTGGCGCTCCGCATCGAGGTCGGCGATCTGCGCGGGAACGGCAAGCCGGAGTACACGGTCAGCGAGGACACCCTGGACGAGAACCTGTGGGTCAACGCCACCACCGTGCGCGCGCTGGACGGAGGCGACGGCGCGACCGAGCTGTGGTCGCACACGGTCAAGCGCGAGGAGGGCAACTCCAAGGACGGCCCCTCCGCCTTCGGTCTGAAGATCGTGGACGGCCGGGTGCTCGCCAACCTCCTCGTCACCGAGGGCAAGGAGACCGCCGCCAACACCGGGGGCTCCCGCTTCGGCCGGATCACCGCGCTCGCCGGCCGCGACGGGAAGGTCCGCTGGGACCACTCCGGTGCGGTGGCCTCTCCCGTCTACACCCAGCCGTTCCAGACGGACGGCGACTGGTACGCCCGTACCGTCGACCTCGACCAGAACATCCGCTCGTACCGGGTGCGCAGCGGCAAGCAGGCCGCCCTCAGCCCGGTGCAGGGCGATCTGTCCTTCGCGCAGGCCGTCGATGTCAACGGCGACGGCATCAAGGACGTCGTGGCGGGCGGTGAGTCCCACGGCATCTGGGCCTATGACGGCCCGTCCATGGTGGCAGGCAAGCCGAAGCTGCTGTGGCAGCAGACCATGCCCGGCCGGGTGTACGGGATCGAGCTCGCCGACACCACGGGCGACGGGAAGCCCGAGATCCTGGTCGCGGCGGAGACCGAAGCGGTCGTGCTCGCCGCGCGTGACGGCCGCACGCTGGCAGGCATGGCCGGTGGCGGGACGTTCGTGCGCAGCGTCACCGGCGCCGACATCAACGACGACGGCCGGGCCGAGGTACTGGTTCCGACCGACAAGGTCCGCGCCTACAGCGGCACCGGACGCAAGCTGTGGGAGTACGCCCCCGAAGGTGCCCCGGTGAACTTCTCGGATCTGGCGGTCGCCGACGGCAAGGTCTTCGGGACGTACAACACGGTCGGCACACTGGAGCACGCCGACATCGTCACCAACGGCGTGGCGTTGAACGCGGCCAAGGGCACCGTCGCCTGGACCGCCGACCCGGAATTCACGGGCGCCGACCCGAAGATCTACGGTGCGCAGCTGGAGAAGGGCGTCTTCGCCTCCACCGGGATCCCGTACGGGGACGGCCACGCGATGGTGATGACGTGGACCGTGCAGAACGCGGTCGGCCCGGCGACCCTCGTGGAGATCCGCGACGGCCGGACCGGCGAGGTGCTGCACTCGGCCGAGGCCGGCGGCTTCAACACCCTGGGCCACTACTTCACCGGCGACGAGGGACTGCTGCTGGTCGGCACGGCCTCCTTCCGGACCTACGCGGCGGGCGGCACAGACCACCGGATCTTCACACTGCCGGAGACCCACAGCGGGGCCTTCGCGACCGGCCCCAGCGGTCGGCGGCTGCTGATCGGCGGCCATGCGAACGGCTTCTACGTCTACGACCCGGTGGTACTCACCGCAGGCGGCAACTACCCGAATCCGCTGGCCAAGGTGGACGCCTACGCAACCCGCGACGTCATCGCCGCCGACCTCGACGGTGACGGTGTCGACGAGGTCATCGGCCTCACGCTGGATGTGGTCGGCCACGACCAGAAACTTGAGCTCTCCGGTGCCCGCTACCGGGTGGAGGACATCGGCCTCCACGGTCTGGTCGTCGCGAAGCTGACCAGCTCCTGACCGGTACCACCCATTCCGCCGAAACCGTGCCCTGGCCAAGGGCACGGTTTCGGTGGTTAAAGTGGCTGCTCTCATGGCAGCAGCACATCCGTACGAAACGGCACCGAGCGCCCCGGACGGCCCACCTTTGCTCCGCGTGCACCTTTTCGGTGGATTCAGAGTGGAACGAGACTCTGGCGCCCCCCTCGCCGACAAGTGGCCCCGCCCCAGCGCCCGCGCCCTCGTCAAACTGCTCGCCGTCTCCCCCGGTCACAGCCTCCACCGTGAGCAGGCGATGGAGATCTGCTGGCCGGACGCCGACGCCCAGGCGGCGCTCGGCAGTCTGCGGGTCGCGCTGCACGCCGCCCGCCGGGCCATCGAGCCGGAGCTGGCGCCCCGCGCCTCCTCGTCCTATCTGACCGGCGAGGGCACCCTGCTGCGGCTCGATCCGCGGACCGTGGTGATCGACGCCGATGTGGCCGAGACTCTCGCCGAACGCGCGCTGGCCAGGGGCTCGGCCGACGCGCTGGCCGCCGCGCTCGCCGCGTTCACCGGTGAGCTGCTGCCGGAGGACCGTTACGCGCCCTGGGCCGAGGCCCGGCGCGAGCAGCTGAGCCTGCTCCGCGACCGCGTGCGGCTCGCACTCGCCGAGGCCCACCTGACGGAGGGCGAGACCGAGCTGGCCACCGAGGTGGCGCTGCGCGCCCTGGCCGCCGCGCCCGCCGAGGAGCGCGCGCACCGGGTCCTGGTCGACGCCTACCTGCGCCAGGGGCTGCGCCGACAGGCCGTGCGCCAGTACCACCTGTGCCGGGAAGCACTCGACGCCGAACTCGGCGTACGCCCCGGCCCCGCCACCGAGCGACTGCATCTGCTCGCGCTGGACGCCACCTCGGCCGTGCTGCCCGCCCGGTCCGCCCCTGTGCTGCCCGCCGCGATCCGCACCCCGCCCGGTCCCCCGCTGCGCGGCAGGGCCGATGAGCTGGGCTTGCTACTCGCCACCGACGGGCCACCCGTGCGGCTGATCGGCGGCGAGGCCGGCGTGGGCAAGACGCGACTGACGGCGGAGGCGGCCCTGCGAGCGGCCGAGGCCGGGGCGACCGTGCTGTGGGGCGCGGGCCACGACGCCGAGGGGCACACCCCGTACGGCGTCTTCGTCGAGGCTCTGGACGCCTGGCTCGCCGACCGGCCGTCCGCCGAGCGGGCGAGAATCGGCGGCGAGTACCACGAACTCGCCTCTTTGCTGCCCTCGCTGGGGCAGATCGGGGCAGGTGCGGAACGCAGTCCGGAGGAGGAGCGCGACCGCTTGTTCCGCGCCGCGGCCGGGCTGCTGGGCGATCTCGCGGCGACCGCTCCCGTCCTGCTCGTGCTGGACGATCTGCACGCCGCCGACACCGGCTCGTACCAGCTGCTGAGTCATCTGGCCCGGCGCGCGTTGACCACGGGGACGAGCTGGCGGTTCGCCGTGACGTACCGCGCGGAGGAGCTGGACGCCACGGACCCGCGGCGCACCGCGCTGGACATCCTGGTACGCCAAGGGCTCGCGCAACCAGTGGAGGTGGGTCGGCTCGGACGTGCGGAGTGTCTGGCCGTCGCCGAGGACGCGGGCGCGCGGACCGGGCTCGACCGGGTCTGGGAACTGTCGCTCGGCAATCCCCTCTTCGCCCTGGAACTGGCCCGTACCGTCGACGAGGGCACCGACCCGGCCGAGCTCAGCGCCCCGGAGGGCGTACGCCAGCTTGTTCGGGCGCGACTGGCCCGGCTCGGGCCCGCGGCGCGGCGTGTGGTCGAGGCGATATCGGTGGCGGGAGGCGCCGCCGCCCTGTCCGAGGTCATGGATGTCGCCGCCCACGGACTGCACCCGCCGCTCTCCGCCGCCGAGGCGACGGACGCCGTGGACGGGGCGGTGCTGGCCTCGGTGGTGGAGGAACGGCCGGTGGTGGTCGGCGGACAGCCCCTGCCCGGGCTCGTCTTCCGGCATCCGCTGGTACGGCTCACTTGCTACGACGGATTGTCGGCCGCCCGCCGCAGACAGCTGCACTCGGCGTACGCGGAAGCCGTTCTGCGGCGCAGGCCCGACGCGCTCGACACCCTGGCCTCGCATCTGACGCGCGCGGACGACCCGCGGGCCACCCGGTATCTGCGGCAGGCCGCCGAGCGGGCCGCCGCCGTCTGCGCCAACGACACGGCCGACCGCTACTACGCCGAACTGACAGCCCGGCTCGACGCGTTGGCCGCCGACGCGGCGATGGCCCGGATCGACCGGGGTGCCGTACTGCGCCGGATGGCACGCTACCGGGAAGCGGTCGACGTGCTGCGCGAGGCGCTGGACGACATGGTCAGGCGGGGCGACCGGGACGGGCAGGTGCTGGCCGCCGCCCGGCTGGCCGAAGTCCTCGTGAAGTACCGCTCGACCGACGAGGGTGAGGAGCTCCTGCGCACCTACCCGCCGCAGCCGCGGACACCGCCGCTGACCACGGCGAACCACCATCTGGCGGCGGGAGTGATCCAGTTCGTCAGTGGGCGGTACGAGGAGGCGCACGCCTCGGCGTGCACCGCACAGACGGCCGCCGGCGCCATTCCCGGCAGCGGACGGCGCGGGCTGCTGGCCCGGGCACTGGGGCTCCAGGCCACGTCGCTGGGGCTGGCCGGAAGACTGGCCGAGGCACGCCCCGCCGCCGATCTGGCGCTGCCGCACGCGGAGGCGTACGGCGATCAGGATCTGCTCGTCAACATCCTCTCGGTGCTCCGGGAGCATGCCCGCCGCTCGGGCCGCCTCGCCGAGGCGGTCTCGACGGGGCAGCGGGCGCTGCGACTCGCGGAGCACACCGGGGACCCGACGGCCGTCGCCTTCGAGCGCGCCAACCTGGCCGAACTGCACCTGTTGCTCATGGAGTTCGACATGGCACGGGAGCATGCGGAGGCGGCGGTGCGGGACACGGGCGAGCATGACGAGTGGTGCACCCCGTACGCCCTCGCCGCGCTGGCCCGGGTGCGCGTCAGAACCGGTGAGCCGGGTGGCTCCGAACTGCTGGCGCGGGCCGCGGAGGTGGCCGGAGCGCAAGCGGACCGGCAGGCGACGCACGAGGTGCGCACCGCACAGGCCGAACTGCTGGTGCGTGACGGCCGGCCCGAGGAGACACTGACCCTGCTTGCGGACGGCACGGGCCCGGGCGCCGCCCATCTGGTGGCGTGGGCGGAGCTCCTGTCGGGCCACCCGGACCGGGCAGCGCACCGGGCCGCCGCGGAGACGGCCCGCGCGGAACGCACCGGCGAACGCCTCTCGGAGACGGAGGCCCGCACGGTGCACGCCGCCGCACTCATGGCCCTGGGGCGGTGGCGGGAAGCCGGGGAGGAGTTCGACAGAGCCGCAGCCCTCTGCGCCCGACTCCCCTACCCGGCAGGCACACTCAGGGTTGCCCAGGCCCGCAGTCTACGGTTCGGCTCATAGCGGCTTCTCCCCGGCACAGACACGTTCGGAGTCCCCGCGGAACTCAGCCCGCCAGCCCACTGATCGAGTCTCCGATGTACTTGGCGCCAAGGATGACCAGGACAGTCGTCATGATGGCCGCGTTGTGGGCGGCCATCCACGCCTTCCATTCTCCGAGCACCTTCGTCGACGTCGCACCGCCCAGGAGGTACACGCCGAGCGGCAGCGCGGTGCACAGCGATGCGATCAGAACCATGAGGACGGCGGCGACCGTCTTGCCTCCGGCCGAGGCTGTGCTGGAGGCGATGGAGACCGCGCCGCCGACGGCGAGGACGAGGTTCTTGGGGTTGGCGACGGCCAGAACGGCGGCCAGGCCGGCTGCCTTCCCCGGAGTGAAGCTGTCGATCGCCTTCATCCAGCCGGGAGACTCGGCCTCGTGCCCCTCCCTCGGCCGACCCCTCCACTGCTTGACGCCCATGAGAAGGAACAGCACGCCCAGCCCCAGCTTCAGCCACAGCGTCCAGGAGGCCGGGCCGTCGTCGCCGCCCGAGGCGTCGCCGCCTGAACCGGCGAGAACGACCACCGTGACGAGGGCGGCGAGCGAGACCACCCAGCCCGCCGTGAAGGCGATGCCGTTACCCCGCCCTTTGGGCGTGGCCAGCATGAGGATCACTGCGATCAGCGGCAGGGGGCTGATCGCGATGCCCACCGCGGAAGCAAGCATCTGGCCGATGGCGTCTCCCATGGCTCGTCACCCCCTCGCTACGATGGGCGGCAACTGGTAGGTCCCGTCGAGGACGGACTGCCCTGGCGTGTACAGGCGGATCATGGGCCGGAAGTCCCCGGCCGGGGCGGGCAGCCAGTTCGCCGCTCCTTCCCGGTCGTCCGGCCGCTCCCGCTGGATGACGACGGTCAGCGAGCCGTCCTCGCCGTACACCAGGCCAGGAGTGCGGTCGCCGAGCGAGTACCGGCCGACCGGGTTGTCGACGAGGTAGTAGTCGGGGGTGTCGTACATGGTCACCGACCAGAACGACTCGACGGGAGGTGGCTGCTCGAAGCGCAGGGAGTAGGACCGGGCGCCGTTGAGCTGCTTGCCGTCGGCGTCGGTGAAGGTGTGCGCGTACACCGCCTCGTAGCCGTGGTTGCCCCAGAGCGCGGCACGCGCCGCGGCCGCCCGCACCAGGTAGGACGCCTCCCGGTCGGTGATCCGCCACTGCGGCGAGTCGATCGTCCCGATCCCGTAGTGGTCGAGGTTGTAGTCGAACAAGTGGGGGTTCATCTCCCAGGCACCCGGCGGGCGTGCACCGTCGGCGGGCGGATTCGACGCGGCCTCGACGCGCGCCTTCCCTGCCGCGGCCCCTTCGGTGAGCGCCTTGACGAGGGCGGGGTCGGCGTTCACGTACGGCGAGGGACCCTCTTCGAGGAGGCCCAGCGGCTGAAAGCGTTCCTGGTGGTCCTGGTCCGGTGCGGAGGGCGGGAAACCCGCCATCCAGACCCGCAGCCGCTCGAAGAAACGCAGCTCCTCGGGCACGTCGGGATCCGGCGCCGGCAGACCCGTGCGGTGACTGGCCGGGTCGAGCACGGTGAGCGTGAGCTGCTGTTGCAGGGCCTGCACCCGGGGCATGTCCTCGGGGCCGTCGCAGGCGTTGCGGCCGACGATCGAGATCACCGAGGTCGGGGCGTCGATCACCCCACGCACGCCGTCGGGCGCGGTGCCCGACCAGCCGGGCGGGACGACGAGCCAGTCACCTGCTTCCGTCCCGGTGGCGCGCTGTCCCAGGTACGCGAAGTTGTTGCTCCACACGTCCACGAACTGCAGGACGTAGTACGCGCCGACGGTATCCGGGACGTGAAGCAGGACCGGACCGCCGGAGATGTCGACCTGGGCGATCGAGTAGACGGTGTCGTTGTTCACCGAGACGAAGTGGGCGTCCGGGGTCGCCAGTTTCGTGGAGTGCCCGAACCGGTTGAACGGGGTGGGCGGCAGTGAACCGAAGCCCTTGTGCATGAACGCGGAGATCATCGACACGTCGAAGACGAGTGGGAAGCCGTAGACGTACGCGTCTGCGGCCAGGCCGGCAAGGCTTTCGGTCCTGCTGGTCACGGCTGGCTCCTTCGGGCGTCGGCGCTCAGGGCGGGCAGCGTCCAGGAGCCGTCTAGGACCGAAGCCTCGGGGCCGTAGACGCGAATGGCGATGGTGAAGGGGCCGTCGGGAGCAGGCAGCCAGTTGGCGGCCCGCTTCGGGTCCTGCGGCGGGTCCTTGCTCACGTAGAGGGTCAGGCCGCCGTCGTCGTCGTGGACCAGGCCGGGGGTACGGTCGCCGATCGAGTACCGGCCGATGGGGTTGTCGACCAGCAGCCGCTCGGGCAGCCGGTAGATGGTCGCCGACCAGAAATACCGTGCCGGCGGCAGCGCCCCATGAGCGAAGTGGATGACGTGGTCGTGCGTCGCGGCGTCCGGCGGCCGGTTGCCCAGGTCGTCCTGGACCCAGCCCGCGTACCACGCCTCGGCGGCCGGCAGACCGTACAGGCCCTTGTCGACGCCGACCGCCCGGGTCAGATAGTCGGTGCCGCCGTCGGCACGGGTGCCGAACCAGTGGGTGGAGTCGGCCGCGTCCTTCTTCGCCTCGTCGAGCCGGGCGCGGGCGTCCGCGATGCCCTGCTCGACCGCGGCGCGGATCTCGGGGGTCAGCCCGGCGGGCTCGAACTCGCCGCTGCCCGTGACCCCGAGCGACGCGGCGAGCCGGTCCCGCAGCGCGCGTTCGCTGTCGAGTACGGGAAAGAACTGGAGCAGGAAGTCCAGCAGGGTGAAGAACTCGACGGTGCCGAGGTCCTCCTCCCGCCAGACCGGCCACACCGGCTCGTCGACCGGGTGCGACGCGGCCGAGCCGGTGAACTCCGACAAGGGGCGCAGCCGGTACCCCGCCTGGATTTCCCGCAGGGCCGGTACGTCATCGGGGCCGGCCAGGTACGTACGGCCCAGGATCCCGACGAGGAAGGTATCGGCCCTCAGCACGCCCGCGATGCCCTGGGGGACTTCACCGTCCCAGCCGGGCCCGGCGACCAGATGGTCACCCGCCTCCGGGCCGGTCGTACGGGCACCGATGTATCCCACGTACGAGGTATCCAGGTCGTGCAGCGGCAGCACGTAGTACCGGTCCACGGCCGGTACCGACACCACCCACGGCTCGGCCCGCAGGTCGAGCCACGCCCAGGAGTACGGGGTGTCGTTGTTCGGCGTCACCACGTCCGTGTTGGCCGGAGTGAACGGCTCCGAGTAGTGCCTGAACCGCCCGAACCCTCCTACGTACCGGGGGTCCTCCGGGTCGATCGCCTGGGGGTACATCGTTCGGTAGTTCTCCAGGAGCGCGAATCCCCAGATCCAGCCCTCTGCCGCGGCCTTCCGCGCCTCGTCGACACTCACCTCGGGCACGTCCCCCCTCCTCACCCATAGCTCACATTCTGTCCCAAAATGCCATGTGACGGGTCACTACGCATCCGCACCCCGTCGGGCCACGGACTGCCGCGCACCGCCTCATGTGGCGCTGCCGCAGGTAATCGGATCGACGGTTCACCTGTTCGGGTTACCGCGTGCGCGCCCGGCCGGACGAGAAGGCGTAATGAACGGGACGCCGGGTCGGAGGGAGCCAGCCATGGGGCAAGCGACGAACGATCTTCCGGGGGTGTCCACATGAGCGGCGGGCAGGACCGACGGAACCTGCCGGTGGCCGACTGGCTGGGGAACTACCGCAAGGGCATGCTGCGGGGCGACATGCTCGGGGCACTCACGGCGTGGGCCCTGATCGTCCCGGAGAGTGTCGCGTACGCGCAGATCGCCGGCGTGCCTCCGCAGAACGCGTTCTACGCCGCCCCGGTGGCTCTGCTGGTGTACGCGCTGTTCGGGCGGTCCAACTTCCTGATCATCGGAGCGACGTCCGCGGCAGCGGTCCTGTCGGCGGCAGCGGTATCCGAGATCAGCGGCGACCCCAAGGACGCCGTCGGCCTGTCGGCCGCCCTCGCGGTCATCGTCGGAGTGGTACTGCTGGTCGCCGGCATCGCCCGCCTCGGGTTCATCACCAATTTCCTCGCCGAACCCGCCCTGGTCGGCTTCCTGTTCGGGATGGCCCTGACCATCGTCGTCCGCCAGGGCGCCAAACTCGTCGGCGTCTCCAGCGGGGACGGCAACTTCTTCGAGCGACTGTGGACCCTCCTGAGCAGGGCGCCCGACTGGTCGCTCGCCACACTCGGCGTCGGAGCGGCCGCACTGGCGCTGCTGTTCCTGTTCGAACGGTTCGTACCCCGCCTCCCCGCCGCGCTGATCGTGCTCGTCCTGGGACTCGTCCTGTCCGCGGCGCTGGGCCTGGCGGACCATGGCGTGGACGTCGTCGGCAAGATCCCCTCGGCCGTCCCGGTTCCGCATCTGCCGGGCATCCCGGCCGAGGACTGGATCGCCCTGGCCGCGGGTGCGCTCGGCGTCGCCCTGGTGGTCTTCGCCGAAGCGTTCAGCATCGCCAACCGCTTCGCCCGCGAGCACGGCCAGGAGGTCGACGCCGACCGGGAGATGACCGCGGTCGGCCTCAGCAACATCGCCGTCGGCCTGGTCCGGGGCTTCGTCGTCTCGGGCAGCGCGTCGCGCAGCGCCGCGGCAACCGGTGCGGGCGCCCGTACCCCCATGGTGTCCCTGATCGCCGCGGCCCTGATCCTGCTGACCGGGGCCTTCCTCACCCCGCTCTTCACCGACCTGCCCGAACCGGTCCTGGGCGCCATCGTGATCGTCGCCGTACGCGGCTTCATGAGGGTGGGCGAACTGCGGCGTTACGCGGCCCACGACCGGCGCAGTCTGTGGGTTGCGCTTACCGCACTGATCGGGGTGTTGCTCTTCGACCTGCTGCCCGGACTGCTCCTCGCCGTGGCGCTCTCCCTCGTCCTGTTCATCGCCGCGGCGAGCCACCGCAACGTCGCCGTCCTCGGGCGCCTGCCCGGAACCCGTCTGTACGCCGACACGGCACAGCACCCGGACGCCGCAACGATCCCCGGCGTACTCGCCGTGCGGCCCGACGGAAGCCTGTTCTTCGGCAACGTCAACCGCGTCCGCCTCGCCGTCCGCGACCAGGTCGAGCGCACCACTCCTCCTCCGCGAGCCGTCGTCCTGGATCTGACCGGCAGCTACCGCCTCGGGATCCCCGTCCTCGACGCACTCGACGAGCTGCGAGAGGAACTGGCCAGGAAGAACATCGCCCTGCACCTGGCTCACGTTCGGGCACGCGCCGAACACGACCTGACCCGGCACGCCCTGGCCGACCGCCTCGGCCCGCGCGGCCGCCACCTCACCGTGGACGACGCCGCCTCGGCGGCGACCGGCGGACCGGTGTGAGGCGTGGACCTGCGCCTCGGGCTCATCCGCCGTCATCACCCTGGGCGTCCCGTCCCCAGCTCGATCGCCGCGCGCCCTGCCCACCGCTGTCGGGCGTGGCAGGGCGCCTCTCAGTGGCTGACCGCAACGCCGGTGGAGGCGAATTCCGGGACGCCGAGGCGCCGTGCGTCCCGTTCCGGGCGCATGAACAGGGCTGCCAGGATGCCGGTGATCAGCAGCAGGGCGGCCGTGACGAGCCAGCCGTTCTCGTAGCCGGACGTCGCTGTCGCCGCGCTGTCCACGATCCAGCCGAGGACCAGGGGCGACACCACGCCGCCCAGTGCGAAGACCGCCACGAGGGCCCCGAGGACGACACCTCGCTGGGAAGGCGGCGTGATCCTCGCGATCGCCGTCTGCGCGACAGTGATCATGACCAGGGCGACCGCCATGGGGCCGAACATCATCGGGACCTTGATCCACAGGGCGTCGACGGTGGCGAACACGGTCACCGCACCCGCCGAGGCCACCAGCAGCAGACCGGCACCGGCGCCTTCGGGCAGCCTGCCTCCGGTGCCGCGCCGGGCAGCCCGGCGGGCCAGCAGACCGTGCGCCAGCAGGACCACGCCGTTGGCCACGGCAGCTCCGCCGACCGCCGCACTGGCCTGCCCGAGGTCCCAGCCCACCACCGTCTGGAAATAGTCCGGCAGCCAGGTGAGTTTGGCGCTCATCACCCAGTAGGCCGCGAACGCGCCCAAAGCCGCAGTGATGAACGTGCCGGAGAGGAAGACAGCCCGCAGCGGTACCTCTGCGGCCCCGGATCCGGCGTCCGCTGCGCGTGCTTCACGGCCGACCGGTGGAGCCAGCGGCCCTTCCTTGCCCTTGACCGCCCAGACCGCCGCCCACAGCAGACCCGCGATGCCCGCCGCACCGAAAGCCCAGCGCCAGCCGAAGTGGGAGATCACCGCTCCCAGCGTGGGCGCTGCCACCGCGACCCCCGCCGCCGCGCCCACCATGAGGATCGCCGTCGGCAGGGTGCGCTCCCGCTGCTCGAACCAGCCGTGCACATGGTGGACCGCCACGGGTGCCGCGGGGCCCTCGGCGATACCGAGCAGCACCCTCGTCGCGATCAGCATCCCGAAGCCCGCCGCGCCCCAGAGCATCGGCAGCTGGGTGGCCGACCACAGCAGGCCCATCGCCAGGAGCAGCACAGATGTGCGCACCTTGCGGGTCAGGAACGAGACTCCCAGTGCGGACAGCGAGAAGAGGCTGAAGAAGGCGGCCTGGGCCGTGCCGAACTCCTGGCGGCTCAGACCGAATTCCCTCATGATCTCCGGCCCGGCGAGCCCAAGGACGGCCTTGTCGGCGAAGTTCACCACCATGAAGGCCAACAGCAGCCAGGTGGTCGTCCATGCCTGCCGGCCGGCGGGTGCCGGGTCTGCCGGGCCCGTACGCGGCGCTGCGGCAGTGACTGCTCTCACGGTCGCACCTCTTGCTCGGCACCGGCGTCCGCGGGAGCGCCGCATCCGCAGCTGTCGTCGTCGACGACGCCCACGCTGATCGCTCCGGCGGCCCGCCGTCGCCCCTCGTCACTGCGTGTCAGTTCGGTGGCGACGTCCGTGCCCGCGGCGACGGCGGCGGATTCGGCAGCTGCCCAGTTGAAGACGCCGCGCGCCATCGTCGAGGTCTCGCCCACGGCCCGGCGGGCGAAGACCTCGGCCCGGATCCGGGCCACGTCACGGTCGTCCGGCGCGGCCAGCGCGGCGGTCTCGGCCAGGTGCGTGGCCAGCCGCAGTTCCCCGCGACCGAGCAGCCGCTCGGCCCGGTCCGCCAGCACCCGCGCACCGCCGGCCGCGTCGGCGAGTTCGGCGGCCAGCACCGCTTCGGGGGCCGGCTTGAGGTTCGCCGGGTTCTGGTCGTACCAGCCGCCCCACAGGCGCCACAGGTTCCGGACGACGAACTCCGGCTCGTCGTACGCCGGGTGCAGATACGGCTTCTCCAAGAGGCCCGGCGGGACCTTCACGCCGTGCAGCACCTCGTCGAGGCGCGCGCCGGCGTTCATCAGATCGCGCGTCTGGGTGCACAGGGATTCGAGGAGCTCGGCCGTGTCGCCGAGTGCCTGCCGGATGCGGTCGGAGCCGAGGATCGGCACACCGTGCCCGGGGAGCAGCACCTCGGCTCCGAGGTCCTGCATGTCGCGCAGCGCCCGCGCCCATTCCACCGGGTAGCGCTGCACCTTCTGGGGGTTGCCGGCGTTCGGCGAGTTCCAGATGAACAGGTCGCCCGTGCACAGGGTCTTCAGCTCCGGGATCCACACGTAGGTGTGGTCGTCCGTCTCACCGCGGGCGTGCACCAGCTCGAAGGTCAGCTCTCCCCTGCGCAGGGACAGCCGGTCGCGGTAGGTCGTGTCCGGGTAGCGGTACTCCGTCGGCCACTGCAGGGAGGGCACACCGAACTGCCGCCGGTTGACCCACGTGTTGTACCCCGCCGTCTCGCGGTAGCGGTCGAAACGCGCCGCCACCGCCTCGTGCGCGACAACCTCAGGACGTGCCGTCCCGGCCTCTGCGGCCTCCCTGTCGAAGGGCCCCACGCCGAAGACGTGATCCACATGGCCGTGGGTGTACACCACCGCGCTCACCGGAGCCGATGAGTGACCGCGCACCGACTCGTGCAGCTGGGCGGCGGTACGGAAGTCGCCCGAGTCGATCAGCACCAGTCCGTTCCCGGTGTCGAAGACCGCCACGTTCGCGAAGGCGGGGAAGAACCCGGTCCGCTCACCGACCTGGACAAGACCGCCACCGGCGAACTCCCCCGTGAAGTGGGCCAGTAGCGACGCCTCGCCAGACCAGACCCGGTCCGCGTACGCCATGTAACCGCTGGAATTGTGTTCCGTCATAATGTCCGGCTCCTCAAACTCACGCTGGGGCCACCCTCCCCGCCCCCTGCGGTGGCCCGCCGATCTCCATAGAGTCTGCGTCGCGGCCTGCCGGCGGGACATCCGCCGCTTTCACAATCGATCGCCGCGTAGACTGTGACGGATCACAGCCCTCACGGAGGATCGCCCCGGTGTCGAACGTTCCACCATCCGTAGCCCACGGCGCGTATCCGGCGCTGTCACCCGCCGCGCAGGCACTCGCCGCCCGGTGCGAGAGTCGCGTCAACGAGCTCGCCCGCCGCATGGCCCGCGAGACCTTCGAACAGCTGCCGGGATACAACGAGCTCCCCGCCGATGTGAAGGACGTGGAGATCGCCGCCACGGTTCGCAACGGGCTGCGCCTCTTCCTGCGCCGCGTACGCGATACCCAGGGCCGTGCCGGGGACTACAGCCTCTTCCGCGAACGCGCCGCTCAGCGCGCTGACGAGGGCATGCCCCTGCACACGCTTCTGCGCAGCCACTCCACGGGCGTCTATGTCCTGTGGCAAACGCTCCGGGACGAGGCCACCAGCGGAGAGGAAGGCGCGCTCATCGAGCTCGTCGACTTCCTCCTGCGCGGCCACGAAGCCATCATCGGCGCCGTGGCCGAGACCTACCTCGATGAACAGACCGCGCTCTTCGCCGAACGACGTGAGCACCACCGCTCCCTCGTACGCGGGCTGCTGGACGGTTCCCTGCCCCCAGCGCGGGCCTTCGAGGAACTGGGCCTCGAAGGGCCCTCTCTCGTCGTTCACCTGCATATACCTCGCAATCAGGACCCGGCGGCTCCGGCCGTCGCGGACCGCCGCCAGGTCCGCCGCATCCAGACCGTGCTCGACCGCGTACTCGGCACCGAGGCGGTGTCGCTGCTCAGCGTCGACGGAGGTCACGCCATCGCTCCGCGGCGGGCCGACGACACGGACGGCACCCGCGCCTGCGAGGAGCTGTCAATCCGGCTCCGGCAGGTCTGCGGCCCCGATGTGCGATGTGCCGCGGTCACCGCTGCGAGTCCCCAGGACGTCCCGGCTGCTGCCAGGACCGCCACCGACATCGTCCGGGTCGCACGCGCCTGCGGACGACCCGCCGGCCTGCACCGTATGGACGACGTCCTGCTGGAGTACCACCTCTCGCGCCGCGACGAAAGCAGCGACCGCATTGCCGCCCTCCTCGACCCAGTCGGAGACCGGCCCGAACTCATCGAAACCCTGCGTGTCCATCTCGAACATCGCCACGACCGGCGCAGCACCGCACGCCACCTGAGGCTGCACCCCAACACCGTGGACAACCGACTGGCCAGGTTCACCGAGCTCACCGGCCTCGACATCTCCTCGCCACACGGAAATGCTCTGGCACTGGCCGCACTGCTGCTGCGCGGAAACGTGCCGGCGTGACAGCAGTCGCACGGGGGTAGCCCGAGAACAGGTGAACGGGCTCCGCTCGGGTCGCCGAGCCGGCGTAAGTACCGGAGCGCGGGCACAGCGTCACCCGCCTGGGCCGAGCCCGAGCACGGGCATGACGCCCGCCGCTTCGCGGCCTCGAAGCCCGACCCGCCCGATCAGCTCGGCCGAACCCATTGCCGCCGCGACGGCGGAACCATTGCGCCGGAGGCTGTCCGCAGCCGGAGAACGTCGGGCCGGCCGTGGGCCCGCCGCCGGCGTGGATCACCTCGCTCGGGTCAGGAGCACGCGGCGAGTTACAGCGCCGGCTCAGCGCCGCGCGTCCTCGGCTCCGACGCCGGTGAGCTCAAGGGCATCAGCCGTATCTGGCTCGACGGCAAGGTGAAGGCCGACGCCCTGGACCGTAACCTCGCGCAGGTCGGCGCGGACAAGGCGTGGGCGGCCGGACGTACCGGCAAGGGTGTGAAGGTGGCGGTCCTCGACACGGGCGCCGACCGGACCCACCCCGACCTCGAGGGCCGCATCGGCGCCACCGCCGACTTCACCGGCAGCGGCGGCGTCCTGGACAAGGTGGGCCACGGCACGCACGTCGCCGCCACCGTCGCGGGCAGCGGGGCGGGTGCTCCCGGTGTACGTTCCGGTGTCGCCTACGACGCCGACCTGATCGTGGGCAAGGTTCTCGGCGATGACGGTTCCGGCTCCGACTCGCAGGTCATCGCGGGCATGGAGTGGGCGGTCGCGCAGGGTGCGAAGGTCGTCAACATGTCACTGGGCAGCGGCCCGACCAACGGCACGGACGCGGTGACCACGGCTCTGGAGAACCTGACGACCTCCTCCGACACCCTGTTCGTGGTGTCCGCGGGCAACAACGGCCCCGGCGTCTCCACGGTCTCGGCCCCTTCCATCGCCCCACACGCCCTGTCCGTCGCGGCCGTCGACTTCGTGGGTGGCACCGCGTCGTTCTCGTCGCGCGGCCCGTCCTTCAACGGCACGGTGAAGCCCGAGATCGCGGCTCCCGGCGTCAACATCGTCGCCGCCCGCGCCACGGGGGTCGCCATCGGCACCATCCAGTCCGACCCCCACTACACCGCCCTTTCGGGTACGTCGATGGCTGCCCCGCATGTGGCCGGTGCCGCCGCGGTGCTCGCCCAGGAGCACCCCGACTGGTCGGCCGACCAGCTCAAGCACACCCTCATGTCCACGGCGACCGCACCGGCCGCGGACCAGGGGGTCCACGAGGTGGGCAGCGGCGTCATGAACGTCGACGCGGCGCTGAGGCAGACCGTCGTGGCAGACACCGGCGCGGTCGACTTCGGAAAGGCTGAGGCCAACGGCGGTCCGATCACCCGCACCGTCGAACTCACCAACACCGGTGGCGCGTCCACCACGCTCGACCTCGGGGCCACCCTGGCCGCCGCGGGCGCCCAGCCCCCGGCCGGGATCATCGCGGTCTCTCCGTCCCGCGTCGAACTCCCCGCGGGTGGTTCCGCGAAGGTCACCCTCACCGTGAACGCCGACGGCACCCGGAGCGGGGCGTACTCGGGGGCGCTCACGGCCACCGGTGGCGCCGGCGGCCTTCGCATACCTCTGGTTCTGGACCGGGCCAAGAACCTCGCCGTCAGACCCTCGACCGCGCCGGCAACCCCACGGCAGGCCAGGTGTCCCTGCTGAACACGGACAACGGCAGCTTTGCAGGTCAAGTGCTGTTTCCAACCCTACAACGAGTCGCATGTACCGGTCAGCTCTCCCCAGGTTTTTCAGGGCTCACGCTGACCACTTGCCGACTTTCCCGACGCCTCTCATGACCATGCTCGTGGCTCGTCCGGTAGCGCGGCCGGCTCGGAGACCACCAGGACGAGCGTGTCGGCAGGAGCCGCGTCCGGTGCCGGGCTTTTCACGACGATCTTCGGGGCGACGCGGACGGCCCCGGCCGCCGGCCCTCGATGTGATCGGGGTCCGGCGGACGGGGCCTTCCCACACGCGGCTGCGCCGTCAGCGCACGTCGATGAAGTCGCCCGCGGCCGTGGCCGGCGGGGTCGTGGTGGTGCCGGCGAAGGAGTAGCGCCAGTACCCGTCGACCGAGGCCTTCACCGTGGTCTTGAGGTTCCCGACGCTGTCCGTGTTCACCGTCTTCACCGTCGAGTAGGTCGTCGTCCCGTTCTTACGGAACTGGAGCCGGACCGGCTGGGTGGAGTAGCCGTGGTAGCCGCCCGTTTCCCAGTTGGCGCGTGAGAGTTTGCCGGTGACGGTGATCGTCTTGCCCTTGGCCACGGGTTCCGGCGCGGCATTGGCGGTCTGGGCCGAGTCGCGCTGGACGTTCACCGATGCAGCGGCGTGGAGGTCGGTGAGGCTCTTGCTGTTCGCCGACTCCGCCCAGGCCGCGAGTTTCCAGGTGCCCGCCAGCGCGTTGAGACCGAGGGTCCAACGGGGAGAGACGTAGGCGAAATGGGTCTCGCACGAGGAGGTGGTCGCGCTGACCTTGGTGCAGGTCGCCGGCCAGGAGCCGTAGAGCACGCCGTCCGGAGCGTCGTACGAGCCGTGGTACAGGTACATGTCGCCGCTCGCGATGCCCGCCGGATCCGTGGCGGTGAACGTCGCCTTGAACTCCTGCAGCGGCTGGTCGGACAACTCGACCGCCTTGCCGCCGTTGACCACGACCTTCGAGATGCGGGTGGAGCCGACCGTCTCGTCGCCCTGGGTTCCCGGCCCCGCGAAGGCGCGCTCGATGGTGCGACGCAGGCGGCCGCCCCGGTCGTCGGTGGCGGTGACGCGCAGCGAGACGTGGGCCGCGGTGGCGGGAACCGTCAGGGACGCCGTGGCGCCGGTGAGCGGCAGAGAGGTCCATGCCGCGCCGTCGACGGAGTACTCGATGCCGGTCACGGACGCCGCCGCCGAAGGCGCGAGGGTGCCGGCGGTGGCGGTGACGGTCACCGGGGTGGCCGTGACGGCGCGGTTCGAGGCGTTGAGTCCCGTGAGTTTCACCTGGCTGTCGACCAGCGGCAGTGCGGTCGCCGAGGAGGTGGTGTCGGACGTGAACGTCCACTCACTGCGCACTGTCGTGGACAGCTTCCGATACGGCACGCGGTGACTGATCGTCTGTTCCAGGGCGTACGTCCTGGAGCCTGAGGGGACCTGGGCCCCCAGGGACTGGTTGATCGCCGCGCCGGTGCTCTCCGCATAGGTCACGCCGTCGCCCGTCAGCCGGTAGGAGACCGCAGACCGGTTGTCGGAGCCGTAGTGTCCGGCGGCGTCGCCGAGACCGGCGGATTCGCTCAGCGTGACGGTGTTGCCCCGCCGCTGGGACCCGCCGCCTTCGATACGGACCGGTTGCAGCGGCGCCGCTCCGACGGTCTCCGGGGGCGCGGTGCCGGCGGCCAGGGTGCGGGTCGGTAGCTGCAGGGAGTAGTCGCCGGTTCCGTAGGAGAGGAACCTGCCGTAGGAGACGCCGGGCGTGACGTACTCGGTGACCGAGTTCGCCACGGGCACGGCCGAGCCCAGATAGACGCCGGTCCACTCCCCGACGTCCGGAACCGTCTGCAGCACGGCGGTGGTCCGGGTGCCCGGAGCATTCACGCGGGTGACCGTCTTGGCGAGCGAGGCACGCTTCACCGAGGCGTACGGAGCGGCGGGCACCGTGTCACGGAAGGCGTGCGTGAGGTCGTAGCGGAAGGGGCTCGGCGTGCTCGCGGTGCTGCCCTTGCGGCTGAGCACATCGTGGATCCGCAGCGCCACACCGGTCTGCGAGAACGGGGTGACGTACACCTTGTCCGCACCCGACCCGGCGAATCCGGCGAGCTGGTTCCCGGGCACCGAGATCCACACGGCGGAGGACTCACGGGCGGCCGTCGTGTCGTCGACCTTGATGCCGGTCTCCTTCGCCGCACGCTCGTCGAAGGAGACGGTCGTGGCGGCCGTTCCAACCTTGAAGGAGCGGGTCAGGAGGTAGGACGGGCGCTGCCAGTCGCTGTGCAGCGCCACGGAGAAGTAGTCGCCCGGCGGAAGCTTGACGGACGCGGACGGGCCGACGGCATCGCTGTCGACGGCGTACGACGTCCAGGTCTTGCTGTTCCAGACGTAGAAGCTCTTGGACGTCACGTCGGCGTTGGTGATGTTCAGCTTCACTGAATACGAGGCCGCCGCAGCGGGCGTGGCCGCCTTGGCGGTCGAAACGGGCACCTTGGTGGGCGGTACCGGGCTCGGCAGAGCGGTCGGACGCACTTCGAGAGCGCCGTTCGCCGAACCGAAGGCATAAGTCCTGGCGTCGGCCGTGCCGCTGTCCGTGATGCGCACATCACCGTCGACGAGGCTGAGCCGCTCGCCGTCGCCGAGAGCGGCACTCCGCGACGTGTCCGCGCCGGCCCCCTGCACGGACGGCACCCGGGCCGTCGCGACGGGTTTCGCGTCCGAGGCGGTGGCTGACCCCGGGGCCAGCAGGATTCCCCCCACCACCGCGGTGCACAGGCCCGCACCGATCGATCTTCGTACGTACCGCTTACTGGTCCCGGACATCGTCCGCCCTCCCCATGGTTCTCGCGCAACACCCTGCAAGGTCCAGGGGTGTTGATCGTCCACAGCTTAGAAGACGCCTCTTCGGGTCGAGCGGTAGGCGTGGGATGAGCCCTGCCGGGCCGGCCCGAACACCGGTGGGAAGGTGCTTCATGTGCGGCCCGAGGTGGCCACGGAGACGACCGCGGCCAGGACCTCGCTGAGGGACGAAGAGGAGCGCCTGACGACGGGCGGGCAAGAACGAGCGATGCGAAAGGCGACGTAGGCGACGTAGAGGCGTCACCGCAAGCACCACCGGTATCGGCGGCCGCCATACGTGAGAACCCGTACGGCGGGCACATGCGATGCAGGGAGATGGAGATCAGGGGGCACGGACAGCATGCAGACGGTGTGACAGTCGGCCGGTGGACGGCGGTTATCGCCCACGCCTTGCGGTGAGCGGCCGGCTGAGGCCCGGCGAGCGAGATGGGGAAGCAGTGATGCAGGAGATGCCACAGGACAGGAGCACGATGTCCCGGCGGGCCCGGCTGAGGGCAGCGGTCTCGTACGACGGTTCGCCCTTGATCGGTGAATCACGCAGCTTTGCCGGGACGTTTCTGGACCGGGCTGTGGTGCGGGGCGTGGCGGTGGCGGGTGTGAAGCGGGGGGATGCGCTGCTGGTGGTCAGCGAGCTGGTGACCAATGCGGTACGGCACGCGCCCGGTCCGTGCACGCTCGCCCTCGACCTGCGGGACGGTGTGCTGGAGATCGCCGTGTCCGACACCTTGGGGAGGGCACCGCGGGCGCAGCCCTTCGACCCCCGGCGCATCGGCCGGCACGGACTGGAGATCGTCCTGGCCCTGTGCGCCAAGGTCAGCATCGAAACCGACGACCGGGGCAAGACCGTACGCGCCCACCTCATGGTCGTCTGATCTCCCGCCCCGGCCGGACCTTGCCCGAGTCCACACCGAGAGGACAACGGCGCCGACCTGAGTCAGGCGGTTCTTACGGCGGCGGGCGGCACGCAGCCGCACGGAAAGGTGGCATCTCGCCCAGCGAGCGCACGCGAATCCGTACGTCCGTCACCCAGCGCGGCATCACGGTCCTCGCCCCCGCGGGGGAAATGGACTACAACAGCGTCCCGCCCTCGAGACGGCCATCACCGCGACCGGCCGGCTGCCCTGCGCCGTCGTGGACTTCTCCCACGTCACCTTCACCGACTCCACCGGCATCAACGCCCTGCTCCGCGCCGACCGCGCCCAGGCCCACCACCGGCCGTCACCCCTCCGTTGTCGGAGGACGGTCGCGGGATGCCTGGCCTCTCCTCGTGATCCTCCGGCACCCCGCGCCACCCGGTTCGTGCGGGAGCGGCGCCGAGAGCACCATGGAGAGATGAGCCGCCGACGCGGACCTTCAGGGGCACCGCAGGGAAGGGGGCCCCGCGGATGAACAGCCGCGAATCCCGCGAGGGCCGAGGACCGGCGCCCGGTCTGCCCGAGGCCTGGTCGTCGTCGGCAGGAGGGCTGCTCGATCTGCTCGGCGTGTCGGCGATCGTGCTGGACGTCACCGGACGGATCGTGTTCTGGAGCCCGCAGGCCACCGACGTCTTCGGCTACTCCTCCCAGGACGCGCTGGGCCGGTACGCTGCTCGGCTCCTGCTGCGTGAGGAGGACCGTGAGCTCGCGACGAGGTTGTTCGCCGAGGTGATGAGCTCGGGGAAGAGCTGGGCCGGTGCGTTTCCCGTCCGGCGGAAGGACGGCAGCACCCAGCTCGTGGAATTCCGCAACGTGCGGCTGCAGGACGACCTGGGCGATGTGTACGCCCTGGGTATCGCCGCCGAACAGCGCGTACTGGAGCGGGTGGAGAACAAGCTGGCGCTGTCGGAACAGCTGGTGTCCCAGGCGCCCGTCGGCATCGCCCTGCTGGACACCGACCTCCGCTATCTTCTGGTGAATCCGGCGCTGGAACGCATGAACGGGCTCCCGGCCGCCGACCATCTCGGGCGGCACCCCCGCGACGTCCACAGCTCCCCCACGGTCGGCACCGTCGAGGAGGTCATGCGTGAGGTGCTGGCCACCGGCACGCCTGTGATCGACCGGTATCTCGTGGGCCGCACCCCCGCGGACCCCGACGAGGACCATGCCTGGTCGGTGTCGTACTACCGGCTCCACGGCCCCGCCGGGCGGGTGGTGGGGGTGGCGAACTCCGTCGTCGACGTCACCGAGCGCCACCGGGCGGCGGCGGAGGCGGATCGGGCCCGGCGCAGGCTGGCACTCATCGCCGATGCCTCCGCACGCGTCGGGACCACGCTGGAGGTGGAGCGGACCGCGCAGGAGCTGGCGCAGGTCGCCGTCCCCGAACTGGCGGACGTCGTGGCGGTCGATGTCCTCGACAGTGCCCTGGCCTGCCGCCGGACCGACGACCGGCACGACGGCCCCGAGCTGTTCCGCGCGCTTGCGGTCGCAGCCGCCTACCCCAACGAGGCCACCGCCGCCGCGGACGCGGTCGGGAGCGTCGCCGCGTACGGCCCGGACCGCCTGATCACCCGGTGCGTGCACACCGCCCGGCCCGTCCTCGTACCCCGCACCGGCCCGGAGGACCTGCTGCGCATCGCACGTGACCAGGACGCCGCCGCCGCGTTGGCCCGTGCCGGCGTCCACTCCTATCTCGCCGTGCCGCTGATCGCCCGCGACCAGGTCCTCGGCGCTATCGACCTCATCCGGGCCCGCAACGACGCCCCCTTCGACGAGGACGATCTCCTGCTGGTCCGGGAACTGGCGGCCCGGGCCGCCGTCGCCATCGACAACGCCCGCTGGTTCCAGAGCGTGCGCGACTCCGCCGAAAGCCTCCAGCGCAGCGTGCTGCCCACCCACGCTCCCCGCCTCACCGGCCTGGAGGTCGCCTCGCTCTACCAGCCGGCGCAGGCATCGAGCGAGATCGGCGGGGACTGGTACGACGTCATCCCCCTGTCCGGCGACAACTCCGCCCTGGTGGTGGGCGACGTGATGGGCAACGGGATCGACGCCGCGGCGACGATGGGGCGCCTGCTCACAGCCACCCGCGCCTACGCCGACCTCGACCTGGAGCCCGAGGAGGTGCTCCGCCACCTCGACAAGCTCACCGCCGGACTCGGGCATTCCCTCGCCACCTGTCTCTACGCCGTCTACGACCCGCACCAGCACTGCTGCCGCGTCGCCAACGCCGGGCACCTGCCACCCGTCCTGGCACGCCCGGGCCGAGGCCCCGAACTCCTGAACCTCCAAGCCGGGGCGCCCCTTGGCGTCGGCGGAGTCCGGTTCGACACCACCACCTTCGACCTGATGCCCGGGGACAGGCTCCTCCTCTACACCGACGGTCTCGTCGAGACGCGTGACCAGGCCATCGACGAGCGTCTCGGCGCCCTGCTCCAGGCGCTCGACGAACCACGCCGGCCTCTCGACGCGACCTGCCGGCACCTCCTGGACACCTTGCGGCGCCCGGGCGACCACGACGATGTCGCGCTCCTGATCGCACAGGCTCACCCGGTGGCTTCCCCGGCCGGCGACGCACGTTAGCGACAAAGGGAAGGCGAGACGCGGGAGGAACGCGACGCTCGCGACGACCGGCTCATCGGGGCTCGTCCGACGGTGGGGCTGATCAGCATGATCTTCGGCGGGCTGGCTGCGACCCGCGCCCGCCGCACCGGCCGGCCCCTTCTCGGGCGAATGAGTGCGCATTCGGCGCCGGTTGAAGACCGTTAGACGCCGCCGAGTACCGGGGCGCTGTTCGAAGCTCGGGCTCTGAGGCACATTCCCGACCCTGTTGGTGATCAGTTGGGTAGGCGTCCCTTTCGTGCGCCGTAGACGGCAGCGCCGACGACGAGGACGGCGGCGCCGGAGATGACGGAGGCCGGCGGCAGTGCGAAGGCGAGGACCGCGCAGCCGGTCAGGCCGAGGAGCGGCACGGCGCGCGGCGGGCGGCCCTCGGCCGGGGTGAGGGTGTAGGCGGCAGCGTTGGCGATGGCGTAGTAGGCCAGCACACCGAAGGAGGAGAAGCCGATCGCACCGCGCACGTCGACGGTGGCGGCGGCGATGGCGACAACCGCGCCGACGGCGAATTCAGCGTGGTGGGGAACGCCGTGGCGTGGGTGGACCGCGGCCAGGGTGCGGGGCAGATGGTGGTCGCGGGCCATGGCGAGGGTGGTGCGAGAGACACCGAGGATCAGGGCGAGCAGGGACCCGAGCGCGGCCACGGCGGCACCGACGCGCACGACGGGGGCCAGGGCGGGGACGCCGGCCGCCCGTACCGCCTCGGCGAGCGGTTCGCCGGTGTGGGCGAGCCGGTCGGGCCCGAGCTCCGACAGGACCGCGACGGCCACACAGACGTACACGACCAGGGTGATGGCCAGGGCGAGAGGGATCGCGCGGGGGATGGTGCGGGCCGGGTCGCGGACCTCTTCTCCGAGGGTGGCGATGCGCGCGTAACCGGCGAACGCGAAGAACAGGAGGCCCGCGGCCTGGAGCACCCCGCCGGTGGTGACGTCCGAACCGATGTCCAGCCGGGCGGTGTCCGCGCCGGCGGAGGTCAGCGTGGCGACGGCCACCGCGGCAAGGACCGCCAGGACGACGGAGACGATGACGCGGGTCAGCCGCGCACTCTTCTGTACGCCGGTGCAGTTCAGCGCGGTCAGCGCCACCACGGCGGCGACCGCGACCGCGTGGGCCTGTGCGGGCCAGGCGTAGGTGCCCATGGTGAGGGCCATGGCCGCGCAGGAGGCGGTCTTGCCGACGATGAAGGCCCAGCCGGCCAGGTATCCCCAGAAGTCACCGAGGCGTTCGCGGCCGTATACGTAGGTGCCGCCGGAGGCCGGGTAGCGGGCGGCCAGGCGTGCCGAGGAGGTCGCGTTGCAGTACGCGACCACCGCCGCGAGAGCCAGCCCGAGCAGCAGCCCGGACCCGGCCGCCCGGGCCGCCGGAGCGAGCGCGGCGAAGATACCGGCCCCGATCATCGAGCCCAGCCCGATCAGCACCGCGTCGCCCGTCCCGAGACGCCGCTTCAACTGCCCGCCACCGGCCGGGGCCCCCACCTCGTTCATCGTCCGCTCCTTGCCGGCAGCACGCTGCCCTGTACCCGCACACGAACCCGGCGCACCATAGCGGACAAAGGCGTCCAGCCGGAGCGGAGCGCCACGACGCCGCTCCGGCGGGCCGGTGGCGCCCAGGACGCACCGTGCACATGGGATCCGTGACCAGCGTCTCTCCGGCGGTGAGCGATGCGTGCTGGGACACAGCGGTGTCCCAGGAGCGCGTACGAACGCCTCGGCATGGCCGGGCAGCGGTTCGCGGCGGCGCACATTCCGGCCCGGTGAGGCCGGGCGGGCAGCGGACGAGAAGGTGGAGGGGCCGGCCCCGGAGCCGGGCACACTCAGGCGGCTCCGGGTCACTCAGGACCGCCTTCCGTCCTGGGCCCGCGCATCACCCATCCGATCAGACCTGTAGCCGCTCGCCCCGCCGGCATCAACACCCAACGCTCCCCCGGCCCCCAGCGCGGAAGGCCCAGTTCGCCGGTCGCCCAGCGGGGCAGGAGGGCGACAGCGTTGCCCGCCAGGGCCGCGTAGAACGGCAGCGCGACAACAGGTACCGGTGGCCGCAGGAGCAGAAACCGAGTGGTCTCCCGCGCCTGCGGCGTACAGCGCAGCTCCGCTCGGTACTCCTCCAGGCGCGCACGCAGGGCCTGGGTCGATCGAGGCGGGGAGATGACACCCAGCGCCTCGGCGACGCGGGCCATCTCCGCGACGTACCGGGAGCATTCGCATTCCGTCAGGGGCCGCGCCCCGAACCTCTGGTGCGCTCCGAGGAAGCTCTCGGTCTCGGCCACGTGCACCCACTCCAGCAGGTGGGGATCGGAGGCGCGGTACGGCACGCCCTCGTCGGTGACGCCCCGGATCCGCGCGTGCACGCCCCTGACGCGCTCGCAGGCGGACTCCGCGTGCTCGGCCGTGCCGTACGTCGTGGTGGCCAAAAAGGTACTGGTGCGCTGCAGCCGCCCCCAGGGGTCTCCCCTGAACCCTGAATGGGCGGACACCGCGGCCATGGCCACGGGATGGAGAGACTGCAGAAGCAATGCGGACAGTCCGCCGATGAACATCGCGCTGTCCCCGTGAACACGGCGTACCGGACTGTCCTGCGGGAACCAGCGAGGGCCAGGCGTGTTGTGGATCGCGTCCCTGTTCCTGGGGCCGTCCGGACCGGCGACCCGCTCGAACAGGAGCTCGCCCGCGCGCTCACGCAACGCGTCGAACACGCCCGCTGGACCGACCATCGGCGCTCCTCGAGGCTCTGAAGCGTGCCGGCCGGGCGAATGCAGCCGAGGCGGAACCGGCAGCCCTGTACCCATGGTCCCCACGGAACGAAGTGCACGCCACTCGTCGCCGCCGCCCCCGCCGTCACACCCCCGCACCTCCTCGAAGAGGTAGCGAGTACCACCAAAAACCCGCGCCCTCACGACCTGTGCCCCCGAAAGCCTCCGAGCGCCCTCCCCCTGTCAAGTGTCGAACGTACGACGCCCCTGCGTGACGCCCAGAACCGGATGCGTCAACGCTATTGACACTCATGTTTCAAAGGTTTTACGTTCCGTGGCACCTGAGAGCGCTCTCACGCACTCTCTGTCCCCACATGACGAGGTGCTGCCCATGCAAGCCTCCCTCTCCAGACCCGTAGCGGCGACGATCCTGGCCTTCGCTCTGGCCGCTGTGGGTCTGGGCCCTGCCGCGTCCCCCGCGGCAGCCGCCACCATCCCCGCAGGTGCCGGCAGCTACACCGACAGCCGCCCCGCCGGTACCTCCGGCCCCACCACCAACACCGGCGCGCCGGTCACACCCAAGCTCACGGCGGCGGCCAAGGACAGGCCGGTCCCGACCAACGACTGGTGGTCCTCCCTCGCTTACCAGCGCTACGGCGACAACCCGCACTCCACCCCGATGTACGGGCACCCGCTGACCTATCAGGCGACCTCCGGCGGACTGGAGGTCGGCTACCCGACCACGCCCGCGGTCGTCGGCGAGGGCCGCCAGTACGAGTACGCGCACAAGGCGGACCTCACGGTCGGCCTCAGCGGTCTGAACTCCCCGGACACCAAGGCCGACGACTGGTCCGACTGGACGGTCACCCCCTACTGGTCGGACGGCACCCGCACCCTGCGCACGACCATCGGGCACGGCATGCCCTTCGTGTACGCCAAGGGCTCCGGCGGTGATGCCCGCATCACCACGGCCGGCGCCCCCACGGTCTTCGCGGACAACGGCAACGTCCTCGGCATCACCGTCTCCGGCCACCACTACGCGCTGTTCGCCCCGACCGGCAGCGACTGGGCCGTCTCCGGCTCCACGATCACCGCGGGCCTCGGCGGCAAGGACTACTTCTCGCTCGCGGTACTGCCGTCCACGGACGCGCTCGCGACCTACCGGAAGTACGCCTTCAGCTTCGTCACCGGCTCCAAGGTGGCCTGGGAATCCACCGGAGGCACGGTCAAGGCGACCTACAGCCTGACCACGGAGGCCAAGGAGGGCACCGAACGCGGCACGCTCCAGGCGCTGTACCGCCACCAGTGGCTGCACACCACGGACGCCCTCACGCCGTACACGTACGTCTCCCCGCGCGGCACCATGAAGGTGCGGGAGTCGGCGTCCTTCACCACCAGCCAGAAGAACCAGGGCGTGCTGCCCGCCCTGCCCGCCTCCAGCGGGGTCGACAAGGCCCGGCTGACCGGATACCTGAACGAGGTGGCGAACGCCTCGGACCCGTTCTCCGGCGCGAGTGACACGTACTGGACAGGCAAGGCGCTCGGCCGACTCGCCCAGTTGGTGCCCGTCGCCGACCAGATCGGCCAGACCGGCATCCGGGACAAGCTGCTCGGCCTGATGAAGGGCCGGCTCCAGGAGTGGTTCACGGCCGGCGGGGCGAGCGAGTTCAGCTACGACAAGGCCTGGAAGACGCTCACCGGTTACCCGGCCTCGTACGGCAGCGACACCGAGCTGAACGACCACCACTTCCACTACAGCTACTACGTGTACGCGGCGGCGATCGTCGCCCAGTACGACCAGGCATGGGCCGCCGACTCCGCCTGGGGCACCATGGTCAAGACCCTGGTGCGGGACACCGCCAACCCCAGCCGCACGGACACCGCGTACCCGTTCCTGCGCGGTTTCGACGTGTACGCGGGCCACAGCTGGGCCTCCGGCCACCAGGGCTTCGCGGCGGGCAACAACCAGGAGTCCTCGTCGGAGTCCGTCAACCTCAGCGCGGGCCTCGTCCTGTGGGGCGCGGCGACGGGTGACGCCGGACTGCGCGACCTCGGCAGCTTCCTGCTGACCACCGAGTCGGAAGCGATCACGCAGTACTGGTTCGACGCGGACCAGCAGGTCTTCCCCGGCTCCTTCGGGCATGACACGGTCGGCATGGTGTGGGGCAGCGGCGGCGCGTACTCCACCTGGTGGACCGCGAACCCGGAGGAGATCCACGGCATCAACGTCCTTCCCGTCACCGGAGGTTCGCTCCACCTGGCCCGCGAGAAGGCCGCCGTCAAGCGGAACATCGCCGAGATGGAGCGGGAGAACGGCGGACCGGCCGTCGAGTGGCGCGACCTGCTGTGGCAGTTCGAGTCGCTGGCCGATCCGGCCCTGGCGAAGGCCAAGTGGGACGCGGGCAACGCGGGCTACACCCCGGAGCAGGGTGAGTCCAAGGCGCACACGTACCACTGGATCACCACGCTCGACACCGTGGGCGCACCCGACATGACGGTCAGTGGGAACATCCCGACGTCCGCCGTCTTCACCAAGAACGGCGTCCGCACCTACGCCGCTCACAACTACGACTCCACCGCCCGCACCGTCACCTTCTCCGACGGCAAGACCCTCTCCGTCCCGGCCCGCTCCACGGCCACCGGCACGGGCGCCGGCGGCGGAGACCCCGACCCGGATCCTGAGGAGCCGGGCCCGTCCACCGGCAACACCTTCCGGCTGAAGTCCGGAGGCACCCTCACCACCGCCACGGACGGCGCGGCGGGAGCCGACACGCTGGCCTCGGCGGACGGCGTCAACCGGGACGGTACGCCGTACAAGCCGACGGTCTACGAGATCAAGAAGGTCGACGGGACACTCGCGGCGGGTGCGTCCACCGCGTTCCGCCTCCGGGTCGACGCGGGTACGAAGGTCGGGCTCGCCCCGCAGGTCAGGATCAGCTACGACCTCACCGGCGACGGCACCTTCGACCGGACCGAGACCTTCCGCTACTTCGCGACCGACCCGGTCACGGGGTGGGAGGAGTACACCCAGGCCGTGGGCACCTCAGCGGTGACCGGAAGCCTGGGGAACCTCAGGGGCGGGACGGTCCGCCTGGAGATCTGGAACGCGCTGGGCAACGGCACGTCCCAGGTGCAGACCGGCACGGACGCGGCGGTCGTGAAGATCCCGTACGTCTAGACCTCGTCGCGCGCGGCGGGTCCCGAGCAGGTGAGGCGGGGCCCGCCGCGTGTCCGTCTCGACGCCCTGTCTGCTCCTCGGGGCGATCGTGAAGCTCACGGATCTCGTTGTGACCGTGATGTGTGCATGAACGTGATGTCGCGGGGCACCAGGATGAGCGCAGCAAGAGACCCACCCGCTGTGGCTCGAAGTCAGCCAGGCCGTACCGGTCGGGCGCGACGAGACCGCTGCGAAGTGGGTGTCCGTACACGCCCACATACCTCGACGACAGGAACTGCCATGATTCTGCTCGGTGTCATTCTGCTCATAATCGGCCTGCTGGTCGGCATGTCCTTGCTGACGACCATCGGTGGTGTGCTCGTCGTGGTGGGCGCCATCCTGTGGCTCCTCGGTGCAAGCGGGCGCAAGGTCGGCGGGCGTAAGCATTACTTCTAGCGTGCGGCTCCGGCGTCGCACAGGGACCACCGGTCCCCCGCTGACGGGTCGGATCGACCGCCCGGATCACGCACTTCGGCCCCGCGCCCGGGCCAGCTGCTTCAGTTCGATGACGGTCGCGACAGCGCGGAGCCACGTTGCCGCGGTGTCGTCGGCCGCGACCCCGCCCACGAGTTCGGTGCCGGCCAGCAGCCATTCCCGTACGAGTACGGCCGCCTCCCGGCCGGGCAGGGGCTCGGGCAGCTCCGCGGCGTGGGCCAGGCCGCCGGCGCGCACCGTGTCGGCGAGGAAGGCGACCGAGCGCGGCTCGGTGCCGAGGCGGTCGAGGACGACGGCCGCGGCCGCGGCGCCGTCGCCGAACAGAGCGGTGCGCCGGTGGCCGGGGCCGGCGGTCAGGCCGTAACGCAGCAGGACGGGGATGTCGAGCAGGGCCAGCTCGTCGTCCGTGCGGTCCGGCGGGTGCGGGGCGTCGTTCATGGCGGGACCTCGGGTATCTCGTCTTCGCTGACCGGTCAGCTGCGGTTCAGTCGACGGTGACGGTGTAGGTGATGCGCTCGGGAGCCTGGGAGGGAGAGGTCGCCCCCGGGGTCGGGGTGGCGGAGGGCCCGGCCGTCTCGGGGGGCAGGTCAGAGGTGTTGCCCTGGCACGTGGTGAAGGTGCAGTGCAGCAGCGTGAAGTGGGTGGTCCCCTTGCCCTTGGCCTCGAAGGTGAAGGCGAGCCGTCCGCCGGCACCGGCCACCGGCTCGTCGCCGGAGTCCGACACGTGGTCACGGCCGTGGCTGACGAGCACCGAGCTGTCGGGCTCGGGGTCGACCAGGTACCAGTACTCGCGGGTGGAGGCGTTCTGGTCGACGGTGAGCGTGAAGCGCTCGCCCGGCTCGGCTGTGATGTCGGTGTCCTTCACCGTGTAACTCGTGGGGCGGCCCGAGGCACTCGTGGAGCCGCCGGCCGGTTCGTCGGTGCCCGAGCCGCAGCCCGTGGCGAGAGCGAGCAGCGCGGCCGCCGCCATCGCGGCACCGCCCCTGCTACCGCGGAAGATAGACGCTGTACGCATCAGGGAGATCACTGTCGGAAGCCTTGCCCATGTGGCCGTTGATGAAGTCGTCCTCGCTGACCCAGGTGGTCGAGCCCCAGGGGTTGTACACCTGAAGCATGTCACCCTCCTGGGCGATGATGGTCATCGCGTGTGCGCCGTCCTTACCCGAGACGTCGACCGGCACCGGATGACCCTGCGCCACCGACTTCTCGACTTCGGTGAGAACCGCCCTGCGGTCGGCGGCGCTGTCCAGGTCCTGGCGCTCGTAGTCACTGCCGGTGGCACCGCCGACTGCGGAGTCGTTGATCCGCTCCTGCCCCTCGGGCCCCATGCCGGTCCACTTCTCGCCGCCTTCGCCTTCGGTGTGCAGCCGGTGCTGTTCGGCCACCAGCCGCTGCTTGAAGGCGTCGGGGTCGTCCTCCTGCCCGTCGGGACCGCCGGTGAGTTCGAGCGCGTACAGGGGGTCGACCATCGCGCGTGAGGTGACGGTGGACGAGGCCACGCAGGTGCCCTCGGAGCCGTCGCCGCCCTGGATCCACCGCTGGCCGTCGAATGTGACGTAGTCCGTGTTGTTGTTCGAGCCGTTCGCCGCCAGGCCCTCGTCGTTCATGCTGTCCGTGGCGGTGACCACCGGAGTGAGGTGCCGACGCATCCACTCGGGGTCCTTGCCGTGGATCTTGTCCTGGAAGGTGCCGATCTCGGCGACGCTGTGGCCGGCCGCCAGGGCCTTCATCAGGTAGGCCCGCTCCTGTGGGGTCTCCGACTTCGCGAGCATCCGCTCCATGGCCATCTCGTCGTCGAGGCTGAGCAGGTCCATACGCGCCGACGTGCGCTCCAGCTCGGCGGCCGTGAGGATCTCGTTCAGCTCGGCGTCGGCGCCCGCGACACCGGTGTCGGCGAGCATCAGCTTGTCGACGGCGGTCAGTTCGCTGGTGTCCATCTTCCCGGCCCGCGCCTCTGCGGCCAGTTTGTTCAGGTCCCGGGCCGCGACGCGGGTGGCCTCCTGCGCGTCGGAGACGGCGGTGTGCATCAGATCGACGGCGTAGGAGCTGTAGTGGGCGGCGTTCGCGCGGTCCCACTCCTCCTCGTCGTTCTCGTGCATGTCGTCGAAGAAGCCGTCCCTGCCGCCGAGGGCGTTCTTCTGCTCCACCAGCTGTCCACGGCCCCGCTCGTCCTGGCGCTGCGCGGCGCCGATCGCGTCGGCCAACGTCAGCAGCACCGAGGCGCCTTCATGGAACGCCTCGCTCATCTGGGTCACGGCGCGTCCGGCGGCCTTCACCGCGTCGGAGGCGAGGACGCTCGTGTCGCCGACCCACACCTCCGGAAGGCCTTTGCGGCCCACCCGGTCGACCTGGTCGAAGACGGTGCCGACGTTGCCGACCTGGCCTCGGTAGAGGGTTGCCAGGCTTTCCAGGACGCCTCGGTCCCCGCCCGGTGCGGGCACCGAGAGGGCGTCGTCTATCAGGTCGAGGACCTCGTTCTTGCTCCCGGCACCGAGCAGCTTCTTGGACAGCCCGGCGAGCCACGCGAGGCGGACGGAAGGGGAGTCGAAGGGAGAGGGGAAGAACGACACCGGCGCACTCCTCAGTAGCTCGACAGGACCGAGCTGCGCCCGCCCTGCGTCGGTGCGACGGTGGGCCTGCTCACGTCATCGACGGAGACACCGGACACGCTTGTCCTCACCAGACCGTCGGTACCGCCGTAGGCCTTCTTGGCCAGCTGCACCTTGCCACCGAGCTCGTGCAACGCCGATGCCAGTGTCTTGGCCTCCGCCTCCCATGCCTTGACGAACGCGTTGAGCGCCGACGCGGCGTCATCGCCGCCGGCCTCGTCGTACGAGTAACTGGTGCGGGACCTGACGGCCGAGCTGACGCCGTCCATATCCGTACCGGCGTCGTCGAGTTGCAGGGCCTGGCCGGTCATACCCGCCTTGGCCTGGTAGCCGTCGAAGCCCACCGCGTCTCCCCCGTATGCGTTCGATCTTGACCGCAGGCAGGCTAACACCGACTTCATATAAGAAGATCACATGCCATCCGGCGCACACACTTCCTCGACATCACCCACCCCACGGCCCACGCTTCAGGCAGCCGCCCCGCCGCCTTCCCTCCCCGTGCGGCCGTAACGAGGCAGACCCCTTGACGGGCACAGAGCCAGGGGAAAGGATGACCACGATCTCGACCTGACAACGTTGTCAAAGCTCCGGAGGGCCCCATGACCGATGACCCGACCACCCTCGACAGGCGCAGGTTCGTCCAACTCGCGGGCCTTACGGGGCTGTTGGCCGCCGGCTCTCTGGCCTTGCCAGGTATGGCGGTGGCGGATCCGGCTGCCGCCCTCGGTGGTCACCACGGCGCCTCGGAGACGGACGACATCGCAGAGACCTATTACCAGGTGCTGCTGACGCACACGCGCTGGGCGGAGACGCAATGGGACTCCGCTCTCGGCCATTACACCGCCAAGGACTTCGGCTTCGCCGTCGTGCTCGGCAACGCCGTGCTCCTGACCCAGGGGTCCTACGACCCCGGACGTGCCGGCATCGGCAAGGACGAACTGCTTTCCCGCACGATGGCCACCATCAAGCACTTCGCCGCCTCCAATCGCCTCACAGGAGGCACGGAGTGGGGCCGCACGTTGTTCTTCGACACGACCTTCCAGTTGTACTTCGTGCTCGCCGCGCGGCTTCTCTGGGATCAGCTGGACGCCACCACGCAGCGGAATGTCGACACGATCGCCCGCGAACAGGCTCAGTACACCACCGCCCTCGGCAGCGGGACCGATCCCGGCTCCGGCAGCTGGACGCCGAACGGGCTCGAGGGCGGCTTCGTCGGTGACACGAAGCTTGAGGAGATGGGCGTCTACGCACAGTCGCTCGCACCGGGCCTCGCCTGGGCCACCGACGATGCCCGGCACGACGAGTGGACGGCGGCCTTCGGACGGTGGACCCGGAACGAAGCAGGCCTGCCCGCCGCGGACCTGGCCAATCCCGCCCTGGTCGACGGAGTCGCCGTACAGGCGAACACCGCGACGAATCTCTACGACACGTTCATCGTCGAGAACCACAACTCCTTCGGCCCGCACTACCAGGAGGAGCTGTGGCGTACCTCCGGCCGTAACGCCGCCCACTTCATCACCGCGGGCCGTCCCATGCCGCAGGTCCTGACGGCGCAGCCGAACGCGGGGCCGTTGTGGCGCACTCTCCTGATGGTGATGAGCGACGCGGGCGAACCCCTGATGCCCATGGTGGCGGACCGCGAACACCTCTACGGACGCGATGTGATCCCGCTGGCCTTCCTCGCCCAGGTGACCGGGGACCGCGCCGCCGCCTGGGCGGAGGCGGCGATGGCGAAGCGGCTGGCGCCCTACCAGGCGTACGCCCCGGAGTACCGGCTCGCCAAGTTCTCGGGCGAGGCGAAGTACGAACCGGAGGCCAGGGCCGAGATCGCCATCAGCTATCTGCTGCACCGCTGGCGGGCGGCGCACGGCGGCGCCGTGGCACCGCTGTCCGACGAGGAGTTCTACGCCCAGGCATCCGGGGTGCGGGACTTCGCCGAGGGCCCTGGCCTGGTGGTCCAGCAGACCCCGGCGGCCTGGGCGGCGTCGGTGAGCAAGCCGGGCTTCGTCAAGTTCGCATGGCAGCCCGCCCATGACGACTGGCTGTTCGCACTGAGCGGCAACACCCCGATGTTCCTGCCTTCGACCGGCGGCAAGGTGCTGCGCCGCTCGGTCACGACCTACCGGAAGGTCCGGGACGGTATCGACGCGACTGCCACCGTGCTCGAACTCGAGTCCGGTACAGCCGGTTTCACCACCCTGCCGTCCGGCGCGGTCGTCTACGCGACGAGCGGCACGGCCGTCGGTGAGGGGCACCTCCAGATTCACAATCTGACGATGCCGGGGCTGGCGGGTCTGGACGGCAGTCGTACGTACACCTCTGCCGAGGGTTCGGTCCAGGTGAAGTCGAAGGACAGCGGGAACACTTCGGGCGGGGCCGGGCCCCGGGTGGACACCCTCGTGCTCCCCCGCGCCTCGCACCGCTTCCTCCGCATGCAGGGCGTCTCAGGACACCCTCAGTACGGGTACTCCCTCTACGCGTTCTCCGTCCGGGACGGCGCGGACGGACCCGATCTCGCCCGCGGCACCACCGCCACCGCTTCGTCGGCGGCGCCGGGCAGGGAGGCGGCATGTGTGCTGGACGGCGACGCCACCACACGCTGGGCGGTCGCCATAGCCGAACGCAACCGCCAGGACAGCTGGCTGACGGTCGACCTCGGCAGCTCCGTCGCCTTCGACCGGGTCAGCCTGGCGTGGGAGTCCGCGGCGGCGGCCCGGTACCTGATACAGGCATCCGGCGACGGCGAGCACTGGACCGAACTGACCCACTTCCCCGAGGCCGAACTCACGAGCAGCGGCGGCTGGCTCTCCGTGGACGGAAGGGCCGGACTGGTGGTCCGTGGCGGCTCCAATCCCCTCGCCGTCTACGGCGACACGGTGGTGTTGTCCGACGGTCCCGCCGAGGCCCTCACCATCGAGGGTCATCCCACGGGATCCCCCGACGCGCTGAGGGCGGCGGCGTCCCGCGAGGCACCACAGGCCGGGAACTCCGCGGTCCACGCCAGCACCGCGGGCGGGCACCTGAGTCTCTTCAACCTCTCCACCGACGCCGTGAAGACCGTGGTGGCCTTGCCCCGGCAGGGCCCCGACCTCGTCCTCTACGCCGGTTCGCAGACGGTGACCTCCTCCGGCACCGATTTCGCGGCCGAACTGGGCGGCGCGACCGCTGTTGTCGCCGCGGCCCGGTTCACCCTGCGTCCGGTGACAGGAGAAACGGTGCCGCCCGGTGTCCGGGCAGAGGTGGTCGACGCCTCGACCGTACGGCTCACCGGGCCGTCGTGCGACCTGTTCGTGACCGCGGGCGACGGCCGGCGCACGAAGGTCCGACTGCGCCGAGGCCGGACCGCCACGGTGTCGGTGCGGGGCGTCGTCCCCTATCCGCTCGAAGACGCCGCGCTGGGATGCGACACGTTCCCCAACGCACCGCGCCCGGCGGGCATGTCGGACCCGTCGGCCGCGGTCGACGGTGACCGGCAGACGTCGTGGACCCCCGGATCCGACCAGGCCCGGATGGTCGTGGACCTCGGTTCCGCCCGCCCCGTCGAGCGGGTCCTCGCGGAGTGGACGACGAGCAGGATCCCGCACACGACCGTCGAGTTCAGCGACGACGGGGTCACCTACCGGCCCGGTGGGGCCCTGCGGGGCCGCACCACCGCGACCGGCCTCACAGCCGGCACCACGGCACGCTACGTGGCGCTCGACGTCTCGGGCTGGACCCGCGGTCACGCACGCCTCAGGACCCTGTCCGTGCTCCCCGGGTAAGGGCTCATGGCGCCGCACGCCCGCAGGGGTACGGGTTCGACGGCAGCATCAGTTGCCGTCGAACCCGTACCCTGCGGGCCGGCACGCCGGGACGGCCCCTGCGGTGACGCGCCCCGGCCCCTCGGCACCTTCCCGGACGACGCCGCCCTCGCCGGGGCAGGACGCCGGTGCCGCGCCCGGCGGCTGTGGCTGAGAGTGTCAGTCGGCCACCTGAGTGGCGCGGCGGGAAGAGCGGCTGACACACGGGTGGAGGGAGTGATCCAGGGGCAGGTGAATGGCGACACCACAGTCGTAGGAGGGTCCATGTTCGCTGAGTTCGACCTGAAGCGATATGAGGGGGCCGGGGCGCAGTTACACGTGCGTCATGGCGGCAGCGGCCCGGCAGTGCTGCTCCTGCACGGTCATCCACGCACGCATGCGACGTGGCACCGCGTCGCACCGCACCTGGTCGCCGCCGGGCACACAGTCGTCTGCCCCGACCTGCGAGGTTACGGTCAGTCCTCGAAACCACCGACCGACGAAGAGCACCGCCCGTACTCCAAACGCGCCATGGCCGAGGACTGTTTGGCGTTGATGCGAGGCCTGGGCCATGAGCGATTCGCCGTTGTCGGCCACGACCGGGGAGCGTACGTAGCCGCTCGCCTCGCCTTGGATCACCCGGAAGCGGTTTCAGCTCTCACCGTGCTAGACGCCGTCCCCATCGGCGAGGCACTGCGACGCTGCGACGCGAAGTTCGCCGCGAGCTGGTGGCACTGGTTCTTTCTGGGACAGACCGACAAGCCAGCTGAACGGATCATCAACGCGGACCCCGACGCCTGGTACAAGGCCACTCCCGAACACATGGGGGCCGAAGCGTACGAGGACTATCGGCGTGCCATCCACGACCCGGCCACCGTGCACGCCATGTGCGAGGACTACAGAGCCGGATTGGGCGTCGACCGGGAGCACGACGACGCCGACCAGCAGTCCGGCCGACGTATCGGGTGCCCGCTCCAGGTGTTGTGGGCCACTCGCGACGACATGGCGGACCTGTACGGCGATGTGCTGGACGTGTGGCGGGACTGGTCAGGCGATTGGCTGGGTGGCGGCCCGATCGAGTCCGGCCACCACATTGCCGAGGAAGCGCCCGAAGCGCTCGTGAGCGCTCTGCGTGAGTTCTGGCAGATCACCGCAGAGCATCACCCTCGTGCAGAAGACCCAGAAGACCCAACTGGCCAACTCGAACACTGACCGGCCAACTGAAGCGGGTCACTGCCGCGCGTGACAGTCACCCTCTCCGGGTGGGGTGGTGATACGGGTGCAGGTCCGTGAGATCGATGATGTCGAAGGGCGGCGGCTGCCGCGGATCATCCGCAGATGCACCGGGTCGGTATCGCGCTCATCCACGAGGGCGCCGACGCGGCGCGCGTACTGGGCCAGGCGGCACGCTGCTCCTCGACGTCCCGGGCGACGGCTCGACGGCACGGCCCGAAGTCCTGCGCGGCGACCTGCGCCAGATCCCGCTCGGCTCCCTGCCCGACGGGACTTTGCTCGTCATCCCAGCGGCCCGCCCCGCACGCCGTCGTCGACCACGACGCGCCGCGGGGCTCCTGCCACCACCGTCCCCCGGCGCCGGTCGGCCCCGCCCCCGTCGCTGGACCGGGCCGCGGACGCCACGTGCCGTCGGCTACGGCCACGGCGTTTCCGAGCGGGCCACGAGTACCTCGACGCCGTCGGCCTGGAGGGCGTCGAGGTCGAAGGCCGGGATGCCCGAGTCGACGATGACGAGGTCGAAGGCGGTCACGGGGGCGAGCTGGTAGAGCCCGCGCCGCCGGAACTTCGTGTGGTCGACCAGAAGGATCTTGCGTGCGCACGCCTCCATCAATGCTCGCTTCACCGCCACCGTCTCCTGCGACTGGTGGTAGCAGTGGCCACGGGTGATGGCGGTCGTGGAGGCGAAGAGCAGATCGGCGCTGAGACTGGTCACGGCGTCCACCGTGCGCAGGCCGAGAAAGGCGTCGTAGGCGGGGTAGTAGGTGCCGCCCAGGGAGATGAGCTCGATGCCCGGGCTGCCGGCCAGCGTCTGGGTGACGGGACCGAAGTTGGTGATGACGGTCAAGGGGGCGTGCCGGTCCAGGAGACGGGTGAGCGCCAGAGCCGTCGTACTGTCGTCGATGACGACCGCCTGGCCGGGCTTGACCAGAGGCAGGGCGGCGCGGGCGATGGCCTCCTTGGCCGCCGTCATGGCGCGGGCACGGTGGCGTACGTCGCCGTGGAAGGCGGTCGAGGGCTGTGCGGTCGCGCCCCCGCGGACCTTTCTCAGCCAGCCCCGGTCCTGGAGGTGGTCGAGGTCCCGGCGGATGGTCATGGCGGTCACGCCCAGCTCGTCCGCCAGCTGCTCGATCCGGACGAAACCCCTGTCAACGACACGGGCTTTGATCCGCTCCCTCCGCTCGCGGGGTTTCCTGCCGCTCATGTCGGCCGGTTGCCGGTCCTCTGCTCCCACGGGCGCTCCTGTTCGTTTTCTGTGAAGTGCACATCCCCTGCCGCCGCCGGGGCCCCGTTGCGGAACGAAGGCCGTCGGCCGGAGTCCGCACCCCGCATGCCGTGATCCCGAAACGCCGAGCGAACATCGAATGCCGGGGAAACAGCACAGCAATTGTTCAATTACTGCGGTCCGTTGACACAAATGAAACATCTGAGTTTCCTGAGCGTTGCCTTCAGTGTCGATGCGCAGGGAGTGGAACATGAGAAGACCGGCACGTCTCGCTCTCACCGGCATCCTCGCCATGGGCGCGCTCGTATCGTGTGCGGAGGAGCCCGGCGGCACGGCCGGCTCCGGCGGGGGCAGCGGCCCGGGCAAGGTCGCGTTCCTGATGCCTGACCTCGCCTCCACCCGGTACGAGCAGTACGACGCCCCCCTCTTCAAGAAGCGCATGGGGGCGCTCTGCCAGGAATGCGAGGTCATCTATCAGAACGCCGACAGTGACGCCTCGTTGCAGCAGCAGCAGGCCAACTCCGCGATGGCGCAGGGCGCCAAGGTCATCGTGCTGGACCCGGTCGACTCCGATTCCGCGTCCACCATCGTGCAGATGGCGCATTCCCAGGGCGTCAAGGTCATCGCCTACGACCGCCCGGTGACCAAGAAGGCCGCGGATTTCTATGTCTCGTTCGACAACGAGGCGATCGGCGAATCCATCGGGCGGTCGCTGGTCGGCCGCCTCGAGAAGACGGGAGCGAAGGGCGGACTGCTCCAGGTCAACGGGTCTCCGACCGACGCTGCTGCCGGGCTGATCAAGAAGGGCATCCACAAGGCGATCGACGGCAGCGGATTCGAACTGCTCGCCGAGTACGACACGCCGGACTGGTCACCGGAGAAGGCGCAGCAGTGGGCGAGCGGGCAGATCGCCCAGTACCCCGGCCGGATCGCCGGCGTGGTGGCCGCCAACGACGGCACCGGGGGCGGAGTGATCGCGGCCTTCAAGGGCGCCGAGGTGAAGGTCCCTCCGGTCACGGGTAACGACGCCGAGCTGGCGGCGGTCCAGCGCGTCGTATCGGGCGACCAGTACAACACCATCTCCAAGCCCATCAAGACGGTCGCGGAGGCGGCGGCGGAGGCCGCCCATCAGCTGATGGAGGGTGAGAAGCCCGAAGGGGACTCGACGCTCTTCGACACGCCTTCGCGGTTGTTCGAACCGACGGTGGTAACGCGGGAGAACGTCAAGGAGGTCATCTTCGGCCCCGGCGGTGTGCTCGAGCCCGCGGATGTCTGCACCCGCGTGTACGCCGACGACTGCCGGCGTCTGGGCATCGAGTAGCGGCGTCCTGTGCCGGAGCGAGAGAGGGGACCCATGACGAGCTCCGCGATCCCGGCGGCCTCCGGTCCGCCTGGGACGGGCCCGGGAACGGACGGGACGGTCGTGCTGTCGCTGAGGGGTGTGAGCAAGCAGTTCGGCGCGGTCGCCGCGCTCAGCGGCATCGATCTCGACGTCGCGGCCGGTGAGGTGGTGGCCGTGGTCGGGGACAACGGCGCCGGCAAGTCGACGCTCGTGAAGATCCTCTCCGGGGTGTACGCGCCCGACGCGGGGACGGTCTCCTTCCACGGCAGGGAGGTCTCGTTCGACTCCCCGGGCGCCGCGCACGCGCTGGGTATCGCGACGGTCTACCAGGACCTGGCGCTGTGCGAGAACCTCGACGTGAAGGCGAATCTCTTCCTGGGCCAGGAGCTGCGCCCCTGGATGCTGGACGACGTCGCCATGGAGAAGCGGTCCTGGGAACTGCTGCGTGAGCTGAGGGCCAGGATCCCCACGCTCGACGTCCCGGTGGCCGCTCTCTCGGGTGGTCAGCGGCAGACGGTGGCGATCGCCCGGGCCCTGCTCGGCTGGCCGGAGGTCGTCCTGCTCGACGAACCGACGGCAGCCCTCGGTGTCGCGCAGACCGCGGAGGTGCTCAACCTCATCGAGCGGCTGAGGGGCAAGGGGCTGGGCGTCGTCATGATCAGCCACAACATGGAGGACGTCCGGGCGGTCGCCGACCGGGTGGCCGTGCTCCGGCTCGGGCGCAACAACGGTGTGTTCGACGCCCGGGAGGTGTCGTCCGAGGAGGTCGTCGCCGCGATCACCGGCGCCTCCGACAATGCCGTTTCGCAGCGTGCCGCGCGCCGCGCGGTCGCTTCTCGGGAAGAGGAGGGACAGTCGTGACCTCTCTCGGTTCTCCGGTGGCGGCGGCCACCGCCCCGCAGGACGAGCCTCCGGCGGCGCGGCACGGTTTCCGGGACAGCGTCCGGGGCACGGTCCGCCGGGCACGGTCCGGCGACCTGGGCATGCTGCCGGTCGTCGCCGGTGTCGTGGTGATCTGGACGATCTTCCAGTCGCTGAACCGGACCTTCCTGTCCAGCACCAACCTCGTGAACCTGTCCTTCGACATGGTGTCCCTGGGTGTGATCGCTCTCGGGATCGTGTGCGTCCTGCTGGTCGGCCAGATCGACCTGTCGGTCGGCTCGGTGAGCGGGGTCGCCGCCGCCACGACGGGCGTGGTGATGGTCCGTCACGAGCAGTCGGTGTGGCTGGCGGTCCTGATCGCGGCCGGTGTCGGTGCGCTGATCGGCTGGGTCTACGGGCAGATACTCAACCGCTTCGGCGTGCCCAGTTTCGTCGTCACCCTCGGTGGCCTGCTCGCCTTCCTCGGCACCCAGCTCTGGCTGCTGCGCGGCCAGAACGCCATCAATCTGCCGTACGACTCCGCCCTGGTGAAGTTCGCCCAGGTGTGGTTCGTCCCCGACGCGCTGGCCTACGCCCTCATGCTTCTGACCGCCGGCGGTTTCCTCGCCGTCGGCCTGGCCCGCTCCCGCAGCCGCCGCCGTGCCGGGCTGTCGTCCGTCTCGCCGCGCTGGCTGGCGGTCCAGTCGCTGGCCCTGGCGGCGGCGCTGCTGTTCGCGGCGTACTACCTGAACCGCACCCGTGGTGTGCCGTGGATGTTCGTGCTCTTCGTCGTCCTGGTCCTGGTCCTGCACTACGTCCTCACCCGGACCGGGTTCGGCCGGTCCCTGTACGCGGTGGGCGGCAACGCGGAGGCCGCCCGCAGGGCGGGTATCGACGTACGCGGCGTGTACACCGCGGCGTTCGTCATGTGTTCCACCCTCGCCGCGACCGGCGGGGTCCTGGCCGCCGCCCGTCTCGCGGCGGCCAACCAGAGCACAGGCACCTCGGACGTGAACCTGAACGCCATCGCCGCGGCGGTGATCGGCGGGACCAGCCTCTTCGGCGGCCGTGGTTCCGCGTTCGCCGCCCTCCTCGGCGTGCTCGTCATCCAGTCGATCTCCAGCGGGCTCACCCTGCTCAATCTCGATTCCTCGTACCGCTTCATCATCACGGGCTGCGTGCTGCTGGTCGCCGTCGCCCTGGACTCCGCCGCCCGCCGCTCGCGGCAGGCGCACGGAAGGGGCTGAGGGCATGACGTCGCTGGCCATCGACGCGGGCACCACCACGGTCAAGGTGGTCGGATACGGCTCGGACGGAAGGGAACTGACGGTCTGCCACCGGCCGACGCGGGTGCTGCGGCCCCGGCCGGGTCTGGCGGAGCAGGACATGGACCAGGTCTGGGAGGCGGTCGTCTCCGCCGTCCGCGAAGTCGTGGCCGCGCTGCCCGAGCCGCCCGATCTGGTCGCTGTCACCGGGCAGGGCGACGGGGCATGGCTCGTCGACGGCCGGGGCCGGCCCACCGGCCCCGCCGTGCTGTGGAACGACGGCCGGGCCGCCGACCTGGTCACCGGGTGGGAGCGCGACGGCACCCTGGAGGAGGCCTTCAGGATCTGCGGCTCCCGGCTGTCCACCGGCATGCCCAACGCCGTGCTGGCCTGGATGCGGGAGCACGACCCGGACCGGACGCGCCGCTCCCGCCACCTGCTGACCTGCGGCGGCTGGCTCTTCCTGAAGCTCACCGGGGAAGCGGCCGTGGACGAGTCCGAGGCGTCGGCGCCCTTCCTGGACATCGGGCGGCGTACGTGGTCCGACCGGCTGTTCGAGCTGTACGGCGTGGAGTGGGCCCGTGACCTGCTGCCCGGGCTGCGGGACGACGACCACCGTGTGACCGCGCTCAGCACCGCCGCCACCGCCGCGACGGGGCTGCCCGAGGGCATCCCGGTGGTGCTCGCCCCCTACGACATCTGCGCCACCGCCATCGGCTCCGGCGCCGTCAGCTCCGGCCGCGCCTGCACCGTGCTCGGCACGACGCTGTCCACCGAGATCGTCACCGACTCGGCCGGCTGTGTGCTCACCGACGAGCCGGTGGGCATCACCGTCACCCTGGGCGTCCCCGGGCACTACCTGCGCGCCTTCCCCACCATGAGCGGCGGCGACATGCTGCACTGGGGCGCACGGCTCCTCGGGCTCGATTCGGTCGCGGACCTGATGGCCCTGGCCGAGCGCGGTGCCGAGGACACGGCCGGAGTGCGGTTCCTGCCCTACGTCTCCTCGGCCGGGGAACGCGCCCCGTTCTTCGACCCGGGAGCGCGCGGTTCCCTGTCCGGCCTGTCCCTGGACAGCGGCCGGGAGGACGTGGCCCGGGCGGTGGTGGAGGGCGCCACCATGGCCATCCGCGACTGTCTGGCCGCCTCCGCGGCCACCCCGGAGCTGCTGACCCTCAGTGGGGGCGGCGCCCGGAGCCCGTACTGGACGCGGCTGATCGCGGATGTGGTCGGCCTCCCCGTGGCGATCCCCGCCGACGCGGAGACCGGGGCCCGGGGAGCCTGGCTGACCGGCATGGTCGCGACCGGCCGCGAGCCCGACTTCGCGACCGCGGCGGCACGGCACGTACGGATCTCCGCGACCTGCGAGCCGGACCCGGCCAAGGGCCGTTCCGTGGGTGCTCGTTACGAGGAGTTCGTCCGGCTGCGGGAGCTGCACCGGCCGATCTGGGCGCTAGGACGCGACGGCGTGGGTCTCGTCGGCGGAGCGGGCGCGTGAGCGGCGCCGGCCAGGATCTCTGGCTGGGCATCGACCTGGGCACCCAGGGGGTCCGCGCGGTCGCCGTGGCCTCGGACGGCCGGCTGCTCGGGTCGGGGTCGTCGCCGCTGACCAGCAACCGGCGGGGCGAGCGCCATGAACAGGACCCGGAACAGTGGTGGCGTGCGGTCTGCTCGGCCGTGGGGCAGACCTGCGCCGCGGGCGCCGACCCGCGCCGCATCCGCGGCGTGGCCGTCGACGCGACCTCCGGAACAGTCACGCTGACCGACCGGCACGGCAGGTGCGCCGCCCCCGGTCTCATGTACGACGACGGCCGCGCGACCGTGGAGGCGGAGCAGGTCAACGCGCTCGGCGAGGAGCAGTGGGCCAAGGCCGGCTACCGGCGGATGCAGCGTTCCTGGGGGCTTCCCAAGCTCCGCTGGCTGCTCGACCGGTATCCGCACGCGGTGGCGGACGGCTGGCGCCTGGCGCACCAGAACGACGTCATCAACCGCAGGCTCGTCGGGCACGAGGTACCCACCGACACCAGCAACGCCCTCAAGTCCGGGGCCGACGCCGCGACGGTGTCATGGCCGGAGAAGGTCTTCGCCGCGCTGGCGATCCCCCCCGGTGTCCTGCCCGGTCTGGTGCTGCCCGGCACCTTGATCGGCGAGGTCTGCGCCGGTGCCGCGGCGGAGTGCGGGCTCGTCCCGGGGATTCCCGTGGTCGCCGGGATGACGGACGGCTGTGCGGCCCAACTGGGCTCCGGGGCCACCGCGGTGGGAAGCTGGAACTCGGTCCTGGGCACCACGCTCGTGCTCAAGGGTGTCACCGAGGAACTGCTGCACGACCCGAACGGTGTCGTCTACTCCCACCGCTCGCCCTCCGGCCACTGGCTGCCCGGCGGGGCCTCCAGCACCGGTGCGGGCCTGGTCGCCCGGGAGTTCCCCGGCGTCGGTCTTGACCTGCTGACCGACGAGGCGGCGCCTCTGCTGCCCACCGGGCTGCTGCGCTACCCGCTGGTCTCACCGGGTGAGCGATTCCCCTTCGTCGCCCCGGAGGCCGTCGCGTTCCGCAGCCGGGAACCGGCGGGCCGCGCCGAGGACTTCGCCGCGCTGATGCAGGGCGTCGCCTATCTCGAACGCCTCTGCTTCGACTACGTGGACCTGCTCGGTGCCCCCACCGACGGGACCGTCGTCCTCACCGGCGGCGCGACCCGCAACCCGGTGTGGAACCAGCTCCGCGCCGATGTGCTGCGCCGGCCCGTGTCCCTGCCCCGCCATGCCCAGCCCGCCCTCGGCATGGCCGTTCTCGCCGCATCCGCCTGCGGGGATCCGGGCGGTCTGGACCGTGCCGCCACTGCGATGGTGCGGCCCGACCGGGTGCTGGAGCCACGGACCTCGGACCGATCCGCGCATGACGAGGGCTACGCCCGGCTGCTCGATCTGCTGGTCCAGCGTGGCTGGCTGCCCGGGACCGTCGCGGCCCACGCACGAGAAGGGACCGCATGATGAGCCTCCATGTCTTCCTCGTACGGCACGGGGAGAGCGTCTGGCACGCCGAGAACCGCTACGCCGGGGCCACCGACATCGCTCTCTCCGAGCACGGCCGCGCCCAGGCCGCCGGGCTCGCTTCCTGGGCGGGCCGGGCGGATCTCACGGCGGTGTGGTCCTCACCGATGCGACGCTGCCGGCAGACCGCGGAGGGGAGCGCGGCCCGCGCCGGTCTGCCGCTGAATCTCGAACCACGGCTGCGCGAGCTCGATTTCGGCATCGCCGAAGGAATGACCCGCGCCGAGATGCGCGAGCGCCTGCCCGGCGCGCTCAAGGCATTCGAGGCCGACCCGGTCGGGAACCACTTTCCCGAGGGGGAGGATCCCGTCGCCGTCAGCGAGCGGTACGCCGGCTTCCTCGCCGGTCTGCGGGCCGGTCACCAGGAGGGACGTGTCCTCGTCGTGGCCCACTCGACCGCCATCCGGCTCGCCCTCTGCCGGCTGCTCGGCATTCCGCTCCGGGACTACCGCCGTGTCTTCCCCTACCTGGCCAACTGCGCGTTGAACGAACTGATCCTCCGAGACGGCACACCCTCGCTGCTGGCGCTGAACCAGCACGTGACCCCAGGAGTACCCGAGTGACCACGATCCTCGCGGCCGGCGACCACTTCGTCCGTAACTCCCTCTTCACCGACCGTCTCCGGCCGGTGGCGCCCGAGGCCACCTTCCGTGAACTCACCCTGCCCTGGCCCGTCGAGCCCTTCGGAGCGGTGGCCGAGGTCCACGAGGCCTCCGGCACGGAGGACCAGCTCATCGAGGCCCTGGACGGGGTGGACATCTGCGTCACCCAGATGGCACCGCTGACGGAGCGGGTCCTCGACGCGAGCCCACGGCTCCGTCTCTTCTGCGTCGGCCGGGGCGGCCCGGTCAACGCCAATCTCACGGCGGCCACCCGGCACGGTGTCGCGGTCACCTTCGCCCCCGGCCGCAACGCCACCGCCACCGCCGAGCACACGGTCGCCCTGATGCTGGCCGCCACCCGCCGCGTACCCGCCACGCATCAGGACCTCACGGCGGGCGTCTGGCGGGGCGACTACTACCGCTACGACAGCGTCGGACCCGAGCTGGAAGGCGGCACGGTCGGCATCGTGGGGTACGGCGCCATCGGCTCCCGGGTGGCCCGGATCGTCCAGGGTTTCGGCGCGCGTGTCCTGGTCGCCGATCCGTACGCCGACGACGCCGTCCTGGGACCGGCGGAGCGGGTGGACCTCCCCGAGCTGATGCGCCGCTCGTCCTTCGTCACCGTGCACGCCCGGGCCACTCCGAAGACCGAGGGCCTGCTCTCCCGAGAAATGATCGGGCTCATGCCGCCCGGCGGCGTACTCGTGAACTGCGCCCGTGGCTCCCTGCTCGACTACGACGCCGTCTGCGACGCCCTGGACGAGGGCCGCCTCTTCGGCGCGGCCTTCGACGTCTACCCGGAGGAGCCGCTGCCGCCCGGCTCCCGGTTCCGGCGTACCCCCAACGTCGTCATGACCCCGCATCTGGCGGGCGCCAGCAAGCAGACCGCCCACAACGCGTCGGCCCTCGTGGCCGCTGAGGTCGCCCGCTTCCTGGCCGGCCGCGCCCCGGCCCACTGTGCGAACCCGGAGGTGCTGCGGACCTGGTCATGACGGACGTACGAAGGGAGTTGGAGCAAGTCCCACGTTCCCGTGGAAAGGAAACCGCGTGCGCCGCAAGCTCCGGATGTTCCGAACCGTACTCGTCGCCGGGATAGGCGTCCCGGCCCTCCTCCTCGCCGCCCCCTCCCCCGGCGTCGCCGCCGGGAGCGACCGCGGCGGCCGACCGCCCGGGCTGCCGTCCTACGTCTACGGGGGCGCGTGGCCGACCAGCCATCTCCAGGGCGTGACCGTGGACCGGGGGCGCGGTTTCGTCTACTGGTCGTTCACCCAGCAGCTGGTCAAGACCGACCTGGCCGGCAAGGTCCTCGGGACCGTCGAGGGCCTCACCGGCCACCTCGGTGACATCGACGTCGACGAGCGGGACGGCAGGGTCTACGGATCGCTCGAGTACAAGGCGGCGGAATCGTTCTACATCGCCGTGTTCGACGCTCGGAAGATGGACCGGGTCGGGATGAACGCGGAGCGGGACGGCGTCGTGACCGCGGTCCATCTCGACGAGGTGGCCGAGGACTTCACCGCCGACATGGACGGCAACGGCGTCTTCGACGGCGACACCGCCGACACCCTCGACCACCGCTACGGGTGCAGCGGCATCGACGGGGTGTCGTTCGGCCCCGAGTTCGGCGAGCGGGGCGGCAGGCAGACGCTGAAGGTCGCGTACGGCGTCTACTCCCACACCGGCCGGGCCGACAACGACCACCAGGTGATCCTGCAGTACGACATCAGGGCCTGGGGCAGGTACGCACGACCTCTCTCCCAGGACGCCCCGCACCACAGCGGCCCCCGGCACCATGACGGCAAGTTCTTCGTCCGCACCGGCAACACCACCTACGGCGTGCAGAACCTCCAGTACGACCCGTACACCAGGAACTGGATCATGGCGGTATACAAGGGCAGGAAGGAGGGCTTCCCGAACTACTCGTTCTTCACGGTCGACGGCTCCGCCGCGCCGGTGCGCGGAGAGATCGAGGGGCAGCCCACGCCTGAGACCGGCAGGCTCCTCACCCTCCGCGAGGCCGGCCTGCGCGACGAGGCGACCGGCATCCGCGGCTGGGAGTTCCACGGCAGCTACGGGTTCGACGCGCTGGGCGATGGCCGCTATTACGTCGCGGAGGGCCGGGCCGTGGAGAAGGACGGCGTCGTCGAGCAGGAGGGCGCGATCCGCCTGCACCGCTGGACGGGCGAACCCCCGGGCCCCTTCGAGCCGCTCGGCTGAGGGGCCGCACGGCCTTCCCTCACGGCACGGTCGTGCTGCCGTCGGCGCGGCCCCGTCCCGACAGCCAGGAGGTCGTCGTCCCGGGTGGCGGCCTCCACCAGCACCCGTCCCGCCGAACCTCCGTCGATGGTTCACAGCCCGATGTCGCGGCCGTTGATGTCGGCCAGGGATTCGCGGCGTATCAGGATCCGCGCGCGGCCTTCGTGGACGGCGACCACCGGGGGACGGCCGACCGCGTTGTAGCTGGACGCCATCGAGAGGTGGTAGGCACCGGCGACCGGAACGGCCAGGAGATCGCCCGGGTGGATGTCACCCGGCACGGCCGCGCCGGCGGCGAGCACATCGCCGGCCTCGCAGTGCCGTCCGACGACGGTCGCCGTGCACGGCTCGGCGGTGGAACGGCGGCCGATGAGCCGGGGCGCGTAGCGGGAGCCGTAGAGGGCGGGCCGCGGGTTGTCGCTCATTCCGCCGTCCACGGCCACGAAGAGGCTGTCACCCGTCCTCTTCACGGCGAGCACCCTGTAGAGCGCGACGCCTGCGGGACCGGCCACCGCGCGACCGGGCTCGATGGTGAGCCGGGGCACGGGTATACCGGCCGCCGCACAGCTCGACGCCAGTTCGCGGCGGATGCGCGCGCCGAGTGCCGCGATGTCGAGGGAGGTCTCCCCCGGCCGGTAGGCGACGCCGTGTCCGCCTCCCATGTCCAGCTCCGGCAGGGCGACCCCGTGCTGGTGGCTGATCTGGGCGAGCAGCCCGACCATCCGCCGGAGCGCGGTCAGGTAGGGCTTGACGGTGCTGATCTGCGAACCGATGTGGCAGTGCAGTCCGACCAGGTCCAGGCGCGGCTGACCGAGTATGCGGGCGACGGCGTGCTGGGCGCTTCCGTCGGTGAGGGAGAGCCCGAACTTCTGGCCGTCCGTGCCGGTACGGATCGCCGCGTGACCGCCGGCGCTCACCCCGGGGACCACGCGCACCAGCACCTTCTGGCGGGCGCCGTCCGGAACGAGCGCGGACAGCCGTGCGATCTCCCACGCACTGTCGATGACGATCCTTCCGACGCCCAGGCGCAGTGCGGCGCTCAGGTCGTCCGGGCTCTTGGCGTTGCCGTGCATCACGATGCGCTCGGGAGGGAAGCCGTTGGTGACGGCGAGCTCCAACTCGCCCGCGGAGCACACGTCCAGGCCGAGGCCCTCCTCCCGTACCCAGCGCAGGAGGGCACGGCACAGGAATGCCTTGGCCGCGTAGACGACGTCGGTGTCCGGGAAGGCGCGCACGTAGGCGCGGCAGCGGTCCCGCACCTCCCCCTCGTCCAGGAGGTAGACGGGGGTGCCGAACCGCTCGGCCGCCTCGACGAGGGAGACGCCGCCCACCGCGACATCGCCCCGGGGGGCGAGTCGCGCCGAAGCGGGCCAGACGGACAGACTCGCGGCGTTGTCCGGCGGAACGGAAGCGGCCTGCGGCGTGGCCGGCGGTCCGGGCAGTGTTGTGGTCATGGTGTTCCCCCCAGCGGGTCAAGAGGTGGACGCAGGAGACAGCGGCCGCGCGGCGGCTGGGCGGAGCGGGCGGGCCGGGCGTGGATCCCCGGCCGGACGGCGGGCGAATCCGGCGGTGGAGGCGTCACGGGGCCCTGGGGCTGCGAGCAGCGGATCGACGACGAGGTCGACGATTCCCAGAGGCGCGACGAGGGCGCGTACCGCCGGCTCGGAGAGCCGGATCCAGGTCTGCCGCCGCCCCAGGGTGAGTGTCAGCCGTCGCTCGTCGGTGAACGCGACCGCGGTACGGGCACCGAGGGGAGTACGGAAGAGGCGGGCGCAGCAGCCCGCGGGCCCCTGCCGGACGGGGACGAACAACGCCCCGGTCCGGAACGGTTGAAGGGGGTCGGGGTCGTCGAGGCCTTGGCTGTCGTTCATGGCACTCCTCATGGAGACGGACACATCCCCGGACCACGGGCGGCCGGGGGCACACCGAGGACGCTATGCCCGCCCCCAGCGGGCCGGAGGTATCCGTTAGCGGACCCTTGACTCCGCACGCCCGACCCTTGACGCCTCATTGACGAAGCCTTCCGGTCCCGTCCGTCGCGTCGTGTGTGCCCGGTTGGACCTGACATCCTCCGCACCGCCTGGCACCAGGTGGCGCCACTCGGCACCACCTGGCGCCACTCCGCGCCACCTACCACGCATGCACACACATGGCGTCACCGCAGCCGCCACAGGCGCCACGCCATCTTCGCAGGTCAGAGCGGTTTCAATGTCATGCAGATCCAGCAACACCTTTCCACCCTTGCGCTTGGCGCCATGAAGGTGCCATGATGGCGTCATGGACCTCACCCCGTACGTCGACACCATCCGCCGCGACCTGGCGGTGGCCGCCGAAGCCGGCGGCGACGAAGCCCGCGAGCTGGCAGAGAGGCTCACCGCTCCCCTGGAGTCGGCGATCCGGCTGACCATGCTCAACGTGCTCTCCGCCGCGATGGACGAGATCACCCGCGAACTCGCCCCCGGCTCGGTCGACGTACGGCTGCGCGGGCTGGATCCCGACTTCGTGGTGACACCGCCGCCCGGCGACAGCGGCGCTTCCACGGGACCGTCCGCACCCTTCGAATCCTCCGGACCCCCGGCCGGGGCCGACAGCGATGAGGGCGGCACCGCCCGCGTCAATTTGCGCCTGCCGGCCCACCTCAAGACCCGCGCGGAGGAGGCAGCGGCCCGCGAGGGCCTGTCGGTCAACGCGTGGGTGGTCCGCGCCGTGTCTGCCGCGGCCGACGGCGGCGCACAGCCGCGCACGACGGAGAAGACCCGGACCGTCGGACAGAGCTTCACGGGCTGGGTGCGCTGAGCGCACCCAAACCGGCACCGCTTCACCCACACCACGTCCCACCAGCGGGGACGCCCTGAAGACCCAAGAGGACGGGACAGCCATGCCTTCTTTCGACACTCCCGAATCGATCTCTGTCTCCGCACACGTGGAGGCCGGTTCCATCCAGTTCACCGCGGGCGACCGCCTCGACACGGTGGTCGCGGTCGTGCCCCGTGACCCGAAGAAGGACATGGACGTGCGGACGGCGGACCAGACCGAGATCACGTACGCCGGCGGCACACTGACGGTCAGGACGCCCAAGGCCAACCTGCTCGGCCGCACCGGCACCGTGGACGTGACCGTCGAACTGCCCACGGGCTCCCGCATCGACATGACCGGCGCCTGGGCCCAGGTGCTCGGCGAGGGCCGGCTCGGTGAGGTCCGGGTGAAGACCTCGTCCGGAGACGTCCGCCTCGACACGACCGGCCCTCTGTGGCTCAAGGCCTCCCACGGTTCGATCAGCGTGGACCGGGTCGAGGGCCTGGCCGAGATCACCACCAGCTCGGGCAGCCTGCGCGTCGGCCTCGTCGACGGCCCCGCCGTCCTGAAGAACTCGCACGGCACCACGACCGTCGACGCCGTGACCGGCGAAGTCCGGGTGAGCGGCGCCAACGGCGACATCGAGATCCGGCGCGCCGAGGACTCGGTCACCGCCACCACCGCCCACGGCACCCTCCGCGTGGGCGAGGTGGCGCGCGGCACAGCCCAGCTGGAGACGAGCTACGGCGCCATCGACATCGGGGTCCGCGCGGGCACGGCCGCCTGGCTCGACGTCAACTCCGGCTCGGGCCAGGTTCGTAACGCGCTCACCGCTTCCGACGCCCCGGAGGGGACCGAGGACACCGTCAAGATCCGCGCCCGTACCCGGCACGGAAACATCGACATCCGCCGCGCCAAGGCCTGAACGGCCTGAACACCGGTCACGTCTGCTCGCCCACCACGCCCCGGCCACGTGCCACTTCACCCTTCGAACGGGAGGGCTCCATGCCTTCGTCTGTCATGCCCACGTCCAATCGAGAGACCCGCGCGCAGTCGCCCGCCGCCGTCTCCGCCGTCGGTCTGCGCAAGTCCTACGGCGACAAGACCGTCCTCGACGGCATCGATCTGTACATCCCGGCGGGGTCCGTCTTCGCCCTGCTCGGTCCGAACGGCGCGGGCAAGACCACCGCCGTGAAGATCCTCTCCACGCTCATCACCGCGGACGGCGGGCAGGCGCAGGTCGCGGGCCACGACCTCGCCGCGGACCCGCAGGCAGTGCGGGCCGCGATCGGTGTCACCGGGCAGTTCTCCGCCGTCGACGGCCTGATCACCGGCGAGGAGAACATGCTCCTCATGGCCGACCTGCACCACCTCTC